>JASHOA010000051.1 GCA_030041375.1 Acetobacteraceae bacterium
CCCGACCGGCAGTACGGGCCTCCGCCGCAGCAAAACGACGCAGCCCCCGCTCGTCCAGCACCGGGGCAAGCGCCGCGTAGCGCAACGTGATGGCCGCTTCGTCGATCACGCCGCGAGTCTAGGACACCACGCCACCGCGCCGGAATCCCAAAAATGGGCGAAGCACACGCGATTCAGTTATTTTTCAACAAATCCTAACCCGGCGATCCACATGGTATCGGCCTTCGCGGCGCGCCAGCGGCTCGTGCTCGGCCAAGTCAAAGTCGCTGAAAAGTCCAACGAAATCATTGGCATCCCGAAGCTGCGAGAGATGCTGGCGATCGAGGGGGCGATCGCGACCATCGATGCCATGGGCTGCCAGCGCGAGATCGCCCAGAAGGTGATGGACAAGAAGGCCGACTACGTTCTCGCGTTGAAAGGGTCTGGTGCACTTTCGGTGCAGGTTCTAGATCTGTAATGGCATCAATCGGGCACGAAGCAGGTCAACACCGGCCCGGCCGTACATGGTCCGCTTCAGCGTCTTGAGCCTGTTGATCTGACCTTCGGTTTGCCCATTGCTCCAGGGTTCCAGCACGGCATTCCGTACGGCCTCGATGTCATGCCGCAACGCTCTGGCATATCGTTGGATACCATAAATGCCGGACCGGCGTGCGTCGTTCATCCAGTCGTCCAATTTTTCTACCGTACCACCGCGGAGCAGCCCGCGAAACCGCATCGCCAGATGGCGCATCGTCGTGAATTCAGCTGAGGCGGCCCTGAGTGCGTCGACGTTCACAATCTGCCGCGTCGTCATCTGGCGACGCGGCTTGATGCAAAGCGCCGCCGCGACGAGGGGCGAGATCCGGCGACCGGTCATTGGATCTATCACACGCACGGGCAGCGGAGCTGGCGCCTCCTGGTCGGCCGCTAGTACCCGCTTTTCTTCTTGGGTGAGTCGTGATTCAAGATGGGGATGATTCCCGAAGCGAGAGAAGTTCGGTTGAAGCCGAAGGAACGGAAGGTGCTTGAGGCCCGCTGCCGGTCTGCGCTGACGGCACAGCGCGACGTGAGGCGGGCACGGATCGTGCTGCTGGCGGCGACCCGGCGCAGCACCCGCTCGATTGCCGAAGAGGTCGGTGTCCAGCCGGCGGTGGTCAGTCAGTGGCGGCGGCGGTTTGCCGAGGAGGGTGTGGAAGGGCTGAAGGACCGCCCGCGTGGAGCGCCGCCGCGGCTCTACGGCGCGCCGACGAACCGGCGCATTCTCTGATGTTCGTTGTCAATCATATTGGGCACGGCTGCGCGATCCGCACCGGGAGTGCAGAGGGACGGTGCGGGTGGCTGTTGTGCAACGCAAGAGGCAGGGCCGCTGAGACGACGGTTGGCAAACTCTGATGCGCGGATTGGATACCGCATCTCCGTGTGTTCGTCCGGGGCTGCCTCGATCTGCCAGCGGGCGTCGATTGATATCGGCCACACAATTGTCCTCGAGGATTCCCCACCGGGGCCCTGCCCCCAGCGATGCGCAACAGGGATCTCGGTTGTCTCTGCTTTTTCTCCCCTTGAAGCTGATGACCGAAGCTGTGGCTGCCGGTCAGCTCGCCAGATGCGGCTCGACTTTCCGTCCGATCGCCCACAGGAACGCCGACATTTCCCGCGCGATCGCTACAGTGACGACAGTTTGGCGTTTGCCATTGGCTATGAGCCTGCGGTAACGGCGGCACAGCCTCACCTGTGCCTTCCAGGCAATATCGCGCACAGCTTTCGATAAGCCATCCTGCCGTTCCTGCAGCAGGCGGCTCATCCGCCCCGGAAAGCGATACGTCCAGGCACCCTCGATGAGCACGCGACGCGCTCGACTATTGCCCGTCTTGGTGATGTGGCTACGCCGAACCCGTTCGCCGGTCGAGCTCTCGCAGGGTACCAGGCCGAGATAGGCCATCAGTTGGCGGGGGCTGTCGAACCGGCGCACGTCGCCGACCTCGGCGACGAAGGTGACCGCGGTCAAGAAGGCGACGCCACGCAGCGCCTGGTAGGCCGCGATCACCGGTGCCATGGACCACGACCCCACCGTTTCCGTGACCTGCTCGGTCAAGCGCGCAAGTCGAGTCTCGGCATCCTCGATCGCTCGGCGATACTCCGCCAGAACGAGATGCTGTGCCGGATGGTCGAAAGCCTGCTCGCACAACCATCTCGTATGCGCCTTGGTCCAAGGAGTGCGACCGGTGAAGATCCGGCCATGGCGTAGCAGGAAGGATTGTAGGTGCTGCCTGGTGCGCCGCAGGGCTTCCATTGCGGCTTCTCGCGCGCGCACGAGTTCACGCACGGCCTCGTGTCCCGGATCTGGCACCCAGACTGAGGTGAGCTCTCCGGCACGGTGCAGCTTGGCCAGGGTCAGCGCATCCCGGCGGTTGGTCTTAACCCGCTCGCCCGGCCGCTTCGGGATCAACGAGGGCGCGACGACGACGCAATCGTGGCCAAGCGATTTGATCTGTCGGTACAAGCCGTAACCGGTCGGGCCCGCCTCATAGCAAAAGACCATCCGCCGGTGCCGTTTGGCAAGTTTTGTCGCAACACGGGCAACGGCGGCGGACGTGCTGTCGATGTCACCAAGAAAGCGCACCTCTCCATCGCGTCCCGCCTCGGCCACGGCGACCGAAATCTTCAGCTTCGACGTATCCAGTCCGACGTAAACTTCGCTATCTTGCTGCACGGCTCGTCCCCTATGCGTGAGGCTCGGCGCCGGCCTATCCAGCGCAACCCTCGCTCGTCGCATGCTGCGGGACGAGCCACCCCTCGCACGACGAACATACGGTCTGCCAGGTAGCGGTCAGCCTTTCGCTCGCCAACGATCATGCGAGCTTGCCGGTGGCCTACCGGCTGTATTTGCCGGAAGCCTGGGCCGAGGATTCCCTCCGGCGTGACAAGGCCGGGATACCCGACGCGGTCATATTCCAGACCAAGCCGGAGATTGCGCTCGGGCAGATCGGCGACGCCAAGGACGCCGGGCTGCCGCCTGCCACCGTGTTGGCCGACGCCGGCTACGGCGTCGACACGAGCTTCCGCGATGGCATCACGGCGCTCGGTCTCCTTTATGTCGTCGGCATCCACCCCACGACCAGCCTCTGGCCGCCGGGCACGGGGCCATTGCCGCCCAAGCGCTGGCGTGGACAGGGGCGTCCGCCTTCACGGATCCGGCGCGATCCCGGACATCAGCCGGTCTCGGCCAGGGAACTCGCGTTCGCGTTGCCCAAGTCCGCCTGGCGCCGGGTCACCTGGCGGGAAGGCACGAACACCAAGCTTGCCTCCCGTTTCGCTGCCGTTCGGGTACGACCGGCGCATCGCGACTACCACCGTACCAGCCCGAGACCCGAAGAGTGGTGCCTGATCGAATGGCCGAAGGGCGAGTCCGAACCGAGCAAATATTGGTTCTCGACGCTGCCCCCAGAGACCCGCCTCAGAGCGCTCGTCGACCTCGCCAAGCTGCGGTGGCGGATCGAACGTGACTATCAGGACCTGAAGCAGGAACTGGGCCTCGGCCATTACGAGGGACGTGGCTGGCGCGGATTCCACCATCACGCCAGCCTGACGATCGCCGCCTACGGATTCCTGATCGCCAAACGGGCGGCGATTCCCCCCTCAGCCCCCGGCACCGTCTGGTTCCGCAAAGCGCCTCGCCTACCCCGTAGTTATCGACCCCGCGGATCCGCCAATCCGAACTGAGCGCCACGTCGCCAATTCCGTTGCCACGCTTCGCATCGCCATCGCCCGCCAACTGGCCCGCTCCATCCAGCGCTGCCCATGCTGCCAGCGGAGAATAACCTCGGCCGGATCACTTATGACACAGTAAGAATAGGCAAAGTAGCGCCCTTTTCCGAGGAGTCTTGACCAGATCAATCGCCAGCATTCTGGATCTCCTCCTACCATCGAGTCCATTTCTCGGGCCAGTGCATGGTGTCAACGCCAGTCATTGTTGTTGCCAGCAACGTCGCGGCGTTGGCCGGGATATCGATGACTGCCTGCGGGAGATGCGGAGGTTCGAGGCTGGCCAGCAGCCGTCAGTCGGGCTTTCCTCACTTTAGTTGATGCTCCTGCTCCCACTGCTGTTGAGCCTTGAGGACGCTCTGCGCCTGCTGGAAAAGGGTGTCGATTGTGTTGGAGCTCGAGAGCGGCCCAGTGACACTTACGTACGCCCCACAATCCGGCTCGAAGGTGATTACTCCGCCATTTGGTAGATTCGCGACGTTCACGAACCTCGGGTCCGGAATCTTGAGTTTCTCGAATTGGACAACATTCACTGTTCCAGTTTTATCCCGGGAATTTGATTTCTCGATTGCCGTCAGCACTTCGTACCACCATGTCACCTGAAGCGTTACCATCTGGCATGCCGAGTAAGGGAAGCCCTTCTGGGGCTCATGCTGTGCCTTCAGGAAATAACCTCCAGCATCCTGCGCCATCGGCGGCATTTCGTTAGAGCCAATTATTCGATAGAGCCATCCATCACCTTGGGTGGCCTGCCTTGCTTTGGTTCCCGATCCGGCTCCGGTCGACCAGTTTGTTTTGACGACCGCCGTGAGAGTAAGATTGTTGGGTAACAGATGCCAGCAGTTGTCCGATGAGGTGGAACTCCCGTCGGTCTCGAAGGGCCCCGTGGCATCGACCACTACTGGGAGCGACAAGGCCGGCGTAAGTCCGAACCAAGCGGACTCCGAGAGTTCGACACGCCGTTGTGCGTCTGGGCAAACGTACTTCTTGAATACTTCGAAGGCTCGGTGGTCTTGAGGCGAAATTGGCTCCCTCGACTGACGTGTAAGCACACCTGCACCTGCAACTCCGATTACTGCGCCCGCCGCCGCGCCCCAAGGTCCCCCGATAGCAAATCCCGTGGCGGCTCCGGTTCCCACGGCAGTTATGACGGCTGGCAGATTGCTTTGGGTCGAAATGGTTATCTTGCTATATGCGATTTGACTGCCCGGCAGCGGGTCTCCGCTGATATTCGTCTGGTTCCACGGAAAGAAGTTATCACCCTTTGCCTCGTAGAGTGGGCCGTCGTATGGCGCCGCAACGGATTTCGTTCCCACGCCCTTGAAGCACTGCCACCAGTTCTCTTTCGTGGTTCCCTTTGGGCAGGGCTGAGTAGGGGCGCCACCCTGCGAACCCGCCCCTCCCGACTTCGAGCTATCGAGCAGTATCGTCCCCTTTTGCAGCGCGAATACCAAGCCGTCCACAGGAACGTCGGTGACGTCTATTATCTTAGTCGAAGGATCCCCCTTGGCGTCAGGAGACGGGTATTCCGGGTAGATAATTCTTGTTTGGGCGCACCCGCCCATCACGAGGAACACAAGAGTTGCAAGCGTCGCCTGCCGCGCCCTGCCCGATCGGAAAGTTGGAGTTTCGGCCAATTTACCCTCCGTTATCCGGGCCTCCTGGCTGCTGGCCAGCAGCGCGACCACCGGTCTCCTTCAGGTTTTGCGCGGGACGCCGGATTCGCTGTCCGGCTGTTTCTTAGCCCCAAAACTATCACTTCGAAATGACCCAGCCAGGCAATGTTAGGATGTCCACAGAGCCGTTTCTGGAACAATCAAATTCGAGTCACAACTTCGTGACAGCAGACCGCGGGGATCGTTAGGTTTGACAGGAATTCGGTAGCTCCAAGTCGATATTCCAGCTCGGCCCCAGGACCCCAAAAACAGACTTTCGACAGCACCACGAAGGGCAGCACACACAATAATGGGGCGCCCCGTGCTTCCCTAGCTCGGGCAACTGGCAAGAGAAATCATTGCCCCGCGCGCCGCCGACATCGACCAGAGCGGGAAATATCCCACCGGGAATGTCGCGGCACTGCGCGAAGCGGAGCTGCTCGGCTATACGATCCCGGAGAAATTGGGCCGCGGCAGGGGAAGCTCTCTCGACGCGGCGATCATCGTCGGGGCGCTGGGCCGGCGTGGTACGCTGAGCGACAGCTCTCCTGCATACGCTCAGTTCCGGCGTACGCGCACCGAATCCAGGATTTGACTGATCTCTGCAGTTGTCGGCGCGATATCCGGCGCGGCGCTGCAGACGAAGCCCTGGACGGAGCCGTCATAGCCACCCTGCCATCGCCTGCCGAAGAGGAAATACGCGAAGCAATGCCGTTCGGGAAAATCGAAGTACAATCCGGTCGCTTTGCCGACGTGGATGATCTCTCCCCAGTTGCCGGCGTTCGGGTTTATGACGGTTATGGCCTTTTGAAGCCCCGCTCGCAATTTCGTATCGAACGCTGGCGACCGGTACGTGTAGCAACGCAACGTGTTGAAGAGGTCCAGGATTTTAGCGTAGGCAAAGATCTCCTGTTGCGATGTCACAGCGCTCGCCGTGTACTGGTAAACCTTGCATTGCTCGGGCCCCTCGTAAATAACCGGCCCCTCGAGACAATTTTGCATCGGCTCCATTGAGAACCGGGATTGGCTGCAGGGAATCGGATGCCAGGTCGGTTGTGCGGCCTGTTGTGCCGGGACCGAGGCGACGCCGGCGATGACCAAAAACGCCGCAAGCGCCGGCAGGTGCGACCGGGCTGCGAAACGCCTCAGGAATTGAATCACATCCATGGTCGCGCGTGCCACTCTGCGGCATTCTCTCGGCTGCCAAGCCAGCCCGCAGGCCTCGGGCAATACGCCGACTTCCCTGACCGTCAGCGTTTCGGTAACGTAGCATTTTCCTGAAGGCTTTCGCATTGATTTTCCCGCTCTGCTCGCGGTCACGTTCCCTTGTACGCTGACTGCCGCATGAGCGCGCCTTGAAAGGCCCTGGGCAAGGGCGAGCCGGGCCGCGGGGCAAATGCCTCGCCCTCACCCCACTCCGTGGAACTCGCGGAACCAGGCGACGAAGCGGGGAATGCCGAGGGCAAGCGGGGTCGCGGGGGAAAAGCCGGCCAATGCGGAAATCGCCTCGATCGAAGCAAAGGTTTCCTGCACTTCCGAGGTCGGGCGCGGCGCGCTCTGGACGATCGCCTTCAGGCCGAGAGATTGTTCGAGAAGGGAAACGAGCGTCAGCACCTCTTCGCTCCGGTGATTGCCGATATTGAGCAGGCGATGCGGCGGATTCGTTTCGGGCGGGCGATCGAGGCAGTCGAGCACGCCGGCCACGATATCGTCGATATAGGTGAAGTCCCGCCGCAGCCTGCCACCGTCGAAGAGGGTAATCGGCCGGGCTTCGACGATCGCCCTGGCAAAGCTGTAATAGGCCATGTCCGGCCGGCCCCACGGGCCATAGACGGTGAAGAAGCGCAGGCCCGTCTCTGGCAATGCAAACTGGTGCGCGTAGCTCGCGCTCATCAATTCGGCGCCGCGCTTGGTTGCGGCGTAAAGGGAGATCGGCTGGTCCACACGATCGGATTCCGAAAAAGGAAGTGCGGTATTGGCGCCATAGACGGAGGAGGAGCTTGCGTAAAGAAGGTGGCGGAGACGGGGAAGCAGGCGCGCCGCCTCGAGAATCACGAGATGACCGGCGAGGTTGCTCGCAACGTAGGAGTAGGGATCGACCAGCGCGTGACGCACTCCCGCCTGCGCCGCCAGATGCACCACGTGGCTTGCCTCCGATTCGGCGGCGAAGAGGGCAAGAATCGCCTCGCGGTCGGTGATGTCGAGGCGATGGAAGACGAAGGCGGGAAATTCGCCGAGTCGAGCAAGCCGCGCCTCCTTCAGGCGCACGTCGTAATAGGCATTGCAGGAATCGATGCCGACAACCCGCTCTCCCCGCACGAGCAGCGAGCGCGCCACGTGATAGCCGATGAAGCCGGCTGCGCCGCTCAGCAGGATCGTCACGAAAGCGGCCGGGTGACGAGGCGATCCTCGAGCAGCTCCAAAAGCGCGTGTCCGAGCGTGATGTGACACTCCTGGACACGGGCGGTCTCGCGGTCAGGGACGAGCAGGACATGACGACAGAGCGCGGCGGCGGGCCCGCCGTCCCCACCCAGGAAGCCAACCGTGACGAGGCCCATTTCGCCGGCCGCAGCGAGCGCGAAAAGGATGTTCTCGGATCGGCCGGAGGTCGAGAGCGCGAACAAAAGATCGCCGGCGCGCCCGAGGCCGCGGAGCGGCCGCTCGAAGGCATGTGCGAAACCGTAATCATTTCCGGCGGCGGTCAGCGCAATCGGATCCAGGGTGAGAGCAAGCGCCGGGTAGGAGCGGCGCTCATGGCTGGCACGCAAGCGGATCAGGCATTCGGTGGCCAGATGCGCGGCGTCCGCCGCCGAGCCGCCGTTGCCACAAAAGAGAAGCTTCCCGCCGGCCCGCAGGCTTTTTTCCGCCGCATCGACGACCGTGAGCACGGCCGAGCGAAGGTCGGTCGCCAGCCGGCGCTTGAGCGCAGCCGAACGTTCCATGATGGAACGGAAGCGTGCCGCCTCATCCATCTGGGAGGGGCTCAGCCGAGTGCAGCCTCGGCGGTGCGCACCGCCTGTAGCGGCAGCGCCGCCCGCCCGACCACACGCCCACCGATGCAGGCGAGCCAACCTGCGCCTTCGGGTGGCGTCGGCCGGAGTTCGACAACGCGCCCGTCAGGATCGAGAGCGACGGCGCGGTAGAGCCGCCAGCCCTCGAACAGCGGACCCTGCAAGCGGACCACGCGCGCCACCGCCCTGCCCTTCTCGTCCCAGCCGATCCATTCGACGGTGCGCGCCTCGCCAGGGCCTTCCTCGGTCCGTCCCCGCATCCAGTGCAGCCGGGAGGCGCGCATCGCTACTCCCGCATCAGGCGGTTTTGGCCATGATCTCGTCGGCGATCGCGCGCGGTACGGGATCGTAGTGGTGGAATTGCATGGTGAAGGAGGCTCGTCCCTTGGTCATGCTGCGGAGGTCGGAGATATAGCCGAACATCTCCTTGAGAGGAACATGCGCCCTGACGATGATGGTCGAGCCTGAACTTTCCTGGCTCTGGATCAGGCCGCGCCGACGGCTCAGGTCGCCCACCACGTCGCCGACATGGTCCTGCGGCGTGGTGACCTCCACGTCCATGATCGGCTCGAGGATGATCGGGCCCGCTTTCTTCATCCCCTCGCGGAAGCAGGCCTTGGCCGCGATCTCGAAGGCAAGCGCCGAGGAATCCACGTCGTGGTACTTGCCGTCCAGCAGCACGTAACGGAAATCCACGGTCGGAAAACCCGCCAGCACGCCGGTATCCGCCTGGGCGCGGATGCCCTTCTCGACGGCAGGGATGTATTCCTTCGGAACCGTCCCGCCGACCACCTTGTTCTCGAAGATGATGCCGCCGTTCCGCTCCGTCGGTTCGAACAGGATTTTTACCTCGGCGTACTGGCCGGCACCGCCAGACTGCTTTCTGTGGGTATAGAGTTCGGTGTGGGCTCGGCTGATCGTTTCGCGATACGCGACCTGCGGCGCACCGATATCGGCCTCGACCCCGTACTCACGCCTGAGGCGATCGATGATGATCTCGAGATGCAATTCCCCCATGCCGGACAGGATGGTCTGGCCGCTTTCGGGATCCGTGCGCAGCCTGAGCGAGGGGTCCTCTCCGGCCAGCTTCTGCAAGCCGAGCGTCATCTTTTCGATCGCGTCCTTGGTCTTCGGCTCGACCGAAATGTCGATGACCGGCACCGGGAAAGCCATCCGCTCGAGCACGACCGGGTCTTGGGCGGCGGCCAGCGTATCGCCGGTTGCCGTGTCCTTGAGGCCGACGAAGGCGACGATATCGCCGGCCGAGACCTCCTTGATCTCCGCCCGCTTGTCGGCGTGCATCTGGAACATCCGGCCGATCCGCTCGCGATGGCTCTTGGTGGTATTGAGCACCATGTCGCCCGAGCGAAGGGTCCCGGCATAGATGCGCACGAAAGTGAGCGTGCCGTACTTGTCGTTGATGATCTTGAAGGCAAGCCCGGCAAAGGGAGCATCGGGATCCGCCTTGATAACGCGGCGTTCCCCGGCTGCCTCGTCCTCGCCGTCGAGCGCTGCAACCTTGATGCCGGGGACATCGAGCGGGGAAGGCAGGTAATCGACCACCGCATCGAGCAGCGGTTGCACCCCCTTGTTCTTGAAGGCGGTGCCACAGAGGACGGGACGGAAGGTACCGCTGATCGTGCCGGCCTTGATGCAGCGCTGCAGGGTGGCAAGCGCGACATCCCCCTTCTCGAAATACTCCTCCATCGCCGCATCATCGACGGAGAGTGCGGTATCCAGCAAAAGCTGGCGGTACTCGCGCGCCTGCTCGACAAGCTCGGCGGGAATCGGCGCATCGTGGTACTTCGCCCCCAGTTCGCCGCCTTCCCAGATCACCGCCTTCATTTCGACGAGATCGACGACACCCCGGAATTTGTCCTCGATGCCGATCGGAAGCTGGAGCGGCAGGGCGACGATGTCGAGCTTCTCCTTGAGGGTCGCGGTGGCGCGAAAAAAATCCGCGCCGGTACGGTCGAGCTTGTTGATGAAGATGATGCGCGGAACATTGTAGCGGTCCGCGAGCCGCCAGTTCGTCTCCGACTGCGGCTGCACTCCCGCCACACCTTCGATGATGAAGATCGCCCCATCGAGCACGCGGAGGCTGCGGTTGACCTCGATGTTGAAGTCGATATGGCCGGGAGTGTCGATGATGTTGATGCGATGGCCGCGCCACTCGCAAGTGACGGCCGCGGAGGTGATGGTGATACCGCGCTCGCGCTCCTGGTCCATGTAGTCGGTGGTGGTCGTGCCCTCGTGCACCTCGCCGATCTTGTACGAGACGCCGGTATAGTAGAGGATGCGCTCGGTCGTGGTCGTCTTGCCCGCGTCGATATGCGCGGTGATGCCGATATTGCGGATCTTCTGAAGCGGCGTGCCAGGCACGGCGGACCTCCATCACGGCGGCGGGCACGTGTCCGGCCCGGCCGAACACGTGCCTCCCTATGTTCCCGAGCGGATTGGGGCACTGGAGGATCCCTTCGCGATCCCGGTCAAGTGCGATCCGCTTAAGATCGCAACGGGCGCGACAAGGCCAACCCCCGCGCGCCCGTTTGCGTCCGATCGAGGGTACGAACCCACCTGCGGCCGGACCCTGATGGGCGACAAATGCCCCTTGGGGCGCGATTTTGCAAGCGGCTTGACGGGCGTAGCCCGCCCGCGTCGCATCCCGGGCCGGATCGGGGAAACCGGAGCCAGCGGGCAGCCGCGGCAAGTGCGGCTTTCCGCGGTGGCGTGCGTCTCAACTCAAAGCTATGTGAGCACCCCCTCCCCGGCCTCGCCCGCCGCCCGCACCGGGTGGGACAAGGGTGATCGTTCGCCGTGCCGCTGAAGGTCAAGGCATTATTGAGCGGTCCGTCGTCCCTGCCCTCGGCGCCCGAAGGTGGCGGCAGAACCGGGGCAATGGTTCACTGGCCCCTGCCATGATCGGGAGACAGGCGCGCATGAGCCGCATCGTCTATGTGCTGAACGGACCGAACCTCAACCTGCTCGGCAAGCGCGAGCCCCACATCTACGGCCACGAGACCCTTGCCGACATCGAGGCGGCGTGCCGGCTGGAAGCCGCGGCGCTCGCGCTCGCGCTTCGCTTCTATCAAAGCAACGCCGAGTCCCAGATCATCGACTGGATCCACGAGGCGCGCGAAGAGGCGGGCGGAATCGTGATCAACCCGGCCGGCTTCACGACCACCTCGATCGCCATCCTCGATGCACTGCAAAGCTGCGAGTGCCCGATCATCGAGGTGCATATTTCGAATATCCACCGCCGCGAAGCATTCCGCCATGATTCCTATGTCTCCAAGGCGGCCTCCGGAGTCATTGCCGGCTGCGGCACCCAGGGTTATGTGCTCGCCTTGCAGCGGATCGCCCGCCTGATCGGCGAGGCCGCCGGCAAGCAATGAAGGAGGAAGACCGGCCAGCCCGGAAGGTGATTCTGGACTGCGATCCCGGCACCGACGACGCGATCGCGATCCTGCTGGCGCTTGCCTCACCGGAGCTTGATGTCGCGGCGATCACGGTCTCGGGCGGCAATGCGCCGCTGGCGCGCACCCTCGCCAATGCCTGCAGCCTGGCCGCGCTTTCCGGCTGCAGCGTCCCGGTGCATGCCGGGGCGGCCGGCGCGCTTCTCGCCCCCTATCCGCCCGGCTGGAAGGGCAACGGCGAGGATGGCATGGCGGGTGTCGCGCTGCCGCCGGGTGCCGCGCCTGCCTCCGCCCTCGCCCATGATGCGATCCGCACCATCCTGCGCCAGGCGAGCAGGCCGGTGACCCTGGTCGGGATCGGGCCCGCGACCAACCTTGCACTGGCGCTCGCGTGCGAGCCTCTCCTTGCCACGCAGGTCGAGGAGATCGTGTTGATGTCCGGGGCTCGCGGAGAGGGCAACGCAACCCCCGGGGCGGAGTTCAACGCCTGGTGCGATCCGGAGGCCCTGGCAATGATCCTCGCCGCCAAACGGAAGTTGACCCTTGCGACACTCGAGTGTGGCCGGATCGCGGCGGTCACCGCGGCGCGGCTTGCCGCATTTCGCGCCGCCGCCGGCGGTCGGGCCTCGGAAACCGCCGCCGCGATTCTTTCCGCGCTGCTCGCGGGACGCCCCGAAGGGATGCCGCTCTATGATCCGTGCGCGCTGGCCTGGCTGATCGCCCCGCATCTCTTCGATGCTCAACCGGCCGCCGTGGTGGCCGATCTCGGCCCGGGTCCGAGCCGAGGGCGCACAGCGATCGACCACCGCGGCCGAGCCAACGTACGCCTGCTCCGGCCGCTCGATCCTGACGCCCTGTTCGCCCTCCTCGCACAGCGCATCGCCCGGCTTCCGTGATGGAGCCTGGTACCAACTTTCACTCATGAGTGACTCACTCACATGACCTCGAAACACGTTACCCTCTCCCTCTGGCGGGTCCCCATCGCGCAATGCGCGATGGGAGCCCCGCGAGAGGGCGGCGCGGAGCGCCGGGTGAGGGAGCCTGTGTCACCCATGTGTGATTCCGGGTACCAGGCTGCCCCCGCCAGCCGTCCGCCGATCGCGCTTCGCCGGAGCGAGTGAATCGGGCATCTTCGCCGGATGCGCCGCCTGCCCCGTCCCCTCCCCGCCGCGCCGCCCCGCGTCGGGCCATGAAGCCGGCCCTCACCGTCTGGCGCGCACTGGCCGCCCGGCCGGTGCTGCTCAGCAGCACCGCCGCCGGGGTCGCGATCTACTGCCTGCTGCCTTTCCCCTCGGCGCCGCTGACCCGCGCGATCCTGGGCTGGAATGGCGGGGTCCTGCTGTTCGTCATCGCCAGCGCGGTTCTCTTCAGCCTGGCCCGGCCCGACCGCATGGCGTCCTACGCCGCCGCTCAGGAAGAAGGCGAATGGACGATCTTCGGCCTGACCATCGCCGGCGTCGCCTTCAGTTTCGCCGCCATCGTGGGCGAGTTCTCCTCTGTCGGCCAGCACGCGAAGGGACTGGCTCTGATCAGGCTGGTGCTCGTCGTCACCACCCTGCTCGCCTCATGGCTGATGACGCATGTGACCTTTGCATATCGTTACGCTCACGAATTTTATGCGATCACCCCGGGCAACCGCTCTGTCGATGCCGGCCTCGCATTTCCGAACGAACCGCATCCGGACTACTGGGACTTCCTCTATTTCTCGCTGGTGCTGGGCATGACCTTCCAGGTCTCCGACGTCAATATCACCTCGCGCAAGATGCGGCGGCTGGCGATGCTGCACGGATTCCTTTCCTTCCTCTTCAACACGGTGATCCTGGCGCTGTCCGTGAATCTCGCCGCCGGACTTCTGTAGGAACGTCCTCCCCGCTCACCGCCCGCGTTGCTTTCGGGAACCGCGACTGCACCACCGCTCGATCCCGCCGATCCACGCCGCCGCAACGCGCGGTCCCGGCAGGTTCGCCGGCCAGGGGGCCGGCCGATCGTCAGGCGCTCTTTTCCTCATCGGGCGTCAGGCGGAGGCCTGCCGATGATCCGCGATGCCTCCGCCTTGGCTTCGCCCTGCCGGCCAGGCCCGGCTCGGCCCGGATCCGATCGGGCGCCAGCGCCACGGCGCGGATAAAGCCTCCCAGGCCACTGCTGAGCGCCTCCTGCCAGCGGTCGGCGGCGATTCGCCGGGCGCGGGGCCGCGCCGTGGGCACGGTGTCCGATACGACATCCAGGTCGAGGATGATCGGATGATGATCGGACGGGCCTCGTTCAAGCACCCGTGCGTTCCGGCAGCGAAGGCCGCGGACCATGCAGCGATCGAGACGAAGAGAGATGATGTTGCGTGCCATGTGCGTGGGCTGGCGGGGTCCGACGTCCCTGAGGCCGGGAAGCCGGATCGGCCCGACAGCATTGTAGTCTCCGACCACAGCCGCCGGACCGTCGAGCGAGCGGGCAATGTGCAGCAACTGGAACCGGTTCAGGAGTTGGCCGTGCGACAGATGGACATTCGCGAAGCTGATGTTGCCGACCCGCACGACCTGCGCGACCCGGGGCGGGACATGGCCGGGCATGCTGGACACCGGCAGCGCGAGCCGATGCGGTGTCTTCAGCGGATGCGGACTCCAGACCGCCAGGCCGTAGATGCGGCCATGCATGGGTTCGCGAAAGAAATACCCGCCGACGACCGAAGGCAGGCTTGCCAGGTCCTCGGTCGCCTCCTGCATGAGCACCAGATCCGGCTGGTGCTGCCTGATCAGTGCGGCAACGTCCGTGACCCCGGCCCCGACCAGGCGCAGCAAATTCCAGCTTATGACGCGCAGGCTGCGCGGCAGCGAAGCATGCGCCGGGGCCTGCCCGGAGGCGCCCTCACCAACCCCGTGCAAACTTTCCGGCATCAGCAGGACGACCCCCCACCAAAGGCGTACAAGTCTCAGATCCGTCACATGACGCCAAGCCGGGAAGGAAACTCCTGACCCCGCGACCGGCGCCACTTTGGAGGAGAGAAGTTACCAAATCTAGCTACGCCACCCCTGGCTTCAAGAGAGATCGCGCCGGCATCCCCGCTCCGCCCCGGGCCGGCGGCGCGGGCGGCAGGGAGACCGCCTCGGCCCAGCCCTCCCTGTGATAGAACAATGACAACGGCCGGGCGCCGATTGGGGCGGCGGAGGCCGGGCCTCGATTGTCGTCGGAAGCGATGGAGACCCTGTTCTTTATCCTGCAAGTAGTGGTCGCCGCGTGCGTCACCGTCCATGTCCTGCTGAGGAAACGGGACGTCCGCTCCGCATTGGGTTGGATCGGCGTCGCCTGGCTCTCTCCCCTGGTTGGCGGACTGCTCTACTACCTGTTCGGGATCAACCGCGTGACGCGGCGGGCACTGCATCTCGGCAAGCTCGAACGCGAGCGGATCGCCGCCACCCGCCATTCGTTGCCACCAGCCGAGGCGCCCAACATCGAGACGCTCGCCAGCATCAGTCTCCGTGTCTCCGGCAATCCGCTGATGTCGGGCAACAGCGTCTCTCTCCTGCACGGCGGCGACGAGGCCTATCCGGCCATGCTGGCGGCCATCCGCTCCGCCCGGCGGAGCGTTGCCCTTGCCTCCTACATTTTCCGCAACGACAGCATCGGCCGTTCCTTTGTCGACGCGCTCGTCAAGGCACAGAGCCAGGGCGTTGCCGTGCGCGTCCTGCTCGACGGGGTCGGCTCTGGCTATATCCTGCCCGCCGTGTTCCGCCATCTCACCGCACGGGGCGTCCCTGCCGCACGGTTCCTGCACACCTGGGCGCCGTGGCGGATGCCGTTTCTGAACATGCGGAACCACAAGAAGCTCCTGATCATCGATGGCGCGACAGGTTTCACCGGCGGGCTGAATATCGGGGTCGAGAATTCGGCCCGCCGCACCTCGGAAAATCGTGTCGATGACGTCCATGCGCGAATCGAGGGCCCCGTCGTCAGGCATCTCATGGAGAGCTTTGCGGAGGACTGGTCCTTCACCACCGGAGAGGTCCTCGACCAGGAGATCTGGTGGCCGGCACTGGCGTCGAAAGGTCCGATCCTCGCCAGGGGAATCGCCTCCGGGCCCGACGCGGACCACGACAAGCTGGAGACCATTCTCGGCGCCGCCCTCACGCAGGCACGCGGGCGGGTCCGCATCGTCAGCCCCTATTTCCTGCCCGATCAGCGGTTGCAGTTCGCGATCGCCGAGACCCTCCTGCGGGGGGTGGCGATCGATATCCTGATCCCGGAAAAGAGCGATTATCCCTTCATGGGCTGGGCGATGCTGGCCAATCTCCGATTCCTCACCGAATTGCCGGTCAGGATCTATCTGACCCCGCCGCCCTTCGACCACGCGAAGCTCATGACGCTGGATCGGGAATGGTGCCTGATCGGCAGCTCGAACTGGGACACGCGGAGCCTCCGGCTCAACTTCGAATTCGACCTCGAATGTTACGACTGGACCCTGACCGCCGCGCTCGATGCGTTGATCGACAGCAAGATCGCGCGCAGCCGGCCGCTCGGCCACGAGGAGATCATGGCGGCGCCGAAATGGCAGCAACTGCGCAATGCCGCCAGCCGCCTGATGTTGCCTTATCTGTGATCGATGCTGCTCGAAGGCACCATCGGCGCGGCCGGGCACGGGCTGCGCGGCACCCAGAACGCGATGCCCGGTCGGCACGCCCTGTCAAGGAGCTTGCAGAATGAACGAACGCGTTTCGCCCCCGGCCTCATTCCAGAGTGACTGGGAGATCGCCCGGGCGGCGTCTCTCGAGGACATCACGAAAATCGCCACCACGCGACTCGGCATCCCTCTCGAGGCGGTCGAACCCTATGGCCGCACCAAGGCCAAGATCGGCATGGACTTCATCCAGAGCGTGCTCGCCCGGCCCGCAACTGCCAAGCTCGTGCTGGTCACCGCGATTTCACCCACGCCGGCGGGCGAAGGCAAGACGACCACCTCGGTCGGGCTCGGAGACGGGCTCAACCGGATCGGCAAAAAGACCGCGATCTGCCTGCGTGAGCCGAGCCTTGGCCCCTGCTTCGGCATCAAGGGGGGCGCGGCCGGCGGCGGACGTTCGCAGGTGGTCCCGATGGATGAGATCAATCTGCACTTCACGGGCGATCTGCATGCGATCACCACCGCCAACAACCTGCTCGCGGCGATGATCGACAACCACCTCTACTGGGGCAACTCGCTCGGCCTCGACCTGCGCCGCATCACCTGGCGCCGGGCCTTGGACATGAACGATCGCGCGCTGCGCCAGACCGTCTGCTCGCTCGGCGGCACTGCCAACGGCTACCCACGCGAAGACGGCTTCGATATCACGGTGGCGAGCGAGGTGATGGCGATCTTCTGCCTCGCTCTCTCTTTCGCCGATCTGCAGAACCGCCTTTCGGATATCATCGTCGGCTGGACGCGCGATCGCGCGCCGGTGCGCGCGTGCGACCTCAAGGCTTCCGGCGCCATGGCCGCCCTGCTCAGGGATGCGCTCAAGCCCAATCTCGTGCAGACCATGGAGAACAATCCGGCATTCGTGCATGGCGGGCCGTTCGCCAACATCGCCCACGGCTGCAACTCGGTGCTGGCCACCTCGCTTGCGCTCAGGCTCGCCGATTACGTGGTCACCGAGGCCGGGTTCGGCGCCGACCTCGGCGCGGAAAAATTCTTCGACATCAAATGCCGCAAGACGGGGCTCCGCCCCGACGCCGCCGTCATCGTTGCCACCGTCAGAGCCCTCAAGATGCATGGCGGCGTGGCGAAGTCCGCTCTCGGCATCCCTGATTCCGAAGCGGTGAAGAAGGGTTTCGCCAATCTCCGCCGCCATCTCGAAAACCTCGCGCGGTTCGGCATGCCGAGCCTGGTCGCCATCAACCGCTTCTGGACCGATTCCGAGGGGGAGATCGAAGCGATCAAGCGGGGCTGCGAGGAACTGGGTGTGCGCGCGATCCTTTGCGAGCACTGGGCCAAGGGCGGGGAAGGTGCGGAGGAGCTTGCCCATGCGGTCGTCTCGCTCGCCGAACGGGGAGCCGCGAACTTCCGTTTCCTCTATCCGGACGAGCTTCCCCTCGCACAGAAGATCGAAACCATCGCCACCCAGCTCTACGGCGCGCGCGGAATTGAGCTCACCAAGGCGGCAGCGAGCCGGATCAAGGAATTCGAAGAGATGGGATTCGGGCACCTGCCGGTCTGCATGGCCAAGACCCAGTACAGTTTCTCGACCGACCCCGAACTCCGCGGCGCGCCGAGCGGCTTCACATTGCCCGTGCGCGAGGTGCGACTGTGCGCCGGTGCCGGGTTCGTGGTCGTCATCTGCGGGGAGATCATGACCATGCCGGGCCTCCCCCGCGCCCCCTCTGCCGAAGGCGTGAGCCTGAGCCCCGACGGCCAGATCTCGGGTCTCTCATGAGTTTTGCCCGGCGGACCGAGCCTTCGCTGCATGTGGCTGAGGACTGCGCGTCACGAATTCCGGGAGGTGCATCCGATGCCCATCGGTGAGAAGCCGGGCCGTCACATGGCTGCGGAAGTCAACGAACAGCCGGCGGTCTGGCAGCGGATCCTTGCCGATCAGCGCCGGATCCGGGAGATCGCGGCCAGGCTCGCCGCCAGGCGGCCGCGCTTCGTCCTGCTCGCAGCGCGCGGCACCTCCGATCACGCGGCGCTCTATGCAAAATACCTGGTCGAGATCACGCATGAACTTCCGGCCGGGCTCGTCTCGCCGTCCACGCTCACCTCCTACGGCGCACGGCCGCGCCTGGACGAAGTGCTGCTGATCGCCGTCAGCCAGTCCGGCCACTCGCCGGATCTGGTGCGCACGATCGAGATCGGGCGAGCGCAAGGGGCGCTGACGCTGGCGGTCACCAACAACGCTGCCTCGCCGCTCGCGCAAGCCAGTGAACTCAATCTCGACATCCGGGCCGGTGTGGAGCGGGCGGTGGCGGCGACCAAATCCTACACCGCGCAATTGCTGACACTTTACCTGCTGCTTCTGCACATGCGGGGCGGCGAGGGGCGGGCAGCGGAACGGATGCCGGAATGGGGCCGGCAAATGCTGGATCAGGGCGGCGCGCTCGCAAGGATCGCCGAGCGCTATCGCTTCGCCGAGCGGCTGGTGGTGACGGCGCGCGGCTATTCTTATGCGACCGCACGCGAGGCGGCGCTGAAGCTGATGGAGACGTCATACATCGCGGCGCAGGCCTTTTCCGGTGCCGATCTGCTGCACGGTCCGCTGGCGATGATCGACCCGCTGGTGCCGGTGCTGGCGGTGATCCCCGAAGGGGTGGGAGGGCGCGCCATGCTGCCGGTGCTGGCGCGCCTCAAGGAGGCGCGGGCGGACGTGTTCACGATCGGGAATGCAAGCGCCGTGGCTTCATCCTCGGCGGGGCTGGTGCTGCCTGAAGGCGTGGCCGAGGAAGTGAGCCCGATCCTGGAGATCCTGCCCTTCCAGATGCTCGCCCTGCACCTGGCGCTGGCGCGCGGCGCCGATCCGGATGCACCGCGTCGCCTCAGCAAGGTGACGGAGACGCTTTGATGGCGGAGCGAGAGTTCACCATCGCCGCACCACGACTGCTCCGCGACGGCCGCCTGGCCGGCCCGGGCGCGGTTTCGATCGCGGACGGACGGATTGCGCGCGTGTTCGCGAACGCACCCTCCTCGCCCGAAATCCTCTTGCCAGGCGGCGTACTGACGCCCGGGTTGATCGACACCCAGAACAACGGGGCGTTCGGCGTCGATTTCGCAGAAGCACAAGGGCAGGATTGGCCGACGGTGCTGGGAAACCTTGCCCGGCACGGAGTGACCGCCGTGCTGCCGACCGTCATCACGGCGCCCATGCCATCGATCTTCGAATCGATGGCGCGGATCGAAAGCGCGGCCGCCGAGGCAGGCCGGCGTTGCGCCGGTGAAGCGCGAATCCTTGGCGTGCATCTGGAAGGGCCGTTCATCGCCGAGGCACGCAAGGGCGCGCATCGTGCCGAATGGCTGCAGGATCCGGATCCGGACACGATCGATGCCCTCATGATGCATGCGCCGGCGCGACGAATGCTGCGCATCCTCACCCTCGCGCCCGAGCGGGCACACGCGCTGGCGGCGATTGCCCGGCTCGCCGGGGCGGGAGTGACCGTCTCGATCGGGCATAGCGATGCGACGGCGGCAGAGGTGCTCGCGGCAGCCGACGCCGGCGCGACCATGGTGACGCACCTCTTCAACGCCATGCGCCCCTTCGGGCATCGCGATCCCGCGGTGCCGGGCGCGGCACTGACCGATTCGCGGTTTTCCGTTGGGCTGATCGTCGATGGCCATCATGTCGATCCGATCGGCTGCCGGCTGGCCTTCCAGGCGGCGGGCCCGCGCATCGTTGCGGTCAGCGATTCGATCCTGATTGCCGGGCTGGAAGCGGGCGCGGAACGGCGATTCGGAGGGGCAGCGGTTGCCAAAGGCCCCGATGGCGTCGGCCGCCGCCCCGATGGCACCATCGCCGGGGCCGGAATCGTGCTCGACGAAGGGGTGCGCCGCATGATCGCCGCCGGCATCGATCCCGCCCTGATGCTGACCGCGGCCACGGAAACCCCCGCGCGGGCGATCCGCAGCGCCGAGTTCGGGCGGCTCTCTCCCGGCGCGCATGCCGACCTCGTCTGGTGGGACGAGGCCTGGCAGCCGCGACGAATCTGGATCAACGGAAAGGAAGTGACGCCTTGATTTCGGTCGGGCAGAGGAACATTCCGAGAACAGATTCGTCACAGCTTCGGTGCCCGTATCGATCGCATCGCTGCGAGGGCGAGCGGGCCGCAGGCGGGCCTGGTCAGTTCAGAAGAGCTTCTTTCCAGGACCGTAAAAGACGACGATGTCCGCCGGATTGACGAGGTTGAGCATGGCCCGCGCCCGCTCGTCCAGCGTGTCGGCGTCCAGATGGCTGATGCGCAGCGCCGCTACCCTGATCTCCCAATCCCGGCTTTCGGCCGCGGCGCGCGCATATTCCTGCTCGGCGGCCGCGAGAGTGGTGCGCCCCTTGGCATATTCGAGAAGACCATGCGGCCCTTCGAGGGCGTTGAGGACGAAATAGGCGGTGAGCGCCAGGAAGATCAGCGGGGCCACCGCCCCCCGAGCCTCTCTTTGCCACTCGATTGCCATCGGCCCTCCGTGTTAACAAGGCTTAATTCAGGCGCCCCGATCCTGCCCGTATCCTGCCATGAAGCGGGGCTGTTGTGATCCTATATGCGACCGTGCCGCAAGGGCGGCGTGATGGAGGTTCGGATGAGATCGCTTTCGCTGATCGCGGCCAGCGCGATGATGGCGCTGGCGATGGGAGCGGCACCCGCGGCCCAGGCCGACGGCTGGCATGGCGGCGGCGGATGGGGCTGGCACGGGGGCTGGCACGGAGGTTGGGGTGGCTGGCGTGGCGGGCCGTGGTGCTGTGGGCCCGTGATCGGGTTCGGCGTGGTGGTGCCGCCGGTGGTCTTTGTTCCGCCGGTGGTCGCTTATTATCCGCTGCCTTTGCCACCGCCGCCGCCACCGCCGCCACCGGTGGTCTATGCCCCGCCGGTCGTTTACGCCCCGCCGGTCGTCGCGGTGCCGGCCGGGATTTCGATCGGCGTCACGATCCCGCTTCGCTGAGCCGGGGTCAGGCGCGGAGGATCGTGCGGCCGGCGTAGCGGGCGGCCGGCCCAAGTGACTGCTCGATTCTCAGAAGCTGGTTGTATTTGGCGATCCGCTCGCTGCGTGCGAGGCTGCCGGTCTTGATCAGGCCCACGTTCGTGCCGACCGCAAGGTCCGCAATCGTCGTGTCCTCGGTTTCGCCGGAACGGTGGCTGATCACCACGCCGTAGCCGGCTTGGTGCGCGATCTCGATCGTCTCGAGGGTCTCGGTGAGGGTGCCGATCTGGTTCAGCTTGACCAGGATCGCGTTCGCCGCGCCCGCCTCGATGCCGCGGCGGAGACGGTCTGGATTCGTAACGAAAATGTCGTCGCCGATGATGAGAAGGCGCTTGCCGAGCCTTGCCGTGAGCAGCGTCCAGCCTTCCCAGTCATCCTCGGCGCAGCCGTCCTCGATCGAGACGATCGGGTAGCGGGAGACGAGTTCTTCGAGCAGGCGGACCAGCCCTTCGGCATCCAGCGTCTTGCTTTCGCCCGCGAGCACGTAGCTTCCGTCGCGATAGAATTCGCTGGCAGCCGGATCGAGGGCGAATGCGACATCGGTGCCCGGGTGGTAGCCGGCCGCCTCGCAGGCGCGCGCAATGAAAGCGAGGGCGGCATCCGCCGAGGCGAGGTTGGGGGCAAAGCCGCCTTCGTCCCCCACGTTGGTATTATGGCCGGCGGCGGCGAGCGCCTTCTTGAGCGCGGCGAAGATCTCGGCACCCATGCGCAGCGCCTCGGCGAAGGTGCCGGCGCCGAGCGGCATGATCATGAATTCCTGGAAGTCGATCGGGTTGTCGGCGTGCCGGCCGCCGTTCAGGATGTTCATCATCGGCACCGGAAGAAGGCGTGCGTAGCTGCCGCCGATATAGCGGAAGAGGGGCAGGCCGTGTTCGGCGGCGGCCGCCTTGGCGAGCGCAATCGAGACCCCGAGGAGGGCGTTGGCGCCGAGGCGCGATTTGTTCGGCGTGCCATCGAGATCGATCAGGATCTCGTCGAGTTTCACCTGCTCGGTCGGATCCATGCCGGAGAGCGCGTCGAAAATCTCGCCCTCGATATTGGCAACGGCCTGGCGAACGCCCTTGCCGCCGAAGCGCGCCGCATCGCCGTCTCGCAGTTCCAGGGCCTCATGAACGCCGGTCGAGGCTCCGGAAGGCACCGCAGCGCGGCCGACAGTGCCGGAATCGAGCGTCACCTCGACCTCGACTGTCGGATTCCCGCGCGAATCGAGAATTTCGCGCGCGGAAATATCGACGATTGCGGCCATGGCCATGCTCCGGCTGGATGAGGCCGATAAAGCGCGGCTCTAACCGCGCGGGCAAGGGCCGGTCGGAAGTGAAGCGAGGACTGCCTCATGCAGCCGGCGGTCGAACTCGCTCCAGAGGACGAAGCACACCAGGCGTAACGTTCTGAGCCTGGGCAGGCGCCGGGAGACGGCAGTGAGTGCGACCGCCGCCGCTTGATCCATCGGATAGCCGAAGATGCCCGTGGAGATGGCCGGAAAGCCGAGCGAGCGGACGGCGTGCTGCTCGGCAAGGTCGAGTGCGTTGGTATAGCAGGCGCCGAGAAGCTCGGCGGACGGCTCATCCACGCCGAAGACCGGGCCGAGACAGTGGATGACGAAGCGGTTGGGAAGCCGGTGCCCGCCCGTGATCACTGCCTGGCCGGGGCGGATCGGCGCCAGCGGCCGACATTCGGCGTAAAGCCCGGGCCCGGCGGCACGATGGATCGCCCCGGCCACGCCGCCACCCGGGGCGAGCGCGGAATTGGCGGCGTTCACGACCGCCTCGAGATCGGGCTGGCTTGCGATGTCGCCCTGGCGGATTTCGAGCCGGGCAGCGGTGGCGGGTCCGGTCGCGGCGCCGGAAGGAGGCATCGCGGCCGGGTCACGCACTGCCGCGGCCGGCCGGCGGCTGGCTGGCGGCCAGCCGCTCGATCAGTTCGGCCGTGCGGCGCGTGTTCGCCTCGATGTCGAAGAAGACCTCGATGATTTCGCCGTACAGCACGAAGATGAGGCCGGCGATGATGGTCGCGAATCCGCCGGCCAGCATGTCATGTGCGGTCTCCGCGTCGGCGGCGGCACGGACCAGTGTCACCACACCGACGACGAAGGCGATGAGGCCGGCGATGACCAGGAGCCAGCCGACGATCCGCAGGATTAGCGAAAAGGCCCGCAGCACCAGGAAGCGACGGCCCATGGTTTTCTCCTCTCTCACCCTCGGGCCGCGCCGGTGAAAGGCGCGGCCCGTCAGCGTTGGCGGGGCGAACCGTACTCGGTGCGGCGGCGGAATGGCAAGGTTCCGCTTGCCCGGCACCGGGAGGTTCAGGCGGGTTGCTTCGCCAGGGCGTCGAAACGACGGAAAACCGCTATCAGCGCCGGCATGTCGGCGAGCGGGACCATGTTCGGCCCGTCGGAGGGCGCATGGTCGGGGTCGGGGTGGGTTTCCATGAAGAGGGCCGCCACCCCGACGGCCAGCGCCGCGCGGGCGAGGATGGGGGCGAAGCGGCGCTCGCCCCCGGAACTCGTGCCCCGTCCGCCCGGCTGCTGCACCGAATGGGTCGCATCGAAAACGACGGGATAGCCGGTCTCCGCCATGATCGGCAGGGCGCGGAAATCGTTCACCAGGGTATTGTAGCCGAAGCTTGCCCCACGTTCGGTGAGCAGGATCTGCTGATTGCCGGTGCTCGCGATCTTGGCCGCCACTTGCGCCATCTCCCAGGGCGCGAGGAACTGGCCCTTCTTCACGTTGACGGCGCGGCCGGTCGCGCCCGCAGCGAGCAGGAGATCGGTCTGGCGACAAAGGAAAGCCGGGATTTGCAGCACATCCACCGCCTCCGCGGCGGGTCCGCATTGCCCGCTCTCGTGCACGTCGGTCAGCACGGGAATCGAGAAACGGGTGCGGATCTCGGCCAGGATCTCGAGCCCCTGGGCCAGGCCCACGCCGCGCGCGGCGCCAAGGCTGGTGCGATTCGCCTTGTCGAAGCTCGATTTGTAGATGAGCGGCATTCCCGCCGCCCGCGTCATCTCCGCGAGTGCGCCGGCAACTTCGAGGGCGTGGGCGCGGGATTCGATCTGGCAGGGGCCGGCGATCAGCACCATCGGCAGATGATTGCCGAGCCTGACATCGCCGATGGTGATGGTTCGGCTTTCAGACAAGGCGGGCTTGCGCGACGGCGGCACCGATGAAACCCCGGAACAACGGGTGCGGGGCGAAAGGCTTCGATTTCAGCTCGGGATGGTATTGCACGCCGATGAACCACGGGTGGTCTGGATATTCGATGATCTCGGGCAGCACGCCATCGGGCGAGATGCCGGAGACGCGAAGACCCGTGGCCTCCAGCGCGTCGCGGTAGTGGATATTGACCTCGTAGCGGTGGCGATGGCGTTCGGAAATCTGCTGCTTGCCGCCATACACGCTCTGGATGAGAGAGCCGTCGGCCAGCAGCGCGGGATAGGCGCCCAGCCGCATCGTGCCTCCGAGATTGCCGCCGGCGGCGCGGCGCTCGACCTCGTTGCCGTGCGCCCATTCCGTGAGCAGGCCGACGACCGGGTTGGCACAGGGGCCGAATTCGGTCGAGGAGGCATCGGCGAGGCCGGCGAGATTGCGTGCCACCTCGATCACTGCCATTTGCATTCCGAAACAAATCCCCAGGAAGGGCACCTGCCGCTCGCGGGCGAACTGCACGGCCGCGATCTTGCCTTCCGTGCCGCGTTCGCCGAAGCCGCCGGGGACGAGGATTCCGTGTACCCCTTCGAGTCGCGCCACCGTGTCCGGCTGCTCGAAGATCTGGCTGTCCACCCAGTCCAGCTCGACATTGACGCGGTTGGCGATGCCGCCATGCACGAGCGCCTCGGCCAGGGATTTGTAGCTGTCGAGGAGGTTCGTGTATTTGCCGACGACGGCGATCCGGACCGCGCCTTCGGGCGCACGCATGGCGCTGACGATGCGCCGCCAGCGCGAGAGATCGGGTTCCCGGTCTGTTGCCAGGCCGAAATGGCGCAGCACTTCGCGATCGAGCCCCTCCGCATGGTAGGAAAGCGGCACCGCATAAATGGTATCGACGTCGAGCGCCGGGATCACGGCATCGGGTCCGACATTGCAGAAGAGCGCGATCTTGCGCCGCTCGGCAACCGGGATCGGGCGGTTCGAGCGGCAGAGCAGCACGTGCGGCTGGATGCCGACACCGAGCAGCTCCTTGACCGAATGCTGGGTGGGTTTGGTCTTCAGCTCGCCGGCGGAAGGGATATATGGCACCAGGGTCAGGTGGATGAACATCGCGCCGGCCGGGCCGAGTTCGTTGCCGAGCTGGCGGATCGCCTCCAGGAAGGGCAGGCTTTCGATATCGCCGACGGTGCCACCGATCTCGATCAGCGCGAACTCGATTCCTTGCGTGTCGCGGACAATGGCTTCCTTGATCGCGTCGGTGATGTGCGGGATCACCTGCACGGTGGCGCCGAGATAATCGCCCCGCCGCTCGCGCGCGATCACCTCGGAATAGATGCGCCCGGTGGTGGCGTTGTCGGCGCGGGTCGCGGGCACGCCGGTGAAGCGCTCGTAATGGCCGAGATCGAGATCGGTTTCCGCGCCGTCGTCGGTGACATAGACTTCGCCATGCTGGTAGGGGCTCATCGTGCCCGGATCGACGTTGAGATAGGGATCGAGCTTGCGAAGCCGGACCGAGTAGCCGCGGGCCTGGAGGAGGGCGCCGAGGGCGGCGGTGGCGATGCCTTTGCCGAGAGAGGAAACCACGCCGCCGGTGACGAACACGAACCGCGTCATGGGCGGCCAGTATAGACCGCTCGTCCGAGTCCCGGAAACCCGGGGCGACTGAGCCGCGATTGGCCTACCTGGTCGGCACCGAAGGAGTGGTCGGGGCGGCCGGGGTGGCCGGGAGCGGATTGATCGGCGCCGTCGGGGCGGGCGTGAGCGGCGCGACCGGCAGCGGGGCCAAGGGGGCGCCAGGGTGCGGGGCGCCAGGGTGCGGTGCGGCCGGGGCGGTCGCGCTGTGCGCGGGGGGCGGCGGGGGTGCGTTGAGGATCGAGGTCGGGGTGCCGCCGCGGCCGAGAATGGCCAGCACCAGGGCCAGTCCCATGAAAGCGGCCGCCAGGATGGCGGTGGTGCGGGTGAGCAGGTTGGCGGTGCCGCGCCCGCCCATGAAACTGCCCATGCCCTGGCCGCCGCCGATGCCGAGGCCTCCGCCTTCGCTGCGCTGGATCAGCACGATGCCGATCAGGGCCAGGGTGACGAAGAGTTCGATGATGAGAAGGATGGTGGCCATCAGCCCTGCCCGGTTCGGGGCGCGGTTCTAACCGCCCCGGCGCCGCCGTGCAAAGCCGGCCCAAAGCCGTGGCCTCAGGCGGCCGCGGCAATGGCCAGGAAATCCGCCGCAACGAGGCTCGCGCCGCCGACCAGGGCGCCGCCGACCTCGGGGAGTGCCAGGATGGAGGCGGCGTTGTCGGGCTTCACCGAGCCGCCATAGAGGATCAGGGGGTCGCCGCCGGCGGCGCCGAAGCGGGCCGCGAGGCCGGCCCGGATCAGCGCGTGCATCGCCGCGATCTGCTGCGCGGTGGGCGTGCGGCCGGTGCCGATCGCCCATACCGGCTCATAGGCGACGGTTCCGCAAGCGGCGGCAAAGTCGTCGCTGAGGCTGGCGGCGAGTTGTGCGCTGACCACTGCTTCTTCGCGGCCTGCCTCGCGTTCGGCGAGACTCTCGCCCACGCAGACGATCGGTATGAGCCCGGCGGCGATGGCGGAGGCGACCTTGGCCCGCACCAGCGCATCCGATTCGCCATGCCCCGTACGGCGCTCGGAATGGCCGAGGATGACGAAGCGGGCGCCAAGGTCCTTCAGCATCGGTGCCGAAACGTCACCCGTGTGCGCGCCGGAAGGTGCGGGGTGGCAGTCCTGGGCACCGAGCGCGATCGGTGAATCCCGCAGCACCGCGCCAACCGTGGCCAGTGCCGTAAAGGGCGGGCAGACGAGCAACTCCGCCCGCACGCCCGCAACCGGACTGGCGCCTTCCTTCAGCGCAGAGGCGAGCGCTGCGGCCTCGGCGGAAAGCCCGTGCATCTTCCAGTTGCCGGCTATCAACTTGGCCATCGCCTCGTTCCCTCGTCAACGCCCCGACGCCATGCTGGCAAATGGCCACCCACGCCCCAAGGGGCGGTTGACCACGATCCGCCATTTCCCCCGCCGGGCATCCGTTTCTCATTCGCAATCAACTCCGCAGGCGACGATGGCTCCTGGCGTGAGCGTACCGGCAAAGCCAGGCGCCCTTCCTCGCAGATCGTTGCACGAAACTAAGCATTCGATCTGAAGCAACGGGGCCGGCAATCGCCGCACGACATGACCGAATATGACAATTTCGGTATCGGAAAATTCCCCGCGATTGCCGCAAAGGCGGCGCAGAAATGCCATGCCGCACAACCACTTTAGCATCGGCCGCACCAGGTTCCACGAACAGGAATCGGCGGTTTGGCGAAACCAGCCTGCGCGACAGGAGAATGATGTCATGTCATGGTGGTACATCGGTCTGTGGCCGGCATACTACTTTCCGCTCGCGTGGTGGGCCGCATTGGCTGCACCTCGGCCGCATGAGGTCATTCACGTCGATTTCAGGCGGCACAAGATCGTCAGGGTCGCGTGATGGGCTGGGATTCACGCCCACCGGATCCGCTCGCTCCCGGCCACCACAGCGCCGGGCACGATGCGCATGAGCGCGAACACACACCCGGACTCCATCAGACGGCGCCGATGTTCTACCCGGCCCCGGCGCCGCCCTTGCCGCCCAAAGAGAGCCCGTAACGGGATCTGCAAAAGAACCCGCTGTTACCTCACTGTTACCTCGCTGTTCCGCTCGCTGTTCCACCCGCCCCCTAAGCCCTGGTAGCACGGGAGAAAACCCGCCCCGCGCACCGCCGCGCCCGCTGTTCCCGCGCTGTTATCAGCGGCCTCGCTGAGCAGGACCGGAGGCGCAAGCCGGCGCCCATCGCGGTTTTCCTTGCTCCAATGGCTCCCCCGCTCCCATGATCGCGGGCCCGGATGCCGCGGTGATTTCCCGCCCCGCCGATCCGCCCTAAACTCGCACCATGAGTGAAGAGCCCCGGCCCCTGGATTGCCTCCGCTGCCCGAGCTTCTGCTGCAAGATCGCCGGCTACGTCGAAGTGAGCGACTACGACATCCGGAGGCTCGCCAAATTCCTCGGCCTCAGCAAGCGCGAGTTCGAGGAGAAGCACATCGTCGAACGCACCAGGCGGGGCAAGAAGCACATCAAGTCCGAGCTCGCCGCCTGCCAGTTCCTCGATTCGCGGCGACGCTGCTCGGTCTATCCGGCGCGGCCCACCGACTGCCGCGGCTATTATTGCTGGGAAGCGAAAGACCCCGCCGTCTATCGCGCCGCCGCCTTCCTGCAGGTCCCGATCCGGGTCCAGCAGAAAGAGGATAGCAAGGCTTGACCGCCGGCCAGACCACCACCACCGCAACCGTCATTCTGGAGACCCTGGTGGAAGCCGGGGTCTCGTTCCTGTTTGCCAATTTCGGCTCGGACCATCCGGCCCTGATCGAGGCGCTGGCGGCGGCACGGGCCAGTGGCCGCCCGATACCCGCCGTGATCACCTGCCCGAACGAGATGGTGGCGCTCAGCGCCGCCCATGGTGCGGCGCTGCTCACCGGGCATGCCGAGGCCGTGCTGGTGCATGTCGAATGCGGGACGCAAGCGCTGGCTGGCGCCGTCCACAACGCCGCGCGCGGGCGCGCGCCGGCGCTGATCCTGGCCGGCCTCACACCGTTCACTCAGGAGGGAGAGCTTCGCGGCAGCCGGAACGAGTTCATCCACTGGCTGCAGGATGTGCCCGATCAGCGCGGCATCGTGCGCGGCTACGTGAAATACGAGAACGAAATCCGCTCCGGCCGCAATGCGGGAGAGATCATCCGCCGCGCGCTGCAGATTGCTGCCAGCGATCCGAAAGGCCCGGTGTATCTGACGGTGGCACGCGAAGTGCTGGAGGAGGCAGTTCCGCGCCAAGGCGGAGCGGGTGGAGATTTTCCGCCGGTTTCGCCCGCTACCATCAGAGAGGCCGATCTCGAGCGGCTGATCGCCGGCCTGCTCGCTGCAAAGCGGCCGCTCGTCGTCACCTCCCATCTCGGCCGGAACCCGGAGGCGGTCGGCGAACTCGTAGCACTCGCCCGGCGGCTCGCGATCGGCGTCCTGGAATCGGTGCCGTCGGCGATGAATTTTCCGAGCGACGATCCGGCCTGGGCCGGCGTGCAATGGAGCGAACCGAAGCAGAACGAGGCGCTGGCCGAGGCGGATTTCGTGCTGGTGATCGAGAGCGACGTGCCGTGGATCCCGACCGTGAACCGCCCCGGCCCGGAGGCCTCCATCTATCATATCGACGTCGATCCGCTGAAGGAGCGCATGCCGCTCTGGCACATTCCGGCCCGCGCTCACTTCCGTGCCGACGCGGCGAGCGTGCTTGCCGCGATCAATCGCCGTCTCATCGAAGCGCGGATCGACGAGGAACGGATCGCCGCGCGGCGCACGCGCCTTCGCCTGAGGCACGCCGAGCATGCGCGGTGGCTGGCGGAGCGGGAGCAGGCGGCAGGCGGGGAGATCACGCCCGAATTCGCCATCGCCGCGCTGCGTCGTCATATCGACGAAGAAACGATCGTGCTGAACGAGGCGATCACCTCCTACCCGCTGGTCATCGAGCATCTCGGCGCACGGCCTGCCGGATCGGTGTTCGCAAGCGGCGGCGGCTCGCTCGGCTGGCACGGGGGTGCTGCGATCGGGGCGAAGCTGGCGGCGCCGGAAAAGACCCTCGTCGCGATCACCGGGGACGGCAGCTATCTTTTTTCGCAACCCGCGTCGGTGCATTGGATGGCGCGCCACTACAGGACGCCGTTCCTCACCCTCGTGCTCAATAACCGTGGCTGGCGCGCACCGAAGCTCTCGATGCTGGCCCTCTATCCGGATGGATACGCGAGCCGCGCCAACGATCTCGACATCGCCTTCGATCCGCCGCCCGATTATGGCGCGATCGCAGCCGCCGCCGGCGGCGCCTTTGCCTTGACCGTCAGGCAACCGGAAGAGATGGAGTTGGCACTTGCCCGCGCCTTCCATGCCGTGCGCGAGGAGCGGCGCGCCGCGCTGCTCGACATATGGGTGCGCCGGTTGTAGCCGGGTCGAAAGTCAGAATCCGCGCACGCGAGGGCGGATGATCAGGTCCCAGATGTCGGGCATCGGGCCGACCGGCACGTGGATCAGCGCCGGCTTGTTGCGGGCCAGCGCCTCACGCAGTGCCGATTCGAGTTCTTCGGGCGTCGTCGCGCGCCAGCCGAGTGCGCCGAAACTTTGCGCGTATGCAACGAACTCCGGGTTGCTGAGATCGCAGGCGATCAGGCGGTTGCCGTATCGCTCCTCCTGGATGCGGCGCACATTGCCGAAGGCGCCATCGTCGAGCACGACCGCGACGGCGGCGATGCCGTGGCGCACGGCGGTTGCAAGCTCGTTCGCCTGGTAAAGAAAGCCGCCGTCGCCGATAACGCAAACCACGGGCCTGTCCGGCCGGGCGATCTTGGCGCCGAGCGCGGCACCGTAGCCCCAGCCGAGATTGTCCTGGTAGCCCGGCGAAAGATGCAGTCTCGGTCCGAACACGGGAAAGCCGAGGCGGGCAGCGAAGCCGAGCTGGGTCACCTCTTCAACGAAGATCCCGTCCTCGGGCAGTGCCGCCCGGATCGCCGAGAGATAAGCCATCTGCGGCGCGCGCTTCGCAAGCTCGGCGGCAAACCAGGCGCGGTGCGGAGCCAGCTCGGCGTCGCGCCGCGGCCTGGGTGCGTGCGGCAACAGCGGCAACATGGCGCGCAGTGCCGGCGCCGCGTCGGCCACCACCGAGACGGCGGGAGGGCGGTAGCGCTCAATCTCCCCGGGGTCGATATCGATGCGCACGATGCTGAGATTCTCATCGAGGCCCCAGGCGGTCTGATAGGGGAACAACCGCGTGCCGACGGCGAGCACGACATCGGCCTCCGGCCACACACGATGTCCTTCCGGGAACGAAAGGGCGAGCCGGTGCGAAGTCGGGATGATGCCGCGGCCGCGGCGATAGGAAACGACCGGCGCCTCGAGGGTTTCAGCGACCGCCGCGACCTCGGCGCCGGCATCCGTCGCGCCACCACCGACCACGATCAGCGGTTTTTTCGCGCGGGCAAGAATGTGCGCCGCGTTCGCCAGCGCATCGTGATCGAGCGGAGGCGTGGCGGGCGGGCGCGGGTCAGGGATTTCACTCTCGCCCACCTGGCCCCAGACATCGATCGCGCATTCCAGCGCCACCGGGCGCCGGCGGCCCGAGCAGGCGATGAAGAACGCCTCCGCCACGCGTTCGCCGGCCTCCGAGGGATGGCCGATGCGCGCGGCATGTTTCGTGAAATGGCGGAGCACGCCAAGCTGGTCGTGGATTTCGTGCAGATGGCCGAACCCGCGATCGATCGCCGCCTGGGGGATCTGGCCGAACAGCGCGAGCAACGGCGCGTCCATCGAGTACGCGGTGAGAAGGGCGGCGGCCGCATTCAGCATTCCCGGGCCGGGCACGACCACGAAAGCCTGCGGCTTGCCGGAGGCGAGAGCAGCGCCGAGCGCCATATAGGCCGCCCCCTGCTCGTGGCGCGTGTGCACCATGCGGATGCGATCCGAGGCGCGATGCAGCGCGTCGAAAAACGGATCGTTGTGTACGCCCGGCAGGCCGAACACCGTCGTGATGCCATGGCGGATCAGGCTTTCGACCACCGCTTCGGCTGTGCTCATGCGGGACATTGCTGTTCACCTTCGGACCGCGGGCGGGATGATGATCGGCCGGGCATTTGCGGCCGTCACTGGCGGGGTGGGATCGCGAGGCCACGTTGCACGGCGGGCCTCGCCAGGCCGCGTTCCAGCCAGGCGGGGACATGCTGCAATCGATCGTAATCGACCAGCTCACGCGCTTCGTAGAAGCCGATCAGATTGCGCACCCAGCCGAACATGGAGATATCGGCGATCGTGTATTCATCGCCCATGATCCATCTCCGGCCATCGAGCCTTCCTTCGAGAACGCCGAGCAGGCGCCTGGTCTCGTCGCGGTAGCGCTCGAGCGGACGCTTGTCGGCGATCTCCCGGCCGGCGAACTTGTAAAAGTAGCCGAGCTGGCCGAACATCGGGCCGATGAACGCCATCTGGAAGAAGACCCACTGGATGGTCTCGTAGCGGCGTGCAGCATCCGCCGGCAGGAACATGCGTGTCTTCTCGGCAAGATAGAGCAGGATGGCGCCTGACTCGAAGAGGCCGAGCGGCGCGCCGCCCGGCCCGTTCGGGTCGATGATCGCCGGGATCTTGCCGTTCGGATTGAGAGAGAGGAATTCTGGCGTCCACGATTCGTTGGCCCCGATATCGATCCGATGGGCCTCGTATGGCAGGCCTGTTTCCTCCAGCATGATGGAGATCTTGACCCCGTTCGGAGTCGGCAGGGAGTAGAGTTGCAGACGGTCCGGGTGTTTCGCCGGCCAGCGCGCGGCAATCGGAAACGCCGAAAGACCTGACATCCGTTTCTCCGAAAGATGAGGGAGTTTGCGGCCGAGAGCCATCCCTGATGGCGGATGGGGTGTCAACCCGCGGCCCGCTTGGCACGCGGGGCAGAGCATGGGCCTTGCCTTGACACTCGGCGCGCGGTTTATTCGAGCCCGCGATTCACGCCCTCCGACGATTCCGCCTCGGGCGATCGCGGGCTGGCGTTCTTGAAGTGGCGCGAGGTGGCAGGGCGCATGACGATCAAGGGAAAGGCTTATGTTGCCGGCGCGTTCGAGCACCCGACCCGCAATGCCCCCGACAAGTCGGTTGCGCAGCTTCATGCCGAATGCGCCAAGGGCGCTCTCGAAGATGCCGGCCTCAGCAAGGACGACGTAGACGGCTATTTCTGCGCCGGCGACGCACCGGGGATGGGGCCGCTTTCGTTGGTGGATTATCTCAATCTCCGGCTGCGCCACGTCGATTCGACGGAGACCGGCGGCTCTTCCTATCTGGTGCACGTGGCGCACGCAGCCGAAGCGATCGCCCTTGGCAAGTGCAGCGTCGCGCTGATCACCCTTGCCGGACGGCCGAAAAGCGAGGGCATGGCAACCGGCACGGCGCCGCGCCAGGGAAATCCGGCGCAGCCGGATCTGCAGTTCGAATTTCCGTACGGGCCGACAGTGGTGAACATGTACGCGATGTGCGCGATGCGCCACATGTATCAGTACGGCACGACGAGCGAGCAGCTTGCCTGGATCAAGGTCGCCGCTTCGCAGCACGCGCAGCACAATCCGAACGCGGTGCTGCGCGATGTCGTCAGCGTGAAGGACGTGATCGAATCGCCGATCGTCGCTTCGCCGCTGCATCGGCTCGATTGCTGCGTGATCAGTGACGGCGGCGGCGCCCTGGTCGTCGTTGCCCCGGAAGTCATGAAGAATCTCAACCGCCCGCGGGTGAAGATCATCGGCGCCGGCGAGGCGCCGAAGGGCCAGTTTGGCGGGGACGTCGATCTCACCTTCAGCGGCGCAAGCTGGTCAGGACCGCGCGCCTTTGCCGAAGCCGGGGTGAAACCGGCGGACATCCGGTACGCTTCGATCTATGACAGCTTCACTATTACCGTCTTGATGCAGATCGAGGATCTCGGGTTCTGCGCGAAGGGAGAAGGGGGGCGATTCGTCGCCGACGGGAACCTGATCTCCGGGGTGGGAAAACTTCCCTTCAATACGGACGGCGGCGGGCTCTGCAATAATCATCCCGCCAATCGTGGCGGCATGACAAAAGTGATCGAGGCGGTCAGGCAGTTGCGCGGCGAGGCGCATCCCGCCGTGCAGGTCAAAGACTGCGCGCTGGCGCTGGCGCAGGGGACGGGCGGCGTGCTCGGCTCGCGCCATGGCAGCGCGACCCTCATTCTGGAGCGGGAGTAAAAGGGGTGAGCATTCGCAAGCTGCCCGCACCCGAGGCGAATCCGGAGACCAGCCCCTATTGGGAGGCGGCGAAGAAGGGCGTGCTGCTGCTCAGGCGTTGCACTGCCTGCGGGCGGGCGCATCATTATCCGCGCGCGCTCTGCCCCTTCTGCTTCAGCGATCGGCTGGAATGGCAGGCGGCTTCGGGCAAGGGGTCGATCTATTCATTCAGCGTCATGCAGCGCGCGCCGGTGCCCTACGCGATCGCGTATGTCACGCTGGAAGAAGGTCCGACGATGCTGACCAATATCGTCGATTGCGATTTCGCGTCGCTTCGCATCGGCATGACGGTACGTCTCGTCTTCAAGCCGGCGGAGGGCGGCGCGGCGTTGCCGATGTTCACGCCGGACTGAGGCCCGGGAGCCTGCTCAGTTCGGCTGAACACGCTCTGCTTCGTCGGATCGAGAGCGCGCCTTGCCCGCGATCGCCCGAGGCGGAATCGTCGGAGGGCGTGAATCGCGGGCTCGAATAAAGCGCGAGACCCGTGTCGGGCTGCACAGTCAGCCCGACACGGGTCTAGCCGGTCACGTCGAAGACGCGCACGCCGATCTCGGGACGCGAGGGGGCGAGCCAGGGTGCCTCTTCGATCGTGCGGCGCGCATCCGCCACCCCCTGCTTCCAGCGCTCACGCATCGTGCGGCTGCTGAACGCGAAATCCTTGGTCGCTCCCTGCGGCTGGTGCGGACGATAAATGATCTGCGCGATATCCATCGTTGTCACGCAGGCGATCTCACTCAAGGCTCTTGCGGCCGGCTGGTCTTTCAACGACTCCGGCAGCGATTCGAGCAGAAGGTTGAGGTTGTGGCGGATATCGTGAAGGGTATGCAGCTCGTCGGTGACGGTGCGGGTGCGGCTCGAATAGCGGATGTCGCTGGTTCGTTCCAGTACCTCGTCCATCGTGCGCGGGACGGTTCCGCGGGCGGGGAAGAGGTCCACCTGGAAGACGAGCCGGCTGCGTCTCGGATAGTACGAGAGCACATGTTCGAGCGGTGTGTTGGAATAGAGGCCACCATCCCAGTAGAACTCTCCATCGATCTCCACTGCCGGGAATCCGGGCGGGAGGGCCGAGCTTGCCAATACGTGTTGCGGCCGGATCTTCATCTCGCGACTGTCGAAATAGACCATGTTCCCGGTGCACACGTTCACGGCGCCGACACTCAGCCGCGTTTTGCCGGCATTGATGCGGTCGAAATCGACCAATCGCTCGAGCGTCGGGCGCAGGGGGCCGGTGTCGTACCAGCTCGGCGGGAAGCCGCTTCGGATCCAGGATGCCGGGGCCCAGCGTTCGAAGAATCCCGGCTGGCCGAAGAAGAGGGCGGAGAGGGCACCGGCCTGCTGATGCATGTCGCCGAACAGGGTGTCGGGCCATTCCGGCCAGTTTGCCGAAGGGGCGGTGATCGTCTCCCAAAACTCGGCGAGGCGCGCCAGGCGTCCGGTGGGTTCATTGCCGGCAATGATGGCGGCGTTGATGGCACCGATCGAAGTGCCGGCCACCCACTCCGGCAGTAACCCGGCCTCGGCAAGAGCCTGATAGACGCCGGCCTGATAGCTGCCGAGGGCGCCGCCGCCCTGCAGAACGAGCGTCGGGAGCTTGTCGTAAGCTCCGGCTGCCGGAGGGTCTTCAGGCGTCGTCCTGGGCGGCATTCGGTTCCTCTTCTCGACTGCGGAGTAGCGCTTTCCCGGCCCACTTGAACGCGCGATTGCCGCAGCGGCAAGCGACAGGTTTGCCGCCCGGCGCTCCGGGCGCGAGCGATCCGTGCGCGTTCGGGTCCGGTTACTCCCCGACGGTGCGCCTTCCGGCGGGCCGGCAGCCCCCACATTTCCCTTCCTCCCGCTGGGAGGATGTGTGGGGCGCGCTTTTGTCACTTGCCCGTCACGCCCGCTCTGGCATTCTCGGTTCGTTCTGTGAGGCGGAGAGATCGAAGTGTACGTGCCCCCAGCGTTCCGCGAAGACCGCCCCGAGGTCTTGCGGGCCGCCATTCGCGCAACGGGCCTGGCCATTCTCATCAGCGAAGGTCCCGAAGGAATCATCGCCAGCCACGTGCCGATGCTGCTGGATGAGGCAGAGGGCACGAACGGAACGCTGCTCGGTCATATCGCGCGGGCCAACCCGCAATGGCGCAGCAAGGCGGCGGAGGTCGAGGGGCTCGCCATCTTCCCCGGCCCGGACGCCTATATCAGCCCCAACTGGTATGTGACGAAGCGCGAGACCGGAAAGGTTGTGCCGACCTGGAACTACGTTGCCGTGCATGCCTATGGCCGGCTCGTCTTCTTCGACGATCGGGAGGAATTGCGAGCGCTGGTGACCCGGCTCACCGCGACCCACGAGGGCGCCTTCCCGGCGCCGTGGGCAGTCAGCGACGCGCCGGCGGATTTCATTGCTTCACAGCTCAAGGGCATCGTCGGGTTCCGGCTGGCGATCACCCGGCTCGATGGCAAGTGGAAGATGAGCCAGAACCGGCCGGAGGCGGATCGCCTGGGCGTCATCGAAGGACTCAAGGAACAGAAGGGGGCGGCGCAGGCGATCGTTTCCGATGCCGTGGCCGCTGCCCTCGCACGCGAGAGGGTACCGCGGTGAGTCGCGGGTGAGCGGTTCTTCGCCGCAGATCCTGTACGAATCCGAAACGCTCCGGGTGGTCGGCAACGGTCTTAAGTCCGCGATCCGCTTCGCGAGCTTCAGCCATCTTTTGTACCGCATGCAGGGCACAAATTTCTGGAGCGACGGATTCTTCGCCGCATGCGGATATGGGGCGATCGGCTTCGTAGCGGCCATGCCGGACTGGTTCCCGGAAGAGGAAATGCGGCGCGCGGTGGCCGCCATTCGCCCCGGGCTTCTGCGCACGAAGGGCGAACGCCTGGTCTCATACGGCGCCGGGATGGGCGGGTATGCGGCCCTGAAATACGGCGCCCTGCTCGGAGTGGATGCCGCGATCGCCTTCAGCCCGCAAATCTCGATCAATCCCACCGACGTCGCCCGGTTCGATTCCCGCTATGTCCGCTATTACGACCGGGCCAGGAACGGAGACATGCGCATCCGCGCGGCGGATCTGGCTCCGGAAAATCATGTTCTGTACGACAATTTCTGGACCGTCGATCGGAAACACGCGGAGCAGATCGCAGCCCTCGGTCCGGTCGAGCGGTTTGTCCTGCCTTTCACCGGCCATGCTTCCATCCGTTCGATCGCCGAAGGACGCATTGCCGAGCGCTTCCTGCACCGCCTGATCGGTGCCGGCACCGGCAAGGCAGCGGACCTGCGCGGCATGATCAGGAGCACGCGCAAAAACACGCTGGTTTATTGGGAGAGCCGTGCCGTGAGCCTGACCGGAAGGCGGCCGGCGGCGACGCGACAAATCCTGCACACCGTGCAGAACGTACTGGTGCTGACCCCGGACGCGGTGATCTGGCAGATCGCCGAGGTGGCGGCACTGCTCAACTGCGGCCAGCGCGAGGAAGCCGAATCGGCGCTCGCCCGGATCCATCTCGGTGCGCAGACCGCGGTCGGGCCATGGGTGCGCTATATCGATTGCTGGCGCCGCATCCATGGTGATGCCAAAACAATCGAAATGATGGGCCGCGCGCCTGCCGAGGTGCAGAGACATGCGGCGTTCCGTTTCGAGGACGCGGTGATCCGCTTCGAGATGGGGGACGTGGCGAGCGCGGCCGTGATTCTTGGCCTGATCTGGCCCGAGCAGGAACAGATCACCCGGCGCATGCGGCTCGGCCAACTGCTCCATTCCGCGGGCGAAAAGGAGAAAGCGGTCGGCGTGTTCCGCTCGCTGGCCGGGGAAGCGCCGACGGCGGAGAACCTCGTCATGCTGGCGGCCGCGCTGACGGAGGACAGGACGAATTCCGAACGCCTGGCCGAGGCGCTCGCCCATCTCGACGAAGCGCGCAAGATCATCGACCCGGATGCGGTGCTATGGCGGCGGGTGCTGCTGCTCTATGACGGGCTCGAGGCGCGGAAAGCACATGTCGAAGCGGGGCGCGAGGCGGTCCAAGCGCTGCCGGGATATCCGGATCTGCGGATGGAACTCGCGATCGCTCTCGAGCGCCACGGACAACGCGACGAAGCATTGCAACTGGCCATGCGCCTGGTCGCGGACCAGGCGCGCATCCGCCGGCTCGACTGGCTGATCCTGATCCTCCGCAAGGCAGGCATGAAATCGGAAGCGTTCGCGCTCGCCCGCATCGCGGCGGCAGAGCGACCGGACGATGCGGCTTCGCGCTTGCAGCTTGCGGTGCTGCTGCTGGAGCGGGGCGAGGAGGAAGAGGCCTTCACGCACCTGATGGCGCTCCGTGAGCAACCGGGCGGCCGGCTCGATCTTGTCGACGATGCGGTGGCGGCATTCGATGCGGTCGGGCTCCATTCGGATGCGGCGAAGGCAGCCGGGCGGCTCGCTTTCGCGCGGGCGGATCAGTTCGGTCCGCAGCTTCTGTTGGCCGACCGGCTGATACGGGCCGGGTTGCTCAGGGACGCAGCCATCCACCTGCGCCGTGTCCGGCGCCAAATCGGAAATGACGCGCCAAGCCTTTGCGAGATCGCCAGCCGCTATCGCCGAACCGGAGAGGCACCGCGCGCCGAGGAGCTTTTCGCTCGTGCGCTGGGGCTGATCCAGGGCGGCGGCGCCGAGGCGGCCTGGCAGATGGCAGCGCGGATGGAGCTGATCGCGCTCCAATCCCAGCATGGCGGCCGACGTGGGCTCGCCGCGGCGCGGCGCGCGGCGGCGGAGCTTGAGCGGCGGGACAGCAAGGACCCGGCGTTCTGGGCGGGGCTCGCCGATCTTTTCGCAACGCTCGGCGAAATGGGGCGCGCACTGGCGGCGATCGGCAGGGCGATCGCGCTCAGGCCGGACGATCCTGAGCCGAGGCTCAGGGAGGCGGAACTGCTCGTCGCGGGCGGGAAAATGCGTGCAGCGAAGATGCGCCTTGTGGCGCTTGCCACCCCTGGATCGACCCGCGAAAACGTCGCCCGCGCGATTGCCGCTCTTGCCAGGACGGGGGATAGAGCGGCCGTTCGCACCGCGGCCGAAGGCCGGCTTGCGGCGGCGCCGCACGATGTCATTGCCAAGCTCGCGCTGGCTCGCGCCCTGTGCGAGGCCGGCGATGCCGAGGCCGCCCGCGACCGCCTGAGCGAACTGATGGAGCGGCGAGCCGGGGATGCGGCGTTCTGGTCCGGCGTAGGCGATCTGTTCCTTGATCTCAGGGACTGGCCCGAGGCCAAGCGCGCCGCGGAGAGAGCGGTTGCCAACGATCCCGGCAATGCCAAGAGAGCGGAGGAGATCGTCGGCATGGTCCGCCTTCTCAGCAACCGCGGCCCGGCGGCCGTGGACCCCGGCCAAGGCAGGTTCGTCTCACGCGGGGTTCGCGGGCCGGGCTTCTTTTCGTTGCTGGCCAGCACGTTTCGCCGCTCGTGATGGGGCGCGATCCCGCAACCGGGCGGGAATGCAAGCTTGCGTTCCGACCGGCCCGGCCGGGATCTCTCTCCGACCTACTGCGCCATCGCCCAGCGCCAGCTTTCGTGCTCGGGCGCAAAAGAGCGGTTGGTCTGCGCCGGGTCCCGGTTCACGAGGTGGCGGTTGAAGAAGGGGTGGCGCATGCTGCGCACCTCGTGCTCGACTTCGAAGAGCGGGCGCAGATCTTCCGGGTCCACGATCTGCTCGAAACGCCACTGGTGCTGATCGTCCTCCTGGGTGATGAGGTTCCGTTCCAGCAGCCAGCGGTAGGGCCGAGAGAAGTTGGCGATGTAGATCTGCACGTGATGACCGTCGAACGGCGGCAGGGTGCGGTCCGTCTCCTCGAAGGAGAGGAACTGATCGGGCCCCACCACCGCGCGCGCGGTGAGGCCGCCCGCCCCCTGCTCGACCGAGGCCGGGGTTGCGAACACCTGCTGATAGAATCGGGCAATGCCTTCAGCAGCGCCGCGCGGCACATCGAACGCGACGTAAGGGAGACCGAGCGTGATCCGCCCGAAGCGGCGGTCAGGCGTGTGCACGCGGATCCGATTGCCCCATGGCGAGGTGACCAGCACGTGCATCTCTTCCTCGCGGAAGTCGAACTCGGTCCCGGCAAGCGGCTCTCGCACGCGCTCGAGGCGGCGCAGCAATGCGGCGCGATCGGGCAGGACGAGGCCTGTTGTGCCGCGCACTCTTTGCGGCTTGCCGGTCGGCAAATGGAACTGGCTCCGGCCGATATTCGCCCACATGTTGTCAACGCCGGTCATCAGGTACGGATCGCGCGTCAGGCCGAGGCCCGAGACATAGAAGATGGTGGCCAGGCCCTGGTCCGGAACGCGCGTGTTGACATGTTCCAGGTGCACGATGTTGCCGAGATCCTCGGCCGCCCGATCGAACGACTGCGCCATATCCACCGCTCTCCTTCAACGTGAGTGCCAAGATTACGGGGATTGCGCGGAGGTTTCCAGAACGGGGACGGAAGCATCAGAGGATGGCCAGCGGCTTCTTGCGCCGGGGCGGCGGATGCGCCGCCTCGATCCGGGCGATGTCTTCGGCCTCGAGGCGAAGCGAGGCGGCCGCGGCGTTGGTGCGAACGTGCTCCGCCCGGGCTGCCTTCGGGATGACGATGACGCCCGGGCGGGCGAGAAGGAAGGCGAGCGCCACCGCGGCGGGGGTCACGTCGTGGCGCGCGGCAACCGATGCAAGCGCGGGCGAGCGGAGCAGCCGCCCTGCCAGGCCGAGCGGCGTATAGGCCATCACGGGGATCCTGCGCGCGGCGCACCAGGGCAGAAGATCGTACTCGATTCCCCGCTCTTCGAGATTGTAGAGCACCTGATTGGTCGCGGCCGCAGCCCCGGAAGGCATCTTCACCAGTTTTTCCATGTCGGAGACATCGAAGTTGGAAACGCCCCAATGGCGGATCTTGCCGGCGGTGCGGAGCGCCTCGAATCCGGCGATGGTCTCCTCGAAGGGAATGCTGCCGATCCAGTGCAAGAGATAGAGATCGATCCGGTCGGTGCGGAGGCGCCTGAGGCTCTGCTCGCAAGCCGTCTTCGTGCCGCGCGCCGAAGCGTTGCTCGGCAGCACCTTCGAGACCAGGAACACCGTATCGCGCCGGCCGGCGATGGCTTCCGCGACCACGCGCTCGGCGCCGCCCGAACCGTACATTTCGGCGGTGTCGATCAGCGTGAGGCCAAGATCGAGGCCGAGGCGGAGTGCCGAGGCCTCGGCGGCCGCGCTGCTCGCGTTCTCTCCCATGTGCCAGGTGCCCTGGCCGAGCGCCGGCACGGCCGTGCCGTCCGGAAGAGCGACTGTCGGGAAGGCGTTCATTGAGCGTGCCGCCCGGCCTCTGCTTCCGCCGCACGCATCACGCGCAGGAAGTTGCCACCCCAGAGCGCCCCCACTGCCTGCTCGTCATAACCCCGGCGCAGCAGTTCGGAGGTCAGATTGGCGCTTTCCGAGGCATCGTGCCAGCCATGGAAGCCGCCGCCGCCGTCGAAATCGGACGAGATGCCGACATGGGCGATGCCGATTCGCCGCACCGCGTAATCGATGTGGTCGGCGAAATCGATCACGCTGACCTCGGTATCCTTCGCGTCGCGGCGCAGGAAGGCCGGCACTGCCGTGACCTGCACCACGCCGCCGCACTCGGCGAGTGCATCGAGCTGCTCGTCATCGAGGTTGCGGGGATGCGGGCAGAGCGCATGGACGGAAGAGTGCGTGGCTGCCACCGGTGAACGCGACGCGGCGATGGCCTGTAGCATGGTGCTCTTCGCTGCGTGCGAAACGTCGACCAGCATGCCGAGCGCATTCATGCGCGCGATCACGGCCCGTCCGAAGTCGGAAAGCCCGCCATGCCGCATCTTCGAATCGCCGAGATCGGCGCGCGGGATGGCGGCGTCACCGAGCGCGTTATGGCCGTTGTGGGTGAGGGTGAGATAGCGCGCGCCGAGGCTGAGGAGCACGTCGAGACGTGTGATGTCAGTGCCGATCGCGTATCCGTTCTCGACCGCCGGCACGATGGCGATCGCGCCTTCGCGCGCAATCGTTTCGATCTCGGCGGCCGAGCGCGCAAGCCGCGCCTGGATGCCGTCGCGGCTGCCGGCCATCGCGGCAATGGCGGCGAGCATTGCCCGGGCCCGCTCGAAGGCGGCCTGCTCGGCTTCCTCTACGCGGGGTCCTTGCGGCACATAGGCCGCGAAGCAGCCGGCCTTCAGCCTTCCGGCTTGCATTTTCGCCAGATCGACCCGCCGTGCGCTCGGCCCGAACGCATCGCCGCGGTCCGGCCAGGGAATGTCGATATGCGTGTCGATGGTAAAGAGCCGGGCGTGCAGGGCGACTGGATCGAGCACCCGATCAGCGTTCACGCGGGTCTGTCCTTCCTCACGTTCGGGGTCCTTTGCAGCACGAAGACCCCCTGCTCGCCGAACAGGTTGGCCAGACGCGACGCGCGGCGCCATGGCGCGCGCATCCCGGCCTGGTCGGCGGCGAGCCAGGATTCGACGCGATAGCCTTCGACGGCGCAGAGGGCGAAGAAATCGCGGATCGTGCAGGGATGGATATTCGGCGTCTCGTACCACGGCCGGTCCCAAGTCGGCGTCAGCGGCATCCGGCCGCGCGAGAAGAGCTGCCAGCGCACGCGCCAATGACCGAAGTTCGGGAAACTGACCACTGCGTGGGCGCCGATGCGCAGCATCTGGCGCAGCACCTCGCGCGGCCGTTCCACTGCCTGCAAGGTGCGCGAGAGCACCACATAGTCGAAGGCCTGGTCGGGATAGTGCGCGAGGTCGATGTCCGCGTCGCCGTGCATCACGGCCAGCCCGCGCGCCACCGCCTCGGCGACTTCCGCCATGTCGATCTCGATGCCGCGCGCGTCGCACCCGCGTTCCCGGGCCAGATGGGCGATCAATGTGCCGTCACCGCAGCCGATATCGAGCACCCGGGAATCCGGCGCGATCATTCCGGCGATCAGGCGGAGATCGAGCCTGAGATTCTTGGCGACGTAGCGGATGCCGTTCGGCGCCGTGAGGTGCGGTTCAGCGTTCATCAGAGCCCGGCCGCCGCTGCCGAGCCGGAGAGAAATCCGGAGAGCGTGCGGTGGAATGCCGGCTCGTCGAGCAGGAAGGCATCGTGCCCCTTGTCGCTTTCCACTTCCACGAAGCTGACGTTCGCGGCGGCCCGGTTGAGCGCCCGGGCGATGGCCCGGGACTGGGCGGTCGGGAACAGCCAGTCGGAGCTGAACGAGATCACGCAGAATCGCGTCCGCGAACCCGCGAAGGCATGCGCGAGATCGCCGCCGTGCTCGGCGGCAAGATCGAAGAAATCCATCGCGCGGGTGATGCTGAGATAGGAATTGGCATCGAACCGGCTGACGAAGGTCGAGCCCTGGTGGCGGAGGTAGCTCTCCACCTCGAAGAGATCGTCGAAGAGGGTGAGCGAGGGCCCGGAGCGGAGGCGGCGCCCGAACTTGCGCGTCAAAGCCTGCTCGGAGAGATAGGTGATGTGCGCGGCCATTCGCGCCACCGCGAGGCCGCGGGCCGGTACCTTGCCGTGCTCCCAGTAGCGGCCGCCCTCCCAGTCAGGATCGGCGAAGATTGCCTGCCGCCCGACCTCGTGAAAGGCGATGTTCTGCGCGGTATGATAGGCGGCAGCCGCGATCGGCACGGCGGAGAAAACGCAATCGGGGTAAAGGGCGGCCCATTCCAGGACCTGCATGCCGCCCATCGAGCCCCCGAGCACGGAGAAGAGACGCGCGATCCCGAGACGCTCGATCAGCCGCTTCTGCGCCCGCACCATGTCGCGGATCGTCACCGGCGGGAAGTCTGTCCCCCAGGGAAGCGTGCGCCCGGATTCGGGCCGTTGATCATCGCGGATGCTGAGCGGCCCGGTGGAACCCATGCAGCCACCCAGCACGTTCGCCGCGATCACGAAAAAGCGCTCCGTATCGACCGGCTTGCCGGGCCCGACCACGGCATCCCACCAGCCTGGCTTGCCGGTCAAAGGGTGGGTTTCGGCCACGTACTGATCGCCGGTCAGGGCATGGCAGACCAGCACCGCGTTCGTTCGGTCGCGATTCAACCGGCCATAGGTGCGGTAGGCGACCGTCAATTCACGAAGCTCTACCCCGCAGTCGAGCGAGAGCCCGTCTTCGAAGCGCACGCACTGGTGCGCCAGCAGCGGGCGGGGATCGGCGATGATCATGCGCCCTCTCTAGGCTTGACCGAGGCGGGCCGGCAAGGCCGCGAGCCACACGCGGCGGGCAGTAGGCAGCCCGCCGGTGTTCGGCTATCCATTCCCTTGCCCCAAGGAATGCCCATGCCCGCCTCCGTTCCCGCCGCCGACGATCAGCCGACTGAACCTAGCGAATGGGGCCTCGAGGCCCTTCGGGGCGAGCTCGACCGCCTCGACGAAGGCCTGCACAAGCTCCTGATCGAGCGCTCGGAGGTGGTGGCGCGGCTGGCGCGGCAGCGCCTGAAGATGGGCACGGCGCTTCGGCCCGGACGCGAAGCCGAGATCATCCGCCGCCGCCTGGCGCAACATCACGGGCCGCTTCCCAGCGCGACGATCGTGCGGATCTGGCGCGAGCTCCTGGCCGGAACCACCGTGATGCAAGGGGCGTTTTTGGTGGCCGTCTGTGAGGCCGACGGGGTGGGGGGCTATGCGGCGCTGGCGCGCGAGCACTTCGGGGCGCTCACTCCTCTCAGGGTCCATCGCTCTCCGGCGCGCGCGATTGCCGAGCTGGCGACGGGCGCCGCGGTGGCCGTCCTGCCCTTTCCGGCCGAGGGGGATCAGGTGGGTGGATGGTGGCAAACCGTCGGCGGACGTGAATCGCCGCGCGCGCATATCATCGCGCGCCTGCCTTTCTGGGCGCCGCGCCCGGAAGGCAGCCCGCCGCTTTCGGCGCTCGTGCTTTCCGCCTCTCCCCCTGATCCGTCTTCGAACGACCAGAGCCTGCTCGGCCTTGCCTTTCCGCCCGAGTTGAGCAGGGCCCGGCTGATCGCCGCGCTGCAAGCCGCCGGGTTCGTTCCGGGAATGGTGTTGATCGAACGCGATCGTGCGGCCGGGCTTGCGCGAGCGCTGGCCGAGGTCGCCGGCTTCGTTTCGGAAGAGGACCCGAGGCTTTCCGGCCTCGATCTGCTCGCAGAGCCGCCGCTGCTGCTCGGTGCCTATGCGGTCCCGGAGGGTCCCACGTTGCGATGAGCAACGCACCGCGGCCGCGCCGGGAAATCCTGGCGATTTCGCCTTATGTCGGTGGCGAATCGCAGCTTGCCGGCATCAACCGGACGATCAAGCTGTCCTCGAATGAAGGACCCTTCGGGGCACCGCCCGGGGCGCGTGCCGCCTATGCGGCGCTGGTTCCGACGATGCATCTCTATCCGGACGGCCATGCTTCCGAACTCCGCCGGGCGATCGGGCGACGGTTCGGCCTGGAGCCGGAGCGGATCGTCTGCGGCGCTGGCTCGGACAATCTCATCTATCTCCTCACCCTCGCCTATAGCGGCCCGGGCACGGAAATCATCATGAGCGCGCACGGCTTCTCCATCTACGGGATTGCCGCCCAGTACGCCGGGGCGCGGACCCTGAAGGCGGCGGAGCGCAATTTGACTGCCGATGTCGATGCGATGCTGGCCCTGGTTTCGCCGGCGACACGGATCGTCTTTCTCGCCAATCCGAACAACCCGACCGGGAGCATGCTGACGGCCGAGGAAGTGGCCCGGTTGCGCGCCGGGCTACCGGAGGAAGTGCTGCTGGTGGTGGACGCGGCGTATGCCGAGTATGTCGAGCGCTCCGACTACGAGCCCGGCATGGCGCTGGTCAGGAGCACGAACAACACCGTGATGACGCGGACCTTCAGCAAGATGTTCGGAATGGGCGGCATGCGGCTTGGTTGGGCCTATGCGCCGCCGGCGGTTGTCGATGTGCTGAATCGAATCCGCGAACCGTTCAACGTCAATGCCGCGGCCCAGGCCGCCGGCATTGCCGCCCTTGCCGAACCTGATTGGGTGGAACAGGGCCGCGCCCATAATCGGGAATGGCGTACCCGCCTCGCCTCTCTGCTCAGCGCAGCGGGAATCAAGGTCTGGCCGAGCGAAGGCAATTTCCTGCTCGCGGATTTCTCGATCGAGGCGCGTGCCCGGGGCGCCGATGCTGCCTTGCGAGCGCGGGGCATCATCGTCCGCGGCACGAGAGGCTACGGCCTGCCTCAGTGCCTGCGAATCACGATCGGCACCGCCGAGGAATGCCAGGCGGTAGCCGACGCGCTCGCCGCCTTCATGGCGCACGAAGCGGCCAATGCCTGAGATAGTCTTTCGTCGCTTGGCCCTGATCGGCATCGGGCTCATTGGCAGCTCGCTTGCACGCGTTGCGCGCGCACGGGGGGATATCGCCGAGGAACTCGTGGTCCACGACAGCACACCGGCGGCACTCGCGCGCGCCGCGGCGCTCGGGCTTGGCGATCGCTACGAAGCGGATGTCTCCACCGCTGTGAGCGGCGCGGACGGGGTCATCCTCTGTGCGCCCGTCGGCGCCTTCGCCAGCATCGCCGAGGCGATCGCACCCCATCTCGCACCCGGCGCCATCCTTTCCGATGTCGGTTCGACCAAGCAGTCGGTACTGCGCGATGTCGGGGCGCTGGTGCCCGCAGGCGTGCATTTCGTGCCGGCTCATCCGGTCGCAGGCACGGAGTATTCCGGCCCCGACGCGGGTTTTGCCGAGCTGTTCGAGGGACGCTGGTGCCTGCTCACGCCCCCTGCAGGCACCGATCGCGCGGCGGTCGCGCGAATGACCGAACTCTGGCGGCGCACCGGGGCGATGGTGGAGGAGATGGACGCCGCGCATCACGATCGTGTGCTCGCAATCGTGAGCCATCTGCCGCACCTCATCGCATTCACGATCTGCGGGACCGCCGATGATCTTGCCGACGAGACGCGCCAGGAGGTTTTGCAGTTCGCGGCCTCCGGCTTTCGCGATTTCACGCGTATCGCGGCTTCCGATCCCACCATGTGGCGCGACGTTTTTCTCAACAACCGCGAGGCGCTCCTGGAAATGCTTGCCCGCTTCCTCGAGGATGCCCAGGCCATGGCGCGCGCCGTTCGCTGGGGAGATGGAAGTTATATCGAGGACAAGGTGAATCGGGGCCGGAAAATCCGCCGCAGCCTGATCGAGCTGAAGCAGGCCTGACGTCTCGCCTTCGCGCTTGCTTTCCCGCCAGCGCCACCCCCTGATGGCAGCATGCTGAAAAGTGCCCTGACGATCGGCCTCTGGACGCTAGCGAGCCGCATGTTCGGCTTCCTGCGCGACATCCTGATCGCCGATCGGCTCGGCGCAGGAATGGTGGCGGATGCGTTCTTCGTCGCGTTGAGGTTGCCTGACCTGTTCCGCCTCTTGTTCGGGGAAGGCGCGTTCAACGCCGCATTCGTGCCGGCCTTCACGGCAACCGTGGCAACGGAGGGAACGCGCGCCGCGCGTCGCTTTGCGGAAGAAGTGATCAGCATGATGGTGGTCTGGCTCAGCCTGTTCACGCTGGCCGGGGTGCTCTTCATGCCGGCGGTGCTGCTGGTGCTTGCACCGGGCTTTCTCGCCATTCCCGGGAAGTTTGCGCTCGCGGTCGAGCTCACCCGCATCACCTTCCCTTATCTGATGCTGATCTGCCTCGCGGCCGCGTTTGCGGGCATACTGAACGGACTGAGCCGCTTTTCGGCGGCTGCCGCGGCACCGATCCTGTTCAATCTTTGCCTGATCGCAGCCCTCCTCTTCCTCACGCCCTATGTGCCGACGGCAGGCCACGCGCTGGCCTACGGCGTGACGATCTCCGGCATCATGCAGCTCGTGTGGCTGGCGATCGCGATTCGCCGCGCGGGCATGCCGCTCCGTCTGTCGTGGCCGCGCCTGACACCGGGTGTGCGGCTCCTGATGCGGCGGATCGGGCCGGGGGTGATCGGAGTCGGCGTGACCCAGATCAACCTCGCAGTCGATACGATCGTGGCCAGCCTGCTCAAGCCGGGCTCGGTTTCCGTGCTCTACTATGCCGCTCGCGTGGATCAGGTTCCGCTGGGCGTGATCGGCGTGGCGGCGGGAACCGCGCTCCTGCCCGCTCTTTCGCGGCAGGTTCGCACCGGCGCGCGGCTCAGCGGACATCGCACGCTCAACCGCGCGATCGAATTCGGCTTCGCTTTGACCGCGCCTGCGGCGGTGGGCCTCGCAGTCGCGGCGGTGCCCATCATCCGGGTGCTGCTGGAGCGCGGCGCCTTCGGCGGCGCGGACGTCACGGCGACCGCTGCAGCGCTGACCGCCTATGCGGTCGGAGTGCCGGGAACAGTGCTGACGAAAGTCCTTGCTCCTGGTTTCTTCGCGCGTGGCGATACAACGACACCGGTTGCCGTCGGCGCGGCTTCGCTTGTCGTCAACGTCGCTTGCATCCTGGTTTTCGTCGCGCCGCTTGGCGCGACGGGCATTGCACTGGCGGCCAGTATCTCCGCCATCTTCAATTCCTCCACTCTCGGCATCCTCTTGATGCGGCGGCGGCTCCTCTACCCGGACCGAACCCTCCGGAGGCGGGTTCCGCGCATGTTCGCCGCGGCGGCTGGCATGGGTATCGTCGTCTGGCAAGCCATGGAGCATCTGCCCGAAGCGCATGGTGCACTCGGTTGGCTCCGGCTCGGAGTGATCATGATCGCGGGCGTCGTCGCCTACGGCGTCCTGGGCCAGGCGCTCGCGGCGTTCGATCTCAGGGAAGTCGGGGGCCGCCTCTCAAAGAGCCGGGGTTGACCGGATGGGCGCTTCGCCACAAAGAGCGCGCGTTCGTTCAGACGGATCAGCAAGCAATGCAGCGAATCTTCTCGGGCATCCAGCCGTCCGGCATTCCCACGCTCGGCAATTATCTCGGTGCGATCCGCAACTGGGTTCCCTTGCAGGCGGATCACGACTGCATCTATTGCGTGGTCGATCTGCACGCCATCACGCAATGGCAGGAACCGAGCCTGCTCGCCCGGCAGACGCGCGAACTGGCGGCATCGCTGATGGCCTGTGGGATCGACCCCGTACGGCAGATCCTGTTTCTCCAGTCGTTGGTGCCTGAGCACGCCGAGCTGGCGTGGATATTCAACTGTGTCGCCCGGCTCGGCTGGCTCAACCGGATGACGCAGTTCAAGGACAAGGCTGGCAAGGACAGGGAGAATGCTTCGGCCGGCCTCTACGTCTATCCGAACCTGATGGCAGCAGACATCCTTGCCTACCACGCGACCCGCGTGCCGGTGGGCGATGATCAGCGCCAGCATCTCGAGCTTGCCAACGACATCGCGCAGAAATTCAACCACGATTTCGGGGCGGATTTCTTTCCCGCGATCGAACCGCTGATCCTGGGACCGGCGGCGCGCGTGATGAGCCTCAGGGACGGAACGAAGAAGATGTCGAAGTCCGACACTTCAGATCAGAGCCGGATCAACCTGAACGATTCCGCTGATGCGATTGCGCAGAAGATCCGGCGTGCGCGCACGGATCCGGAACCGCTGCCGGGCGAGCCGGCCGGCCTCGAAGGACGGCCGGAAGCACGCAATCTGGTCGGGATCTATGCCGCACTTGCCGACACCGACGAGGCGGGCGTGCTGGGCCGGCACGGCGGCAAGGGCTTTGCCGCGTTCAAGGAGGATCTGGCCGGGCTCTTGATTGCGACCATCGGGCCGATCGCGGCGGAGACTGCTCGGCTGCTTGCCGACCCCGCGCACGTGGACGGCGTGCTGCGCGGAGGGGCGGAGCGCGCGAAGCGGATTGCCGGGCCGATCGTTGCCGAGGCGAAGCGGCTGGTCGGGTTTCTCGCAGCCTGAGCGTGCAATCCGCGCCCGAAGGGGAGGTCGGCATCCCGCATACCGCGAGGCGCACCGCGCTCACCCGGGGCGAGTGTTTTTCCCTGGTCATCGCAAGATGCGGCGCACCTGGGGAATCGCGGGCGCGCGGTGTTGCAACGGCCGCGTGGCGATCACGTGCGCCCGGCCATTCGGAGGAGGAGTACGCCAGCGCCCCGAGTCGTTCGGACCGAACGTACCTCGACTCAGGCGACGGCGGACGGCGTTAGTCGGGAACGATCAGCGCGACGTCCTTGCCGAACCGAAGTCTGGCGACTTCACAGACGCGCCTCAGGATCGTCTGCTTGACGGCATTGGAGATGTTGGTGGCGAGGTACCAGCCTTCGATGTTGCGAGTCATCCCTTGCCGATCTGGCCGACGGGGATAAACATCCTCGCGCCGCTTGGCGAGATAGTTGACCTTGGTCCCCTTGGCGCGTGTGGCAAGCCTCTGCAAAAAAGCGGGATCTTGTTTTGCGAGATATTCGATGATGCGAGCCAGGCCGTCGATGGCGGTCGAGACGGTCTCCCGTTTTCCGGCAAGCACGATTTCAATATTGTGAGAGCCTGGGGACGGGCTTGCAGTCTGGCCGGGCGGCCGAGCGACGGGTGTCGGCGGTGGAGGTCCGCCGCGGAGGGAGGAGAGGAACGCGGCGACATCCTCCTCGTCGGGCCGTGACCCGCAAAGATTCTCGGCCTTGTCCGCGAGCAGCCCGACAAGCTGATCATCATGCTCTGCCACCAGCGCTTTCCATGCCTCGGGAAGCGTGGCCCGCGCCTTGTCCCGGAGCTTGTTGTCCTGGTGGTCCTGTTGGGCATCCTTGAGCGCTTGCCCAGAACTGACTCGCAGATAGCCAAGGTAGCGCTGGAAGATCGAGCAGCACACCTCTGCATCCCGCGCCAGCAGATCGAGTTTCTGGACACGCCGGTCCTCGTAGCTGCCGCTTGCCGTCGGCAGATAAAATCCCCATTCCTGGCCGTCGGTCAGCACTGCCATCGGCGTGCCTTGGTGATAGAGATACTGGAAAAGTTGCTGGTCTCCTTCGCGCGTCGATCCCACAGCCTTCACCTCGATGAGAAGGCTCGGCTCGGTACCCTCGACGAAGAGCGCATAATCGACGCGCGCCTGCTGGATCGTAAATTCTCTTCGAACCATACCCGGGTCGTTCGTGTCCCATCCCAAGGCCTGCAGGATGGGAACGACGATGGCCTCGCGGACGTCGGATTCATTCTGATAGCGCCCTTCGCGCAGCCGCTGCTGCACCTTCGGGACAAGTTGGCGAAGTTCGTCTGCTATGGCCCACTCCTGAATGATTCCGGATATTTCATTGTGATTCACCCTTTGGTGCCGGCTTGGATCGCCTGGGGAATGGCGCTTCTCGGGAAGATACTGAGCATAGATACCGAGCGGGCGTGCTGACTGGAAAGCGAATGTTACCGGGGGGATTCCGTGCCCGTCTTGGCTCGGATTTTGCGTGACTCCCTGCCTCATCGTCAAGGTCTATCAGCGCGCCGAACGATCCCGGCATGTTCGGGAGCACATTTCTTGCGGCGGATCTCGCCCCCAGCAGTGGCGGCGCGGCGTGTCAGACCTGGCGCAGGTGGTAGGATTTGGGCTGGGTGAGATGATGATAGCCGATTTCCGAGAGCGCGCCGCCCCTGCCGGTTGCCTTGACCCCGGTCCAGACCAGGCCGGGATCGAGATAATCGCATCGGTTCATGAACACGGTGCCGGTTTCGATGCGGGCGCCAAGTGCGGCTGCCCGGTCGGCATCCGTAGTCCAGATCGAGGCAGTCAAGCCGTAGGGACTATCGTTCATGAGGGTGACGGCTTCATCGTCGTCCTTCACGTGCATGATGCCGACGACGGGCCCGAAACTCTCCTCTCGCATCACGGCCATCTGGTGATCGACGTTGGCGAGAACCTCCGGGGCGCAGTACGGCGAACCAGCCCGGTCGCGTTCGTCGTCTGTCCGGAGAAGCGCCGATGCGCCCTTCCGCAGGGCCTCGGCCACCTGGCTGCGCACAACATCGGCGAGGCGCGGCTGTGCCATCGGCCCCACCATCGTTGCCGCATCCAGCGGATCGCCGAGGGTGTAGGTTCTGGCGTATGCCGTGAAGCCCTCGACAAAACGGTCGTACACGCTTTCATGGACATAGATGCGCTCGACACCGCAGCAGCTCTGGCCGGAATTGTAGAACGCGCCATCGACCAGATTCTCGATGGCGTGCTCGATGATGGCGTCGTTTCGCACATAGGCGGGATCCTTGCCGCCAAGCTCGAGTGCGAGCGAGGCGAAGGTGCCAGCGGCAGCCGTTTCGATGCGGCGGCCACCTTCGACCGAGCCGGTGAAGTTGATGTGATCGATCACCCCCGATCCGATCAGCCGTTCGGTATCGGAATGGGTCATCACGAGGTTCTGGAAGATGCCCGCCGGCAACTCCGCACGGCGCGCCGCTTCGGCGAAGCGCTCGCCGGCGAGGAGGGTTTGCGAGGCGTGCTTGAGGATGACGGCATTGCCCGCCATCAAGCCCGGGACGATGGAGTTGATGGCCGTGAGATAGGGATAGTTCCAAGGCGCGATGACCAGCATGGTGCCCAGCGGTTCGCGGGTGATGAAGCGGCGGAATCCTTCCTTCGCGCCTGGCCGGACCGGTGCGAGCGCCGATTCGGCAATGCCGATCATGTGACGGCCGCGTTCTTCGACGCCGCGCGCCTCGCCACCGAAGCGCACCGGCCGGCCCATCTGCCAGGCAAGCTCGGGCACGATCTCCGGATTCATGGCGAGCAAGGCATCGAGGAAGCGTGTCACGGCCGCACCACGTTCGGGAACGGTCAGTGCGCCCCAGGCCATGCGGGCGCGCTTTGCCCGCGTGACCGCGGCCTCGATTTCGGCAGCGGTCGCAACTGGCCGCTCGGCATAAACCCGCCCATCGACGGGTGAAATGATTCTGACCGTCTCCGCCATGGTGCACCGGCTTCCGTTCGTATGCTGATGCGCATTACGCCGGCTCAAAGCCGCGCTTCAACTCCGGGCCAGCGCAACCGCTACTGTCTTGCAGCGCCGAGTTGCCGCTGGATTGTCGCACGGGCCTCAGGGGGCAGGGAGCCCAGGGCAGCGGAAAGGCTCTTCAGGCTGCGGCGCAGGCCGTGGATCTGGTCGATCAGGTCGAGGATAACGGCGATACCCTCGTCATTGACACCGAGATCCCGTGTCAGATCCTGGATCAGTTGCACGCGGGCCAGATCGGCCTCGGAAAAGGCACGTCCTGGCTCGGTCTTTGCCGGGATCAGCCAGCCGGCGGCGATCCAGGCCTCGAGGGTGCCGCTTTCGAGCCGCGCGCGGAAACAGAATTCCTCGTATTCCAGCATTCAGGCCTTCTCCCTCTCGCGGGGATTGAAACTCCGGCCCGCCTCCCACCCGGCGACGAAGCTCTCCAGCGCCGGATCGGGTTTGCCCGGGAGCATGATCCGGAGTGTCACGTACTCGTCCCCGCGCGTGCCGTCACGTTTGGCGACCCCCTTGCCGCGGATGCGCAGCACGGTTCCGCTGTTCGAGCCTTTGGGAATCGTCATCGTCACCGGCCCGGTTGGTGTCGGCACCTCGACCCGGCCGCCGAGCACCGCCTCCGCAAGCGAGATCGGCAGATCGAGACGAATATCATCTCCCTGGCGAGTGAAGACGGGATGCGGAACGATTTCGATCTCGATCAGCGCATCGCCGGATGGACCGCCGCCGAGGCCGGGGCGGCCCTTGCCTTTGAGGCGAAGGACCTGGCCATCACGAATGCCGGGCGGGATGGTAACGTCGAGCGTGGAGCCGTCGGGCAAGGAAAGGCGGCGTGTCGCGCCATTGACCGCATCGAGGAAATCGACGTGCAGGTGGAACGGAAGGTCCGGCCCGCGCATGCGGATCTTCGCCCCACGACCGCGGACCTTGCCGTAAAGCTCGGCCAGGATGTCGTCGGTGTCGGCGAAATCGGCGAAGCCCTCGGCGGACTCGTAGCGGCGCGCGCCTTCGTGGGCGGCGCCGGCGCTGTCCGCGAAGTCGCGATAATAGGTCTCTCTTGGCCGTTCGGCACCTGCGGCGTCGATCTCACCGCGATCAAAACGGGCCCGCTTCTCGGCATCGCCGAGAAGGTCGTAGGCGCCGGAGACCTCTTTGAAACGCTCCTCCGCATCCTTGTTGCCCGGATTGAGGTCCGGGTGCAGCTTCTTCGCGAGCTTGCGGTACGCTGCCCGGATCTGGTCCTGGCTCGCGTCGCGCGCCACACCCAGCACCTGATAGGGATCGGCATTCAAGAGAGAACCTCCGCCCGCCGCGCTGCCGGGCGGTTCCGGCAGGCCAGTGATGATGGCGTGAGTGACGGGTTGGCTTCAAGGGACGGCGGATGGGTCATCGAACGCGTACGCCATGGCGGCTGCCTGTAGCCGGCCGCCGTCACGTTTTTGCGGTCGGCTCGATCCAGCCGATATTGCCGTCGGGCCGGCGATAGACGACGTTGAGTTCGCCCGTCGCGGTGTTGCGAAACATCATCGCCTGCTGGTCGGTCAGATCGAGCCGCATTACGGCATCGCTCACTGAAAGGAGGCGGATCTCGGCGGCTACCTCTGCGATCACGGTGGCGAAGGGACCGGCTTCGGCGTCGCCGCCCGCCCCCACCGCCGAAGGCTCCGTCTGCGAGAGCACATATTGACGGGCCATTTCGGGCCGCTCCCGGTTGGCGAGATCGCGCGCATGCTCGTTGAGCCTCCGGCGATAGCGGCGCAGGCGCTTGGCGATGTGCTCCGCCGCGTCCTCGAAGGCGGCATGTGCATCCTGCGCCTCGCCCTCCGCCCGCAACACCAACCCGCGGCCGGCGTGCAGATTGATATCGCAGGTGAAAAAGCTGCGCGCCCGGCCGAAGGTGATCAGGGCTTCGAGCGCGTGATCGAAATATTTGCGCGTAATATTGCCGAGCTCATCGGAGACATGCGTACGCAGAGCATCCGATAGCTCGATCTGCTTGCCGGAAACAGTGATCTGCATGTCCCGCTCCTCGAAGCGCGGCGACATTTTCGCCGGCCCGCGCCATATCTCTCATGTCGGCTCGGGCGGCCGGTCCGCGCCGCTCTACGAGCTGAGCTCCGATTTGCCCCACAGAGGCCCCGCCTTCTCTCTCCGGCGCTGTGCCGAGCCCGGGATGTGCAGGGCTTCACGGTATTTGGCCACGGTTCGCCGAGCGATGTCCACACCCTCCGCCCGGAGCGCACTGGTAATCGCGTCGTCAGACAGCACCGCGGCGGGTGGTTCCGCATCCACCAATTGACGAATGCGGCTGCGCACCGCCTCGGCGCTGTGGATCTGGCCGGCAAGCCCGGCAAGGGCGGTCGTGAAAAAGTATTTCAGCTCGAAAATGCCGCGCGGTGTGGCGATGTATTTGTTCGCCGTCACCCGGCTCACCGTGCTTTCGTGCAGTTCCACCGCTTCGGCCACTTCGCGCAGGATCAACGGCCGAAGGTGCTGCACCCCGTGGCGGAAGAAGCCGCTTTGCTGGCGCACGATCTCGGTTGTCACCTTGAGAATGGTTGCCGCCCGTTGCTCGAGCGAGCGCACCAGCCAGTTGGCCGCGGCCAGCCGCTCGGCCAGGAATGTCCGTTCCGCCCCCTGCAGACCGGAACTGATACGGGCATGAAAGCGATGATTGACGAGCACGCGCGGCAGCGTTTCGGGGTTCAGCTCGAGATGGAACCCGCCGGCCTCGTCGGGGCGCATCAGGATATCCGGCACCAGCGGCGCGAGCGGAGCGGAATCGAAACGGGTTCCCGGCTTCGGATCGAGCCGGCGGAGTTCCGCCACCATTTCGGCAAGGTCTTCGGCGTCGACGCCGCAGATGGTCATGAGCTGGCGCATCTCGCGGCGGGCCAGGAGTTCGAGGTTGTCGAGCAGCGCCTGCATCGCCGGGTCGAGCCGATTGCGCTCGGCAAGCTGTGCGGCGAGGCACTCGCTCAAGTTGAGCGCGAAGCAGCCGACCGGATCGAATTGCAGCATGCGCGCACGCACGCGCTCGATCTCCTCGAGGCTCGCCCCGAGCGCGGCAGCGAGTGCCGGGGGTTGGGCGGATAACCTTCCCGCCGGATCGAGCAAGGCAATCAAGTGCGCTCCGATCAGGCGTTCGGCCGGCCGGTCGAAGGCAAGGCGAAGCTGTTCCGAGAGATGCTCCCGGAGGCTCCGCGGGCCCTCAGGCACGTCTTCGATACCGCGCTCGTCGGTGTCGAATGAACCGTCATGCCGCGCGGCGCGGTACCCGGCGCCCTCACCGGCGCCAACACTTTCCGGCGCCGCACCGTCTCCGCTGTCGGCGTGTTCGGCCTCCAACGGAGCGGCGTCGAGCGGAGCCGCATTCGGAGCCGGCAGGGCTTCCGAATCGAACAGAGTTGCCGCGTCGGCGTCGGCCGAGGGCAGCGCCACCCGCTCGTCTGCCGGCGCCCGTTCGCGGCCCGGTTCCAAACCCTCATCGCGCTCGAGCAACGGGTTGCGTTCCAGCTCCTCCGCAACAAACGTCGCCAGGTCGAGATTCGAAAGCTGCAAGAGCTTGATCGCCTGCCGCAACTGCGGCGTCATCACCAGAGCGGTGGAATGTCGCAGCTCGAGGCGTGGGCCGGTTGCCATGGCAGCAGGCTAAAGGGTGAACCTTTCTCCAAGGTAGAAGCGCCGCACATCTTCGTGCGCCACCACCTCCTCCGGCAGACCCTGCATCAGCACCTGGCCATCGTGCAGGATATAGGCACGATCGACGATCTCGAGCGTCTCACGCACATTGTGATCGGTGATCAGGACGCCGATGCCACGCAGCTTCAGGTGCGAGACGAGATCACGGATCTCGCCAAGCGCAATCGGGTCGATGCCGGCCAGCGGCTCGTCGAGAAGGATGTAGCTGGGCTGGCTGGCGAGCGCGCGGGCGATTTCAACGCGGCGGCGTTCTCCGCCAGAGAGGGCCAGGGCCGGGGTGCGCCTGAGATGCATGATGCCGAACTCGACGAGCAGTGCCTCCAGCATCTGCTCGCGCCGGTCGGCATAGGGCTCGGTCACCTCGAGCACTGCCTTGATGTTCTGCTCGACATTGAGGCCGCGAAACACGCTTGCCTCCTGCGGTAGGTAGCCGATCCCGAGCCGGGCGCGCCGGTACATCGGCAAAGCGGTGATATCGGCACCATCGAGCGTGATACTGCCGGTGTCGGGGGGCACCAGGCCGACGATCATGTAGAAGGTCGTGGTTTTGCCGGCTCCGTTCGGGCCGAGCAGCCCGACTGCCTCGCCACGGGTCAGCCTGATGCTGACATTATGCACGACGGGGCGGCGGCGGAACTGCTTGCCAAGACCGCGCGCCAAGAGACCGGGGCTGCCGGAAAAAACGCGCAACCGATCGCTCATTGCGGCCTCACGGGAGAGGCGGGGTGTGGCGATTCCGCCGCACCCGGCTGGGTGGGCGGCGTGTTGTTCACGGAATTCGGCACCACCAGCCCTTGCACGCGTGTACCCGGATTGGAGAGAAGATCCGCGACGCCGGTTTTCATATCGACCACGCCACGCTCGCCGTTGAGCTGATTCTGTCCGCGGGTGATATGTACGTTGCCGAGAAGCAGTGCTATTCCGGTGGCGGGAATATACACTCCGCGGTCCCCGGTTGCCGTTTCGGTTGCGGTGCGAACCACGACGTGGCCGAACGCCTCTACCCGCCTGATTCGCCCCGATGAAGCCAGCGGGTCGGCCGAGGCGGCGCTGGCGGGTTTCGGGGGTGGCGCCTGGCCCGCCGGCGCGTTCGTCGACGGGATCGTATAGGCAACCAGCGTATCGGCGGTGATCCGCCGCCCGGTGTTGGTGGTCACCACCGCGTCCCCCCGCGCCACTGCCATGTGCTTGTCCGGCCAGTATTCCACATCTCTTTGTGCCGTCAGCACGTCCTCCGGGTTGGTCAATTTGAGGTGTCCGCCGGTCAGCACCAGCACGGACTGATCCAGGTCATAGACGGCGTGATCGGCGAAGGCCTGGTCTGTCGCTGTGAAGATGTGCACATTTCCCTCGGCATTGAGCCGGTAGATCTCCTGCCCGCCGGTATCGACGCCGCCGGTTGCACTGGCCGGCTGAACCGAAGCGGCGGGCTTTCCGGCGGCATCGGGCGGCTTCGGCCTGTAATGCGCAATCAGCCTGTCTGCGGTGACCGTCACGGCACCGCGTATCGCCCGGGCATCTCCATGGGCGATCACCTCCTGCTCGTTCTGTCGCCATTCGATGCCGCCCAAAGCCGTCACCGTGATTGGCCCGCCTTGCGAAAGATCGAGCGGCTGTGCGGAAAGTGGCTTTGCGCCCACCCCGAGCAGCAACAGCAGCGCCAGCATCGTACCCGCGACGTTCATTGCCATTCGCGGCGAACGCAGGGGATCAGCAGGCCAGTGAAGACGAGAAACTCTGGCGCCGATCCAGGAGCGCTGTTTGCCGGCCGCAACTGTCGGGGTTCGGCAAACCGGACCCCCGCGTCTCACGGATTGTGCCCGTTCAGGATCAGACGCGCCGGCCCGCTGAACTGGATCACCGCACCGCCATCGAGCAGGCTGAAGCCGGTGGCGTCGAGCGTGCCGAACGGGCCTTCGGCGCTCACCGCCACACCGCTCGCGGCGGCTCCCTGCACCATATCGATGGTGGCACTGGCGGTACGTATGGTCGTGCCGTCGTCCCGATAGAGCGTGACGTCACCGGAAAGATCGAGCTGGCGGCTTTTCGGTCCATACACGCCCTTTTTTGCGTGCAGCATGAGCCACGCGCCCGATTGCAGGGTGATATCGCCCTTCGGCCGGGTCAGGTTCACCCTGTCCGGCGCGACCTGAACCGCCTGCACTGCCGTCACAGTGTAGGGCTCTCCGTGTTGATTGACGCTGCTGTAACGCGCATCCAGGAGCTTGCCGCCACCCACAGGCACGTTCGCAGAGACGTGGAAGCTGACCCGTTCCCCCGCCGCGCCGCCTTCGAGATTCGGCCACAGCGTGATCGAGGCGAGCAGGGCAAGACCGACCAGAGGCAGCAGCCGCTTGGCCCAGATGACAACACGCCGCCGGCGGGCCAGGCTGGCGGGCGAGGGCATGGATCGCGTCCGTGCCAAGCCGAGCCCGACGATGCGCACAAGTTCGCGCGGTGTCTCGGGGCGCGGCCTCAGGTTCGTGGGGCTGCTCGCGTTCTCCATGGGCTCATGCCACCCCGGCTCGGAGAAGATCGTGCACGTGCACGAGCCCGAGCACCTCGGCGGCAGCATCGACGACAAAGAGTGTCGTGATGGGCCGCGGGCCTTCGTTCATTTCGTGCAGCGCCTCGGCCGCGAGGGCATCGGGCCCGATTGTACGGGGCGCCCGCGTCATCACCGAGGCGACCTTGGAGGAAAGCAAATCCGGTCCCATCGCACGCCGCAAATCGCCATCCGTAATGATGCCGACCAGCCGGCACGGCGGCTCGATGACGCCGAGGCAACCGAAGGTTTTCTCGGTCATCAGCAGCAGCGCCTGATCCATCGGCAGATCAGGCGTGGCGAGGGGCAGGGCGGCGCCGGTGTGCATCACCTCGCGAACCCGCAAGAGGCGCGCCCCAAGGCGCCCGCCCGGATGGATGCGGCGAAAATCGCTGACCGTGAAGCCGCGACGCTTCAGAAGCGCCACCGCCAGCGCATCTCCCAGCCCGAGCTGCATGGTGGTGGAAGTGGTGGGCGCAAGCCCCATCGGACACGCCTCCGGAGTACCCGGCAGCACCAGCGCCACGTCAGCCGCACGGGCCAGGGACGAACCGGCGCGGCCGGTCACGGCGATCAGCGGCAGGCCAAAGCGTCGCACGTGCTGGACGAGATCGGCAAGCTCGGCGGTTTCCCCGGAGTTCGAGAGCGCCAGCACGGCATCTCCCGCCACGATCATGCCGAGATCGCCATGTGAGGCCTCGCCCGGATGCACGAACAGTGCGGGCGTGCCGGTCGAGGACAGGGTCGCTGCCACCTTGCGGGCGATATGGCCCGACTTGCCCATGCCCGAAACCACAACGCGGCCCTTCGCCGCCGCCAGAAGCTCGACCGCACGGGCGAACTGCTGGTCCAGCCCGGCGGCCAGCGCGCGCAGACCCGCGGCCTCGAGCCTGAGAACCGAACGGGCGGCGTCGAGATCGTCTGCGGCCGAGGTGAGGGCCAAGCTGGACATCCGGAGTCGGTGCTCGCTGCTCTGCACAATAATTCTATGGCCGGCTGGCCTGCCGGGGTCAACCTCGAACAGCATCATCGAGCCCAATTGCGGCAAGAATTGTGCCAACATCTTCATCGTCAATCCTGGCTTGACCGGCGCCGTCCGGCCCGCGTTAATTTCGGTCGCGTCCCAATCCAGCGAAGGGCACGACATGCCACCTGCGGCCCGGCGCCGCTTCAGGCTGGTTCTGATCAAGCCATCTCACTACGATGATGACGGCTACGTCATCCAGTGGCTGCGTTCGGCCATCCCCTCCAACACGCTGGCTTCCCTGCATGGGCTCGCGCTCGATATTCGTGATCGCCAGGTGCTCGGCGATGATGTCGAGATCGAGATTTCGGCATTCGATGAGACGAACACGCGTATCCGCCCGAAAAAGATCGCCCGCCGGATCAGGCAAGAGGGTGGGCTCGGCCTGGTCGCCCTGGTCGGCGTGCAATCCAACCAGTATCCACGGGCGCTGGATATCGCACGGCCGTTGCGCGAGGCCGGGATTCCGGTTGCGATCGGCGGCTTCCATGTCTCCGGCTGCATGGCCACGCTGCCGGGCATTCAACCGGATCTCCAGACGGCGCTCGATCGCGGTATCTCGCTGTTTGCCGGCGAGGCCGAGGGCCGGCTGGAGCGGGTGCTGCTCGACGCGCTCGCGGGCAGGCTCGCGCCGATCTACAACTTCATGCAGGATCTGCCGGGGCTCGAAGGGGCGCCACCGCCGATCCTGCCGAGCCGGCGGATCAAGCGGACCGGCGGACGGATCACCAGCTTCGATGCCGGCCGCGGCTGCCCGTTCCAGTGTTCGTTCTGCACGATCATCAATGTGCAGGGACGCAAATCGCGATATCGTTCCGCTGACGACATAGAAGCGATCGTCAGGCGCAACCTCTCGCAGGGAGTCGACCGTTTCTTCATCACCGACGACAATTTCGCGCGCAACCGCAACTGGGAGGCGATCTTCGACCGGCTGATCGCATTGCGGGAAGGGGAAGGCGCCTCGATCCACTTCCTGATCCAGGTGGACACGCTCTGCCACAAGATCCCGAACTTCGTTGAGAAGGCTGCCCGCGCCGGGGTGACGCGCGTTTTCATCGGCATGGAGAGCATCAACCCGGAAAGCCTGCTCGCCGCCAAGAAGCGGCAGAACCGAATCTCCGAGTACCGCCGGATGCTGCTCGCGTGGAAGAATGTCGGCTGCTTCACCTATGCGGGCTATATCCTCGGTTTCCCGGGAGATACGCCGGGGAGCATCGAGCGGGACATCGGCATCATCCAGCGCGAGCTGCCGCTCGATCTCCTTGAATTCTTCTGCCTGACGCCGCTGCCTGGATCCGAGGACCACAAGCGGCTCTTCACCGCCGGCACGCCAATGGACCCGGACATGAACAAGTATGACCTCGAGCATGTCTGCGCGGGCCATCCGCTGATGTCGAAGGAGGAATGGGAGCGCGCGTATCGGCTGGCCTGGCGCACCTACTATACGCCAGAACACATGGCGCGCGTGATGCGTCGGGCCGGCGCCAGCGGAATCAGCCCCGGCAAGATGATGTTCCTGCTGCTCTGGTTCTGGGGCTGTGTCACGCTCGAAAAAATCCACCCGCTCGAGGGCGGGTACCTCAGGCGCAAGGTGCGCACGGACCGCCGCCCCGGCCTGCCGATCGAGAATCCGCTGCTGTTCTATCCTCGCTACGCCTTCGATCTGATCGCCAAGCACGTGCGGGTGGTGCGCATGATGCTGCGGCTGGCTGCGGTCAGGCGCGCGATCAAGCGCGACCCGGATCGCCGATCCTACATGGATACCGCGCTCGCGCCGGTCTCGGATCAGGAAATGGACGCGCTCGAGATGTTCACCGCAACCGACGCGGCCCGCCACGCGGCGGACAAGGCGAAGCGGGAGCTGGCGCGCGTCCGCGCCGAGGCGCTGCGTCAGCCCGCATAAGCGCACGTCCCGCCTGATACGAGGTGCCCTTCAGTGGGCGAACAGGTCCGGCTCCTCGTAGCCGAGCAGGTCGAGCACCGCCCGATCGGGCAGAAAGGCAAAGCATGCCTCGGCCAGCTCGAGCCGGCCCTCGCGCCGGAGCAGCGCCTCGAGCCGCTCCCAGAGCGCGTGCAGGTAGAGGACGTCCGAGGCAGCATAGGCGAGCTGTTCGGGGGCCAGCTCCGGGGCACCCCAATCGGAAGTCTGCTGCTGCTTGGCGAGTTCGACGCCGAGCAACTCGCGGCAAAGCTCCTTCAAGCCGTGACGGTCGGTGAAGGTACGGACGAGCTTGGAGGCGATCTTGGTGCAGCGGACCGGAGCGACCCTGATACCGAGCGCCTTGGCGAGCACGGCAAGGTCGAAGCGCGCGAAATGGAACAGCTTCACGACCGCGGGATCGCACAACAGGCGCTTGAGATTGGGGCATTCGGCGCCGCGTCCACCCAGGCTCTCCGGCACGATCTGCACGAGATGGGCGATTCCATCACCGGACGAAAGCTGCACCAGACAGAGCCGGTCGCGATGCGGGTTCAACCCCATCGTCTCGGTGTCGACCGCAACCACCGGGCCGAACACGATTCCGTCCGGAAGATCGTTCCGGTGGAGGTGGATGGTCGCATCGGCCTGGAACTGGGTGACGGCTGCCACGGATCTGCTGTCGCAATGGTGCCCAGGAGAAGACTCGAACTTCCACGGCCTTGCGGCCACAGGTACCTGAAACCTGCGCGTCTACCAGTTCCGCCACCTGGGCACGGACGGCAGGTGCGAGCGGGCGGTCCTGTAACGCCCGGTGAAAGGGCCGTCAACTGAGAGCGGCTTGAGTGAATTCCGACCCCGGCCTATGCACGACGACGGCGCTGATCGGACGGAGGCGGGCGGCAGTGCGCAAGGTGGCAACTGTATTCGGCGGCTCGGGCTTCATCGGCCGTTATGTCGTGAAGCGCCTGGCCGCCCAGGACCACATCGTGCGGGTCGCGGTCCGGGACACCGAAGGGGCGCTCTTTCTCAAGCCGATGGGGGTGGTCGGCCAGATCGTGCCGCTCTACGCGGACCTTGCGCGGCATGACGACGTGGCCCGCGCGGTCGAGGCCGCAGAGATCGTGGTCAACCTGGTCGGCATCCTGGCCGAGAACCGGCCCGGCGACTTCCAGCGCATTCACGCCGAAGGCGCCGGCGCCGTCGCGCGCGCGGCCGCCATTGCCGGCACGAGCCAGCTCGTGCACCTCTCCGCGATCGGCGCAGATGCGGCGAGCCCGAGCCAATATGCAAAGAGCAAAGCCGCCGGCGAGGAAGCCGTGCGCTCAGCCTTCCCGGGCTCAGTCATCCTCCGCCCCTCGGTCGTGTTCGGCGCCGAGGACCAGTTCTTCAATCGTTTTGCAGCACTGGCGCAGTTTTTGCCTTTCATGCCGGTGATCTGCGGAGAAACCCGCATGCAGCCGGTCTATGTCGGGGATGTTGCGGATGCGGTGATGGCCGCCCTGGAGCGAGCCGACACCACGGGCAATACCTACGAGCTGGGCGGGCCGCATATCTTCACGTTCCGCCAGATCCTGGAATACGTGCTGCGCGAAACGGACCGCCATCGGATGCTGGTTGCGATTCCGCCCGGAATCGCCCGGCTGCAGGCAACGCTTGCCGAACGGCTGCCCGGCAAGCCGCTGACCCGCGATCAGCTTCTGCTGCTGGCGCGCGACAACGTTGTCTCCGACGACGCACCGGGCCTGGCCGATCTCGGCATCACGCCGATGCCGGTCGAGCTCGTGGTATCGCAGTATCTGCGACGCTTCCGCCCCGGCGGTGGGCGGCGCGCGCTGGTTCCTGCCTGAAGCCTGGCGGGCCCCGCCGTCGGCGTGGCTCTGTCAGGCCACGGCCGATGTCAGCGGAGCAATCACCAAGGCGCTCGGGAAGAAGAGCGTTACCCGGGTGCCGATCCGGGCCAGCGATTCGACCGCGAGGCTGCCGCCGTGCGCTTCCATCAGCGTGCGCGCGAGCGAGAGTCCGAATCCCAGTCCACGGCGGTCGGCGATTCTTCCGCGACATCCGGCCAACCCCGAGCCTTCGTCGGCAACCACCAGCGCAAACGTGCCTGGGCGAGACTCCGGCGCGATTTCGATCCAGTCCCCCTCGCGCGTGCTCCGTGCGGCACTGGTCAATACCCGGTTCAGCACCTGGCGAAGCGCTCGCCGGTCCGCTTCGAGCGCCATTGCGGCGAGGCTCGGGGCGACCCGGAAGAGGCGCTTGCCGGGGGAGAGCGCCGCCATCACGGTTTCCACCACGTCACCGATCAGTGCGGCCAGTTCGACCGGCTCGGGAACCAGCGTGCAGCGTGCCTTCGCCTCGGTTGCGTGATCCTCGAGCCCGTCCGCGAGATCGAGCATTTCGGCCGCGATGGCCGCCACCGCCTGCGCACGCTCCGGCCCCTCGGCCGGGTTCCTGAGCAGGCACTGCGCATGGCCAAGCAGCGCCAGCGCCGGCGCCCGCATTTCCGCGGCCGCCATTCGCACGCGCTCTGTCGGCGGCCCTTCGGACGCAACCGGGACCAACGAAGATATGGCGGGGATGCCGCGCACACGTTGCCGCGCGGCCAAGCGTTCCAGCAATCTCATAGCACGAGATAAGCGTGGCGCTCGGAAACGCGGGGTTAACGACGGGGAGCCCCGCTTGGCAAGATCGGTAACGATTCCGCCAGATTCGCGAATCGATCCGACAAGCCGAGGAAATTCATCGCGAAAAAGGCAGCCGTGCGAGGGTCGGACGGGGTTACGCTTTCGCTGCGCGCGCCCGCTCCACCTGCCGCTTCAGCGCCCGCGCCGGGGCCGGCAGTCGCCTTGCCGGCACGCCGAGCAAGAAGGCATCGAGCCCGCCCTTGTGTTCGACCGTAGACAGCGCGCGAGCCGAAAGCCTGAGCCGGACGGGCCGGCCGAGGAGATCCGACACCAGCGTCGCCTCCTGCAGATTGGGCAGGAATCGCCGGCGGGTCTTGTTGTTGGCGTGGCTGACGTTGTTGCCGGTCAGCACGCCCTTGCCGGTGAGCTGGCAGGTACGCGACATCGGAGTGGCCCTTGGGGAGGATGCCTGAGGCCGCGGCTTATGGCCTAGCGCAGCCGGCTCAGTCAAGCCGCGTGCTCGGCGAGAGGCAGCTCTTCCCCCTCGATCGCCTGCATGGCCCACATCCGCGCATAGAGCCCGCCGGCGGCCAGAAGCTCGGCGTGGGTGCCGCGTTCGACGACCTGACCCAGGTCCAGCACCAGGATCTCGTCCGCCTCCACCACCGTCGAGAGCCGGTGCGCGATGATCAGCGTGGTCCGCCCTCGCTCGAGCCCGCTGAGAGCGGCGGAAATTTCCCGCTCCGTGCCGGTATCGAGCGCGCTGGTTGCCTCGTCGAGGATGAGGATGCGCGGGTTCCTGAGCAAGGTGCGCGCGATTGCCACCCGCTGCTTTTCCCCGCCCGAAAGCTTGAGCCCGCGTTCGCCGACGCGGGTCGCGTAGCCTTCGGGAAGGCGGCGCACGAAATCGTGGATCCGGGCCAGCCGTGCCGCGCGTTCGATCTCGGCCTCGCTGGCGCCGGGCCTGCCGTAGGCGATGTTGTAGCCGATCGTATCGTTGAACAGCACGGTATCCTGCGGCACGATGCCGATTGCCGCGCGGAGGCTCGCCTGGGTCACTTCGCGGATATCCGCCCCGTCGATCAGGATGCGCCCGCCGGTCGGGTCGTAAAATCGGAATACGAGGCGTGTGATCGTCGATTTTCCGGAGCCGGTCGGCCCGACGATGCCGAGCGTTCCGCCGGCGGCGACGGTGAAGCTCAACCCGCGCAGGATCTCGCGCTCCGGCCGATAGCCGAAGCGGACGTCTTCGAATTCGATCCGGCCCGCAAGGCGTTCGGGCGGGGAAAGCGCGCGAGCGGAGGGGCGGTCCCTGATATCGATCGGCGCATCGAGAAGCTGGAACATCTGCTCCATGTCGAGCAGCCCTTGCCTGATCTCGCGATAGACGAAGCCCAGGAAATTGAGCGGCTGATAGAGCTGGAGGAGATAGGTGTTGACCAGCACGAATTTTCCGACCGTCATCGTGCCGGCCCGAACACCCTCTGCCGCCAGAAGCATCACGGCGGCGAGCCCGACCGCAACGATGATCGCCTGGCCGGTGTTCAGGACATTCAGCGTCACCTGTGACCGCACCGCCGCCCGCTCGTAGCGAGCGAGCGATTCGTCAAATTTGCGCGCTTCGTGCTCCTCGTTGCCGAAATATTTCACGGTCTCGTGATTGATCAGACTGTCCAGTGCCTTGTTCTTGGCCTCGTTGTCGGTCTCGTTCATCGTGCGGCGGATGCGCAGCCTGACGCCGGTGAACCCGACCGTGAAAGCGAGATAGCTGCCGACTGCGAGGAGCGTGATCGATGCGAATCGCCAGTCGAATACGCGCCAGAGCACGAGCGTGACCAGCAGCACCTCGAACAGCGTCGGCAGCACGTTGAACACCGCGAGTCGCAGCACGCTTTCGATGCCGTCGGTGCCGCGGTCGATCACCCGCCCGAGCGCCCCGGTCTGGCGCTCGAGATGGAAGCGGAGAGAAAGCCGATGCAGGTGGCGGAAAGTTTCGAGGGCGACGGTTCTCACCGCCCGCTGTTGCACGGCGGCGAACAACGCATCGCGCAACTCGCCAAAGCTCGAGGCGCCGATGCGCAGAAGGCCGTAGGCCAGGATCATCGCCACCGGCAGCACGATGACGGCCGAGGCGCCCTTTGGGGCCAACGCATCGACCGCGCGCGAATAGGCGATCGGCACCATGACCGTCGCGATCTTGGCGGCAACCAGCGCCAGCCCCGCCGCGGCGACGCTGAACCGTGCGCGCGGATTGTTGCGCGGCCAGAGATAGGGGAGAAGTGTGCGGAGGGTGCCGAGGAGCGAGCCCCGGCGTCGGGTGGCGGCGGACATGGCCCCGCATGTGGCGTGCGGCCCCCCTCTTGGGAAGAAGCGTCCCGGCGCCTACCTCCCGCGGATGGCCCGAAGCCTGCTTCGTCATATCCTTCGTTGCCGCAATGCCCGCCTGCCCGGCAAGCGCCTCAGGCTCTGGCTGGGTCGAGCGGCGGTGGGATGGATCAAGCCTGCGACCGCGGCCGAGATCTGCGCCGTGGCACCTGCGGCGCGGCAGAGCGAGGAGGGGCTTCTGCTTCCCGATGCCGCTTCCTTCGAGGCGATGGGGGAAGCGCTGGCCGCGCGCGGCCTCGTGCGGCGGCGAAACGAGCTGTTTTCGGTTCGTGCCGGTCCGGATCAACCGGAGCTGGCCCGGCTCGACCGCGGCGCCTTGCCGTTGCTCGGCATCTGGACGGAGGGCGTGCATGTCAATGGCCTCGTCCACCGCGGTGACGAGCCCTGGCTCTGGGTTGCCGAGCGGGCAGCCGACAAGGCGCTCGATCCCGGCAAGCTCGATCATCTCGTCGCCGGCGGATTGCCGGCCGGGCTCACGGCCTGGGACACGCTTTGCAAGGAGGCGGCGGAAGAGGCGGCAATTCCGGGTGAGATCGCGCGCCTGGCGGTCCCGGTCGGGCACTCGGCCTACGCCATGGAACGGCCCGAGGGGCTGAGAAGGGACCGGCTGCACCACTACGATCTCTGGCTGCCGGAGGATTTCGCGCCGCAGCCGGCAGACGGGGAAGTGGCGGGTTTTTCGCTCTGGCCGCTCAAGCGCGTGCTCGAGGCGGTGCGAGAAACCGACGCTTTCAAATTCAATGTCACTCTGGTGCTGATCGATCTCTTCCTTCGCCTGGCGCTGATCGATCCCCGTGGGCGCGAAGGAAGGCGGCTGCGCGCTCTGCTCGATACCCCGATTGCGCCGTGACGGAGGGCCTCGGGCAGGCTCGGGCTTCTGATCGCCGCGCCGCAACTCCTCAGCCTTCGTCGACTCCCTCGGGCAATCCGAGATCGCGCACCAGTACCGGATGGGTGCGCTCACCCCGTCCTGGCGCGGGTTTGCATTGTTGCCGATGCCGACCGCCCATGGTCTGCTCACTCAGTTCTGGGGCAACCACAAGCTCTCGCTGATCCGGGGTCTGACGGGCGGATACGCGGACGTCGTGCCGCTGCTGCCCGCCGTCCCGATGGCTTGCGGCGCGCGACTTCCGCCGCCAGCCTCTCGAGGCTCCGATCGGTCACGCCGAGAGCGTGAAGTGCGTGCATGGTCTGCTGCAAGTAGGCGGCGCAACTGCCGAGCGGCCCGGCGGCATGGGCAATGATGTCGGCGGTCGCGCGCTCCTCCAGCGTGCCGACATAGCGCGGATGCGCGCGGTTGATGACGAATGTCACCGCACGGACCACCCCCTGTGCCGTCCGCACATTGACCCAGCGCGCGCGATAGGCGGTGCCGGCCATTTCGCGGCGCCATACGAGCAGCAGCTCGTCGCGTGCCTGGGCAGCGGAGATACGGAAAACCATGCCGTGGCAAGAACCGCCGCTGTCCAGCGCCATCATCAGCCCCGGCCGCTCCGGCGTGCCGCGGCCGAACGGCATGCCGAGACAGAACCGCCGATGCCAGCCAGAAAGCGTGCCAAGCTGCTGCGCGGCGAACAGGAAGGCCGGATTCCACATCAGGGAGCCGTAGCCGAACACGAAGGCATCGCTCCCGGATGTATGTTCCGCGAGCATGGCATCGAGTGATGCCTCGATCTCGGCATCGCTCCTGATCTCCAGCTTCGGATGCGCGAGGGCCCGCAAACGGGCCAGCATCGAACCGTCACGCAGCCCTTCGCGGGTGATGCGGAGGCCCGTTCGCCCGAACTCCGGCCCCTCCCCTGCCCCCGCCATGTCGGCACCCGCAACGGGCGCGAGGAGCGACAGGGTCTCCTTCGATTCGATGCTCACGGACCGATCATATGCCACGCCGAAGGGCTGTCGATGTCCGGGCAGTTATCCCCGCTCGGCTCGCGCTTGCGAACACCGACACCAGCCCGTGCCGGAGGTCGGCACCGCAAACAGGTTGCGACGCCGGTTGCGCTCGTCGATGACGCCGGCCGCGAAATCGGCTGTAATGCGCTGAGAAATGCAAAGAGATGCGCCCTTCGATCCAGCACCGCCGACGGCTCGGCCGGTCCCCGCCACCCTGATCATGGTCTTCGTCGGTCGCGACCTGACCGGCGATGGCGTGATGAAACTGCCGTTCCTTCGCGCTCTCAGGCAGGCCTACCCAGAGGCGCGCATTCTCTGGGTCGCGGCAGGCCGGAGCGTATTCGCAACCACGCTTCGACCACTTATCGCGAATCTTATCGACGAGGTGATCGAGGACACGGCGATCGGAAGCTCATGGCGCGATCTCCTGCGCTCCCGATTGGCGCTTCCCCGTGCCGATCTCCTGATCGACACGCAGCGGCATGTCCCAACCAGCCTGGCTCTTCGCCGGTATGGCGCCAGGGTTTTCGTTTCCGCCGCGGCGGGTTGGCTGCTCTCGGCGCGACGGCCGGCCGAGCGGAGCAAGCGGGCTTCCATGCTCGGCCAGATGCTGCAGCTCGTTGAGGCGTGCGGGGCCGCGCCGGACCTGTCCAGATTGCCACCCCTCGCACTTCCAGCGGACCTCGATGCCGAGGCAGAAGCGCGGCTTCCGGCGGGCAGCCCGCTCGTCGGCCTCGCCCCCGGGGCCGGAGGGCGTCACAAGTGCTGGCCGCTGGCCGGATTTCTCGCTCTTGGCCGGGCTCTCTCCGAGCGTGGATTGAGGCCGGTCGTGCTGCTCGGACCGGATGAGCAGGAGTGGCGTGGGCAGGTCGAAGAAGAACTCCCGGATGCCCTGCTGCCGATCGGAGCCGCCGATTCGCCGCTCATGACCATGGCACTCGCACGGCGACTCGCGGCCGCAGTTGCGAACGACAGCGGCGCCGGCCACCTTCTGGCGGCCGCCGGCACGAAACTCATTTCGCTCTTTGGCCCGACGGCAGCGGAGAAATTCGCACCCTTCTCACCCGGCCTCGTGATCATCCGGGCGCAGGACTTCGGCTCGGCAGAGATGGCCGCGATCCCTGTCAATGCAGTCCTGACGCAAGTGCTGGAGGCTTTGTCACCGGGCCTTGCCCGGTGATGCGTCCCTTTCAGCGATGGGCGCCGCTCTGCTGCGGATCGTTCGCCAGCATGGTGCACCGTGGCGGGGCGACCGGCTCCACGTAGCCGCGCGAAGCGGCGAACAGCGCAAGCTGGGCCGGGCTGGCAAGCGCCAGGACCTCCGGGAAGAGCACCAGGTGGTGCTGGCAGAAGCCGGTCCCCTCGGCCACCCCGACCTCGCTCATCTTATTGGCAACATTGGTGATATAGGCATCGTGCGCGGTCTGGCCGGCGCGGCCGTAGGTGTGCTCGAAATACACCAGGAGCTGTTCATCGTCTTGCAGGAGAACAGCCTTGAAGCGCATGACGAAGGCGTCGTACTGCGAATCGGCGTTACAGGTGAGCGCGGTCACCATCAGCTCGCTCTTCAGCCCCGCCACGTCGAACATCGCTGCTTCATCCGGCGTCGCGCATGCCATTGCGACCGACACCCCAAGCAGGGTCGTCGCGGCAAGGCCGTAGATGGCGGCGAGCAATCTTGGCATCTTTTCCCTCCACTGATCGACCGGACCCGGCTGAGACGCGGCCTGAAGTAAGCCGTGCATCGTTGCCCAAGGCAAGCCAAATCTCCCGCCAATCTCCCACGCCGAAAGTTTTCCGGCGGCGTCGGTTCAGAATTGAAGATTAGAGCTTCGGGCGGCTACCCGCCACGCTTCGCCGAGATCGTCCGGATCACTTTTGCGGCGCCAGCCTTTGCCTCCGGGCCCGGCCGAGAAGGCGCGGCTTGGGTGGCAGCCTCGCCGTATCGAGGATTGCCAGCATCGCCGCAACCGTTTCGGGCGGCAGCCGGGCCAGAGTCTGCTGCAGGCGATTGGCCAGGGCTGTCTGTTCAGGGGTCAAGCCGGCGGTGTCCATCCGCACCTTCGGATTCGAGATGCGGGCCAGGCGCACCAGTTCTTCGGCATCATCCCAGATCAGACCGAAGAACTCACAGACCTGATGCACCAGCCCCAGGCTCGGCGCGCCGCGCCGGCCATGTTCGAGAGCGGAGAGATAAGCCGGCGTCACCTGCAGCCCGGCCGCGAGATCGGCCAGCCGGACCCCTCTTTCTGCACGGAGACCGCGCACGCGCGAGCCGAACGGGGTCATCGCTTCTTTCGCAGCAGGAGCAGCACCGAGCCCGGATTGGCACGGTGCGGGTGGCAGGCGCCAAGCAACAGGGGCCGAAGGGCAGGTCCGTTCAGCCAGTGCGAAATTTCGCGGCGGATGACCCCGCCCTCCGGCCCTGCTCCTCGCCCGGTGATCACTTCGACAGCCCGATGGCCGTCCGCGGCGGCGCGCTGGAGAAACTCCCCGAGTGCGCGCACTGCCCGCGTTGCCGTCATCCCGTGCAGGTCGAGAGTCAGCTCCGGGCGGATCTGGCCGGAGGAGAACCGCCGCCAGTTGGCGCGATCAAGGCCGGACGGCGCTTCTCCGATCACCAGGGATGCGAGGGGTTGGGAAGTGGGTATGCTTATGGGCTTGCCTTCGGTGTTCGCGGCCGGCTTCGACGCGGGCGGAGCGACGGGTGCCGACCGCGCCGGTGATGCCGCCGGTCCCGCACTGCCGGAAAGTGGCCTGACCTGAGCGGCAAATTCGCGCCACGCTCTGCGATCGGCGAGCGTGTCTTCCGGTTCAGGTTTCGCCGGACGGAGCGGCATCGTCTTCGATGAGAACGATGTGCAGCCGGCGCGGCCCGTGGGCACCGAGTTCGAGCGTCTGCTCGATATCGGCGGAGCGGGATGGCCCGGTCACCAGCATCACGTTGCGCGGCATGAACCGCGCGGTTTCCCCGTCTTGCTGCGCGGCCCTGAGGAGGTCCCAGGCCTCTTCGTAGGCACCGACGATGCGGCTGGCGCGGAGCAGGATAATCTCGGTTTCGACCAGGAGGTTGAGCGTGGTCGGCCGGACAGGAGCCGAAGGCAGCATCAACGTCCCGGTTTCCGCCACCGCGGCGAAGGCCTGCTGGACGCCGACGACGTCCGTTGCCTCGGCCCGGCCCGTGTGCAGCCGCAGCAACGGCCGTTCCGACCACGGCAGCGCCAGAAGTTCCGGGTGCGGCCCCACAACCAGGTCGGTGGGCAGGTTCTGGCGAGCCAGATAGTCGGCGACGGCCCCCGGCACGGCGGCGAGATCGGCGAGACGCTCCACCGTTCCGTATTCCTTCTCCACGTTGCGTACGAAAAGGGCGATCTGCTCGGGGCGTGGCAGGCGCGAGCGGGCCGGAATGAGGCCGCGCGGATGGCGGGCCAACCGACCGAGCAGCATCGCCGCCTGGTCGGGCGGCAGCGGGCCGCGGCCGAGCGAGCGGCGGATGGTCGCGAGCATGGCTTCCCGGCTCACCGCCCGCTCCGGCCCTGGCGCCTGTAGCGGCTGAAGAACGTCTCGCCCTCCGGTGCCGGCAGGTCGCGGCCCGCCGTCCAGCCGCTGGCGAGGGGCAACCGGTGGAATCGTCCGCGCCTCCGCCCGGCGAGGCCGAGGGCCAGTGCGGCAGTTCGGGTGGCGAGACGATAGATGCCCGGGCGCCGCGCGAGCCAGGCCCACAGGGCAAGGTTCCGCCGCACGAAGGGCGGCCCGAGGTGCCGTTCGAACTCGCGCTCCCGCCAGTACCGCATCATCCCCGGCAGCGGGATTTTCATCGGGCAAACGCTCTCGCACCGCCCGCAGAAGGTGGAGGCGTTCGGCAGGTGCCCCGCCTTGTCCACCCCGATCAGCGCCGGTGTCAGCACCGCTCCCATCGGGCCGGGATAAACCCAGCCATAGGCGTGCCCGCCGACCACCCCGAACACCGGGCAGTGGTTCATGCAGGCGGAACAGCGGATGCACCGCAGCATGTCCTGGAACCCGGTGCCGAGCATCGCGGAGCGGCCGTTGTCGAGCAGCACGACGTGGTACTGTTCTGGCCCGTCCAGGTCGCCCGGACGGCGCGGCCCGGTCGAAAAGGTGGTGTAGACGGAAAAATCCTGCCCCGTGGCCGAGCGTGCGAGCAGACGGAGCAGCACGCTGGCGTCTTCGAGCGTGGGCAGCATCTTCTCGATGCTCGCCAGCACGATATGCACCTTGGGCAGCGTCTGCGTGAGATCGCCGTTGCCTTCGTTGGTCACGATCACGCTGGAGCCGGTCTCGGCAATCAGGAAATTGGCGCCCGTGATGCCGACATCGGCGGCAAGGAAACGCTCACGGAGTTCACCGCGCGCCTCGCTGAGGATGTCACGCCGCTCGTGGAAGACGCGATCGGCCGGCAAATCCTTGTGCGCGGTACGGAACCGGGCCTCCCAGTCCTCGCGGTTGAGATGGAAGGCCGGCGCAATGATGTGGCTGGGTGGCTCGTGGCCGAGCTGAATGATGTATTCGCCGAGATCGGTCTCGACGGGCGTGATGCCGTTGGCTTCCAGGAAGTCGTTGATCCCGATCTCCTCGCTGATCATCGACTTGCCCTTGGTCACGGTCTTCGCGCCGACCCCGCGGCAGATGCCGAGCACTGCCTCGCGCGCATCCGCGGCGGTGGCGCACCAATGCACTTCGCCGCCCGTCTTTGCGACGTTCTCGGCCCATATCTCGAGATAGAAATCCAGGTTCTCGAGCGTGTGGTTCTTGATCTCCCGCCCGATCTCGCGGAGTTCCTCGAATTCCGGCAATGCTGCGACCGCCGCGGCGCGGCGGTGCTGGAAATGCGGCTTGGTGCGTTCGAGCGCGCGCTGCAGTCCGGCGTCGGCAAGCGCCGCCGAGGCGTTCTTCTTGAAGGCAGGGCTGGTAGGCAGCATGGCTTAACTCCGGGGCTGGCCTTACCCCAGCACCCGACCGCAGAGAAGGGTGGGCGGCGAAGCCAGGGCTCCTTCCACGGCACCTCGTGTCCCGATTCCGACGTTCGTCAGGATTGCAGCGGGCCTGGATCGGGACACTCATCATTTGTTTTCAGTGGCCTGCTGATCCGCTCCGTTCGCTGCAAGGGGCAGCGAACTTCGGGAGCAGGACACTGGCCGGATGGTGACGCCGGGCATCGGCGCAATCGCCGCTTACTCCGCCAACCCAAGCCGGTTTGACGGCGGCCGGCTAAGATACTAGCATATTAGCGTCACCTGCATGCCTCGCGGGGAAGGAAACGATGGAGCCCGACATATTCTGCCGGGTAGAGACCGAGGTCGGCGAGTCCCCGCTCTGGGACGAGAGGCGAAACTGTCTTTGGTGGGTTGACCTTCTAAAAGGCGAATTGCACGCCTGCCGTCCCGGCGGACGAGATGAAGTCCGCGCGTCTATCGGCCGGAGCCTCGGGTTCGTGGTACCTTTCGATCGGGAAGCGTTTGTTGCCGGGACCCGAGACTCGGTAGGCATCCTCACCCTTTCCAACGGCAAGTATGTGCCCAGGGTTGCGCTCGAACAAACTCGCCCGGCTTATCGAAGCAACGACGGCAAATGTGACCCTCGCGGCAGGCTCTGGCTCGGTACCATGTCCGATGAACACCGGAAGGACGGGAAATGGTACCGCGTATCGGGCGATTACCGGCTGTTCGAATGGAGCGGTGCTGCCGATCTCCCAAATGGACTCTGCTGGAGCCTCGACGGCACCATGATGTACGTCGCGGACAGCGGACGCAGCGTCATCGAAACCTGGTCTTATGACGTCGACGTTGGGTTGCCCGGAAGCCTCCTGAGCACCCTTTCCATTCCCCCTGCCGAAGGCCGCCCTGACGGAATGACCATCGACGCAGAAGGGCACATCTGGGTTGCGCTCTGGGGCGGCGGCGCGGTGCGTCGCTATCGACCCGATGGTGTTTTGGACATGCACATCAAGGTCCCGGCGAGTCTCGCAGCAAGCTGTGTATTCGGCGGCGAGAACCATGATCTGCTGTTCATCACGACCGCGCGGTACAAATTGAATGTCCAGCAGCTTGCCAACGAGCCGCTGGCAGGATCCGTCTTCGTGTACCGTCCTGGGCCGACAGGGATGGCCGCAGACAGCTTCGAGCCAGGTCGACAGTGACGGCCCAGAGCCCGGCAAGGCATTCCACGACGGCAAAATGAGCGAATCTCACCCATCCTTGCCGCGTGCCGGCACGCCGCCATTGCTGTCACTGGTTGATGTCACCAAGGTCTATCCGCCCCGCTTGCACGCATTGCGCCAGGTCGACCTGACGCTGCGGGGTGGTGAGATCGTCACCTTGCTCGGAGCGAACGGAGCGGGAAAATCCACGCTGGCGAAGATTCTGACCGGCGCTGAAACGCCGACCAGCGGGACGCTGCGCTGGGATGGACGGGATTTGCAGATCCCCTCGCCGGCAGCAGCGAAACGGCTCGGTATCGGCATCGTCTTCCAGGAGTTGAACCTGCTGCCGAACCTGACTGCGGCGGAGAACGTCGTCCTCGGCAATTCCCCAGGCAGCATGCTCGGTCCGTTCTCCGCGACGGCCGCCGAACGCGTGTACAAGCGCTACTCAGCGCTGGTCCCGGACGCACCGGATCCGGATACCGTGCTGCGCCCGCTCAGCGTCGGCCAAAGGCAGAAGGTGGCCATCATCAGGGCCCTGGCCCATCAGCCCCGGTTGCTGATCATCGACGAGGGCACCTCGAGCTGGAACCTGACCGAGCGCCACGAATTTCAGGAGGTGCTGAAGCGACTGGCTCACCAGTGCCGTCTCGCGGTTTTGTACATCACGCACTTCATCGACGACGCGATCAATGTCGGCGATCGGGTGGTCGTCTTGCGGGATGGGGCGAAAGTCTACGAGGGGGAGACGGGCGCTCGTATTTCCCATGCCGAGATCATCCGCGCGATTTCGGGAGAACTCCCCGTCACGCAGCCGGCACCCTCGACCTCGCGCCCTCGCGAACCGAGCGCTTCCCAAGGACACGCAGTGCCCGTCCTTGCCGTGGAAGACCTGGCCACAAGGAGCATCGGCCCGCTCCGCTTCACCGTCTCCGCTGGCGAATGTGTCGGGTTTTACGGCTACCCCGATTGCGGGGCAACGGAAACCCTGGAGGCGATCGCCGGTTTGATCCCGCACCGTGGGACCGTGCGGTGGAACAACATGCGTCTCAAGCAGAACGCGACCCACAGACTCCGGCATGGCGTTGTCCTGTGCTCCGGAGACAGGTCCCGGCAAGCGATTTCTTCCTGGCCTCTGTACCTCAACGTTGGTCTGCCCAGATTGTTCAAACGCTCCATGTTGCTGCCTGTGCCTCGGCGCGAATTCGTGCGTACCGCCGAGGTGCTGGTTCGCCGGTTTGGTGTCAAAGGCGACGTGTGGACCCGCCTCGCGGCGCTGAGCGGGGGAAATCAGCAAAAGGTGATTGTCGGAAGCGCCTTGGGGCTGGACAGACCGCTCTTGATACTGGGCGACGATCTGACGCGAGGCATTGATGCAGTCGCGAGATCGGAGATCCATCGGATCATGAAGACGACGCTCGGCGAGGATGTCGCCGTCATCGTATGGTCGACCGACCCGGGTGAAATCACGGAACTCTGTTCCCGGGTTTATGTATTCGCTCAAGGGTACATCGTGAGCGAGCTGGCAGGCACGGAGATCACGAGTGACAGCCTCGAATATCTCGCGCGGACCAGGGCAGGCCAGTCGGCTGCGGCGTAGGATGCACAGCGTGACAGGGCTGCGGATTTTGCGCGAAGCAGGTGAGTTTCTCGAGCGGCACGGGCAAAAGCTTGCCGTGCCGGGAGTCCTGTTGCTGTTCGTAGCCTATATGGGGATCTCCAGCCCGGTCTTCTTGCAGGGCAGCAACCTGATCAATATCGCATCGACGATTTCCCCCATCACCATCGTCGCGATGGGCATGGCGCTTCTGCTGATATCCGGCAACTTCGATCTCTCGGTCGGCGGGGTGGGAGCGCTTGGCGTCGTCGCCGGTTCGCTCATCATCAATCATGCCGGCACCCTTGCTGGCGTCATGGCTCTGCTGGTGACGGGCCTCCTATGTGGCGTGATCAACGGGTTCATCGTCACCATTGTCGGCGTCAACTCACTGGTTGCGACGCTGGGTACTGGCTATATCTGGTCCGGACTGGCGTACGTGCTCGCCGGGTCCAGTCCGATTACGCTGAGCACAAACGATCTCCCGAACATGATTACTTACGCACCGGGAGGCATCCAAGTCTCGGTGATCATTGCGCTGGCGGTGATCGCCATCGCATTCTGGTATTCGCGCACGATTGCCGGCCACAGCCTATATGCCGTTGGCGCCAACCGAGAAGCAGCGCGCCTGGCCGGCGTTCCCGTTACGCTCGTATCCTTTATCCCCTTTATTCTGACAGGGTTGTTCGCAGCGATCGCCAGCATCGTGACGATCGCGTTCATCGGAGGCGGTGTTCCGGAGACCGGGACCGACTGGCCCCTCCAGGCCATCGCGGCTGCCGTGGTTGGAGGAATCAGCATTACGGGCGGCGAAGGCTCGATCTTTGCTGCGGTGGTCGGGATGGCATTGATCGGAGTGGTGCAGAACGGTCTTGTGCTGCTCGGGATCAACAGCAACCTGCAGACGGTGGCGCTCGGGATCGTCATCATTCTTGCCGTCGCTGCCGATGTGCGGTTCAGGCAACGGTTCAGCGATGCCGCGCTGAAGAGGGCGGGTGAGAGCAGATTCCCCACGCTGGTCGCACCAAGACAACAACCAACGAGAATCACCCCTGCCGGCGGCGCCGGTGCCGAAGCCCCTGCTCAGGGGCAGGCGGCGCACCGGGTCGGAGACAGCAACTGAACAAGCCAGAAAAGGAGACGCCGGAATGATGCAAGTCCCCGCCAGGATGCCTGGCAACGCATGCTCGCCCTCCGTCAGGAAGTTTGCCGTCTTTGCGATCACCCTCGGGATGATCGCCTTCGCAGGCTGTGGCAGCGGAAGGGCTGCTACCACCTCGACCCCGGTCATCTACAACCTGCAACCGGTCCTTTTCCCCTATGTCACAGCGACGAATCAGGGAGTGGACTCGGAGGCGAAGGCGCTTGGTCTGAAGGTCGTCTATGCGAACGCGAACGGCTCAGTCACGACGGCGATCGCGCAAATCCATGATGCGATCATCGCTCATGCGGCAGGAATCGTCATCAATCCTCTATCTTCCACGGCGCTGGTCCCGGCCATCTCGGATGCTATTCATGCAGGTGTCTGCGTCGCCTCCGTGACAGATAATTTCGGACCGAACACGGGGGTCGTCTATCCGGCGGGAGCCAAGGGTTACGTGGGCTGGAATGAATTCTACAGCGGAAGCCTGGCGGGCGATTGGCTCGCGAAGCACATCGGCTACAAAGGCGACGTGGCGGTAGAACTCGGCGATACGGCACATGGTGCGAGTGCGTGGCGCTACCAGGGGGCGCTCTCCGAGTGGAAAAAGTACCCCAGCATACACGTTGTTTCCCTTCAGCAGTACAACTTCAACCTGGACACGATCAGGGGGCAGGTCCTGGCCCTGGTCACCAAGTACGGCCCCAATCTGAAAGCCCTGCTCATCGATACCAACCCCGGCTCCGTCGTCGCCATTCGCGCAATCAACACGACAACCGACCGCAACCACGTCGCGATTGCCAGCGTTGGCGGTGAAAAGCAGATGTTGGAGTTGATTGGCCAGGGCTATCCGGCCGCCGACGTTCCAGAAGTGCCGGTCCAGGAAGGCGTCCAGGGGGTCAAGCTCGTCAACGACTGTATCCATGGCGACAAGAACCCGGTTGCCTTCCTGGAGCAGGACCTGCCGGGTGTCAGCGTGCTCAAGCCATACAATTACGTCATCGACAAAAGCAATGTCCGAATCTTCAAGCCGGACTGGTAAGCCGGGCACTTTGCTGCGATGGAGAGAAGATGATGCGGGTGGTATTGGGGCAAACCCAGGATATTGACAACGAGTTTCTGAGTTTCGCGAAGCAGCTCGGGCTCCATGGCGTACAGGTGAACACGCCACGCCTGCCCGGTGACGGTTCCTGGGAGTACGGCGGCATCGCCGAACTGGTGGAGAAGTGTGCGAGCCAAGGGCTCGAGCTCGAGGCGATCGAGGGACTGCCCATCCGCTTCTACGATAAAGTCATGCGTGGCCTGCCCGGTCGGGATGAACAGATCGCGAATGTAGCGAAAACCATCAGGAATCTCGGCAGGGCAGGTGTGCGCTACCTCGGATACCATTTCATGCCGCTGAGTGTCTGGCGAACTGGCAATCTCCCGAGTGGCCGTGGCGGAGCGTACGTGACGAGTTTCGACGCCGGGCAGGTTGCCGTAGCCGCGCGCAACGGGACGCTGCTGATCTCCCGACGAGATCTGACATCCGAGCACGATTCCTTTGTGAAAGGCGAAGGCCTCCGGGACGGGAGCGGATGTCGGGCGGAAGACCTCTGGGAGAATTACCGATATTTCGCGACTGCGCTGGCACCGGTGGCGGAACAGGCTGGCGTCATCTGTGCGCTGCATCCTGACGATCCACCCGTCAACGAGCTCGGCGGCTTTCCCCGGATCATCAACACCCCGCCAGCGCTTGACCGAGCCATGTCCATCGTCGACAGCCCGTGCTGGCAAGTGCTGCTGTGTCTCGGGTCGGTATCGGAAATGGGAGGGGAAGATGCCGTACTCGAATCGATTCGGGTGCTCGGCGGCAGAAACAAAATTGCATACGTTCATTTCCGCGACGTGAAGGGCACCGTTCCCAGTTTCAAGGAGTGCTTTCTGGGGGAAGGGAACTTCAACCCGATGAGGGTCATGGCGGCGTTGCAGGACGCCGGATTCGACGGATTCGTCATGGATGACCACGTGCCGGCCGTTATCAACGACACATCATATCATCATCGGGCTCGCGCATATGCGGTTGGCTACCTGCAAGGGCTGATTGCGGGCACGGAGAGCCGATGACCCATCATGATCGTGCGCTTTTTTTCGGAGACGCAGGGGATGCCGCAGATCAACCGGAACGCCACCGGCCCCGGTGGCCAACGCCACCTGCTGCGCAACAGAGTCTATTGCGATGTCAGGGGGCGCATCGTGAGCGGTGATCTGAGCCCGGGTGATCAAATCTCGATCGAGGGCGTCGCAACGGGATATGGCGTCAGCCGCACACCGGTCCGCGAGGCACTTCTGCAACTCGCTGAAGAGGAATTGGTGGTCATCGTCCCGCAGGTCGGTGCCAGCGTGTCGCTCGTGGACCTGAGGAAGGTCTACGAGGCGCAGTTCGTGCGCGAGGTCCTGGAAAGGGCGTGCCTGGCGGCCGGCGCGAAAGTCCCGAATCCAGATATCGTGGTCTCTTTGAGTAAAGCCTTGCGCGCTCAACGAGCCGCCATCCGGGAGCGGGAGTCTGCCGAATTCTACCGCTGCGACGAGGTGTTCCATAATCTGCTGTGCTCGATGAGTGGCCATTCCGGCATCAGCAAGATCACGAATTCGGCGCGCGCGCATCTGGATAGACTCCGGCAGCTTTCGCTCAGAAATAACTTCGGGCTCATGGAAGCGCTTTACGGCGAGCACCGCATACTCGTCGAGGCGTTGGGACGAGGCGATTTTGCGAAGGCTGATCAGACACTACGGGATCATTTGCGGCGGATATTCCGCTACACTGATGAGCTGCGCCAGCGACACCCAGAATTTTTCGTCGAGCAGGCCCCGGAATTGCCGGCGCTCGGCGACGCGGTGACCGAATTGAGCCGCTCCTATTCATCACCTGAAACGATGAGCTGCCCGACAAGGGCGGCTGGCAACTGAAGCAAGGTGTGATCGCGGTCGAGTGCTCGTGAGCGTCCCCCGGGCTGAGGGCTGTGCCGACCCTGGAGTCCGAGGTTGTGGATTGCGCGGGCCGGCGTGCCTTCCGCCACCCGGACGGCGTGTCACAGGGCCGCGATCCTGCGTTTGCAAATCAGCGGTCGAGGTCCCACATCAGTGCCATGCGACGGCGCGATCTTCTACTGGCCTTGCCGGTTTCTGCGGCGGCGATGCTACCGTTCCTGCGGCCCGCCGCGGCTGGGCAAGGCCCCGTCCCGGCCCGCCTGACGCCGGCGGACCAGCAGACGGTCGAGCAGATCGCGGCCTATCTCAACAGCCTCACCTCGCTGAAGGCGAAGTTCTTGCAGATCGCGCCGGACGGATCGGTGAGCCAGGGCCTCGCCTGGTTGGAGCGGCCGGGGCGGATGCGCTTCCAGTACGACCCCCCCAGCCCCTACCTGCTGGTTGCCGGGTACGGCCTGCTCGTGTTCCACGATTCCAGCCTCAACCAGACCACCAACATCCCGCTTTCATCGACGCCGCTCGGGGTGCTGCTCGCGCCGCACATCGAACTCTCCGGCTCGGTGACGGTCACTGCATTCGAGCGCTTGCCGGGTGAGATCGACCTCACCCTGGTCCGCACCGCCTCCCCCGAAGCGGGCAGCCTCACCCTCGTCTTCTCCACCAACCCGCTCCAGCTCCGCCAATGGGCCGTGCGCGACGCCCAGGACAAGGTGACCAGGGTCACGCTTTACGATGTCGAGCTTGGCGGGCAGTTTCCTGACCATCTTTTTACCTTTGTTCCGCAGCCTCAGGCCGGCACAAACGCGAACGGGCGCTAGCTGTGGAGTCTCAACAGGTTGTTTCCAGTCAAGCACGATCCGCTCTAGGCGGACGTGCGCGCCTGAGCTAATCTTCGAGCCAAGAACAAGCTCTTCGCACACCATGATGAAGCCTCTCGTCGGCATCAGTTGTTGCCGCAAACAGTTCGGCAGCTTTGGAAGCCCGAACCACGCCGCCTCCGATACCTACGTCCGCGCCGTCGATCGGATTGTCGGGGCGGTACCCGTCCTGATCCCCGCCAATGGCGAGGCCGCCGACATCCCCTCCCTGCTCTCCCGGCTCGACGGCATCATCCTCACCGGCAGCCGCTCCAACGTCCGGCCCGAGTACTACGAGGGTCCGCCACATGCCGAAGGAACACCCGAGGACGAAGCGCGCGATGCGGTTACGCTGCCGCTGATCCGCGGCGCCATCGCCGCCGGGGTGCCGCTGCTTGCGATCTGCCGCGGGCTCCAGGAACTCAACGTCGCACTCGGCGGCAGCCTGCACCAGCGGCTGCAGGACCTTCCCGGGCACTTCGACCATTCGACCCCGATGCAGCCTTCGGCGCGCATGCGCACCGCCAAGGCACATGCCGTGCGCCTCGTTCCGGGCGGCTTCGTCCATCGCCTCGCCGGCACGAGCGAGATCGCCGTCAATTCCCTCCACAACCAGGGCATCGACGTTCTCGCCCCTGGCCTTGCCGCCGAGGGAACAGCACCGGACGGGACGATCGAGGCGGTCCGTGTCATCGGTGCCTCGGCCTTCGCCTATGGCGTGCAGTGGCATCCCGAGTACGATTTCGAGACCGATCGGCTCTCGCGCCGCATCTTCGCCGCCTTCGGCGAAGCGGTCTGCGAGCGCGTCGCCGGCACAAGGCTGCCCGCCGCCGCAGACTAGACCGGTGTCGGGCTGACTGTGCAGCCCGACACGGGTCTCATGCTTTATTCGAGCCCGCGATTCACGCCCTCCGACGATTCCGCCTCGGGCGATCGCGGGCTAGACTCGTGTCGGGCTGACTGTGCAGCCCGACACGGGTCTCATGCTTTATTCGAGCCCGCGATTCACGCCCTCCGACGATTCCGCCTCGGGCGATCGCGGGCTAAGCCCGGCATTTCCTGCCGGGCATTTACCCGACGGTAATCACACCCTCGCACCCTTGCAGCGCGGCATAAGGGCCGGGGGTACGATGCGCGCAGGCGGGTTCGAGCCCAGCGGATTCCAAAAGGGGTCAGCGCGATGAACGCGCTCATCGCCGGGCTCAGGGCTCTCGGCACCGTGCGGCTTGCCGCGCTCGGCGCCGTCGGTGTCGGTATGCTCGCGCTCTTCGCCCTCCTGGCAGTGAGCGGCGGCAGCCGCCCGACGGCGCTGCTGTACGGCGATCTCAGCCTCTCCGACGCGGCCCGGATGACAGAGCAGCTTTCCGCCCAGCACATCCCCTACCGCCTCGGCGATGACGGCCACGCCATCTATGTCGGGGCCGACGAGGTGCCGCACGTGCGCGTGCTGCTCGCCGCCAAGGGCCTGCCGAACAGCGGCTCGGTCGGCTACGAAATCTTCGACCACCTGAACAGCCTGACCACCAGCCAGTTCGTCGAGACCATCGACGAGACCCGTGCCCTGGAGGGTGAACTGGAGCGGACGATCGCCGCCATCGAGGGTGTGCGGGCGGTGCGCGTCAATCTCGTGCTGCCGAACCGTGCGCCGTTCGCCCAGGAAGAGCAGCCGGCGCGGGCGAGCATCCTGCTCACCATGCAGGGTGCTGCGACGCTCGATCGCGAGGGCGTGCAGGCGATCCTCAACCTGGTTGCGGCTGCGGTGCCCGGTCTCAAGCCCGACCAGATCGCGATCGTGGACAGCCGTGGCGAGCTGCTGGCCCGCGCCGGCGCACCTCTTAGCGATATCGGCGGCGCCAAGAGTGCCGATGCTGTCGAGCAGGCGGCCGCGATGCGCCTCGCGCGCGCGGTCGAAGCGATGCTCGACCGTACCCTTGGCCCGGGTGAGTCGCGTGCCGAAGCCACGGTCGCGATGGATTTCGACCGCATCAGCCAGACCACCGAACAGTACGATCCGAACGGGCAGGTGGCGCGCTCCGAGCAGAGCATCGATACCAGCAACACCAGTTCCAAGGGGCCCGCCACGGTGACCGTGCAGAACAAACTGCCCGGCGCTCAGGCGGCCGCCGGCCCCCCTAACGGCACGGTCGAGAAGAAGCGCGAAGAGACTACGAACTACGAAATCAGCCGCACCGTTCGCAAACTGACGCACAACCAGCCGGACATCAAACGCATCAGCATCGCGGTGCTGGTGGACTGGAAGAAGACCGTCGATCCGAAGGGCAAGGTCGCCTGGCAGCCGCGCTCGCCGGCCGAACTCGCCGCCATCACGGCGTTGGTGAAGAGCGCGATCGGCTTCGATGCCAAGCGCGGCGATACGGTCGAGGTGGCCAGCATGCGCTTCGCGGGCCTGGGCGAGTCCCAGCCGGCGGCGCCGAAGTCCTGGCTGGGCGTTCAGCTCAGCCACGCCGACGTGATGCAGCTTGCCGAGACGCTGCTGTTTGGCGTGATTGCGGTGCTCGCCCTCCTGCTCGTGCTCCGCCCGATGGTGTTCCGCCTGAGTGCAATGGCCGGCGGCCCCGCCGAGGCTGCCCAGTTGCCGTCGCCCGCGGCGACGGCGCTTCCCGCCGCGGCTTCACAGCCGGCAGAACCTTCCGGGCCCGAGCCGCTTCGCCTGATCGAGGACGAACGCATGATCGATGTCGCCAACGTCGAAGGCCAGCTTCGCGTCTCTTCGGTGCGCCGGGTCAGCAACCTGGTCGATAAACATCCGGTGGAGACGCTCTCGATCGTGCGCGGATGGATGGCAAAGGAAGCCGGCTGAATGGAACGGGGGACGGAATATCGCGCGCTCACCGGGGCGCAGAAGGCCGCGGTGCTGATGCTGGCGCTCGGCGAAGAGCAGTCGGCCCGGCTTTTCGGCCTGATGGAGGACGACGAGATCAAGGAGATCTCCGCGGCGGTCGCCACACTGGGCCCGGTTTCTGCCGAGATCGTCGAGCGGCTCTGCCACGATTTCGCGGAAAGCCTCGGCGGCTCCAGCACGCTCGTCGGTTCCCACGAGACGATCGAGCGCCTGCTCGGCAAGGCGATGACACCGGAGCGCGTCGGGCAGATCATGGAGGAGATCCGCGGCCCGGCCGGGCGGACGATGTGGGACAAGCTCGGCAACGTCAACGAGGCGGTGCTGGCCAACTATCTCAAGAACGAATACCCGCAGACGGTCGCCGTGGTGCTCTCGCGCATCCGGCCCGAGCATGCGGCACGGGTGCTTGGATTGCTGCCCGAGTCCTTCGCCATCGAGGTCGTGCTCCGCATGTTGCGCATGGAGAGCGTGCAGAAGGACGTGCTGGAGGGCGTCGAGCGGACGCTGCGCGCCGAGTTCATGTCCAACCTCGCGCGCAGCACCCGGCAGGATCCGCACGAGGTGATGGCGGAGATTTTCAACAGCCTCGATCGCCAGTCAGAGTCCCGTTTCCTGACTGCACTCGAGGAACGCAACCGCGAATCGGCCGAGCGGGTCAAGGCGCTGATGTTCACCTTCGACGATCTGCAGCGCCTGACGCCGCAGGCGATCCAGGCCGTGTTGCGGGCGGTTCCGAAGGACCGCCTGCCGCTCGCGCTGAAGGGCGCGTCGGAAGCCGTGCGCATCCTTTTCTTCAAGAATCTCTCGGAACGCGCGGGCAAAATCCTGCGCGAGGAAATCGAGGCGCTGGGGCCGGTCCGCCTGCGCGACGTGGACGAGGCACAGGCTGCCGTCGTCGCCACCGCCAAGGAGCTGGCCCAGCAAGGCGAGATCGAGCTCGGCAACAGCAAGGACGAGGAGATGGTCTATTGAACCGCTGTCCCCCTCCGCTGACTTCGAACGAGGAGGCCGAGCATGCCGGTTGAAATGCCGCTCGACGAGTTGGCCAAAACGCCGCAGACGGAGCGCCAGTCCACGGGAACAGCCGGCCACACTGCACGCGATCTGGAGGCCGTCTACGACATTCCGGTGACGGTCAGTGCGGTGCTTGGCCGGACCACCATGCAAGTCAACCAGCTTCTCAAGCTCGCACGCGGGGCGGTGATCGAACTCGATCGCAAGCTCGGCGAGGCGATCGAGATCTACGTCAACAACCGCCTGGTGGCGCGCGGCGAGGTCGTCATGATCGACGAGACGCGACTCGGCGTGACGATGACCGAGATCGTCAAGACCGAGCGCGGCGGCTGAGCCCACCTCGATGCGCGTTCTGATCATCGGTTCACTGGCCGGCGAACTCGGCCAGGCGGCGCGGATCGCGATCGCCCGCGGTGCCAGGCTCGACCAGGCCGACGATGCCGAGCGGGGGCTCGAACGGCTGCGTGCGGCGGCCGGGGTCGATCTCGTGCTGATGGAGATCGGTCACGACATCGCGGCCTTCGTGCACGCACTGGCGAGCGAACGAATCAACGTTCCGATCGTCGCCTGCGGCAGCAACGCCGACGCCGGCGCGGCGGTCGCCGCGATCCGTGCCGGAGCGCGGGAATTCCTGCCGCTACCGCCCGACCCCGACCTGATCGCCGCCATCCTCGAGGCAGCTTCCGGCGAAAGCCACACCCTGATCGTCCGCGATCCCTTGATGGCGGCCGCGGTGCGCCGTGCCGAGCAGGTGGCCGCCTCGGAAGCCTCGGTCCTGATTTGCGGCGAGTCGGGCACCGGAAAGGAAGTGCTGGCGCGCCACATCCATCGCCGCTCGCGCCGCTCGGGCGGCCCCTTCGTTGCCCTGAACTGCGCCGCGATCCCGGAGGCGCTTCTGGAGTCCGAACTGTTCGGACACGAAAAGGGTGCCTTCAGCGGCGCCATCGCCCGCCGCATCGGCAAGTTCGAGGCGGCCTGCGGCGGCACTCTCCTGCTCGACGAAATCAGCGAGATGGATGTCCGCTTGCAGGCCAAGCTGCTGCGCGCGCTGCAGGAACGCGAGATCGACCGGCTCGGCGGCTCGGCGCCGGTCAAGGTCGATGTGCGGATCATCGCCACCACCAATCGCAACCTCGTGGCAGAAACCGCTGCCGGGCGGTTCCGCGAGGATCTCTATTTCCGCCTCAATGTCGTCGCCCTCACGGTGCCGCCGCTGGCGCAACGCCCGGCGGACATTCCTGCCCTCGCAAGGCACTTCGCGCGCCACTACGCCGACGTGAACGGGCTTCCCGATCGCCCGCTTGCCGAGGATGCCGTCCGCTCCCTCGTCACACACGCGTGGCGCGGCAATGTGCGCGAGCTCGAGAACGCCATGCACCGCGCCGTTCTTCTCGCGGATGGTGAAGCGATCACCGCTGCGGCGATCGAACTCGACCCTGCCAACGCTCCGGCAACCGGCCCGGCCGCACTCGTGCCCGCCCGCCCTCGGCCCGCGCCGGCTGCACCATCGCTGCCGGATGTCCCCGCCGGTGGCGCCGTGGCCGCCCTGGTCGGGCACAGCATGGACGAGGTCGAGCGGGCGCTGATCCTGCAAACGCTCGCGCATACGCTCGGCAACCGCACCCACGCGGCGACCATTCTCGGCATCTCGATCCGCGCACTGCGCAACAAGCTGCGCGACTATGCCAAGGAAGGCATGGCCGTGCCACCGCCGCCCGGCGCCGCCGTTCCGATACCCCTCACCTGACCGTTCCCTATGGCGGCTATCAGCATTCCTGCCGGCCTCGTTCCGGCCGGCCTCTCGGAGAAGCTCCGCCGCTTCGCCCCCGGCTCGGATGTCGCGCTTGCGATCGGCGTCGTTGCGCTGCTGGCGGTCCTCATTCTGCCGCTGCCCACCCCGCTCATTGATCTTGGCCTCGCCCTTTCCATCACGGTCTCTGTGCTGGTGCTGATGGTGGCGCTCTTCCTCCGCCGTCCGCTCGATTTTACGAGTTTCCCGACCCTCCTCCTGCTCACCACGCTGCTCCGGCTCTCGCTCGATATCGCTGCAACGAGGCTCATTCTTTCGCACGGCAGTGAGGGCACCGACGCCGCCGGCGCGGTGATCGCCGCCTTCGGCGGGTTTCTGATGGGCGGGGACGTGGTGATCGGGCTGATCGTCTTCGCGATCCTTCTGGTGGTGAACTTCATGGTCATCACCAAGGGTTCGAGCCGCATCGCCGAGGTCGCAGCACGTTTCAGCCTCGATTCGATTCCCGGCAAGCAGATGGCGATCGATGCCGAGCTTTCCGCCGGCCATATCGACGAGAAAACCGCCCGCCGCCGTCGCTCCGAGCTGGAGCAGGAAAGCGGCTTTTTCGGCGCGATGGACGGGGCGGCCAAGTTCGTGCGCGGGGATGCCATCGCCGCCGTCATCATCACCGGCATCAACATCGTGGGTGGGCTTGCCATCGGCATCGTCCAGCATGGCATGCCGTTCGCCGATGCCGCGCACACTTTCACCCGCCTCACGGTCGGAGAGGGCCTGGTCTCGCAAATCCCGGCCCTGCTGGTCTCGGTTGCGGCCGGCATCGTCATCACCAAGGGTGGTACAGAAGGCACGACCGATCGCGCTCTCGTCCGCCAGCTCGGCGGCAGCTCGAAGCCGCTCGCGCTCGCTGCCGGAGCAGCCGGCGTGCTGGCCCTGATGCCGGGCCTGCCCGCCCTTCCCTTCCTCGCATTGGCCGGGCTTTCCGGGGGTGCGGCCTTCTTCCGCCATCGCAATCCGCCGCCCAGCGGGGAGCCGGCGCCAGCGCCGGCTCCCGCCGCTCCGACGGAGCCGCCGATCAGCGAGGCCCTGCGCATCGACATGATCCGCCTCGAGCTCGGCTACGGGCTCTTGGCGCTGGCCGGGGGCGATGCACCGCGCCTGACCGAACAGATCAAGAGCCTCCGCCGCAGCATCGCGGCCGAAATGGGCTTCGTCCTGCCGCCGGTGCGCATCCAGGACAACATGCAGCTCGGCCCCGACAGCTATGTGATCCGGATCAAGGAAATCGAAGCCGGACGCGGCGAACTGCGCCCGAGCATGCTGCTCGCCATGGACCCGAAGGGCAGCGTTCCGGACGTGCCCGGCGAGGCAACGCGTGAACCCGCGTTCGGTCTGCCGGCGCTCTGGATCGAACCCACCCGCAAGGAAGAGGCGCTGTTCCGCGGCGCCACGGTGGTCGATCCGCCGAGCGTCCTCATCACGCATCTGACCGAGGTCGTGAAGCAGACCATGGCAGAGCTCCTTTCCTACAGCGAGACGCAGAAGCTTCTGGATGAACTGCCGCGCGAGCAGCAGAAGCTGATCGGCGACCTGATTCCAGGCCAGGTCAGCGTCGGCGGCGTGCAGCGCGTGCTGCAGGCGTTGCTCGCCGAACGCGTCTCGATCCGCGATCTTCCGACCATACTTGAAGGGATCCACGAAGCGGCCGTCGGGGGTGCGCGCTCGCTTCCGGTGCTGGTCGGGCATGTGCGCACGCGCCTCTCGCGCCAGCTTTGCGATTCCTACACCAGCCCCTCCGGCTATCTTCCCTTGATCGGCCTCTCTTCGGAGTGGGAGGAGGCGTTCTCGCAGGCGCTGACCGGCCCGCCGGAAGACCGCCAGCTCGCCATCCAGCCGGCGCGGCTTGGCGAATTCATGCAGAAGCTCCGCGCCGCCTTCGATGCGGCCAGCTCCGCCGGCGAGCAGCCGGTGCTGCTTACCTCCGGGCCAATCCGCTTCCATGTCCGCGCTGTCGTCGAGCGCGTGCGCCCGGCCACTCCGGTGCTCGCCCAGAACGAAATTTATGCGCGCGCCCGCATCCGAACCGTCGGCCAGGTCTGAGCGGGGATGGGCGCTCGATGCGGCTGAAGCTCTACCGCGCCGCCAGCATGCCCGAGGCGATGGCCTCCATCCGCGCCGATCTCGGCGCCGAGGCATTGATCCTCGGCAGCAGGCGTATCAGCGGCGGCATCGAGGTTTCGGCTGCCCTCGAGCCCGCGCTCGAGGAGGTTCCCGAACCGCGCTTCAGACGGGAAGCGGCTCTCGCCTGGCATCGTGTTCCCGCGCCGCTCGACCGGCTGCTGGCCGTTGGGTCGCTCGAAGAGGGGCTGCGGCGCTCTCTTACTTTTGCAGAGTTGCCGCTCGCGCCAGGCAACGAGCCGCTTTTGTTTGCCGGCCCGCCGGGTGCGGGGAAGACGCTTGCCGTCGCGCGCCTTGCGACGCGGCTCGTCATGGCAGGCAGCGCGCCGATGGTCGTCACCACCGACACAAGGCGTGCCGGCGCAACCGAGCAACTCGCCGCCTTCACCCGCCTGCTCGGCCTGAAGCTCGCTGTTGCCGGCCATCCGCTCACGCTCGGCCGCGCACTGGCCGAGCGTGCCGCGGGTGCCAGCGTGCTGATCGATTCGCCTGGCGCGGATCCTTTCGACCCGGTGCAGCAGGACGAGCTGGCCGCGCTTGCCGCCACGGCCGGGGCCACCATCGTGCTCGTGCTGCCGGCCGGGCTCGATCCGGATGAGGCAACGGACCTCGCAGAGGCATTCGCGCGCGTCGGCGCCTCGCTCCTGCTGCCGACCCGCCTCGATATCGTCGGCCGGCTCGGCGGCGTGCTGGCGGCAGCGCACGCAGGCCCGCTTGCCCTGACGGAAGCCGGTATCGGGCCGGGTGCGGCCGACGGGCTCACCGCGCTGACGGCGGCTTTTCTTGCCGAACGCCTGCAGCGTGCGGGCCGCAATGGAGATCTCCTCCCATGAGTGCTGGCCACGCCCGCCTGATCGCCATCGCCTCCGGCAAGGGCGGCGTCGGGAAGACCTGGTTTGCCATTACGCTTGCTCACGCGCTCGCCCGTGCCGGGAAGCGCATTCTGCTGTTCGACGGCGATCTCGGCCTCGCCAATGTCGATATCCAGCTCGGCCTGCTGCCGGCGGCAGATCTCTCCGCCGTCGTTTCGGGGTCAATGCGGCTTGCCGAGGTGGCGCGTCCCTATCCTCCGGGCGGGTTCGAGATCCTGCCCGGCCGCTCCGGCTCAGGCGCGCTGGCGGCGCTGCCGCCGGTCGTTTTCGAGCGGCTGCTGGCCGGGTTGAACGGGCTGGGGGAACGTTACGATATCGTTCTGCTCGATCTCGCCGCCGGGCTCGATCGCAGCACGCGCCGGATGGCGGGAGCCGTGGATACCCTGCTCGTTCTCGCCACCGACGAGCCCGGCAGTCTCACGGACGCCTATGCCGTCCTCAAGCTCAATGCCGCCGATCGGGGCACCGCCGATGCGCGCGTCGTCGTCAACCAGGCGCCCTCGCGCGGCGCAGGCGAACGAACTTACGAGACTCTCGTTCGTGCATGCCGCAACTTCCTCGGCATCGAGCCGCCGCTCGCCGGCGTCGTGCGCCGCGACGAACGGGTGCGCGAGGCGATTCGCCGCCAATGCCTGCTGCTCACGCGCCATCCCGCCTCCCACGCTGGGGCGGATGTCGAGGCCATGCTGCCGGGATTGCTGGAGCCGGCAGAACACGACACTTCGCATTCATCGGCTGCGGGCCGACGCCTCGCCGGCTGAAGCGGGGCCATCCCCTCGCCCGCAGAACGAAGCTGCCGTATCGGCCAGGATGTCGGCCAGCGCTTCGACGCTCGCCTCCTCCGCCCACTCCTCGGCCGCATGCGCGCCCTCGCCGTCTGCGCCGAACATCACTGCCGGAATGCCGGCGCCGGCGAGAATGGCGCAATCCGTCCAGAACGGCTCGGCCCGCAACGCGGGCGCCTTGCCCAGCCTGGCGGTCGCTGCGGCGCGCAACGCCTGCACCACGGGCGCGTCCTCGCCGATTTCGAATGGAAAACGAACGAGGCCGGGCAGGATTTCCGCGCGGAAGTTTTGGTCTCGCGCTGCAATTGCATCGACGATCGCTTGCAACTCGGCAGTGACGCTCGTTCCCGTTTCGCCCGGCACCGTGCGGCGCTCGAGATGAATGCGACACTCGGCGGGATAGCTCGAAAGTTCCTGGCCGCCCTTGATCAGCGAGGCGTGCACCGAGCCGGCGCCTAGCCGCGGGTGCGTCGGATTTACGCGCAGCCGCCGATCCCATTCTCCCAGCGCGACCAGGAATTCTCCGGCCTTCGTGATGGCATCCACGCCGAGGTCCGGGCGCGATCCATGCGCGGCCTTCCCTTCCACCACGACCTCGAACCACGCAAAGCCCTTGTGCGCGACCGTCAGCTCCAGGTGGCTCGGCTCGGTGACGATGGCGGCATCGGCGCGAAAACGCCGGGCAACTTCTTCCGTGCCGAACGAGGCATGTTCCTCGTCGGCAACGCAGGCCACCAGCAGATCTCCGGGGAGTTTTGCCCGTTTGCTGCGGGCCGCTGCGACCATCATCGCTGCCACGCCCGATTTCATGTCGTATGCGCCGCGCCCATAGAGCCTGCCGTCGCGGCGCTCGGCCGAGAGGGGATCGCCTTCGTAGGTGGCGAGTGTGACGGTATCGTAATGGCCATTGAGCATGAGCGCACGGCCGCCGCCGGTGCCGCGCGCGATGCCGACGATGCTCGGCCGGCCCGGCCGCGCCTCCAGCCGATGCACCTCGAAGCCGCGCGCGGCAAGCCACGCTTGGCAGAAATCAGCGATCGCGGCCTCGCCCGCGCTGCCCGGCACGAGGTCCGGATTGACGGAGGGAATCCGGACAAGCTGGGCGAGTAACTCGGTGGCCGATTCGGGCATGCGGGTTCTCCGGCTCACGTTTGGCGTGTTCTTACGATCGGGCGAATCACGCCGCCGCCTGGCCGGCGGCGCAATGGTCGAGCCAAGCAACGATGTCCGAGACCTTATACGCCAGGAGATAATCCCAGCGGCCGAACTCGTCGGTCGCGTTGATGGCGGCGCACCAGCGGATGGCCGCGGCCTTTTTGACCTCGGCCAGGTTCTCCCAATCCGCACCTTTGACCTCGGCGATCAGGTAGCGTTCGTCCGGGCCGGCAAGGCGGGCAACGAAGTCCGGGAGGTATTCGCGGGGTTGGCCATTGTGGAGGTAGGGAATCGTGAAGTTGAGGCCGAAGTTTCTGATATGCGCGGCAACCGCCGGGTGATGGTCGAGGTGGTAGGAAGCGCTTTGCTCCCAGGTCATGGTGTCGAAAACGGCGAGATTCACGTGGCTGCGAGCCACCTCACGGACCTCGCGGTTCGTGAAAACCGAGATATCCGCGGTCGCGGACGGTCGGTCGCGGTCGATGTCGGGCACCTCCGGCACCTCGCCCGCGTCGATGTCGGGGCGGATAGCGGCAAGAAGGCGTTCGATAATCCAGCCATAATAGGGCGAGAGGAACGCGTCGATCTGCTCAGCGGGTGGCGGGGCCGTGACCTTTTCGGCGATGTAGCGCTCGACGATCCTGAGGACCTGCGGGAAAAGGACATGGGGCGGGGCTTCACAGGTCGGCTGCCTGCAGTAGTGAAGGGTCAGATCCGCAGCCATCTGGAAGGAAAGCTGCTGGGCACGATGGCGCTCGCGGAATTCCGCGAGCGTTGCTCTGTGCGAGCCGCCGGGCGCGTTGATCGAGGGGCGGCCCTGATTCAGCATGGCGGCAAGCTCGGAATCCGGCGGCAGGCGCATCGGATCGAGCACGAGACCGGCGACGGCGCTCCAATCGGAGACGCCGATCCTGTTCCTCACCGCGATCGAGTAGCCGAGTACGCGGGGAACCGTGATCGCATATCTGGCCTTTTGTGGGACGGCGAAGATACGGCGCTCGGGAGGCTTCGGCCTTTTCGTGCCCGCGGTTGCCTTGAAGGGAACGATTTCGAAGGGCACGCCAAAAACCTTCGCGACCTCTTCTTCGAGTTTTCCGCCCGCAACAATGTCATAAGAGCGGCGGCGGAGGGCACGGCCGACCACCTGCTCGCACAGAAGCTGGCTCTGGAAGGGCCGGAGGCCAACGACGTGGGAAACGGTGTTGCAATCCCACCCTTCGGTCAGCATGCCGACGGAGACGATAGAGCGCACGTCGCGGCCGGGCGGATGGAGCGGCCGAGCGAGTTTCGCCGCGAGTTCCGCGAACCCTTCCGGGTAGATGGGGCGGCCCTGGGAATCCTCGGGCCAATTCTCTCGGCCGACCGTGTCGAGCGTGAAGCGCATCCAGGCGTTTTCGTCGGATTTCGGATTGCCGCTGTCGGTCTCCAGGACCACGCCGGTATCGACGCGGATGGTGTTGGTCTCGCCCGCGCGGTTGCGTAGCTCGGGGATGTTGAGGGCCGACACACCGGGTGGGCGGATGTCTTCGGCGATCCATTCGAAGAGCGTCCTCGCGATGCGCTTGTTCTTGGCGACAAGGATGAAGACGGGCGGACGCGCGTCATCGCTTTCGCTCAGCAGCCTGGCGCGCTCGGATTGCCAGAGACTCGCCATGATGGTGATGGGCGTGTGCGCCCATTTGAGGATCGCCTCGGGCTTGGGGCTGCCGCGCCTGCTGCCGCGCTCGGCGGCGGTGAGCTTGGGCAGAATCCATTGCCAGATGTTGAAGTACGAAGGGATGAGCTGGCCGGAGCTGTCTTGTGCCACCAGTTGCGGCACCTTGACGAGGCCGCTTTCGATGGCGTCCGTGAGGCCGAAATCGGAGATGGTCCAGGGGAAGACGGTGTTGGTCGCGCCGCCCATGCGGCCGAGATAGTAGGGCGTCGCGGAGAGATCGATGCATTGGTTGATCCCGCGGATGCGCTGGATGCGGTCGAGCCCGTCGATCCAGACCGTGGCTTCCTGGCGGTCGGCCTCCCGCTCCTCTTTTTCGTCTTCGTCGGCGGCTTCGCCGTTGTCGGACTCGTCTTGCTGAGCCTCGCGCGGGGGAATGCGATAGGCGTGGTGGGCTTCGTCGTTGATGACCAGGATATTCTGCCCTCCGCCACGGCCGAGCACGCGGTTGACGAGGGCGGTGTCACTTTCGATCCAGCGGGTGCTTTCGACGAGAGCCTTGCGGACGCTGCCGTCCTCGGCCTTGTCTTCCGCGATGACTGCGAGCTCGCCCGCGGCGAGCGATGCGGCATAGGATTCGGGGGTGAAATAGCGGCTGCCACGGGCGGTGGTGTCGGCGGGGCCGATCCTGATCCACTCCTTCCTCGTTTCCGGCTGGCCGGCGCGGACGACGCGCGCACCGGCGCTGCCAGCCGGTTGCTGCGGTTCGAGGACGTGCCAGTTCCTGATGATCACACGGCCACGGGCGAGGTCCGCGCGAAGCGCGGGCGGGACGAGATCGCGCGTGACGTAAATGCTGGCCTCGCCGCAGGCGGGATCGAGTTCGGAGAGGCGGGAGCGAATCGTGACATTGGGACAGAGAATGAGGACGGTGTCGGAAAAGCGGGCGTCGCTGCGATCGGCTGCCTTGTTGAGGATCGACCAGGCGGCGAGCATGGCGGCGATGGTGCTTTTGCCGGTGCCGGTGGCGAGCTTGCAGCAGTGGCGGCGGAAGCCGGCGTAGCCGGCGGCCTTTCGTTGCTCACCCGGATCGTCATCGGGGATGGCGAGACCGGCGAGAAAATCCGGCCGCGCCTCGGTCAAGAAGATGATGGTCTCGGCAGCTTCGCGCTGGGCAAAGAAGAGGCGCGGGCTGCGGCCATCGCGTTCCCACCAGGCGATGAGGTCGGCAGTGGTGCGGGTCGCACCGGGGCGGCCGGCACGGCGCCATTCCTCGATCCGGTCTCGGATTGCGTTGACGAGGGGCATTTCGCGCCAGACGCCGCGGCTGCCGGCGGCAGCCTGAATGTTCCTGTCGGGGTCGCGGTACCAATACCCGGCGCGGCGGCGGCCAGGGCGTTCTTCCGGCGGCAGGCCCTCTTCGATCTGCAAATGCCAGTGGCGGGCAGGCGGATCGTAGGGGCCGTTCAGGATCGGCTCGGGGACCTCGAAACCGGAGGCGGCAGCACCTTCGCTCATTGCGCGCGGCCGAGGCGGCGGAGGACGGGAAGCTCGTTGCCGCGATCGTCGAGCACCTTGACCATGATGTCGGTGCCGATGGCAGCGGCGAAGGGCGCGGAGACGGCGCCGCGGAGATGCTCCCACACGGTTTCGTCATGCGTCGCCTTGAGCGCCTTGCGAAGATTGTCCCAGGCGGAAGTGCGGGGAAAGAAAACCTGGCGGGCATGGAAGGTCATGCCGTCGTAGTGCGTATCGAGCATCCAGCAGGGTACTTCCTCGCCGCCCAGGTGATCGGTCTTCATGGTGACGGGATCGAAGCTGTCGAAGCCGCGCAGGCGGACCTGCCAGAACGGCGTGCCGTCTTCCGCGTTCCGGTCGAGGCGCGCGATCTCGATGTCGGGCTGGCCGCAGACCGCGAAAATCTGGCTGCTCCGCTGATTCTTCAGAAGATCACCCATCTGGAGGTCCATGGTGGCGGAGGCGTAGAGGGCGGGCAGGCCGAGCACGTCCTCGCCGGCGTCGATGGCGGCGCGCGCCTCCGGCGTGATGGCGAAGCCAATGACATAAAGCGCGCCATGGCCCTTGACGTTGGCCTCCTTGGCGGCATCGAGCACCGATTTTTCGCTGATCGGGCCGTTCGCCGGGCCGATCAGGATGGCGACGGTACGGCCGCCCAGGGTGTCGTCGTCCAGCATCGCTTCGGCGGAGAGCGAGAGGCTGCGGGCGGGACGGCGGATGTTGCGAAGCGTGATCGTGCGATTGCCGGGCAGGGAAAAGCGGGGCGAGCGCTTCAGAACCTCGATCATGCGTGCAATATGATCGGAGGGTTCGTCGGCCGGCGCCGGTTCTGCGCCGTCGAGCGCGGCCGGGGTAGGCAGCGTCGCTTCGAGGGTGAAGGGGCCGGAGATGCGGGTGATGTCATCGTCCTGATCGGGACGATCGACGAGGATTTCCTCGGCGGGCGGCTCGTCGTTGGCAATCGATTTGAGAGTGATGTGCGGCACGATGCCGCCGATTTCCTCGCCCTTGCGGTTCTGCCGGCGGGAATAGACGAAGCCGCCGGCGGGGCCGGCCTCCTCGTTGCGCAGGCGGTACCAGGGAAAGGTCGCTGTGAGGAGGCGCTGGCGAGTCAGCGCAAGTGGCACGCGCGAGGTGTCGATGGTGATCCAGCGCCGTCCCCATTGCTCGGCGACGTAGGCCGTCGTGCCGGAGCCGCAGGTCGGATCGAGCACAAGATCGCCGGGATCGGTGGTCATCAGGATGCAACGCTCGATGACCTTTTCCGCCGTCTGCACAGCGTATAGCTTTTCTTCTCCCCATCCTCTGGCGCCAGTGTCGTCCCAGAAGGCAACGAGTGGCGAGACCGGGAAGTCCTGGAAGTAGCGAATGTACCGAAGCGTGTCGCCCTGACGGATGACGCGAGATTTTGCGATCAGGCGGCTCATCCCATCGATCCCGGTCTTCCAGTACCCGCGCCTCGGCCTGAACGTGACGCCATCAAATTCGACTGGAAAATTGCCTGGCGGACGATTACTCGTCAGATTGTCGGGTATGAAAAAGCGGTACCCAGGCGGTAGAAGCGACACGTCGTCGCTTTCAGCCCTTGTCAACCTTCTCCGGGTGCCGTTGGGCAGTTCGACCCAGGAGTATTCGCCCGAACCCGTCGATCCTCTATCCTTGAGTAGGTAGAGCTGTCGGTATTTCGTGCGCGTAGCGTCCCGCGCGTACCAAAGGATGTAGTCCGCCACGCCCGCTAGTAGTTCGCTGGATTGCCCCGCGGTCTTCTTGAATGGGATTGCGGCAACGACGTTGCGCACGCCAAATACTTCGTCCATCAGCTCGCGCACATGGTGCAGGTTTTCATCGCTGATCTGGACAAAAATGCTGCCGCTGGGCGTCAGAAGATCACGCGCGAGCACGAGGCGATCGCGAAGATAGGTCAGATAAGAGTGCAGGCCGAGCTGCCAGGTGTCGCGGTAGGCCTGGACCATTTCGGGTTCGCGCGTGAGGTCGGAATCGTCGCCGTCCCTGACATCGCGCTTGCGGACGAAAGGCTGAAAATTCGAGCCGAATTTCACGCCGTAGGGCGGGTCGATGTAGATCATCTGCACCTGCCCGCCGAGGCCCTCGTAGCGCAGCAAGGAGTTCATGACGACGAGGCTGTCGCCGAGGATGAGGCGATTCACCCAGCGGTCGCGGTATTCGTAGGCGCGGATATTCTCGGTGAGCGGCCGTTGCGGATCGCCGAAGAGATCGAACATGCTGGCCTGATCGGCAAATTTTTCGTGCGCGCGCAGGCTTTCGATGATCGCCTTGGTGGAGAGGCGCTCGTGGACGAAGAGCGGCAGGCTCGGCACCTCGAAGCTGAGGCGCTCGGCCTTGCCGGTCCAGTCCAGGAAGGGTGCTTGCATCCGCTTCAGCGAGGCGAGCGCATCCTGAAGGCCGGCGATCTGGAGAAGGGGCGCGCCGTCGGCGCCCAACAGGGTCCGGCGCTCGGCGAAGAGGTGCGGGGCAGGCAGCCTGGCGGCGTCTTCGATCGCCTGGAGGAGAAAGCTGGCCATTTCGCGCGCCGGGTTGGTGTCCCAGTCGAGAGCGGGGGAGAGGCTCGAGTCATAGCGGTATTTTGACGGCGGCTTCTTCGTGGTGAAGCGCGGTGCGACGCCGATCGGAGGGCGGGCGACGGCGTCGCTGGCGGTGTGGCTGTAGTTCCGGGCGGCTGGACGCGTCGGCTTAGGCCGACTTGGAGATTTCGCCATGGAATCCTGGGCAATTTGTCCCGACGCCCGACATTCGCGCGAGCGTCCCGATTTCGCAAGAAGCCGAAGGCAAAGGATGGGTTCCAAGGGCTGGCCCTTGGCGGGGGTTGCGAGGGGGCGGAGCCCCCTCGTCTTTTGCGCCGGGCGCGGATGGCTGAGGCGGCGCTCGGGGTTAGAGCAGGCGTTGCAGGATCATCTTCTGCACGTCCGACGTGCCTTCGTAGATTTTGCAGACGCGCACGTCGCGCAGGATCCGCTCCAGCGGATAGTCGGCGAGGTAGCCATAGCCGCCGAGGGTTTGCAGCGCGTCGCTGCAGATCTGCTCGGCCGCCTCGGAGGCGAACAGCTTGGCCATGCAGGCCGCCTCCAGGGCCGGCTTGCCATCCCGCTTCAGCCGCGCGGCGAGGAGGGTGAGCTGGCGCGCCGCTTCGAGCCGGGTCTTCGCCTCCGCCAGCCGGAATCCCACTGCCTGGTGCTCGATGATCGGCTTGCCGAAGCTCTTTCGCTCCTTGGCGTAGCCGATCGCGTACTCGAGCGCGGCGCGCGCCATGCCGACGCTTTGCGCGGCCACGCCGATGCGGCCGGATTCCAGGGTGGAAAGCGCCATGCGATAGCCCTCGCCCTCGGCCCCGATTCGCTGCTCGTCCGGCACCTCCATCGCATTGAAGGCGAGCTGGCAGGTGTCGGACGCCTTCTGCCCGAGCTTTTCCTCGAGCTTGGCCACCTTGAAACCCGGCGTGTCAGGACTGACGACGAAGCAGGAGATGCCGTGCTTGCCGGCCGCCGGATCGGTGACCGCGAACATCACGACCGCGCCGGCGACGCGGGCGTTCGAGATGAACTGCTTGCTGCCGTCGATGAGGTAGTACCCGTTGCGCCGCTTCGCGCGGGTGCGGATGGCCGCGGCGTCAGAGCCGGTGCCGGGTTCGGTGAGCGCGAAGGAGCCGACCATCCGGCCGCTGGCGAGCGGGCGCAGCCAGCGCTCTTTCTGTGCCGCGGTGCCGTACCGTTCGAGGATCAGGCAGGTCGGCGCATTGTGCACGGTGATCATGGTGGAGACGGAACCATCACCGGCCGCGATCTCCTCGAGCGCGAGCGCGTAGGTCACTTCATCGAGCCCGGCCCCGCCCCACTCGGGGTCGATCGTGGCGCCGAACAGCCCAAGCTCGCCAAGCTCGCGGATCAGTTCGGGCTCGATCGCACGCGCCTTCTCTCGTGCCGCGGCACCCGGCGCGAGCCTCTCGTGCGCGAAGCGGCGGACCGTTTCGATGACCGCCAGATCCGCTTCCGGGGGAGTCTGTTCAAGCATCTTCCGTCCCCTCTCCCATTCGATCCTCTCAGGCGGCGCGGCGAACGGAGGGCGCGGAAAACTCCGCCAGCAATCGTTGCCGTTCGGCCATCGCCGCTTCTCTTGCCGCCTGCTTCACCGGCCCGAAGCCGCGCACGCCATCCGGCCAGGAGGCAAGCGCGATCGCAGCGTCCAGTTTCTCCACCGAGAGGCCGGAGGCGATCAGCGCCAGATCCGCCTCGTAATCGCGGATCATCTGCCGCTCCATCCGCCGTTCCTTCTGCCAGCCGAACAAGTCGAACGGGCCGCCGCGCAGCCGCCTGCCGTGGCTGAGCGCGCGGAACAGCGGCAGCGTCGCCCAACCGGGGAGTGCAATCTTGCGCCTTCGGCCGGTGGCCGGATCGCGGCCGAGCGGCAGCGGCGGAGAGAGATGGAACATCGGCTTCGGCCCGTAATCGGTGTTCGCATGCAGGCGGGCCACTTCGTATTCGTCCTTGTACGCCAGCACACGATGGAGATTTTCCGCAGCGGCGCGGGCAAGCGGGCCGGGTGCGCCGGTGAGTGCACTCTCACGGGCGGCGATTTCCGCCACGCGTGCCCGATAGTGCCCGGCCAGCCGCCCGTCCTGGTAGGAGGCGAGCGCGGCGGCGCGCACGGCGACGATCGTTTCGAGGTCCTGCGGCGGCGCCACGGCGGGGCTTTCCGCGAGAATGTCGGCGGCCAGTTCCGGGTGCATCGAGAGAATGCGGCCCCACAGGAAGGCACGGCGGTTCATCGCCACTGCCGCGCCGTTCAGCACGATCGAGCGTTCCAGCGCCGCGCGGCCGACCGGAATTTCCCCACGCTGCCACGCCAGGCCGAGCAGCAGCGTATTCAACGCCTGCGTCGTGCCGAACAATCTCTCGGCGATCGTGCCGGCGTGCAGATAGCAGGAACGGGAGGCGTCCGCCTGGCCTTCGATGACACGGCGATGGCGCTCGACATCGATCGAAAGATCGCGCGCGCCCATGAAGGCCACCGTCGCGGCAAGGTCGAGATTGCCGATCACCGCCGCGTCCTTGCGGCAGCGATCCAGAACGCCGCCGCTCGAGGCCACCGCGAGATCGGCCGCCAGCATCAGATCCGCGCCGGCGCGAGGGATGCGGACGACATCGAGATCGGCCTCGGCGCGCGCGATCTGCAGGTGCGAGATGACCGGGCCGTTCTTTTGCGCGAGCCCGGTGAAGGAGAGCGTCCGCACGGCACGGTCTTCGAGATGGGCGGCCATCGCCACGATCGCGCCGGTGGTGACGATTCCGCCGCCGCCGATCCCGGCGCAGAGCGCGCGCCACGGCAATGCCACGTCTTGCCACGCCGCTTCTTCGAGTGTTGCCGCAAGCTCCGCCTCGCGCGCCAGGATCCCGGCCTCTTGCCGCGCCGGATGTGCGCCCGCGATCGTCACGAAGCTCGGGCAGAACCCCTTGAGGCAGGAGAAGTCGGCATTGCAGGCATTCGGCGAGATGCGCCGCTTGCGGCCGAACGGTGTCTCGACCGGCTCGATCGCGATACAGTGGGACTGGGCTGTGCAATCGCCGCAGTTTTCGCACACGTCGGCGTTGATCAGCACGCTTCGCGTGGCCTCCGGCATCAGGCCGCGCTTGCGCCGCCGGCGCTTTTCCGTCGCACAGACCTGATCGTAGATGATGACGCTGACGCCTTCGGTTGCGCTGAACTCGCGCTGCACCGCCTCGAGCCGTGTCCGGCCCGCGCGCATCGTGCCGCGCGGCAACAGCGCTGCCGGCGGCAGGCGACCCGGATCGTCCGCCACCACGGCGATTCGCTTCACCCCTTCGGCGGCAAGCTGCTCTGCGATCTGCACGACCGTGGGATGACCCTCCACCGGCTGCCCGCCGGTCATTGCCACCGCGTCGTTGAAGAGAATCTTGTAGGTGATCGGGGCGCCCGCCGCGACCGCCTGGCGGATGGCGAGAATGCCCGAGTGCTGGTAGGTGCCGTCGCCCATGTTGGCGAACAGGTGCGGTGTTGCAACGAACGGCGAAAGCCCGGCCCAGGTCACACCCTCGCCGCCCATGTGCGTGAAGGTGCGGGTGGCGCCCCAGCCTTCGATGACCATGGTGTGGCAGCCGATGCCGGCCGAGGCAAAGCTTCCCTCCGGCAGCCGGGTCGAGGTGTTGTGCGGACAGCCGGCGCAGAAGGTCGGCAGCCGGACCAGGAGCCCGCCCGGCCGCTCGAATGGCGGCGGCAAGAGGGGATCTTCCACCGCGATGCCGAAGCGGCGCAGGAAGCGGGCGAGCGGCGGCGCAAGGATCTCCGGCGAAAGCTCCCCGACCGCCGGCAGGAGCGGCGAATCATCAAGGTCGCGCTTGCCGCAGACCCACGGCCGGCGCTCGGCCGGCAGATTGTAGAGCGCGTCGCGCACTTCTTTCTCGACGAGGCCACGCTTCTCCTCGACGACGAGAATCCCCCGCTTGCCGTCGGCAAATTGTCTCAGGCCTTCGGCGTTGACCGGCCATGCCAAGCCGAGCTTGTAAACGGCGATCGCCGGGCTTCCGGCAAGCCCGAGCATGGTCAATGCGCGCATGGCGTCGTGATGCGCCTTGCCGATGGTGACGAGGCCCAGAGGAGCCCCGGCATCACCGGCGATGTGCCGGTCGATCCCGTTTGCGGCGGCAAACGCCACCGCCGCCGGCAGGCGTTCCTCGACCAGCCGCCGCTCCAGTTCGGCGCGACGCTCCGGCCAGGGCAAACGCACGTCGTAGTTCAGGCCGTGCGGCGGGATCGGAAAGTCCGGCGCCCTGAACTCACGAACCGAAGGCACGACCAGAGTTGCCGATTGCTCGGCCGTTTCGGCGATCGTTTTCAACGCCACCCAGCAGCCGGCGAAACGTGACAGGGTAATCCCGGCCAGGCCGAAATCCAGGATCTCTCCGACATCGGCCGGTACCAGCACCGGGATCATCGCCGAATGGAAGACCGGCTCCGTCTGGTGCGGATAAGTGGAAGAATGCGCGGCGTGATCGTCGCCGGAAACCGCGAGCACACCGCCCAGCCGCGAGGTGCCGAAGATATTGGCCGCATGCAGTGCATCGCCGCTGCGTTCGACGCCCGGCCCCTTGCCGTACCACATGCCGAACACGCCATCGACGCGCTTGCCCGGAAAGACGTCCACCTGCTGCGCGCCCCACAGCATCGTTGCCGCGAGATCCTCATTCAGACCCGGCTGAAAGCGGATGTCGCTGGCCTTGAGCAGCTTCGCCTGGTGCCAGAGTTCGAGATCGACACCGCCGAGCGGCGAGCCGCGATAGCCGGAGACGAGGCCGGCCGTGCTGTGTCCCGCTGCCCGATCGAGCCGGGCCTGTTCGAGCAGGACCCGCACCAGGGCCTGGATGCCGGAGAGCAGAACCGGCACGTCCAGATCGACGAACCGGCTTTCGAGCCCGATGGCGGCGGCTCCGAGCCCGGAATCCATCAGATTCTCCCTGCGGCGCGCTCTGCCCGCCGAACCATTATGGAGACCCGCGATCCGCCCTTCCAGTGTCCTGCCGCTGCCGCGGTGCGGCAGAACCGGGCCTTGCAGTCGCCGCCCTTGAGCGCAACCCGTCCACGAGGACATCGACCAGGCGCAACGCGCCGGCCTGCCAGCCGGGCCGGTCGTGTATCACGCACATGCCAACCAACGCCCGCAGCAGGTCCTCCGGGCCGATGTCGGAACGGATCTCGCCCGCCGCCGCCGCGCGCGCCAGCAGCATCCCGAGTGCGTTGGTCAGGCGCTCGAAGGAATAGGCGGAGAGTTCCGAGGAGCCGTGCGCCGCCAGCGCCAGCGCCGCCGCCATCCCTTTCTTCGTGGCGACGAACTCCACATTGGAGCGCAGCCAGCGGCGCAAGGCTTCGAGCGGCAGGGCTTCGCTCTGCAATTGCCCGGCGAGGTCGACAAGCTGATCGACCTCGCGCCGATAGACCGCCTCGAACAACGCTTCGCGGGTCGGAAAATGCCGATAGAGCGTACCGATGCCGACGCCGGCGCGCCGCGCGACGGCCTCCTGGCTCGCCTCCGGGCCGCCGGCGCTGAACACCGCCTTCGCCGCCACGAGCAGGCGCTCGCGATTGCGCAGCGCATCGGTGCGCGGCTGCCTGGTTGTCTTGCGCACGCGGTTGACCTTCTTGCCGCTCATCTCTCCGAGGCATCTTGCAAAGCGGAGGCATCCTCCGTATATCTCAAAGAACAACGGAAGGCGACGGCAACGGTGCCGTCGCGGCCCGCCGCGCGCCGAAGCGGCGGGCATTCCCCGAAACGGCGCCCGGCACGTTGCCGCGGCGTTCCGATTCTCCGCACGGCCCAGCCTGTCCGGGCCCAAGTTGCATTCGATAAGAGCACGAAACGGAGCACTGGATGAGCTTGTCGGTTTTGCTTAGCGTGAACGGCGTGGCGCGGGAAGTCGCCCTGGACGACCCGCGCGTGACGCTGCTCGATCTCCTCCGCGAACGCCTCGGCCTGACCGGGACCAAGAAGGGCTGCGACCGCGGCCAGTGCGGCGCCTGCACGGTTCTCGTGGACGGGAGGCGGATCAATTCCTGCCTCACACTGGCCGCGAGTTGTGACGGAGCGCGGGTCCTCACCATCGAGGGGCTGGCCGAGGAGGGTGCACTGCATCCCGTGCAGGAGGCTTTCATCGCTCATGACGGTTTCCAATGCGGCTTCTGCACGCCCGGCCAGATCATGAGCGCGGTCGGCCTGATCCTTGAAGGCCATGCCGGCGATGACCCCGAGCGTATTCGGGAAGGCATGAGCGGCAACATTTGCCGCTGCGGCGCCTATGCCGGCATCACCGCTGCGATACTGGATGCCGAGCGCCGGCTTGCCGAACGCAACCGTGCGGAGGCCGCATGAACCGCTTCGATTACGTCAGGCCGGCGACGTTCGCGGAAGCCATCGCGGCCGCTTCGGAACCCGGTGCGGCCTATCTCGCCGGCGGCACCAACCTGCTCGATCTGATGAAGGGCGGCATCGTCCGGCCGGGCCGTCTCGTGGATGTCTCGCGCCTGCCCGGGCTCGGCGCGATCGAGTGGCTCGCCGATGGTGGCGTGCGTATCGGCGCTCTGGTGCGAAACTCCGACCTCGCGCACGATTCGGAGTTCGCGCGCCGCTTCCCCGCCGTTGCAGAAGCGCTGCTCTCCGGCGCCTCGGCACAGCTCCGCAACATGGCGACAGTCGGCGGCAATCTCCTGCAGCGAACGCGCTGCGCCCATTTCTACGATGTCGCCGGCGCCTGCAACAAACGCGCACCCGGCGCCGGCTGCGAAGCGCGCGGCGGCGAGGCACGCAACGCCGCCGTGCTCGGATGGAGCGAGCATTGCATCGCGACGCACCCTTCGGACTTCTGCGTCGCGCTGGTCGCACTCGATGCGGTGGTCGAGATCGCGGGCCAGGGGGGCGAGTACCAAGTGCCGCTCGAAGACTTTCACCGCCTGCCCGGCGAGACGCCCGGCCAGGAGAGCGTGCTCGAGCCGGGCGAGCTGATCATTGCCGTTCGCCTGCCGGCGCAAGCCGCGTCCTTCTCGCGGCACGCACGCTATCTCAAGATACGCGACCGCACCTCCTTTGCCTTCGCTGTCGCCTCGGCCGCCGCTGCACTCCGGATCGAGCAGGGCGCGATTGCCGCGGCGCGCATCGCCCTTGGCGGCGTCGCCCCGAAGCCCTGGCGGGCCCGCCTGGCCGAGAGGGCGCTGATCGGCGTCGGCCCGGATCGCACCCACTTCGATCGCGCGGCGGAGGCGGCGCTCGCCGATGCGAGACCATCCGGCGACAACGCGTTCAAGATCGAACTCGCCCGCCGGATCGTCGCGCGTGCGCTCGCGCTGGCTGCCGCCGGCACGCCCGCGCGCCTGCCCGCGCTTCCGGGCTCTCCCTTCTCCCCCGTTGCCGGAGTTCTTCATGTCTGAGATCGTGCTGAGCGCGACGCCGGCCCACCTCCGGCACGGATCCAATATCGGCCAGCCGCTCACCCGCCGCGACGGCATCCTGAAAGTCACCGGCGGGGCGCGCTTTGCGGCCGACAACCACCCGCCGGGCATGCTCTACGCTGTGCTTGCGGTGAGCAGCGTCGCGCGCGGCCGGGTTGCCGCACTCGACGTCGCAGCAGCCAAAGCGCATCCCGGCATCGTCGAAATCATGACCTCCGCCAACAAGCCGCCGCTCGCCCTCGATCCGGACGCCAAGACCAATCCGTTCATGCGGAGACTCGAGCTTCTGCAGAACGACCGCGTGCGGTATGCGAACCAGCCAATCGCCGTGGTCATTGCTGAGACTCTGGAGGCGGCGACGGAAGGTGCCGCGCTGCTCTCCCCCCGCTACGAGGAGGAGGCTCCCCGCGTCCGCCTCGATGCCGCCGAGAGCTTCGTGCCGCCGGCGGTCGGTGTCGGCCATCCTTCCGAGGCGGAGATCGGCGATGTCGAGACGGGACTCGCCGGTTCGTTGCGGCGCATCGAAGCGACCTATGAGACGCCGACGCAATTCCACAACCCGATGGAACCGCACGCGATCGTCGCCGCCTGGGACGGCGATGCTCTGACCGTCGATACGCCGAGCCAAGGGCTCGCCATGGCGCAGGCGCGCATCGCCGAGCTGTTCGGCATTCCGGCGGAGAACGTCCTGGTCCGCAGCCCCTTCCTTGGCGGCGGCTTCGGCTGCAAGGGCCTGTTCACCGGGCCGCAGGTGCTCGGCATCATGGCGGCCCGCCTGGTCGGCAGGCCGGTCAAGCTGGTGCTGCGGCGGGAGCAGATGTTCGGCCCGGTCGGCCATCGCGCGCCGACGCAGCAAACACTGCGCCTGGGCACCGACGCGGATGGCGCGCTGCTCGGGCTCTCTCACCATACCAGGACGGCCAGCAGCACGTTCGACGACTTCTTCGAGCCGGCCTCGGACGTCTCGCACACGCTCTATGCCAGCCCTGCCATCCGTACCTCCTACGAAGCGGTCCGGCTCGACACCGGAACGCCGACCTTCATGCGCGCCCCCGGCGAGGCGAGCGGTTCCATCGCGCTCGAAAGCGCCATCGACGAGATGGCCGAGGCATGCGGGATGGACCCACTCGCCTTTCGCCTCCGCAATTACGCCGAGCTGGAGCCGATTTCCGGCAAGCCGTTCTCCTCGAAGGCGTTGCGCGCCTGCTACGCCGAGGGTGCCGAACGCTTCGGCTGGAAGGCGCGCCCACTGAGGCCGCGGGAGATGCGTGATGCATCCGGGCTCCTGGTCGGCTGGGGCGTCGGTACCGCAACATTCCCCGCCTTGATGTTTCAGGGCCAGGCGCGCGCGGTGATTCGAAAGGATGGCACCGGCATCGTCGAGACCGGCGCGCAGGACATGGGCCAGGGCGCCTGGACGGCGCTTGCCCAGATTGCGGCCGACGGGCTCGGCCTCAGCATGGAGCAAATGGAGTTCCGCTCCGGCGCCTCCAACCTGCCCGATGCCGGCATTGCCGGCGGGTCTGCGCATACCGCAACGGCCGGCATGGCAGTTGCCGGGGCGGGCGCGGACGCGATCGCAAAGCTCGCGGCACTGGCCACCGGGGATGAACGCTCGGCCCTGTTCGGCGCCGGCAATGCCGGGGTGATCGCGCGCGACGGCCGGCTGTTCCGCCGCGACGACGAGTCGAGAAGCGAGAGCTATGCCGACATCCTCAACCGCGCTGCGCTTGCGGAGATCGAAGGCCGGGGCAGCAGCGCCGCCGATCCGATCGCCCAGGCAAACTATGCGATGCACGCGCATGGCGCGGTGTTCGCCGAAGTCAAGGTCGATCCCGAACTCGGGCAGATCCGCGTCACCCGTCTGGTCGGCGCCTTTGCTGCCGGGCGGATCATCAATCCGCGACTGGTGCGGAGCCAGTATTATGGCGGCATGATCTGGGGCGTTTCCTTCGCCCTGCATGAGCACGGCGAGATCGATCCGCGCTCGGGTCGCCCGATGAATCCGAATCTGGGCGAGTACCACGTGCCGGTGAATGCCGATATTCCCTCGATCGAGGCGATCCTGGTCGCGGAGGAGGACCGCCACGTCAACGCGCTCGGCATCAAGGGCGTTGGCGAAATCGCGATCACCGGCACCGCCGGCGCGGTTGCCAACGCGGTCTGGCACGCCACCGGCCGCCGCATCCGCCGCTTCCCGATCACGCTCGAGCGGCTGACGGAACCAGCACCGCGCTGAATGGGTGGCCCGAGCAGGTCCGCTCAGCGCGGGCTCAGCACCATCACCATCTGGCGGTTTTCCATCCGCGGCATCTGCTCGACCTTGGTATCGGTTTCCATGTCGGAGCGGATGCGCTCGAGCACCTTCACGCCGAGTTCCTGGTGCGCCATCTCGCGGCCGCGGAAGCGGAGCGTGACCTTGACCTTGTCGCCCTCGCCGATGAACGATTTCATGGCCCGCAGTTTCACCTGGTAATCATTCTCGTCGATGTTGGGGCGGACCTTGATTTCCTTGATCTCGATGACCTTCTGCTTTTTCCGCGCCTCGGCCTTCTTCTTCTGCTGATCGTATTTGAACTTTCCGAAATCGAGGATTTTCACCACCGGCGGGTCGGCGTTCGGGCTGATCTCGAGAAGGTCGAGGCCGGCCGCGGTGGCCCGGTTGAGGGCCTCGCGCAGGTTCACGACACCTTGCATCTCGCCGACTTCGTCGATCAGCCGGACCTTCTCGGCGCGGATCTCGTCGTTGACACGCGGGCCCTCGCGCGTGGGTGAGGCGGGCAATGGGGGTCTGGGGATAGCGCTCTCCTGTCCTGGTTGGTGTCAGAGTCACGGAACGAAACGCGACCTCGGAATAGTTGCCGCACCCGGGGGCCGCAATCAAGCCGCAGGCAGCCGAAGATCGGGCGGCTCCGCCTCCGCTGCAAGCCGTGCGACGGCATCTTTCAGGGGCAGAACCTCCTGCTCCGTCGCGCCGAGCCGTCTCAGCGCCACGGTGCCCGAGGCGGCCTCCCGCCGGCCGACGACGAGCAGGGCCGGCACGTGGCGGAGGCTCCATTCCCGCACTTTCGCGTTGATCTTTTCGTTCCGCGTATCGAGTTGGACGAACAGCCCCTTGGCCTCGAGGGCCGCAGCCACTTCGGCGGCATAGGCATCGGCATCCGCAACGATGGTCGCCACCACCGCCTGCAGAGGGGCGAGCCAGAGCGGCAGCCGGCCCGCATATTGTTCGATCAGGATGCCGATGAACCGCTCGAAGCTGCCGAGGATGGCGCGATGCAGCATGACCGGCCGCCGGCGCGTACCATCCTCCGCCACGTACTCGGCATCGAGCCGCTCCGGCATCACGAAGTCGACTTGCAGCGTGCCGCACTGCCACTCCCGCCCGATCGCATCCTTGAGGGCAAATTCGAGCTTCGGGCCGTAGAAGGCACCCTCACCGGGGTTGAACGCGTAGGCCACGCCCGCCGCAGCGCACGCCTCGCGGAGCGCCGATTCGGCGCGGTCCCAGGTCTCGTCGGAGCCGGCCCGCTCCGTCGGGCGATCCGCGAACTTCACCTCGAAGGTGGGAAAGCCAAGGTCGCGATAGACGGTGGACAGCAGCGCCATGAAGCGGATCGTCTCGGCTGCGATCTGGTCTTCGGTGCAGAAGATGTGCGCATCGTCCTGGGTGAAAGCGCGCACCCGCATGATGCCGTGCAACGCCCCGGAGGGCTCGTAGCGGTGGCAGGAGCCGAACTCGGCAAGCCGGAGCGGCAGTTCGCGATAGGAGCGCACCCGCTGGGTGAAGATCTGCACATGGCAGGGGCAGTTCATCGGCTTCAGCGCGAGCGTTCGGTGCTCGTCCTCGACATGCGCGGTGAACATGTGCGCGCCGAACTTTTCCCAGTGCCCGGAGGCCTCCCAGAGACTGCGATCGACGAGTTGCGGCGTCCGCACTTCCTGGTAGCCATCCGCATCGAGCCGCCGGCGCATGTAGGATTCAACGGTGCGGTAGAGCCGCCAGCCGAGCGGATGCCAGAACACGCTGCCGACCGCCTCGTCCTGCAAGTGGAACAAATCCATCTCCTTGCCAAGCCGGCGGTGGTCGCGCCGCTCGGCCTCGGCCAGCATCGCGAGATAGGCGTCCAGCTCGTTGCCGTTGCGCCAGGCGGTGCCGTAGATTCGCGAGAGCATCGGGTTGCGATGATCGCCGCGCCAGTAGGCGCCGGCCGTGCGCATCAGCTTGAACGCGGTGCCGACATCACCGGTCGTGCGCATGTGCGGGCCGCGGCAGAGATCGACCCACCGGCCCTGCCGGTAAAGCGTGATCGTTTCGCTGGCCGGCAGGTCGCGGATGATCTCGGCCTTGTATCGCTCTCCCTTCCCCTCGAAGAAGGCGATCGCGTCTTCGCGCCCGATCACCTCGCGAACGAATGGGGCGCGCGCGGCAACGATTTCGCGCATCTTCGCCTCGATCGGCGGAAAATCTTCCGGCGTGAAGGGCGGCTCGCGCGCGAAATCATAATAGAAGCCATTGTCGATTGCCGGCCCGATCGTCACCTGCGTTCCGGGGTAAAGCTCCTGCACCGCTTGAGCCAGGACGTGCGCGGCATCGTGGCGGATCAGAGGCAGCGCCTCGGGATCCTGGCGCGTGATGAACCGCACCTCGGCGTCCGTCTCGATCAGAGACGCGAGATCGGTGAGCTTGCCCGAAACCACCATCGCCACGGCATCCCGCGCCAGGCCGGGCCCGATCGCTTGGGCGAGGGCTTCGCCGGTCAGGGGCGGAAAGAACTGGCGGACGGAGCCGTCGGGAAGGCGGATGGCAGGCATTGCTCTGAGCTTTCCGGATGGAGCGCTGCTCTATGCCGCCCCGGAAGTGCGGCGACAACCCGCTCCACGGGAAGCTCGGCGAGAGCAGGCGCCGCGATCACCGGGACGGTCTCGCCCGCCGGCCCGCGTGGCGCGGTCAGTGCCGGGTCGCTCGCGGCCGAGAAGAGTACCAGCGTGGGGACGCCAAGGGTTGCGGCGAGATGCATCGGCCCGGTGTCGTTGCCGACCGCCAGGGTCGCGCCGGCGGCGAGCGGCCCGAGATCGGCAAGCTCGGTCTTGCCGATCAGATCGATCGTCTCCGGCGAAATCGCTCCGATCGTCCGCCCGAGGCCTTCTTCACCTCGCCCTCCGACCAGGACCGGCGTGAGCCCCTCAAGGCCGAGGTGGCGGGCAAGGGCCCCGAACCGCGCCGCCGGCCAGCGCTTGGCGGACCGATGCGCGGCGGCGCCCGGAACCAGCAACGCATAGGGCCGGGGCGGTTCGAAGCGGCTCGCCCCGCCCGTGAGCCAGCCCAGATCGGGCGGCGGAAAATGCTGAATACCGGCCAGGCGGAGCTGCTCGCGCTGGCGTTCGAAGGTATGCATGCGGTTGCGGGCCGGATTTCCGTGCCGATGCGAAGCGCCGCGCGCCACGCCCGACCATCGCGGACGGCCCGCCAGGCGGAAGTAATGTCCGGAGCGGGCGCTGGTCTGCAGGTCATAGACGAAGTCGAAGCCCTTGAGCCTGCGCGCCAGGCGAAAGCCTTGTCGAAGGTTCCACCAGGGTGCGCGCGGATCGATCAGGACGCGATCGAACCACGGCGCCTGCTCGGCAAGTCCGGCGTACGGTTGCGTGGTCAGAAGCGAGATTTCCGCCTCGCCGTGCGCGGCGCGGATCGCGGCAAAGGGGCCGAAAGCCAGGACGAAATCGCCGAGCGCGCCGAGCTTGATGACGAGGATGCGCTTCAAGGCAAGAGGACCGTCGGCATCAACCACGATATACCAGAGCCCATCGAGGCGGAGGAGAGCGGGAATGGAGGAACGCGGCCGGCTTGATCGCGGCGACGGCCTCGCACTCGCGTGGATCAAGGCGGCCGGGCGCGGCCCTACGGTCGTGTTCCTGCCCGGGTTCCGCAGCGACATGCAGGGCGAAAAGGCACGCCATCTCGCCGCCTTCTGCGCCGAGCGCGGAACCGCCCTGCTGCGCTTCGATTACTCGGGACATGGCGAGAGTGGCGGGCGGTTCGAGGAGGGCTCGATCGGGCGCTGGGCGGAGGATGCGCTCGCGGTCATCGATCGCAAGACAGAGGGCGAACTTATCCTGGTCGGCTCCTCGATGGGCGGCTGGATCGCATTTCTCGTCGCCGTCCGCCGCCCGGAGCGGCTGGCCGGGCTTCTCGGTATCGCCGTCGCACCGGATTTCACCGAAAACCTGATGTGGCAGGCGATGACGCCGGCGCAGCAAACCGAGCTTATGACCGGGGGCTCGCTCACGGTCGAAAACACCTCCGACCCGCCGCTTATCATCACCCGCCGCCTGATCGAGGATGGCAGGCGCCATCTGGTCCTCGGCGCCCCGATTCCGATCTCCTGCCCGGTCAGGCTGCTGCACGGCCAGCGCGATCAGGACGTGCCGTGGGAAACCGCGCTCCGGGTGGCAGAGCGCATGACCGGGGGCAATGTCCGGCTGACACTGATCAAGGATGGCGAGCATCGCCTCTCCCGGCCGCAGGATTTGCGCCTGCTTTCCTCAACCCTCGCCGAGCTCCTCGGCGAGAATGGAAGCTAGCCCGACGCGAAAATTGGGATAGCGCCAGTGAAGTCCGAGCGTCGCGCGCGTCAGTTCGCTCGAGATTCGCCTTCGCTCCTGCCAGAAGCTCCGCGCCATCGCGCTCAGCCCGGGCCAGGCTTCGGCGAGTGAAATCGCCGGCGGGGGCGGAATCCCGAGCAGTCGTGCCGCTTCTTCTAGCACTCTCGCGCTCTCCGCCGGCTCTTCGTCCGCGAGGTTAAAAACCCGTCCGCACGCTCCGGGTGTTTGCATCGCCGTCTGCACCGCGCGTACGATGTCATCGCGGTGAATGCGGCAAAATACGTGCCCGGGAGCAAGAATTCGCCGGGCGTTGCCGGCCCGGAGCTGGTCGAAGGCCGATCGGCCTGGCCCGTAGATGCCCGCTGCACGAAAAAGATCGAGCGGTCGGCCACCCGCCGCCGCGATCCAGGCCCGCTCGGCGGCAAGCCGCGCCCGCCCGCGTTCGGACGTGGGCAAGGGCGGAGTCTGCTCGTCTACCACCGCGCCCGCACGGTCCCCGTAGATGCTGGTCGAAGAGAGATAGCCGATCCAGCCAAGCTGCGGCGCGGCAGCAATCGCTTCGGCGTATCGGGCCAGCACCGGATCGCCGGCGGCGCTCGGCGGTGCAGTCGAAACGAGGTGCGTCGCATTCTCAAATTGTGCGGCAGCAGCCTCGAAGCCGACCACGCGAAGATCCGCCTTCAGCGCAACCCGCTCGGGTTCGCGGCTCCCTGCGACAACAGCGAAGCCCGCCGCCAACGTAGCCTCCGCCAAGGCGGCGCCGCAATAACCCGGTCCGAACAGAAGCAGTCGCCGCGTCAATTCCAGTGTGCCGACTCCAACGCTTGATACCGTAGGATGCACTCTAGCGGTCGGCACACTCCTCTTTATTTTCAGTGGCCTCTCATCCCCTTTCGTCTGCTGCCGGCGGCAGCAAACGGCGGGGGCAGGACACTAGAAATCGAGATCCGTGTAATGCGCCGGCGGCACGACACCCGGCACGCGATCAGCCAGCACACCGCGAAAGCTCGGGCGAGACTTCATTTTTGCATACCATTCGCGTGCACCAGGCGCGATCGACCAATCCACATCACCCGCGAAATCGAGCGCCGAAAGATGACCGGCGGCGGCGAAGTCGGCGAGCGAAAGTGTCGGCCCGGCCAGCCATTTCCGATTCTCCGCGAGCCACGCGAGATACTTCAAATGCTCCCGAAGCTGCGCATAGCCGACCCGAATCGTGCCGGCGTCCGGCTGGCCCCGCCCGGTCAGCTGCTTCATGAACTTCTCGCCGAGCAGGTTGCGCGTCACCTCCTCGGCGAACTTGCCGTCGAACCAGGCGACCAGTCGCCGGACCTCGACGCGCTCCGCCGCCGTCCGCCCCAGAAGCGGCGTATCGGGGTAGGCTTCCTCGAGATACTCGCAGATCACTCCTGAATCCGGGATCGCCAGGCCGCCTTCTTCGATCAGCGTCGGCACCTGACCGGTTGGATTGAGTTCGAGATACTCGGCGCGCCGTTCCCAGACCCGCTCCAGCCTGAGTTCGAACGGCAGGCGTTTCTCGGCCATGACCAGGCGCACTTTGCGTGAAAACGGGGAAAGCGGAAGATGATAGAGCAGCCGCATGCGCCTGTTATCGCATTCGCCTTGGGGCCGGCCAAGGCCGCAGCAACGTCACGCTCGGAGAGCCAGGGCCGGGCGGGCGTTGAGCTTTCTCAGCGCGCGGTCGATCCAAAGCGTGCCCAGTTTTTCGGCCAGGCTGTTCTGCCCAAGGCGCTCTGCAAGAGCATCGAAATCCACGCGATCCAGGCTCTGATCCTGGTTGAAGCAACTGAAGACGACGCTGCGCTCGCCGCTCACCGGATCCCACTGCGGCTGCAGGCACTGCGCACAGATCTCCTTCATCATGCATTGCATCGGGCTGTTGATGGAGCCGATGGCCGTGTGATCCGGCTTCAGGAACCGGGCCAGGCGGCCTCGCCGTGCCTCGCTCACGGCCCTCATCATCCGATCCGAGCCGATCGCGATCAGATGATCCACCTCGCAGAGCCCGATCGCCGTCGGGCCGAGCGCGCCTTCCGCATAGGCCACCATGGCGGCCGTGATATTGCCGACGAAGCTTCGATCCTGCTTGCGCTCCGGGTTGACCGGAAAACCCGGCGCTTCCTCGCAGCACCAGACGATAACGTCGGCCGCACGCTCGATCTCGCTGACCTTGTAGCGATCGGCGCGCTCGCGGTAGGCCGCGAAATAGAGCACGCGCGAGCCGGCTTTCCGCGCCGCACGCCCGATCGAGAACAGCACCGCATTGCCGAGCCCGCCGCCGGCAAGGGCCAGCGTCCTGCCGGCAGGAATTTCGGTTGGCGTACCGGTCGGGCCCATCAGCACCACCGGTTCGCCGGGGCGCAGCAGCGCACACAAATCCGAGCTTCCGCCCATCTCGAGCACGATCACCGAAACGAGTCCGCTGTCCGGGTCGGCACCCGCGCCGGTCATCGCGAGCCCCTCCATCGCCAGCACGGTCGCCCCGAATCCGGGCTCGACCAGGCGCGCGGCATGGTGCTCATAGTTCTGAAGGCGGAAGAACTGACCCGGCCGGAACGCCCGCGCCGCCGCCGGCGCGTGCACGACCACCTCGACGATGCGGGGTGCCAACCGATAGACGGCACGCACGACGGGCGCGAGATCGTGCCTTGCGGCGGCGAGCAGCGCCGCCGGCGCGGAGGCAGGCTCCCGTCCGGCAAGAATGCGGGAGAGCGCCGGATAGCCGCGCTTGGCGCTCGCCATCGCCTTGACGACATTGCCCGCGAAGTTGGGATGCAAATCCCCGAAGAAGCTCACGAAGCGGCCGTCCTCAGCGCGATGCACCAGCACCTCCGCGCGCTCCGGCTTGACGTCCCCCGCCCGCAGCGCGACCGGCTCTCCTCTCTCGTCGATCGCCTGAAAATAGCGGCCGTCCCGCCGGATCCGCCCATCCTCCCGCGCCAGCACGGTATTCGGCCAGGTGCCCGCCGCGACCAGCACCGCGCCGGCGGCAAGCCTCCTCTCGCCACCGTCTCGAGTGCGGAACAAAACCGCTGCCGCGTGCCCGAAACGGTCTGTTTCGACCGCGAGGGGAGCGAGGTTCTCGGCAAATCGCACGCCTTCCTCGAGCGCCTTTCCCACTTCCTCATGGTTCAGCGTGTAGGAGGGTGAATCGACCATTCGGCGGCGATAGGCGATCGTGGCACCTCCCCACGCCTCCAGGAGGGGGCCCAATCGCGGCTTGCGGTTCTCCTCTGCCGCGGCCGCGCGTTCGGCGGCGATGGCCGCGGCATGGGCGAGGAATTCCCCGGCTATGCGGGCCTCTTCTTCGCTCAGCCGCGCGCGCAGCGTCGCCTCGCCCTGCTCATCAGCGAGAGTGCGCCAGCGGGCGGCGAATTTTTCCACTTGCCGGACATAATAGGCGAGGCTTTCGGTCGCGGTATCGATGGCCGTCAGGCCGCCGCCGATCACCACCACCGGCAGGCGAAGCTCGAGGTTGGCGATCGAGGACCGCTTCGCCGCCCCGGTGAGTTGCAACGCCATCAGGAAGTCGGACGCCTCGCGGACGCCGCGCGCCAGGCCGTTTGGAATGTCGAGCACGGTCGGCCGTCCGGCACCGAGACAAAGCGCGATATGATCGAACCCCATCGCGAAGGCGCGGTCGATATCGAGCGTGCCGCCGCCGCCGAAACGCACGCCCCCGAAGGCCGCAAACGTGGTCCGCCTTTCGAGCAGCAGGCGAATCAGCTTCAGGTAGTTCTTGTTCCACCTGACCGTGATCCCGTACTCGGCGACACCGCCGAACCCGGCCATCGCGCGATCATCCAGATCCTCGAACAGCCGCTCCGCCTCTCGTACCGGCTGGCGCGGATCGAAGCCGAGCGGCTCGATCTTCAACCCGTCGATCGCCACCACCGCATGGCCCTCGTTCAGCAGGTGATGCGCCAGCGTGAATCCGGACGGGCCAAGGCCGACCACCAGCACGCTCCGCCCGCTGGCGGGCCGCGGCAGCGGCCGGCGGACATCGAGCGGATTCCACCGCGCCAGCAGATCATAGATTTCGAATCCCCACGGCAGCCGCAACACATCGCGCAAAATCGATGTCTCAGCCTGGGGAATATCGACCGGCTGCTGCTTCTGGTAGATGCAGGCCTTCATGCAATCGTTGCAGATGCGATGGCCGGTCGCGGCCAGCATCGGATTGTCGACGATGATGGCGGCAAACGCGCCCAGGAGGCAGCCTTCCGTGCGCAGTTCGTGCATTTCGCTGATCCGCTCCTCGAGCGGGCAGCCGGCCAGGGTGACGCCGAACGCGGATTTCTGGAATCCGCCGGACTTGCGATCCGGAAGGCCCTTGCTGCAACTGTCCTTGCCCTGGTGATGGCACCAGATGCAGTAGTGCATCTCCGCCAGCGCCTCGGCGCTCGGCATGCCGGGATCGGTGAGCGAGAATCCTTCCCGGTCACGACTGAGCGAATCCGGCAGGCGGAGCATCGTCACGCCGTCGCGCTCGATCGTCTCGAGCGGCAAGAGATGCGTGGGATCGACGCGTTCAGGCACGCGGAACAGAATGCTTCCATGATGCGCCGCCTGCCCTGCTTCGGTCAGGCTCGCCCAGGCGGCATAACGTCGCGCGAGATCGAGCTTCTCTGCGGCAGCGGCTTTTTCCCAGCGCGCTACGGCGGCCGCAAAGGCCCCTTCACTGAAATCCTCTCCCATCGCCGCTTCGAGTTGGCGGCGCAGTGCTGCGCCATCGAAGGCCGATGGCTCAGGGTATTTGCGGACTGCCTGGCGCTGCACGAACAGCCTTCGGCACGCATGCACCGGATCGAGCGCGTGCGTCGCCGAGGCAACCTCCGCCAGTTCAGCTTCGATGCCGAACAGGGAAGCAAGAAATGCCTCGAGATGCGGACCGAGCCCGGTCAGAAGCTCGCTCTCCTCCTTCGCGGCAAGCATTTCCGGCGCCGCCCGCGCCTTGAGCAGCGCCGTGTGCAGCTCGGGCGCTTCGGCGGCGAGGGCAACCAGGAATTGCCGATCGAGGCGCACCAACCCGTCGGTTTGCGCCAGATCGGCGAACCGAAAACCAAAGCCCAGGGGGAAAGCGTCCATACCTGCCATTATGCCAGCAGATGATGCGGAGCAGCCGCGTCGCCCATGCGCATACGACAATGCTGCGCCGCAGTCGCCTCTATTTGCGATAGCGCAAAAAGCGGCAGGCGAACCGCACGAGGCTCGGCACGGTGGTCGGGCGAAGGAGACGCGGATCGTATCCCTGCATCCGCCGGTCGTTCTCGGCGAGGCAGATTTCCAGCAATGCTTTCGTGTTGATGTCCTTGCCCAGGCTGTCGGCCCCGGTCAGCGTGAAGTTGGCATCCTGTTGCGATCCGGCCTCGCCGGAACTCACGTCCCTGGCGATATTCAGCCGCTCCCCGATCAAGAGCGCCCACACGCCGAGCGTGCGGAAGAAGAACCAGGGCCGCCGCCAGAGCGGCATGGCCCGCTTATGCCAGCTCAGCCAGTTCACGAAGAAAAGGATGTGCCGGGCCTCCTCCTGGATCACCGGCTCGAAGGTCTCCACCAGTTCGGGAGGGAAGAAGCCGGAACGCCGCGCGACCTCGAACAGGCCGAATGCGAAGAAACTGTCGATGCACTCTCCGTAGGCGGTGACGAGGTAGGACCATTCCGGGTCCTTCGGCTCCACATAGTCGGGCTCGGGCTCGAGCTTGATGCCGTAGAAGGAGACCAGGCGTGCCAGCACCTCCTTGTGCCGGCCTTCCTCCCAGCCATTCAGCTCGAGCGCCTGACGGACCAGCGGATCCGCGACCGTACGGGCGTAGCTCAGCATGCGCAGCCGCGCCCGCCCCTCGGTCTGCACGGCGATATCCCAGATCGGCAGGCTGGTCAGCCTGGCTCTGGCTTGCGGGTCCAATACCGGCCAGGCGATGACGGCCGGCTTGTACGGGTTGAAGGTTTCGAGCAGCATCCGGCTGAACATCGCCTTGTGGGCGTCGTCCCCCGGGCGCAGCGGGCCACGATCGCCGAACGTCCAGAAGCGTGCGCCCCGGTCCGCTGCGGCGACGGCTGCGCTCTCCATAGGATTTCCTCGCGGTTCTGGCCGTCAGCTTTCCTGGAAAGCCGACGGCACCTCTTTGCCCCGGTCGTCCGATTCGCCCGGCCTGCAGCGCCTGCCCTGGCAGTCACTCCGGGCGGTGATCGGACACCCGGATGTTCCTATATCAGGGGCCGGCAGCGGAGTCCCGGGGTTCCCGGAAATCAGGGGCCGCTGGCGGCAATCCGTCCGGTGGACCGGCCCGGGGTGCCCTCAAGGTCGGCCAGACATTCACCCGTCGAGCCCGGCGCGCTCACCGGCAGGACATCCGCTACCGAGACGCGCTGCAATCCGGTTCCCGGATCAGGATAGAGAATGAGATCAACCGTGCAGCTCGCGGATCGGTAAAGCCATACCTCGGCGGGGCCGTCGCGGCGGAGCAGCAAGGGTGGACCGAGTTGAGCCCGCAAGGCCGCCGAAGTCTCACCGACCAGACCTGCCGCGCCACCGCCCGGAGGTCCAGGCAGCGTGGGCGGGGCACCCGCCGGCGCTGCGCACCCGGCAACCATAACCACCGCCAGCACGCTCCATCCTGTGGCCCAACTCCGGTTCCGCTGCCCCCCGCCTTCACCGGGAAAGCTCAGCGACATGAAGCGTCCGCCGCCGTGCGCTGCAAGCCCGCGCGTCCGGACGCAGGTCGAAACGTGGCCCGCTGCTCGGCGCCGGAGGTGCCTAGTGTGCCGACTCCAACGCTTGACACCGTAGGACGCACCATAGCGGTCGGCACACACCTCTTTATTTTCAGTGACCTGCTGATCCCCTTTCGTTTGCTGCCGGCGGCAGCAAACGGCGGGGGCAGGACACTACGCGGCGGGCTCGGCCGCCGCCTTGCCGACCTCGGCGCGCGGGACCTCGCGCGGGCCCGCCCTTACCTCGCCGCCCTGCTCGGGCAACATTTCCATCCGGCCGGTGATATGCCCGCCGTCCTCGACCAGCAGACGACGGCAACGGGCGGTGCCGAGCACCTTGCCGCTGGCGCGCACCACCATGCTGCCACGGGCGGTGAGCGTGCCGTCTATGGTGCCGGCGATCTCGGCTTCCTCCACTTCGACTTCGCCCTTGAACACGCCGCCCGGGGCGATCGAAAGCTCGGTTGCGTGGATCATGGTCGCCTCGACCGTACCCTCGACCACCAGGCGTTCCGCGTCCTGCACGGTTCCCTGCACGCTGATCCCGTGCCCGACGACCAGCGTGCGCCGCTCCGCCGCTTCGCGTGCCGGCCCACGGCCAAGCCCGATCGGGCGGGGTTGCGGCGCTCCGCCGGGGGCGGGAGAGGAAGCAAACGGCGTTCTGCCCATGGTCGGAGCCTCCTTGAGTGATGCAGGTCGGAAAGGCGGCACACCCAGGCCGTTGTCAGCCGGGGCAGCTTCGGGCGCCGACGAGTCACGCACCTGAGTTGCGGTACCTGTTGCCGATCCGGACGGCGGCGCATCTTCGTCTGGCCGGCGGCGCTTGAACACGGACATGGCGTCCCTCATCGATGCAGGGGGATGCGCGCCGGCCTATCACAGCCGCGTGTCCCCGAACAACCCGCCGCGAGAAGTTTTCCCCCGGAAAGAATGACGGGCGGCGAGTGCTTTCATCGCCTCCTGTGCGATGCTAGAGCGTGTTCAGGCAAGCTGAACACGCTCTCTCCTGTCTGACCGGGCGACCGCACGCCTTCTTCATTGCCGCCACCCTTCGCACCTGGAAACCCTTGTCAATCTCTGCCATGACAGCACTTCGCTTCGACATCCTCGGCATCGGCAACGCGATCGTCGATCAGCTCGCGGAGGTGCCGGAGTCGTTTCTTTCACGGCACGATATACACAAGGGCGCGATGCGGCTCTGCGATGCCGCGACCGCCGAGCACCTCGCCCGCGCGTTGCCCAACCCGCGCGAAACCAGCGGCGGGTCGGTCGCCAACACCTGTGCGACCGCAGCCGCTCTCGGCAGCCGAGTCGCCTTCCTCGGCAAGGTAGCCGAAGACCGACTCGGGCGGCGCTTCCGGGACGACATCCTGTCAGCGGGCGTTCACTTCCCGACCCCGCCGCTCACGAACGGCACCCCGACCGCCACCTGTATCGTCGCGATCACCCCTGACGGCCAGCGCACGATGAGCACCTTTCTCGGCGCTTCGGTCGAATTCGCGCCGGAAGATATCGATGCGAACCTGATCGGCGAATCGGGTATCATCTACCTGGAGGGCTACCTGTTCGATCCGCCGGCCGCCCGGGCCGCTTTCCGCCGCGCCGCCCGGCTTGCCCGGCAAGCCGGGCGCAAGATTGCGCTCTCGCTCTCGGATCCCCTCTGCGTCGATCGGCACCGCGCGCTCTTCCGCGCCTTCGTCCGCGACTCCGTCGATCTCCTGTTCGCCAACGAGGTGGAGATTTGCAGCCTTTACGAAGAGAATGAATTCGAGGCCGCGGCAGAGCGCACCCGGGCGGAGGTTCCGCTCGCCGCGCTGACGCGGAGCGAGGCCGGGAGCGTTCTCATCTCCGGCGGAGAGACGATCCCGATCGCCGCCTGCCCGACGCGCCTGGTGGACAGCACCGGCGCCGGCGACGCCTACGCGGCCGGCTTCCTGCACGCCTACATGGGAGGGCGCGATCTCGCGCTCGCAGGCCGGCTCGGCAGCCTTGCGGCGGCGGAGGCGATTGCACATCTCGGAGCAAGGCCCGGCGCGGGCCTCGGCGCCCGTGCCGTCGCTTTGCTCCGCTGAATTACCCTCCCATGGATCTCCGCAACATCGCCATCATCGCCCATGTCGATCATGGCAAAACGACCCTTGTCGACCAGCTCCTGCGCCAATCCGGGACCTTCCGCCCCAACCAGGCCCTGCCTGAGCGGGCGCTCGATACCGGCGAGCTCGAGCGCGAGCGCGGCATCACGATCCTCGCGAAATGCACCGCACTGTCCTGGCAGGGCACCCGGATCAACATCGTCGACACCCCGGGCCATGCGGATTTCGGTGCCGAGGTCGAACGCATTCTCGGCATGGTCGATGGTGCGTTGCTGCTGGTGGATGCCGCGGAGGGCGTGCTGCCGCAGACCAAGTTCGTGCTCGGCAAGGCGCTGGCCCGTCTACTTCGTCCGATCGTGGTTCTGAACAAGCTCGATCGCCCCGACCAGCGCGCCGAGGCGGTTGCGAACGAGGTCTTCGACCTCTTTGCCGCGCTCGGCGCGAGCGAGTCGCAGCTCGATTTTCCCCTTCTCTACGCTTCCGGACGGCAGGGCTGGGCCGATCGCAGCGCGGACGGGCCAAGACGCGATCTCTCGGCACTTTTTTCGTTGATCGTCGCCCACGTGCCGCCGCCCGCGCGGCGGGCCGAGGAACCTTTCGCCATGCTGGCGAGCATCCTCGAATATGACCCCTTCCTCGGCCGCGTCCTCACCGGCCGGATCGAGGCCGGCCGGGCGCGGCGGAACATGGCCCTCAAAGTGCTGCGGCCGGGTTCAGACCAACCGGTCGAAGAGGGCCGGCTGACACGCCTCCTTTCCTTCCGCGGCCTCGAGCGCATCCCGGTGGAGGAGGCCGAGGCGGGGGACATCATCGCGCTGGCCGGCCTCGCCGAGGCGACAGTGGCGGACACCATTGCGGCTGCCGAGCGCGCGACGGCGCTGCCGGCCATTCCGGTCGACCCGCCGACCCTGGCGATGACCTTCCGCATCAATGACGGCCCTCTCAGCGGGCGCGAGGGCAGCAAGGTCACCTCGCGGCAGATCCGCGAACGCCTCTTCCGCGAGGCCGAAGGCAATATCGCGATCCGCGTGCGCGACTCGGAAGAGACGGAAGCCTTCGAGGTCGCCGGCCGGGGCGAACTGCAGCTTGGCGTGTTGATCGAGACCATGCGCCGCGAGGGCTTCGAGCTGACGATCGGCCGCCCGCGCGTGCTGACCCGGCACAACCCGGAGACGGGCGCGCTCGAAGAGCCGATGGAAGAGGTGCTGGCCGACGTGGATGAGCCTTATGCGGGTGCGGTGGTCGAAAAACTCTCCCGCCGCCGCGGCGAGCTGGCCGAGATGCGCCCCCTGCCCGGCCGCCGTCTTCGGCTGGTCTTCCGGATCCCGAGCCGGGGCCTGATCGGCTACCACGGGACGTTCCTCACCGATACCCGCGGCAGCGGCGTCATGAACCGGAGTTTTGCCGGCTACGGGCCCTGGAAAGGACCGATACCGGGGCGCATCAACGGCACTTTGATCGCGACTGCGGAAGGTGCCGCAGTGCAGTATGCGCTGTTTTCCCTCCAGGACCGCGGCAGCCTCTTCATCGGGCCGGGCGAGCGTGTCTATCCCGGCATGATCGTCGGCGAGCACAGCCGTGAGAACGATCTCGAGGTCAATCCGCTACGCGAAAAGAAGCTCACCAATATCCGCGCCGCCGGCAAGGACGAGGCGCTGCTGCTTACCCCGCCGCGGCGGCTCTCGCTCGAGCAGGCGATCGCCTACATCGCCGACGACGAACTGGTGGAGGTGACGCCGGGCGCGATTCGTCTCAGGAAGCGCGAACTCGACCCGCATGCGCGCAAGCGAGCCGGCCGGGCGGCTTGACCCCGCTTCCGCCGCCCCGATCCGCCGGGCGGCCGCAAAAAGCCCGGCAGTAGCAAAAAACTTCGCATTCAGGCACGATCCGGTGCCACGAATCGATGCGGCACCGCTGATTTTCATGATACCGTCACCTTCACCATCGACCAGGGAGAGAACCATGCCGAAAGCCGCCCCGCCAGCTCCGGCCGCCGCCAAGAAGCCGGGCAAGTCTGCCGCGCCGGTCACCGTGACCATGAAACAGATGGCCGCCGAGCTGGCGGAGAAGCACGATCTCGCGAAAAAGGACGCCGAGGCGATCCTGGCCGACCTCGTCACGGTCACCACCCGCCATCTCAAGAAAGGCGCCCGTCTGCGCCTGGCCGGCCTCGGCATTTTGCAGGTCCGCCACCGCGCCGCCCGCATGGGGCGCAACCCCGCGACCGGCGAGCCCATCAAGATCAAGGCCAGCAAGAAGATCGCCTTCCGGCCCGCCAAGGAACTCAAGGAAGCGGTTTAGCTTCTATCCCGCGCGACTCCGTCGGCCACCGCGAGCACCCGTTTCCGTTTCTTTGAATGTCACGGCAACAGGCCGGGCGCCTTCGTACCCGGCTTGGCGGGCGGTGTTGCGGGGCTGAGAACGCGGACGCAATCTCGGATCGCGGAAGCGGTCGACGGGCGATGACCCGTCGAGAGGGGTCGGAGCGATGGACGAGATTCCTTCCGAGAGCGGCGCCTGGCGAATTGAAGAGGATGCGCTCGGCGAGGTCCGGGTGCCGGCCTCCCACCTGTGGGGCGCCCAGACCGAACGCTCGCGTCAGAACTTTCTGATCGGGGTCGAACGCTTTGGCGGGACGCGCCCGGTCATCAGGGCGTTTGGCATTCTCAAGAAGGCCGCCGCGCTTGCCAATCTCGAGCTCGGTGAGCTTCCGGCCGAGAAGGTCGATCTCATCGTCCGCGCCGCGGAGGAGGTGATCGCAGGACGGCTCGATTCCGAGTTCCCGCTCGTTGTCTTCCAGACCGGCTCGGGCACCCAGAGCAACATGAACGCGAACGAAGTGATCGCCAACCGGGCGATCCAGCTCGCCGGCGGCATGCCCGGTTCCAAGAAGCCGATCCACCCGAACGACGATGTCAATCACGGACAGTCCTCGAATGATACCTTTCCCACCGTCATGCACATCGCCGCGGTCAGCGAGATCGCGGACAGGCTGCTGCCGGCGGTCCGCCAGCTCCGCGACACGCTCGCCGCCAAGGAGAGAGACTATCAGCGCATTGTCATGATCGGCCGCACCCACCTCCAGGATGCAACGCCGCTCACGCTCGGCCAGCTCTTCTCGAGCTGGGTTGCCCAGCTCGACGATGCCATCACCACGATCGAGCGCGCACTCCCGGGCCTCCTCGAACTGGCAATCGGCGGCACGGCAGTCGGCACCGGGCTCAACGCCCATCCCCGCTTCGGCGAGACCGTCGCCCGCAAGGTCGCCGCTGAGACCGGCAAGCCCTTCGTCTCGGCGCCGAACAAGTTCGCCGCTCTCGCTGCGCACGATGCCATGGTCAATGCGAGTGCCGCCATGCGAACGCTGGCCGGGGCGCTGATGAAGATCGCCAACGACGTCCGCTGGTATGCCTCCGGCCCGCGCGCGGGCCTGGGCGAACTCCTGATCCCGGAGAACGAGCCGGGCTCTTCCATCATGCCCGGAAAAATCAATCCCACGCAGTGCGAAGCAGTGACGATGGTCGCTGTCCAGGTATTCGGCAACGACCATGCCGTTGCGTTCGCAGGCTCGCAGGGCAATTTCCAGCTCAATGTCTTCAAGCCGGTGATATTGCACAATGTCATCGAGTCCGCCGGCCTGCTCGCCGATGCCTGCCTTTCCTTCGACAAGCACTGCGCGCAGGGGATTGCGCCGAACGAAAAGCGGATCAAGGAACATCTCGACAATTCCCTGATGCTGGTCACCGCGCTCAATCCGCACATCGGCTACGAGAAGGCTGCGAAAATCTCGCTCACAGCCTATCGCGAGGGGACGAGCCTGCGCGCGGCGGCGCTCAAGCTCGGCTTCGTCACCGCCGAAGAGTTCGATGCCTGGGTCCGTCCGGAAGACATGACGCACCCGCTCGCAAAGGCGTAAGGAAGCCCCCTGCCGTTTGGCGGCGCGGCAGCGCCGGCTCGGCACTCCTTCCGCAAGCGATCCGCCCACACCGGCCCCGGAACTGACTTCCCGGAACGTGTCGCAGGCGATATGGTATCGTCAAGGGTGCGGGCCGGCCACCGCGCCAGGAACCCGTCCCGTGCCGCAACCCGACCCTTCAGAGGCGCCATCAAGCGCCGAGAGCGCGATCCCGAAGCACGTGACAGCGGCGTACCTGATGGCGCTGACGCTGATCGCGTTCCTGGCATGCGCCGCCTACTACCTGCTCGACACGGTCATCGCCGATCAGCTCGATGCGGCCCGGATCATCGGCGTGGTCGGCCATCAGATCATGCTCTTGCAGCGGATCGGGCTGCTCGCGACCGATCTCAAGGCTGGCACCGTGACCGCCCGGGCGCCCCTGCTGGCAGCCCTCAGCGACGTGCAAACCACCGAGGATACCCTGGCGACACGCCGTGATCCTCTGTTCGGCCGCACCCTATCGCCGGCGGGACAGCAGTTCTTTTTCCGCGGACCGGACCCGCTCGACGATGCCCTGCGAGCCTTCATCAGTACTGCGCGCCACTTCGCCGATCCGGCCGCGCACGGCTCGGATCGCGCCTATCGCTGGCTCGAGTCCAACGCCCGCGACACGCTGCAGCCGCGGCTCATCGCGTCGCTCTCGAATTTCGAACGCAAGACCCACCAGCGTGTCGAGCGACTACGCACTGCCCAGCAGGTTGTGCTGGCCATGCTGCTGGTCGCGCTGGTGCTCCAGGCGATGTTCATCTTCCGCCCGCTGGTGGTCCAGACGCGACATTACGCTGCCCACCTCTACAGGCTTGCGACCAGCGATGATCTGACCGGGCTCTCCAGCCGGCGACACTTCATGGAGACAGCCGAGCGCGATCTCAGGCTGGCGCGACGTTCCGGGAAACAGATCGCGGCGATCCTCCTCGATCTCGATCATTTCAAGGAGATCAATGATGCGCATGGCCACGCCGTCGGCGACGCCGTTTTGCGCCGGTTCGGTGAGATCTCCGCCGGCCTCTTGCGTCAGAGCGATCTGATCGGCCGGACCGGCGGCGAAGAATTCGCCATCCTGCTTCCCGACACCGATCTCGAGGGAGCGATGACGGTAGCCGAAAAGCTGCGCCGCGCCGTAGCCGAGGATCGCGGCGGCAGCCTGCCGCCGGTTACTGTCAGTGTCGGTGTTGCCGCCCTGCGAGCGGACGACCACAGCATCGACGACCTGCTCCGCCGCGCCGACAAGGCACTTTATCAGGCCAAGTCCGCGGGCCGAAATCGCGTCGTGCCCTCACCGGAACGCTTGAGCGGGACGCCCTTGGCGCATCACGGTGCTGAGCCCTCGTCCGTCTCGGCTCAGGTTCCGGCAAGCATCGTGCAGCCCGGGGGCGGGGGGTAGGAAGTCGGCCGCAGTCCTGCACAAAGCCAGCGCACCAGCGTGGTGATGTCATACACCGGCAGCCCGACGGCCTCGGCCAGTGCCGCGGCATAGGGCGGCATGTTGGTGCATTCGAGCACGATCGCGCCAACCTCCGGGTGGCGCCGCACGAGATCACGCCCGGCCTCCAGCACGTCGCGCGCGGCGAGCGCCACGTCGAGATCGTCCTTCTCGCCTGTGATCAGAACGCGAAAAAACTCGACGCCGTTCTCTGTTCCCGCGAACGGGGTATCCTCGGGTGCGCCGACGGCACGGAAATGCGCCGGCGTGAGCGAGGCAGCGGAAACCGTGACCACGCCGACGCGCCGGCCGGGTGGCAGCGTCGCCTGGACGAAGGGGATCTGCATCAGGGAACTGGTGGCCACCGGCACGCCGACATGGGCGGCGATTTCGCGCTGGAAGAGTGAGAGAAAGCCACAGCTTGTCGTGATCGCGCCGGCACCGAGCCGAACCAGTTCTTCCGCCGCCTCGAGGAAAAGAGGCTGGAGGCCTTCGGCCGCACGCAGTACCACCCGTTCAGGGCTGGCACCCTTGACCACGCGATAAAGGACCGGAAATGGCCAGGTCTCCGCATTCCCGATATCGCCGGGAATGCGGGCAAAACGCGTCTCCAGCATCAACACGCCGAGTGGCGCGCCGAACACGGACTTTCCGCCGCGCGCCATCGTCCGGCCAGCTTGTACCGCCTGCGTGTCCATCGTCAGCCCCTCCCCTGATTGCCCGAACGACCCCTGCCTGCGATGTTAGCCCGCGATCGCCCGAGGCGAAATCGTCGAAGGGCGTGAATCGCGGGCTCGAATAAACCGCGAGACCCGTGGCGGGCTGCACAGTCAGCCCGCCACGGGTCCAGTGTCCTGCCCCCGACGTTTGCTGCCGGCGGCAGCAAACGAAAGGGGATCAGCAGGCCACTGAAAATAAAGAGGCGTGTGCCGACCGCTAGAGTGCATCCTACGGTATCAAGCGTTGGAGTCGGCACACTAGCTGCGGCGAAGTTCGAAGGAAAACGCCATGGCAGAGAGAGTGTTCAGCCGCGAAGATCTGGAGCGGCTGAAACAGTGGGACACGCCGACCATCTGCAACGGGCTCGAAATCGTCGTTCCCGAGCGGCGCGCCATCGGGTTCACCGTCGAGCCGATGATAGCGGCCGATCGCGAGCTGCCGCCGATCGTGGGCCTCGCGCGCGTCGGCACGCTGCGTGCCAAGGAGCCTCCGCGAGGCGCCGTCGCGAGCCGCCTCGAATGGTACGATTATGTGGCCGCGGCGGACCTTCCGACCGTCATCGTGCTGCAGGACCTCGATGACCGACCGGGCTACGGGGCGTTCTGGGGCGAGGTCCATTCGCGCGTACACAAGGCGCTCGGCGCGCGCGGGTGCGTCACCAACGGCTCCTTCCGTGACTGCGACGTCCTGGCGCCGGGCTTCCAGATCATCGGCGGCCGGATCGGGCCGAGCCACGCCCATGTGCATGTCGTGGATTTCGGCAGGCCCGTGAACATCTTCGGCATGCTGGCCGCGCATGACGACGTGATCCACGCCGATTTCCATGGCGCGGTCGTGGTGCCGGCAGAGGCAGTGAAAAAGCTGCCCGAGGCGATCGCGCTTGTGGCGCGGCGTGAAAAGGTGATCATGGATGTCTGCGCCGCACCCGACTTCACGGTGGCGAAGCTCAAGGAAGCGGTGCGAAAGGCAGGGGAGATCCATTGATGTCCACGCTGAACCGGCGCTATCCGGATGCGTCCGTCGAGGTTCTCGATGAATCCTTCACGAAATATCGCCTGCCGCTGGCCTCGGTCGAACACCTCGCCGATGGCTGCCGCTGGTCGGAGGGCCCGGTCTGGTTCGGCGACGGGCGCTTTCTACTGTGGAGCGACCTTCCGAACAGCCGGATCATGAAATGGGAGGAGGAGACGGGGGCGGTCAGCGTGTTCCGCAAGCCGTCACAGAATGCCAACGGCAATACGCGCGATCGGCAGGGCCGGCTGGTCACCTGCGAGCACGATGCCCGTCGCGTCACCCGCACGGAGCACGACGGGGCGATCACGGTGCTGATGGATGGTTTCGAGGGCAAGCCGCTCAACTCGCCGAACGACGTCGTCGTCAAATCCGATGGCTCCGTCTGGTTCACCGACCCGCAATTCGGCATCCTCGGCTATTACGAGGGGCATCGCGCGACACCCGAATTGCCGACCAACGTCTATCGGTTCGACCCGGCAACGCGTCAGGCAAGCGTGGTCGCCGGCGAGGTGATCGCGCCGAACGGGCTTTGCTTCTCGCCCGATGAAGCACTGCTCTATGTCGTCGAATCGCGCTCGACACCGCGCCATATCCTTGCCTTCGACGTCACCGCCAACGGGACGGCGCTTCAGAACAAGCGCATCCTGATCGATGCCGGGCCGGAGGGCACGCCGGACGGCATGCGCTGCGACGTCGATGGCAATATCTGGGCCGGCTGGGGCATGGGCGAAGCGCACGACGGCGTGCGCATCTTCAATCCGGCGGGGCGGCCGATTGGCCACATCCATCTGCCGGAACGCTGCGCCAATCTCTGCTTCGGCGGCCGCTGGCGCAACCGGCTGTTCATGGCGGCCAGCCACTCCGTCTATGCGCTCTACGTGAACAGCCAGGGCGCGGCGGGCGGATAGCGACGACGGACCACCCCGGACCTGATCGCAGCGTCATCCGCCGGCCAGCACCGCACGTTCCGTTACTCACCGGATCTCCTCTACCTGGTCGAGATAGGCGCCATAGCCCTCGGCCTGCATCCGCTCGCGCGGCACGAAGCGCAGCGAAGCGGAGTTGATGCAATAACGCAGACCACCGCGATCCTCCGGGCCGTCGGGAAACACGTGCCCCAGGTGGCTGTCGCCGGACGACGAGCGCACCTCGGTGCGGATCATGCCATGAGAGGTGTCGGGCAGTTCCTTGATGTTGACCGGTTCGAGCGGCTTGACGAAGCTCGGCCAGCCGCATCCGGAATCGAACTTGTCGGAGGAGGCGAACAGCGGCTCGCCCGAGACGATGTCGACGTAGATGCCGGGCTCCCGGTTGTGGAGGTATTCGCCGCTGCCGGGTAGCTCGGTGGCGTTCTCCTGGGTCACGCGGTACTGCTCCGGCGTCAGCCGCGCAATGCTGTCTGCCGTCTTCCGATACTGGTTCATCCTGGTCCCCGTCCGCGCCCGTTGTCGCCGATAGATGGCCATCCCGAGGCGCCTTGTCCAATGGCCCGGGGGCGGGCGCGATTCTTACGGCAGGAAGCGATGGGCCACCGCGGCGATGGTCTCAGGCGCCAGTTTGCTGCAGCGGGAAGCCCGGAAATCGCGTACCTTTTCCAGCAGGAAGGCCGGCGCGTGCACCGGCCGCGCCAGCTTGAGACCGACTGCATCCACGCCATCCGCCTCTCCAAGCCAGACGAACGGACGGGCGTCTCGCAACCGGCTTTCGACTGTGACATCGCGGATCGTGACATTGCGGACGTGGCGAAGAAAGAGACCCTGCGCCGGGAGGCAGCCGAAAGTGACGGGCTCAGGGTAGTAGTGAATTTCCTCGGGCGGCACGATCGCCGCCATCGCCGGCGTGCCGCCGCCTTGCTGTTCGATCCGGATGTTGCGCAGCACGATGTCCTCGACCGGGTGGCCGGGAATGCCGCAAATGATCGCCGGCATCGTGTTGCGGGGTGCCTTGCATACGACGTCGCTGATGCTGACCCGCCGCAACTGCCCGACCGGGCGCCCCGGTGGGCCGCGCATCCGCGCCCCGAGCCTCAAAAAGAACGGAGCATTGCGGATATCGCGCATGACGAGGCCGGAGACGGTGATGTCCTCGGCCGTTCCGCCGTCCACACATTCGATGGCGAGGCCGCGGCACCCTTCGAAAGTGCAGTTGCTGATGGTAATGTTGCGGAAGCCTCCAACCGATTCCGTGCCGCACTTGATGCGCCCGACCGGCGTGCCCCGATAGGGGCCGATATCGTCCGTGAAGCGGCGCAAGCTGCCGTCGAGCAGCGCGCCGAGCCGGTAGCAGCCAGTGACGGTGCAATCGCTGATGGTCACGTTCTCGGTTGCCCGCACTTCACCGAGCGCGAACGAGCTTTTCAGCGCGATGCCATCGTCCCACGGCGAGTTCACGCGGCAGGCGGTGATCCGCACATTGCGGCAGCAGTCGATGTCCATGCCGTCGCGGTCGGTGTCGATCGTCACATTCTCGATCGTCAGGTCATCGACCCCGGTCGCCAGAAAACCGATGTGCCCGCCATCGAGGATGCTGAAATCACTGAGCATGACCTTCCGGCAGTTCTTCAGCGCAATCGCCTTGTCCCCCGCACCCGGCACGGTCGGCAGCGGCAGCCCCACTTCGCGCCCGAGGCCATGGCTCAACCCCTTGCCGCGAATCACCCCTGGGCCGCGGATCGCGACATCGTACAGGCCCTCGCCCCAGATCAGGCTATCGTGCCAGTGATCGTGTCCGAAATCCTGGTACTTTCCCCAGAGGCCGACCGGCTCGGTCCGGTCAAAGCCATCGCTCCGCCCCTTCCCGGGCACGGCGGCCAGCAGCGTCGCGCCTGGTGCAAGAAGGAGCGTAATCCTGCTCCTGAGACAGATGGAATAACTGGCGTATGTCCCGGGGGGCAGCAGCACGGTGCCGCCGCCCGCCGAGGCCGCCGCCGCGATCGCCTGGTTGATTGCCGCAGTATCGACCGTCGTGCCGTCGCCGACAGCACCGAAGGCGCGCACATCGAAGACCTGGCCCGGCCTCGCCAGGTGCCTCAGCACCACCAGGGCCGGGGCCAGTTGCAACAGCTTCCGCCGTTCCAGGCCACGGACGAGCGTGCTCATTCGCCCGCCCTGCCGCGAAGGCGGCGCACCCGCTCCCGCTCCCCGCGTTCAGGCGTTCCTGCGCGGCGCGGGCGCAATCTCCCAGGTCCAGAGATTGATCGCCTCCCGGTTCTTAACGTCTCCGCGCCCTGTTTAAGGACGCAGGATTACCCACACAATGCGCGCAGGATGACTTCGGCGTTACCGCCGGAATGCGTGTAGACCTCAGGCGGCGAGTGCGCGTTCGAGCGGCAACGCGGAGAAGCCAAGGTCGCGCGCGACTGCCGGATGCGTAATCTGCCCCGCATGCACGTTGAGGCCCGCGGCAAGGTGCGCATCCTCTTTGAGCGCGGTGCGCCAACCCTTGTCGGCAATGGCGAGGATGGCCGGCAGGGTGGCGTTGTTGAGGGCCGCGGCCGCGGTGCGCGCCACCGCCCCCGGCATGTTGGCAACGCAGTAGTGCACGACCCCGTCCACCAAATAGGTCGGCTGGTCGTGCGTGGTGGCGTGCGAGGTCTCGCAGCAGCCGCCCTGGTCGATGGCGATATCGACGATCACCGACCCGTTTCGCATCTGGTGCACCAGCGTCTCCGAGACCAGCTTCGGCGTCGTCGCACCGGGCACCAGTACGGCCCCGATCACGAGATCGGCCCCGGCAACTTCGCTCTCGATCGCGTCCGTCGTGGCATAGAGGGTCTGGATGCGCGAGCCGAACAGGAGGTCGAGTTCCTGCAACCGGCCGAGCGAGCGGTCGATCACCGTTACCTGCGCCTCCATTCCCATGGCGACGCGGGCGGCGTTGCTGCCGGAAACCCCGCCCCCCAGCACCACCACGTGCGCGGCAGGCACGCCCGGCACGCCACCCACCAGGACGCCCGCGCCACCCTGCTCTTTCTCCAGGCAGTGGGCGCCCACATGCACCGACATCCGCCCGGCCACCTCGCTCATCGGTGCCAGCAGCGGCAACCGGCCGGCAGCATCGGTGACGGTCTCATACGCGATTGCCGTCGTCCCCGAGCGCATCAGCCCCTCCGCCTGCGGCTTGTCGGCGGCGAGATGGAGGTAGGTGAAGAGCACCTGGCCTTGTCGCAACATCGCGATCTCGGCCGGCTGCGGTTCCTTCACCTTTACGATCAACTCGGCCCGCCCGAATACGGACTCGGCGTCCGGCAGGATCTCGGCCCCGGCGGCGCGGTACGCCGCGTCCGTATGCCCGATCTCGCCGCCCGCTCCTGCCTGCACGAACACGCTATGGCCGTGCTTCACCGCCTCGCGCACGCTCGCCGGCACCATGCCGACACGGTACTCGCGCGTCTTGATCTCCTTCGGCACACCGATTTGCATCTCGCTACTCCCCGGCCGACTCCCGTAACCAAGCTCTCTGCCGCTAGTTCCGGGTCTTGTCCACCAGCCGGTTCTTGGCGATCCAGGGCATCATGGCGCGCAGCTTCTCGCCCACCTGCTCGACGGGATGTTCGCCCATCTGCCGGCGCATCGCCTTGAAGCTGGTCTGGTTCACCTTGTTCTCCAGCATCCATTGCCGGGCGAAGCGGCCCGACTGGATGTCGGCCAGCACCTCCTTCATCGTTGCGCGCACATTCGCATCGATGACACGCGGGCCGGATACGTATTCGCCGTACTCGGCCGTGTTCGAGACGGAATAGTTCATGTTGGCAATGCCGCCCTCGTAGATCAGATCGACGATCAGCTTCACCTCGTGCACGCACTCGAAATAGGCCATTTCCGGTGCATATCCGGCCGCAACCAGGGTCTCGTAGCCTGCCTTCATCAGCTCGACGAGGCCGCCGCAGAGCACCGTCTGCTCGCCGAAGAGATCCGTCTCGCATTCCTCCTTGAAAGTGGTCTCGATGATGCCGGCGCGGCCGCCGCCGATCGCCGAGGCGTAGGAGAGCGCCACTTCGAGCGCATTCCCCGATGGGTTCTGTGCCACCGCCACGAGGCAGGGCACGCCGCCGCCGCGCTGGTACTCGCTGCGCACGGTATGCCCAGGCCCCTTGGGCGCGATCATGAACACGTCGATGTCGGGGCGCGGCTCGATCAGGTTGAAGTGGATGTTGAGCCCATGCGCGAAAGCGAGCGCCGAGCCGCCGCGCATATGCGGGCCGAGATGCTCGCGATAGAGATCGCCCTGTCCTTCGTCCGGCGTCAGCACCATCACGACATCGGCCCATTTTGCCGCCGCCGTGGCATCGAGCACCTTGAGCCCCGCGGCCTCCGCCTTGGCCACGCCTTGGGAGCCCTTGCGCAGCGCCACCACCACCTCCTTGACCCCGGAATCACGAAGGTTGTTGGCGTGGGCATGGCCCTGGCTGCCGTAACCGACGACGGCGACCTTCTTCCCTTTGATCAGGTTCACGTCGGCATCGCGGTCGTAATAGACACGCATGGTTCTTCTCCCGGTCGGTTGCGAATCCTCAGATCGTGCGGGTGCCGCGCGCGATGGCGGCGATCCCGGTGCGGGAAACCTCGGCCAGCCCCAGCGGCCGCACCAAGGCAAGAAAGGCGTCGAGCTTCTCGGTCCCGCCGGTCAATTCGAAGATGAAGCTTTCGGTCGTCGCATCGACAACGCGGGCACGAAACGCTTCGGCGATGCGCAGCGCCTCGGCACGCTTCTCACCGGTGCCGGCAACCTTGATCAGCGCCATCTCGCGCGCGATGTGCGGACCCTCGCGGCCAAGATCCGCAACCCGGTAAACCGGCACCAGGCGACCGAGCTGCGCCTTGATCTGCTCGATGACCATCTCGGTCCCGGAGGTCACGATGTTGATCCGGCTCAATCGTGCGGTCTCGTCAACCGGTGCCACCGTCAGGCTGTCGATGTTGTAGCCACGCCCGGAGAAGAGGCCAACGACGCGCGCGAGGATGCCCGGCTCGTTTTCCACCAGCACGGAAATGGTGGCGAATCTCAGCCCCGCATCACCCGCCATCCGGGCTAGACCAGAACGAGGCCGGGGTCGGTGATGCCGGCGGCACGATCCTCGGTTGCCGCGGAAAGAATCATGTCATTATGGGCAGCACCCGAGGGGATCATCGGGAAGCAGTTCTCCTTGGGATCGACGGCGATATCGGCGATCACCGGCCCATCGGTTGCCAGCATCGCACGGATCACTTCGTCCAACTGCTCGACGCTCTCCGCCCGGAGGCCGGTCGCATGGAAGCTCTCGGCGAGCTTCACGAAATCCGGCAGTGCCGCCATGAAACTCTCCGCGTAACGCCCGCCATGCAGCAGTTCCTGCCACTGGCGTACCATCCCCATGTACTGATTGTTCAGGATGAACACCTTCACCGGCAGCCGGTATTGCGCGACCGTGCTCATCTCCTGGATGTTCATCAGGATGCTCGCCTCGCCGGCAATATCGATCACCAGGCCATCCGGATGTGCGATCTGCACGCCGATTGCTGCCGGCAGGCCGTACCCCATGGTACCGAGCCCGCCCGAGGTCATCCAATGCCGTGGCTCCTCGAAGCCGAAATGCTGCGCGGCCCACATCTGGTGCTGCCCGACTTCGGTGGTGACGAACACTTCCTTGCCTAGTCCGCGCGTCGCCTCGAAGAGCCGGCGGATGGCGTGCTGCGGCTTGATCACCGCGCCCGGGGTGAGTTCCTGCGTGAAGGAAAGAGACTCCCTGGCCCGCCAGCCGTCGATCTCGCGCCACCACTCGGCGAGCGCGGCGCGATCGGGGCTGCGCGGGTCGGCCTCGTAGGCCTCGATCAGGCGCGCCAACACCCGCCCGGCGTCGCCGAGGATCGGCACCTCGACAGGGACGTTCTTGTTGACGCTGGACGGATCGATATCGGCGTGGATCTTGCGCGAGCCGGGGCTGAAGGCATCGAGCCTCCCTGTCACCCGGTCATCGAAGCGGGCCCCGATCGCCAGCATGACATCGCAGCCGTGCATGGCGAGATTGGCCTCGTAGGTGCCGTGCATCCCGAGCATGCCAAGAAAGCGCGGATCGGAGGCCGGAACGGCGCCGAGGCCCATCAGGGTCGAAGTGCAGGGAAAGCCGGTCAGGCGCACGAGGGTCCGCAGGAGTGCCGCCGCCTCCTCGCCGGAATTGATCACGCCTCCGCCGGTATAGATGATCGGACGACGCGCCCCTTTCAGCAGATCGACAGCACGCCCGATCGCCGCCGGGTCGGGCTCGGTCCGCGGCCGATAGCTCGGATGTCCATTTTCCGGCGGACCGCTGTACGGCGCCTTGCCGATCATGATGTCCTTCGGCAGGTCGATCACTACCGGGCCCGGTCGTCCGGAGCGGGCAACGATGAAGGCCTCGTGCACGGCACGTGCGAGGTCCCCCGGCCGCTTGACGAGATAGTTGTGCTTGGTCGCCGGCCGCGTGATCCCGGTGGTATCCGCCTCCTGGAACGCATCGTTGCCGATGAGGTGGGTCGGCACCTGGCCGGTGAGGCAGACGATCGGGATCGAATCCATCAGCGCATCGACCAGCCCGGTGACGGCATTGGTCGCCCCCGGCCCGCTGGTGACGAGCACGACGCCGACCCGCCCCGTCGAGCGGGCATAGCCCTCGGCTGCGTGCACCGCGCCTTGCTCGTGGCGCACGAGCACGTGGCGGATTGCGTTCTGGCGAAAAAGGCCATCGTAGATGGGCAGCACGGCTCCCCCCGGATAACCGAAGATGACCTCGACCCCCTGGTCTTTGAGGGCCCGCAGCAGAACCTCTGCCCCGGATTGCTCCGATGCCGCCGTCATTTCACCTCTCCGCCCGCCACGTCCTATTTTCCGGCCGGCCCGACGCGCCGACAGAGCCGGCTGCCGGCACGGAAGGAAGCCTTCGATGCACAGAGCCCCTCTCGGCCCGACGCGTGCGGGGCCGGATCTGAGGCGCCGCCATTAGGCAACGCGGAAAACCTGCCGTCAACCCGCGTTGCGAATGAAAATGGCAAGATTCGCGATATTTTTTTCATCAAATTTCGTTTCATCTGTTATGCGCGCATGGATCCTATGCGTGCGCGCTGCCTCCGCCAGCGGATGGTGGCGAAACCAGGTGGCTTGGCGCTTGGTGTATTGCCCGGTGGCCAGCGCCGCGCGTTCTGCGGCTTCCTCAAGCGTCATCTGCCCGGCCAGATGGGCGCCAAGCTCCGGCACGCCATGCGCGCGCAGTGCCGGCAGCGAGGGGTCGAGTCCGAGTGCCGCGAGTGCGCGGACTTCCTCGAGCGCGCCGGCGCCAATCATGTGGGCGAAACGCCGTTCGATCGCCTCTCTGAGGGCCGCCCGCGGCGGATCGAGCAGAATGGCGGTGAACCGCCAGCGTGACGGCTCCGGCCGAGCTGCCGCCTGCCATGCAGCGAGCCCGCGCCCGCTCGAGCGCCAGACCTCCCAGGCGCGCGCCAGGCGCTGGGGGTCACTCGGTCGCAGCCGGCCCGCGCTTTCCGGATCGACTTCCGCCAGCCTGGAATAGAGGCCGGCCGGCCCAAGCTCGGCAAGCATCCGGCGCGCCTCCGCCCGGGCCTCTTCCGCCAGAGGCGGCAGGGCCGAAAGGCCACGCACCAGGGCCTCCAGATAGAGCCCGCTTCCCCCGCAGAGTACGGGGATACGCCCGGCCGCCGCTACCTCTGCCATCGCTTCCAGGGCCGCTTCCCGCCACCACGCCGCGTTCGCCGGCTCTGCCGCCGCCCGCACACCGTACAGCCGGTGTGGCACCCGCCTCTCCTCCTCCACAGTCGGACGCGCCGTCAGAATGCGGAGTTCGCGATAGAGCTGCATCGCATCGGCGTTGACCACCGTGCCGCCGATCCGTTCCGCCAGTTGCAGAGCGAGCGCCGACTTGCCCGACGCCGTCGGCCCGGCGACGATGACAGCGTGCCGCTGACTCACCTCCTCACCCTGATCGCCGATCGTCGCGCCACGGTCCTTTCGGATACGGCCATCGCGCGTGTGCGCGAAGCCACCCAGGCCGGGCCGCCAACCATCCTCTCTCCGGGCGAGGCCGCCGAGCTTCCCTGCCCTGCTCCGCCGGACATGCTGGCCGTCTCCGCCGCCCTCACCGGCATGGCGATCGATGCGATCGCCACGCCCGCCGCCGGCCGGCGCAAGCGGCTGCTTCTGGCCGACATGGACAGCACCATCGTCACCGCCGAAACCCTCGATGAACTGGCCGCCTTCGCCGGGCTGAAGGACGAAGTGGCCCAAATCACCCGCGCCGGCATGAACGGCGAGATCGACTTCCGCGAAGGTCTGCGCCGAAGGGTGGCGATGCTCAAGGGCCTGCCGGTCTCGGCGCTCGATGCGACCTGGCGCAGCATCCGCTTCACCGATGGCGCGCGGGCGCTGGTGGCGACCATGCGCGCCCATGGCGCCGTCACGGCGCTCGTTTCCGGCGGCTTCAGCTTTTTCACCGGCCGCGTCGCCGCCTCGCTCGGCTTCGACATCCACCGCGCCAACGTCCTCCTCCATGACCAGCGCGCGCTCACCGGCGAGGTGGCCGAACCGATCCGCGATCGTGACGACAAGCTCCGCGCCTTACGCGAGCTTTCCGCTGCTCACGACCTCCCGCTCGCCGCCACGCTGGCAGTGGGTGACGGCGCCAACGATCTGCCGATGCTGCTCGACGCCGGCCTCGGCGTCGCCTTCCACGCCAAGCCCAAAGTGGCTGCCGCCGCACACGCACGCCTCGAGTTCGCCGACCTGCGCGGCCTGCTTTTCGCGCAGGGATTTCATGCCTCGGAAATCATCGAGGCGTGACCGCCGGTACGGCTGATCCCCTTTTCGTTTGCTGCCGACGGCAGCAAACGGTGGAGAGAGGACAGTGGCGCAGTCGCTGAGGACGCGGAATCGTTTCCCGTCCTACCAGCGGGCTATACGAGGGAGAAGAAGCCGCCCGAGCAACGTCACCGCGCCGCACCCGAGCGAGTACCAGACCGCCACATAGAAAGGATCGTCGAACGGGCAGGCGAACACGAACACGAATGCGCCCCAAGCCGCGGCCGCCAGGCCCGAAGCCAGTGCGGTCCCGGCGCGGTCCGTTGGCGCGCCCCGTCGCATCAACACGCCGAGCCCGATCACGGCCGGGATGGAGAGGACGACCATCTTGGCAAAACACTGCACTCCGTGCTGCCAGTCCAGGCGGGTGAGCAGAGCACCGAATCCATCGTGCGCTGCGTCGATCATCCAACCCGCGGCAAGACTGAGAACGATCAAACCCACGGTCCAACGCAAGCCACGTCGCGGAGACCGCGTGGGATCAAGCGACAGCACCGCGACAGCTCCGCTCGCCAGTGCGATCAGCCCAAGGCTGATGAGCTTCCACCAGAAAGACGGCATATCCATCGCCTTCGGCATGTCCGGGCGCATGAAGCCGAAGGCGAGAAAGAGCACCAGTTCGACAATCGCCACCGAAGCCAGGATCGCCCCATCGACGAGGGGCCTCCGCCGGTGAACCGGCTTGAGGCCCTGGGTCAGCCGGTCGATCAGAAAATCACTGCTCATCAGGATGATTCCTGAGCAAGGCCGCCAGCCGCTTCAGTCCGCGATGGATATTCACCTTCACCAGCGTAGCCGATTGCCCCGTCGCGAGCGAGGCTTCCTCGATGCTGTGTCCCTCCAGCCGCACCAGCCGGATGACCTCCGCCTGGGCTGGTTTCAGCGTACCGAGAAGCTTTTCCAGCGACCATGCGCTCGTCACCGAGTTTTCGTGGGAGGGCGCGGCCACGTCGTCCTCCAAGGTCACGGTGGCTCTGGACCGCAGAGACCTGATGGCGTCGATCCACTTGTAACGGGCGATGGCGGTCAGCCAGGCAATGAACGGTCTGTTCGGATCATAGGTGTGGCGCTTCTCATGAACCGCCACGAGCACGTCCTGAACGACATCATCGATCGCAGAAGGCGGCAGGCGCCTTGAATAATAGCGTCTCAGCCAGGCATCGACCTCGGAAAGCAGTCGACGGTAAGCAGTCGCGTTGCCGTCCTGGGCGGCGGCCATGAGGGCGTCCCAAGCCTGGCGCGGGTTTTCGCGGCTGTCGGTACCCAATGGACGCCCCCCGGCTAGCTCGCGGAATGGCGGACCGCCACCCAGATCCTTGGCACAAGGTTGGACGGCAGAGCACCGCGCTCGGCACCCGAACAGGCGAAGCAGGAGCTCGCATCGTGGGTAGCCCCGGCATCCGGTACGTCAAACCCGTTCGGCAGCCTCATGGTCCGCTCCAACCCCTGGCCTGGGGCTCCAGGGCGCCTGTTGCAGAATGCCGACCCTCACAGGAACAGGCTATTCCCGGCGTTCTACGGAAACTTCTTGCCGCTGCCCAACTGCACTACGAATTCGAGCGAGACAAGACGACCGAACTCTAAACCCGTGGGCAGCTTTCTGTTTCTCCGGCGGCCGGGTTTCGGCCGCCGCAATGGGATCCGGGGTGACAGGACGGCCTCCATCCCCTCGCTCTGCCAACCAGCCGGGCGGCAAAGAAATTTTCTCCGGTCGCTGTAACCTCGGAGGCCGTCCAACCGGATATGGCTCCGGACGCGGAAGAATGCAGTCGCGCGTCTGTCACTCACTCTCGCAGGAGCCTCTCATGTTGAACCGCGTTCAGACTTTCGCCGCCGCCGCCCTTCTCGCCGCCGCCTTCGTGGCTCCGGCGTTTGCCCAGAGCACCTCGTCGAGCATGTCCAACAACACCATGGGCCATTCGACCATGTCGTCCACTTCCCCCGTGAAGCACAAGACGACGGGCAACAGCATGGCCCATGACAGCGGCTCGAGCTCGATGAGTCACAATGCCATGTCGAACTCTCAGTAACACCGGGCGACCGGCGCCCGCACTGTTCGCGGGCCAGGACCGGATCCTGGTTCGTCCTGGCGGGTACGGCCGGACGTGATCGCGAGGGAGGCGGTCCGGTGCAAGCCGGGCCACCGACCCCAAAGGCACGATGCGACCCGGTCGCGGCTACAGGACATCGTCGTTCACGGGCTTCGGCCTCGACACTGGAACAGGAGTACCGGGTATGAATCGCCGTACCATCTTGTCCTCATCAAGCGCTTTCGCCGGGCTGGCCCTGGCGGGGCTTTGCCTGGCGCGCCGCACCGGCGCGGCGACAGTCGCCGCTTCCGATCGCCCATACCGGGTCGTCCACTCCGACGCCGAATGGCGCAAACTCCTGAGCCCTGCCGCCTACGAGGTGCTCCGGCAGGCAGGGACCGAGCCTCCCTTCACGTCGCCCCTCCTGCACGAGGAACGGACGGGCATTTTCCACTGCGCCGGCTGTGCCCTGCCGCTCTACTCGTCCCGGACCAAGTACGACAGCGGCACCGGCTGGCCGAGCTTCTGGGATCACCTGCCTGGCGCGATTCTGACCTCGGAAGACGACAGTCTCGGCATGCAGCGTACCGAGGTGCATTGCAGTCAATGCGGTGGCCATCTCGGCCATGTCTTCCCGGATGGACCGAAACCGACGGGACTCCGCTACTGCATGAATGGCGTAGCGCTGTCCTTCACTCCGGGAGAAGCATGATGCGTAAGCTGATCTGCTCTGCCTGCCTCGTTGGCACCTTGTCGGTCTTTGCCGTGGCAGGTGCGCCCGCCGCCGAGCCCGCCGTGCTGGCACCGGCACCGGCACTGGATGAGCCACTCGCAACGGCCCATGGCACGGCGACGGCGATCCTCTCCGGTGGGTGTTTCTGGGGGATGCAGGATGTCTTCCAGCACGTGAAGGGCGTGCAGGAGGCGATCTCCGGCTATACCGGCGGTGCCACGGATACCGCGCGCTACGACATCGTCAGCACCGGCACCACCCATCATGCCGAGTCCCTGAAGATCGTCTACGACCCGAGCGTCGTCAGCTACGGAACGCTGCTGCGCATTTTCGTTTCCGTCGCCGCCAACCCGACCGAGCTGAACTACCAGGGGCCGGATCACGGCCCGCAATATCGCAGCGCGATCTGGGTGGCGAACCCCGGGCAGCGCCGGATCGCTGACGCCTATATCCGACAGCTCACCACCGACCATACCTTCGATGCGCCCATCGTGACCCAGCTCGCCAAGGCGATGCCGTTCTATCCGGCCGAGGCCTATCACCAGAATTTTGCGACGCTGCATCCGGACAGCCTCTATGTCGCGATGTTCGATGCGCCGAAGGTCGCCGCGCTGGCGAAACTGTTTCCCGCGCTCTACCGGCCGCAGCCGACGCTCGTTCGCGCCGCGACGAACGGCTAGGGGGTTGCGATGAACAGCATCGTCATGGCGCCCGCACTGCGTGCTCATGCGCGGCGGCGGCAACCGGCACGCAAGGTCATCCACCCCTGGCCACTCCGCGTCATGCACTGGCTGAACGCGCTCGCGATCATCACGCTGATCGGCAGCGGCTGGCAGATCTACAATGCCTCACCGTTCCTGCCCTTCGTCTTCCCGCGTTGGGCGACGATCGGGGAATGGCTGGGTGCGGCCATCGCGTGGCATCTCGCGGCAATCTGGCTGCTGATGCTGAATGGCCTTGGCTATCTCCTCTGGGGCTTTGCCAGCGGGCACTTCCGGCACAAGCTTTGGCCGGTCTCTCCGCGCGCCGTGTGGCGCGACGCCTCGGCGGCGATCCGCTTCAAACTGCCGCACGAGGTGGGTGTCTATAACGCCGTGCAGCGGCTGCTCTATCTCGGCGTCATCGCGCTCGGCATCCTCGCGGTGCTCTCCGGCCTTGCCGTCTGGAAGCCTGTGCAGTTGTGGCCGCTATCGGATCTGTTCGGCGGCTTCTTCCCTTCCCGAGTTGTGCATTTCACGGCGATGGCCGGGATCGTCCTGTTCCTCGCCGTGCACATCCTGCTCGTCGCGCTGGTTCCGCGCGTGCTTCCGCCGATGATTACCGGCGGCCATCTTCCCGATCCGGAGTGGCACCGATGACCACGTTCGATCCCGCGCGCCGCAAATTGCTGGGGCGGGCGCTTGCCTTCGGCGCGTTGACGATGCTGACCGGCTGCAACTTCGACGACCTTCAGCACCCCGACCTTGCCGACAAGTTCCTGCGACTGATGTCCGGGTGGAACAACGAGGTGCAGGCCGCCCTGTTCAACCCGCACACGCTCGCGCCAACCTTCAAAGCCTCAGAGATTACCCGGCCGCCGCGGTTCAACGCCTTCTACGACATCACCCGCGCTCCGCAGGTCGATCTCGCGAAGTGGCGCCTCGAGCTTGGGGGGCTGATCGGAGACAAGCGAGCCTGGCGCATCGACCAGCTCCGCGCGTTGCCGCAGGAGAGCCAGATCACCCGCCTGATCTGCGTCGAGGGGTGGCGGGTGATCGGCCAGTGGAGCGGCGTTCCGTTACGCCATTTCCTGCGCGCTGTGGGTGCCGACACGCGCGCCCGCTACGTCGCCTTCAAATGCGCCGACGGCTATTACACCAGCATCGACATGGAGTCGGCACTTCATCCGCAGACGATCCTGGCACTCGATTTCCTTGGGGCTCCGCTCACGGCGCCGTTCGGGGCGCCGGTCAGGCTGCGCGTTCCGACCAAGCTCGGCTTCAAGAACCCGAAATCCATCATGGCGATGGAAGTCACCAATCGTTGGACCGGAGGATACTGGGAAAAGCAAGGCTACAACTGGTTCAGCGGGTCATGAACAGGCACTCTTGGGCGGGCATTGCTCTCTTTGCGCCAGAGCGTGTTCAGCTTGACTGAACACGCTCTCTCTTGTCTGATCGGGCGGATCCACGTGCCTGACTGGAATCGCCCGGCGATTCCAGTTCTGCTATCCGCCGAACCAGGGGACTTGGGTCGTTCTTCCGCAAATGACGCCGCGTTGCTCGCGGGCTGGCGGTGCTCGCTGCTTAGAGATGTGACCTGTCTCGGCAAAAGCCTCGCCGGCGTCGTGCAACGACTTTCGTTCGCCCGGGGCCAGGCCGATGGCGCATGAATCTTTGGTCGATCAGCTCACGGCGAGGCTGAGGCCCATACGCCGGAGGCGGGCCTGGATCGATCTCGTCGTGATGGCGTCGATATGCGCGCTGGAGGTCATCGTCTTCTTCATGGCGGGGGCTGCGCGACCGGACATGCCCATGATGATGCAGCAGCCGACCTTTTGGTGGCGACTTGGGAGTCTCGGACTGATTGCCGGCATCAGCGGTATCCTGGCAATCCTTTCCCTCAGCCCGACATATTCACCGCGCCGTGACCTTCGTTGGGTTTTCGTGGTGGTCGCGGTTTGCCTCGCCGCCGGTCTCTGCATCAACAGCGGCCCGGACGAGATGCTGAGCATTGCTCACAGGATCGACTGGACCGATGGCATCCGGTGTGCGGGCAAGATGATCGCTCTGTCGGTCCCTCCCGTGCTGGGGCTTGGCGTGCTGATGCGTCGCGGGGCGCCGACCGACAGGACCGGCACGGCACTGCTTGTCGGGATCGCCGCTGCCGCCTGGGGCGCCTTCGTCTTTGTCTTTGCCTGCCCCTTCAATGATCCGTTGTACATCGCCGTCTGGTACAGCGTCGGCTGTGGTGCCGTCACCCTGGTCTCTCGCGCTTCACTGCCGCATCTCGCCCGGTGGTAGAGTGAGCACCATTCCGCCGCTTTTCTTCCGCTGCGCACATTTCGGCGATGATGCTCTCTGCAGCGGTGGCCGGGTCGGGAGCACCGATGATCGGCCGGCCGACGATCAGATAGTCAGCGCCGTTCATGATCGCTTCGGCTGGAGTAGCCGCCCGCTTGTGGTCATCAACGCCGCGGCCGGCGGGCCGGATGCCGGGCGTGGCGACGAGCAGGCCGGGACTGCGAAACCTCTGGCGAATGGCATCCGGGCGATCAAGCGGCGAGGCAATGATGCCGTCGCACCCGCAATCGATGGCACTGCGTACTCTGAGGTCGATGAGTTCCTGCACCGTCCGCGCGTAACCCATTTCCTTGAGGGCCGCGTCGTCGAGACTGGTCAGAACTGTGACGGCGAGAATCTTGAGATCATCCGAGTTGCCCTTCCCCATGACCGCCGCCCGCATGATCTCCGCATCGCCGTGGACGGTAACGAATCTCACTCCTCTCTCCCTTGCCCGTTCGACACCGCGCTTCACCGTCTCGCCGATGTCGTACATCTTGCAGTCGAGGAAGATCTTCTTCTGCGCCCTGACCAGGCCATCGACCAGGCGTTCGATCCCCTCCGCAAGCAGCAGCCAAAGCCCGATCTTGAAGAATGAGGTCGTGCCATCGAGCTTGCTGACGAGTTCCTCCGCCTGCCGCACGGTCGGCACGTCGAGGGCAACGATCAGGCGCTCCGCAACTCCATCCGGCATGCGTGTCTCCTTTGGTGCTGGTCGCGCGGGAAAGGGGCAACGGCCAGCGGCTCCATCACGGTTGCTCAGACGCGCGCCGCAAGGCGGTCGAGCGTGAAGGCAGGCGCTACCGGGCGGCCGGTGCGGATTGCATCCGCCGTCAGCCGGCCGAGGATTGGGCCGAGCGAGTAGGCATTGGCGGCCAGCGCGTTGAAAAAACCCGGGTGGCCTGGCGCTTCACCAAGAATGGGGGCGGCATCGATCTCGGGCGCCATGCCGGTCCAGGCGCGAACGGCCCGGAGGCCGGCAAGCAACGGCAGCGCACGGCATGCCACGGCAAAGTTGGCCTCGAGGTTGCGCCGGAGGTTGCGCGTCGCACCCGTTTCAGGGTCGTAATCTCCGAACCAGCCACCGCCGACCAGGATGCCACCGCTTGCCTGCTGCTTGAGCGAGAGATGCCGCTTCGCCATCAGCACGAGGTGACCGAGCAGCGGTGGGGCGGGAGTGGTCACGATCACCTGCTGGACAGTGCCGGTGACAGGAACTTCGAGGCCGACCAATGCGCCGATCGCCCGCCCGTAAGGCCCGGCGGCATTCACCACTCTGCCGGCACGGATCGGGCCCAGCGTCGATGGGGCAAGCCACGCGTTGCCATCGCGAGAGAGAACCTGCACTTCGGCCGCCGGCAAAAGCCGCGCACCCGCGGCTTCGGCAAGCCTCCGGAGTGCCGCGCTGCCGCGCAGCGGATCGCCATAGCCTTCCCCGGGGCAGAAATCCGCACCGAGCAGTCCCGGCGCGAGCGAAGGAGCGAGCGCGCGGAGTTCATTCGCTCCGATCAGCCGGCTTGCGATGCCGTAACGGTTCTCCATCGCGACCTTGGCCGCCAGCCAGCGCATGCCTCCCTCATCCTCGGCTACCATCAGCCCGCCGGCGGTCACGATGCCGAGATTCTCGCCGGCCGCGGCGGCAATCTGCTCCCAGAGCGCGATGCTCTCCGGGCCAAGCGGGAGAGTGGCGGCGGCCGGGCCGCCGTCGGCGGGGCCAGACTCCGAAAAATCATAGGCCAGAAGCTGGATATGCAGGCTGCCGGCATTGGCGGTGCTGGCGGTCATTGCGAAGTCGTCGCGCTCCGCCACCAGCACGTCGATTCCTTCGCACGCGAGGTAGAAGGCGGTGGCCAGCCCGACAATGCCGCCACCGATGACCAGCACATCGGCAGAGCGGAGCGTGCCATCCGAAGCCGCCGAGCGCGCGACAGTGTGGCGGACAGGCAATGTCGGGGCCGGGATATGCGCGGCCTCGAATTCCGGGCCATCGAACATCAGCGGCGCCATCGGCACCGGACGGGCGGGCGGGCGCGGCGCAGCGAACGAGAATGGTTCAGGCGGCCCGGGGCAAAGCCGGGCAATCGTCGCCGCGCAGAAGCGGCCCTGGCACGGCCCCATGCCCGCGCGCGTCGCCCGCTTGAGGGCGGCCAGGGAACGAAATCCCCGTGCCATCTCCGCGCACAGGCGCCCGGCGCTAACCTCCTCGCAGCGGCAGACGATCGTTGCGTCATCCAGCCGCCCGGAATCGAAGCGTGGCGGAGCAAACAGGCGCCACAGTGCCCGCTGGAACGAAGCGGCACGGGCGAGGCTGCGGCGCGCGGCGGCATCGTCACGGGCCGGGAAGCCTAGATCCCGTGCGGCGGCCAGGCCGGCCAGCCGCCCGCGCGCAAGCGCGATGCGCGCGCCGCCGAACGCCGCCCCGTCGCCTGCGGCAAAGACGGAGGGAAGGCTGGTCCGGCCCTCTTCGTCGGTCACGGTTGCCAGATGTCCGAGCCCCACATCGACGAAGCGATGCTCGGCGCCGAGCGCCCGGGCGAGCACCGTTTCCGGTTGAAATCCCGCATTGAGCGCAACGAGACCCACCTCGAGGCGGCGCTCGCCGGAAGGGGTCGTGATCCGCACCGCTTCGGCGCGCTTCGTTCCTTCGATCGCGATGATTTCGCTGCCCCAGAACACCGCAACGCCAGCCCGTCTCAATTCCAGAAGCTGCGCGATACCCTGCCTGATCAGCCCCGGCCCGGTGCGGGCGAGAGCGAAAAGCTCGGCAAGTTGGGCCCGGCCGGGGCGTGGAGCGGCCTCGACCACGCCGGCGAGTTTGACGCCGGAGGCAAGAAGCTCCGCCGCAAGCTGGAAATTGAGCGGGCCGTTGCCACCGATCAGCACCGGCTCAGCCGGGCATACGCGCTGCGCACGGGCCAGGGTCTGCAAGGCGCCGCTGGTGATGACGCCGGGCAAAGTCCAACCCGGCAGAGGCATCGGGCGTTCGTGCGCACCAGGTGCCAGAATCAGGCGGCGCGGACGGAAAACGACTTCCCGTTCGCCGACGAGGGCCGCGATTTCGTCCGTTGCAAAAGCACCCCAGGCGAAGGCGCCGCTTGCGATTGCCACACCTGTCGCCGCCGCGGCGGCGCGGAGCGAATCTCCCTCGCGGAACTGCGCATCCGGAGCACGGGTAACATGACTTGCAGCCAGCGGCTTGAAATATTGCCCGCCAGGCTTTTCCCGCTCGTCGAGCATAGTCACCCCTGCACCCGCTTGCCGGGCTGCAATGGCGGCCGAAAGACCGGCCGGGCCGGCGCCGATGACGAGAATGTCCGGGCACTCCTCTGCCGGCTCGGCTGCGGCCGGGGTTGTTGCAAGCGGCGCGAAATGTCCTGGGAATGCACTGCTCACTTCCATCCCGTCTCGGGCCGCGACAAGACAGGCGCGCTCTCCGGCCCTTCCGTCGATCGTGACAAGGCAGTCGAAGCAGGCGCCGATGCCGCAATGAAGCCCGCGCGGATTGCCCGAGCGCGTGCACCGGAACGCGAGATGGCCGGCCGCCGAGAGCGCGGCGCCGACGGTCTCGCCCTCCAGGGCAGAAATCTCCTGGCCATCGAAGCGGAAACTGATCGGGCGGCCAACCTCTTTGAAAGCTGGATGGCTGAGGCGCATCTGAAAGCTTCGTCCTTCCCCACTCGTGGCGCGCTGAACTTGGCAGAGTGGCGCGCAATGGCAACCGGCCCGTCCGCAGCCGCGGCGTGCCCCCGGGCTGGCCCAAGGCACGCGGCCGTCGGATGATGAGGGCGCCGGGAACGAGAGAGGCAGAGAAGAATGGAAGTCGAAGGGCGCCCCCTGGGTTTCGCTGTTCCAGGCTGGACTTCGCGGCTGCGTCCGCCCGCAACGCCGATCGAGGGGCGCTATTGTCGGCTCGAGCGGCTGTCGGCGGAGCGGCATGCAGCAGAACTCTTCGCCGCCTCGGCGGGCGCGCCAGAGAACTGGATCTATCTGCCGCAGGACCCGCCGGCGGATTTCTCCGAATATCGGCAATGGATCGGGGCCGCCGCTCAACGCGATGATCCCTTCTTCCATGCCATCATCGCCCGTGACAGCGGCCTTGCGGTCGGTGTCGCGGCGCTGATGCGGATCGATCCGGCGAACGGCGTGATCGAGGTCGGCAGCATCCACTACGCACCCGCGCTCAAGCGCACCCGTGCCGGAACGGAGGCGATCTATCTCCTGATGCGCCGCGTCTTCGACGAACTCGGCTATCGCCGCTTCGAGTGGAAATGCGACAGCCTGAACGCGCCATCGCGGCGCGCAGCGCTCCGCTATGGGTTCACCTTCGAAGGAATCTTCCGCCAGGCGGTGGTGTACAAGGGCCGCAACCGCGATACCGCCTGGTTCTCGATCATCGACAAGGAATGGCCGCGCCTCCGCGGCGGTTTTCTCCGCTGGCTCGATCCGGCGAATTTCGACGCCAACGGCCGCCAGCACAAAACCCTCGCTGGCGCCTTGGCGGAAGATGGCTGAACCTTTGCTCTCGGTCCGCGCCCTGGCACGCCGCTTCTATGGCGTGCGGGCGCTGGCCGGGGCGGATTTCGATGTTGCCGCGGGCACCATCACCGCGCTCATCGGACCGAATGGCGCTGGCAAGACAACGGCTTTTCAGTGCATCAGCGGTGTAGTTCCGCCCGAGGGCGGGCGCATCCTCTTCGCGGGCGCGGAGATCACCGGCTGGCCGGCCGAGCGTATCAGCCGTGCCGGCCTCGTGCGCACGTTCCAGGTCGCGCGCGGCATCCCACGCCTTTCGGTGCTCGAGAACCTGCTGCTCTACGCGCCCGACCAGCCGGGCGAGCGGATTTGGGCTGCGCTCATCGGCGCCGGGCGGAAAGCGGAGCGGCGCGCCCGCGAGCGGGCAATCGCCATCGCCCGGCGCCTTGATCTTCTCTCGCTCGCCAACCAGCCCGCCGGCGCGCTTTCCGGCGGGCAGAAAAAGCTCCTCGAGATCGGCCGGGCGCTGATGGCCGAACCGCGCCTGGTGCTGCTCGATGAACCGATTGCGGGCGTCAACCCAGCCCTCGCCGAACGGATCGCGAGCCACCTGGAGAGCCTGAAAAATGAGGGGCTGACCTTCCTCGTCATCGAGCATCACATGGACATGATCGCGAGACTATGTGACCCGGTGATCGTGATGGCCGGCGGGCGAACGCTGATGATCGGCAGCTTCGCTGAGGTCGCGGCGGACAGCGCCGTGCAGGAGGCCTATCTCGGGAGGCCCAACTGACGCTGCTCGCCGCGAAGGGAATGGTTTGCGGCTACGGCGCGACCGACGAGATCCTGCACGAGGCAGAGCTTGCGGTCGAGGCGGGGGAACTGATCGCGATCATCGGCCCGAACGGCGCTGGAAAGTCCACCCTGCTCAAAGCGATTGCCGGAATGCTGTGCTTGAAGCGGGGCACAATCCAATTCGATGGCCGCGCGATCGAGCGCACCTCGGCACGTGAACGGGCAAAGATGGGAATCGCCTTCGTGCCGCAGGAAGCCAACGTCTTCCCGAGGATGACGGTTTCGGAAAACCTCGAGATGGGGGGCTATCTCGAACCCAGGGAAACGCGCCGCAAGATGGCGGCACTCACCGAGCGGTTTCCGTTGCTCGGCGAAAAGCGACGTGCCCAGGCCCGCACGCTCTCGGGCGGGCAGAGACAGGTACTGGCAATGGCAATGGCGCTGATGGTTGCACCCCGATTGCTGCTGCTTGACGAGCCCTCGGCCGGTCTTGCTCCACGCGCCGCAGACGAACTCTTTGCCACGATCGGCGCCATCCATCGCGAGGGCACGACCATCGTGATGGTCGAGCAGAACGCTCTCGCCGCACTCGCGATCGCAGAGCGCGGCATCGTGCTGGTGGACGGACGAGCGGTGCGCAACGGGCCCGCGCGAGCAATGGCGGAGGATCTCGAAGTGCGCCGGCTGTTCCTCGGCGGTTGAAGGCGGCTATCCTGCCAAGGACGAAACGCGGAGGCCAGGATGACTGCCAGGATATCGCGCCGCACCGCGCTTGCCGGGTCTCTCGCCCTGCCGTTCTTGGCGCGCACGGGAGAAGCCGCAGCTTCAATCCCGCTTGGTGCGATCAATCCTCTGACCGGGGCGGGCGGCGCCTACGGCCCTTCCATGGCCAAGGTTGCGAAGGCCCTGGTCGAGCGCATCAATCGCACCGGCGGCGTGATCGGCCGGCCGATCGCGCTCGATGTCGAGGATGACCAGACCAACCCGACCGTCGGCGTCGAGGCCGCACACAAGCTGATCGATGTGGAGAAGGTGGTGGCGATCGTCGGCACCTGGGCCTCGGCGGTGACGACCGCCGTCGCACCGCTCTGCTGGGACAGCCACACGATGCTGTTCTGCGTCTCCGGTGCCGATTCGATCACCAGGTTGCCGCACCACGGCTACATCATCCGCACCCAGCCGAACACGTACCTGCAATCCGGGCGCGCGGCCGAATTCCTCCTCCGGCACGGGTGCAAGCGCGTGTTCGGACTGTCTGCGCAAACGCCCTTCGCCGTCGATTCATGGAACCGGCTCAAGGCCGTGCTGGGCCAGGGCGGGGCAGAGGGTGTGGGCGACATCATCTATGACGCAAAGCAGACCTCGTTTCGGTCAGAGATCGATAGGGCGCTCGCGGCGAAACCGGACACGCTCTTCCTCAATTCGTACGCACCCGATCTCGAGATCCTGCTGCGCGAGAGCTATCAGGCAGGCTTCGCCGGTAAGCGCTTCACCTTCGCCTATGCAGCGACAGATGCGGTCCTCAAGGCCCTGCCGGCGCCGGTGACGAACGGGCTCTGGAGCTTCGCGCCCTCGCCCGACGTGGCGAGCCCCGCCTACAAGGCGGTGCAGGCCATCCTCGGCATCTCCGACCCCGATCCCTATTCCTGCCAGATCTACGATCATGTCGCGCTGGTCGCACTCGCGATCGGCAAGGCGGGTGTCGCGAGCGGGGTCGCCATCCATGACAACGTGCGCCGGATCAGCCAGGGGCCTGGGCAGCACGTGAGTGATCCGGTCGAAGGTCTCAGGCTTCTGGCGGAGGGCAAGAAGATCAATTACGACGGCGCCTCCGGCCCCTGCCACTTCACGCCCTCTGGCGACATCCTGAGCTGCAAGTTCCTGTTCCAGGTAGCGGAGAACCGGCACAACAAGACGCTTTCCATTTCTTGATCGCGACGTTCCTCCAGGCACTGGTCAACGGTGCGCTGGCCGGCGCTGTGCTGGCGCTGCCTGCGGTCGGCTTCAACACCGTCTATGCGGTACTGCGATTCCCGAATTTTGCCGTCGCCAGCCTGGCGACGATCGGTGCCTATGCAGGCTGGGTTGTGAACACCGACCTCGGCTGGCCGGCGCCGGCGAGTTTGCTCGCCGCTTTCGTTGTGGCAGGTTCGGTGGGCGCGCTCGCCGATGCCCTGTGCCTGAAACCGCTCCGTCCGCTAGGCGCGCTGGTCGCCGCCATCGGCTCCGTCGCGCTCGACCTTGTGCTCCAGAATGCCGCGCGCTTTGCCTTCGGCAACAATCCGCGCGGCTACGATCTCATGGTCTTCCGCAACTGGCGCCTCGGTCCGATCGGCATCGGCCCGCAGGAGGTCGAGGATGCGGTGCTGGCCGTCGTCGCAATGGCGGCTGTCTTCCTCATGCTGCGCGCCACGCGGATCGGCAAGACGATGCGGGCGGTTGCCGACAATGCCACGTTGGCGGAAAGCAAGGGGATCGATCCGGCGCGCGTTGCCTGGGCCGCCAATTTCGTCGGCCTTGGTCTCACCGGTATTGGCGGCATGCTGGTCGCGCTCGACACGTCGCTCGACCCACTGACCGGATTTCGCGTGCTGCTCTCGATCTTCGCCGCCGCCGTAGTCGGCGGGCTGGGAAGCATTCCCGGCGCCGTTGCCGGAGCCTTCGTGGTCGGGATCGGCGAGGAAATGTCCACCCTTCTCATCGCGCCGACGTATCGCACCGCGATGGGATTTCTCGCGATCCTGATCGTGCTCTCATTCCGCCCCGGCGGGCTCATCGGCGAACGCGCGATCTGATGCTCGATTACCTGGTCTCGCTGTCGGTGTTCGCCGGGCTCTACGGGCTGCTGGCGCTCGGCCTCAACCTTGTGTGGGGCCTCGGCGGCATGGTCAATCTCGGCCTCGCCGGATTGTTCGCGATCGGGGCCTATGCCTCGGCCCTGGCTGAGCTTCGTCTGCATCTCGCCTTGCCCGCGGCCGCCATACTCGCGACCCTGCTCGCCGCCGGAGCGGGGGCGCTGCTCGCGGTGGTGACCGCACGGCTCAAGGGCGATTACCTCGCCATCGTCACACTCGGCTTCGCCGAAGTGATCCAGCTTCTGGCAGCAAACGAGATCTGGCTCACCAACGGCACCGACGGACTCTCGGCCATCCCCGCACCAGGCCGGGGCCAGCTCTCGCCTTTCCATTTCGATATAGCATCTACGTCCGCCGTCTGGCTAGCCGTCATTCTTGTCTCGCTGCTGCTGTGGCGGCTTTCACAGGCTCCGTACGGGCGCGCACTGCGCGCCATCCGCGAAGACGAGACGGTGGCGGCCGTTGCCGGCAAGCGCGTGCTTGCCTTCAAAGTCAGCGCCTTCGCCGCAGGTTCCGCGGTGATGGGATTGGCTGGCAGCCTCTACGCCGCTTACACCGGCTATGTCGCACCGGACAGCTTCGACGTGCTGGTGACATTGCTCGTCGTGCTGGCGCTCACGGCGGGTGGCCTCGGCAGCATGGCAGGCGCGGTACTCGGTGCGATATTGGTGGTGGTGCTGACCGAAGGCACCCGCTTCCTGGGCGGATTGCTGCCTGACCTTTCGGCACTGCAGGTGGCAAGCCTTCGCCAGGGTATGATCGGCGTTTTTCTTCTCCTGCTGCTCCGCTTCCGGCCGGAAGGGATCCTGCCGGAGCGGATGCGCCGGCATCACCTGGAAGATTGAAACGGAGCCGACAATGCAGCGCCCCGACCCGACTGCAGAAATCGCCGCAGTCCTGGCCGCGCAGCGGGAGGAGAACCAGCCTGCAGCACTCTTCCGCGCACTCGATGCGGCGCTCGCAGCGGCCATCGGGCATATCCTCTTCACCATTCTCGTGCATCATCCGGCTGTGCGCGAGAGTGAGCGGTTCTACACCAACCTCCGCTGGAATACCCGACCGGCGGGCGCAAGCCCGTCACGGATGCGCCCTGGATGCAGCAGGTGATCGGTCGCGGCGAGCCATTTATCGGCCGGACCGCGGAGGATATTCGCGCGGTCTTCTTCGACCATGCGCTGATCGGCTCGCTCGGCTGCGAGAGCGTCCTCAACATGCCCGTTCGCTGGCGGGGCCGCACGCTCGGGACGCTCAACCTGCTGCATCGCGCGAACTATTATGACGAGTCCGATCTGCCGATCGCGCGGCTCTTCGCCGCACTCGCATTACCCGGCTTGATCTTGGCTTCCAACGATTGAAAGAGAGGAAGATGGCGTTGCTGAGAACGGATGCGCGTTCAGCGTAGCGTCCGTGGTCCCGTGTGCTCCCCCTTCCATCACCTCTCCGGGCGATCTATCATTCATCGATGCTCCGTCTGCTGCCGAGGTGGTTCCAGCACCGCCTACGCCCCGTCGGGCTGCTGATCGCCGCCGTTGCGATGGCTGGCCAGTTGGCGTTCGGAGCGATGGCGGATCCTCTGCCGCCGTCAGGGCGTTACGCGGCGCTCGCAGCGCTGAGCATTCTCTGCCACGGCCACCAGCAGGCGCCGGATCGGCCAGCCCCGTCGCGGCGGATTCCCTTCGTCGCAGTCTGCC
>JASHOA010000052.1 GCA_030041375.1 Acetobacteraceae bacterium
CATCGCCGAACTCGAAACCGGGGACCACGTCGTGCGCTTCTGCACACGCGACATCGGCATTCTCAACCGCAAAAGCCGGTTCCGTCGGTTCGCTCCGCCTCGCGATACGCCGCCCGAGCCAACGGAACCGGCTCACCCAACCGATCTGTCGGGTATCATCCCGGTCCAAAATGTCGACCATCAACCCGGTTGAACAAGTGATTCGCCCTCACCCCTACCCCTCACCGGGACCTCAGCAAAGTCCTGGGACTTTGCTGGGAGCCCGGCCCAAAGGGAGAGGGGAATGATGCGAATGGCGCGGGGGATATGTGTCACTCAAGTTTAATTCGGGGTACTCGTGTGCCGACTCCAACGCTTGATACCGTAGGATGCACTCTAGCGGTCGGCACACTGCTCTTTATTTTCAGTGGCCTCTCATCCCCTTTCGTTTGTTGCCGGCGGCAGCAAACATCGGGGGCAGGACACTAGACCCGTATCGGGCTGACTGTGCAGCCCGACACGGGTCTCGCGCTTTATTCGAGCCCGCGATTCACGCCCTCCGACGATTCCGCCTCGGGCGATCGCGGGCTAGCCCTGCTCCTTGCACCAGCGCGCGACCTGCTCGTGGGTTGCGAACCAGCAACCGCCCTTCGCCTTCATGTGCGTAACAAGCCGCGCCAGGAGCGGCAGGCGTGAGCGATGGCCGATGATGTGCGGGTGCATGGTGAGGATGCAGAGACCGCGCTCGTCCCAGGCGCCATCGAATTCGGCGCGGAAGATTTCTTCGACCGCCGAGGGCGGTGTGTAGGGACGGAGCGCGCTCAGACGCAGCATGTTGAAATAGACCGCGTCGTCGCGGATCCACTCCGGCGGCAGCTCGACGATGCCGGTCGGCTGGCCGCCATCCGTGATCTCGTACGGATCATCGTCGGCCATCAGGCTGGAATCGTAGAGGAGCCCGATCTCGCGGATGATCGCGAGCGTGTTCGGGGAAAAATCCCAGCTTGCGGTGCGCATGCCGACCGGCGGCTTGCCGGCCAGCCTGGCCAGCACGTCGGCTGCGCGGTGTGTCAGATCCCGTTCTGCCTGCAATGGCAGCTTCGTGTTGAGCTCATGGATCCAGGAATGGATGCCGATCTCGTGGCCGTCGGCTGCGAGTGCCTGCACCTCGTCCGGATGGAGCAGCGCAGAAACCGCCGGGTAGAAGAAGGTTGCAGGAATCTGCTCGCGTTCGAGGTACTGGCGGATACGCGGAATGGCCTGACGTGAACCGTACTGGCCCTGGCTGATACGCATCGGGCTTTGATCGGCGTCACGCAGCGGGATCGTTTCGTGGTCGGCATCGAAGGACAGTGCGACGGCTGCCCGTGCGCCGCCCGGCCAGGTTGGCGGCTTCAGGCTGCGCCCGGCGCGCGCATGCCCGACGATCGCCCGCCATTTCTCTTCCGGCCATTGCCAGGGTTCGTTCTCCGGGCGGTTGCCGCTCTGATCCATTCCGGGGGTTTCCTCATCACGCCCGCTCGCTCATGCTGCCCTTCTTCACTCGACCGCGGAAGAGGTGCCCATGCGCGACCCCGCTTTGATGAGCGCAGAGGAACTTCTGGAACAATACGCGCGGCTGCGCCTGAACCCCGTCGAGGCGCTGGCGGCGATCACCGAGCGGATCGCCCACTACAACCCCGCGCTCAACGCGTTCGTCGTGCTGAACCCGAATGCCGAGGCGGCGGCCGAGGAAAGTGCCAGGCGTTGGCGCGCGGGCCGGCCGCTCGGGCTGCTCGACGGGGTGCCCTGCACGGTCAAGGACCTGGTCGATCTGGCCGGCTTCCCGACGCGGCGCGGCAGCCTCCTCACCAGCGGGGAGCCGGTGGCCGAGGACGCACCTTCCGTGCTCGGCCTCAAGGCCGCGGGCGCGGTCATTCTCGGCAAGACGACGACCACGGAGTTCGGCTGGAAGTCGCCGGGGGATTGCCCGCTCACCGGCATCACCCGCAATCCCTGGAATCCAGAGCGCACGCCCGGCGGCTCTTCGGCCGGTGCAGGGGCGGCCTCTGCTGCCGGCTTCGGCCCGCTTCATCTCGGGACCGATGGCGGCGGGTCGATCCGCATTCCTGCCGCCTGGTCGGGGATCGTCGGCCTCAAGCCGAGTTTCGGGCGCGTGCCGCAATGGCCGGCCGGAGCCTTCGCAACGGTCTCGGTCGCCGGCCCGATGACACGCACGGTGCGCGACGCGGCGCTGATGCTCTCGGCGATCGCACGCTTCGATGATCGCGACCCTTACGCATTGCCGGATGATCCGCGCGACTGGCGCCAAGGGATCGAGGCGGGTGTGGCCGGCCTCAGCGTGGCGGTGCTGGAAAATCACGGCTTTGCGGCCGGGCTCGATCCGGCGGGGAAGGAAGCGTTGGAGGAGGCGGCGCAGCGGTTCCGCGTGGCGGGTGCGACGGTCGAGGAGGTCGATCCGCACCTGCCGGACACGCACGCCATCTTCGGGCGAATCTGGAGCACCGCGCTGGCGCGACTGGTCGCATCTATTCCTGATTCGAAACGAAAAGCTCTCGATCCCGGGCTCATCGAAGTGGCGGCCTCGGAACATGGCATGTCCGCCTCGGAATTCCTGGATGCGGAGGTGTTGCGACTGGCGACGGCGCACCGCCTGGCGGCGCTGCACCGGCAATATGATCTCCTGCTCTGCCCGACTGTGCCCAACCCGCCACCGCTGGCGGATGTGCCCACCAAAGATCCGGTCTCGGCGCTCTGGCAGGAATGGGCACCCTGGACTTTCACCTTCAATCTGAGCCGCCAGCCGGCGATCAGCGTGCCGATGGCGCTGGACGATACCGGCCTGCCGCGCTCGGTGCAGATTGCAGCCGCGCTCTATCGCGACGACCTCGTGCTCAGGGCGGCGCGGACGCTGGAGCACGCGGGTGATATTCTCGGCTGTGCCGGCATGGCATGGCCGACGCCAGGCCAATGACGTCTGGCCGCAAGGGTGAGAGAGAAATCGTGAGTACCAGGGAAAGCGCAACGCAGCCCATCGACTGGATCCGGGCCCAGCAGCCGGCGATGCTCGCCCTCCTCGGGGACATCGTTTCGATCGACAGCGGCAGTTCCAACAAGCCCGGCATCGATGCCGTGGGTGCCGTCATCCGCCGTTTCCTGGAAAGCGAGGGCATCGCGGTCGAGATTTTGCCGCAGCCGATGCACGGCGATTGCCTGCGTGCACTGGTGCCGGGCGAAACCGAAGCCACCGATGTGGGGCGCAATATCCTGCTGATGGGCCATCGCGACACCGTCTATCCCGATGGCGAGGTGGCGCGACGGCCGTTCCAAGTTGCGAACGGCATCGCCACCGGCCCGGGGGTCGCGGACATGAAAGCGGGCCTCGTGATGAACTGTTTCGTGCTGGCGGCCTTTGCGCGCTTCGGCGGCGCGCCGGGGCCGCTGGTCGGTCTCTTCACCGGCGATGAGGAAATTGGCAGTCCGGAAGGCCGGCTTGTGATCGAGGCCGAGGCGCGCCAGGCGCGCGTCGTTTTCAACAGCGAGCCTGGCCGGCTTTCAGGCAACGTGGTGAGCGGGCGCAAGGGCGGCGTCTTCTCGGCGATGCGCATCACCGGCAAGGCCGCGCACTCGGGCGGCAACTTCGCCGAGGGCATCAGCGCGATCGAGGAACTGGCACGCAAGATCCAGGCGATCCATGCCCTGACCGACCTGGCGCGCGGGATCACCCTGAATGTCGGGCTGGTTTCCGGCGGGCAAAGCGTCAACACGGTGGCGCCCTGGGCGGAGGGGCAGATCGATCTGCGCTATGTAGAGCGCGCGGATCGTGACGCGGTGATGGCGCAACTGGCGGCAATCGTCGCGCGAAGCGATGTGCCCGGAACCAGGGCGGAACTCGAAATCAAGGGCGAGTTCCTGCCTTTGACAGAGACCGAGGCGGCGAAGCGGCTGTTCGAGATCTATCGCCAGGCGGCCTCCGCCAGCGGATTTGCAACCAATGGTGAATTCGCCGGTGGCTGCGCCGATTCCGGCTTCACCGCCGCACTTGGCGTGCCGACCATCTGCGCGGTCGGCCCGGTCGGCGGCAAGGCGCACAGTCCGGAGGAATTCCTCCGCATCGAAAGCCTCGTGCCGCGCGCCGAGGCCCTGCTGCGCACGATCCTCGATCTGCCGGCGGGTGAAGTGTAGCAGCAGCCGGGAAATCGGTGCTGGTCGACCGGATCCATCGGTTCGCCGGGTTGGATCGCCGCAACGCAGCGTGCGCATTGACAGAAGCCGGCCCCGGGACCCATCATCCCGGCATCAGAGCACAGTGCGGTACTGTGCCGTACTCGACGTCCCGTCAAAGCCGTAAGGGAGGAAATCATGACATCGAACCCGACTCGATCGCTCCGCCGCCGTCCGTTGCTGATCGGCGCCGGAGCGGCTGCGCTCAGCGTGCCAGCCGTCGTGCGCGCCGCTGCCGGCAAGCATGTATCGTATCTGACGCCGGGTCTCGATCTGCCGTTCTGGCGCATCCTCGCCAACGGCATCGACAGCGTTGCCCGCGCGAACGGCGGCAGTTCCACTGCCTACGACAGCCACAACAACGCGCAGACGCAAATCCAGAATGCGCAGGATGCGATCGCCCGCAAGACGGACGGCATCCTGATCTCGCCGACCGACAGCTCCACTTGCCCCTCCGTGCTGGCGCTCGCCAAGAAGGCCGGCATTCCCGCGGTGATCGCCGATATCGGCACCGATTCGGGTGACTATCTTTCGTTCATCATCTCGAACAATTACGAAGGCGCCTACGGTACCGGCAAGGTGCTGGCCAAGGTGATGACCGACAAGGGCTGGAACAAGGGCACGGTCGGGCTGGTCACGATCTCGCTCGCCCGGCTCAACGGCCAGGCCCGCACCAAGGGCTTCATGAAGGCGATGACGGAGGGGGGCATCAAGCAGGGCGCGCTCTCGCAGATGCAGACCTATACGTCGGACGAGACCTTCAAGTTCGTCCAGGACATGCTGACCGCGCATCCGGAGATGCGCGGCCTCTTCATCGAGACCGATCAGCCGACGCTCGGCGCCTTGCGGGCGCTCCATTCGGCCCGGCGGGAGAACGATGTCGCCGTTGCCGCATTCGACGGCATCCCGGAATTCGTGCCCCTGATCCAGAGCGGCAGGCTGGTCGCGGTCGGGATGCAGCAGCCCTATTTGATGGGTGTGCGCTCGGCGCAGTCGGTGTTCAGCTATTTCGCCGGCAAGACACCGCCGAAGCACGTTCTGGTGCCGATCATGGTGGTCACCCCCGGCAACATCGGAAGCCTGCTTGCGACCATCAAGAAGAACGTGTTCGGCACGGCCTGAGGTTCTCTGCCGGGCGCCTGCGCCGCGATGGCGCTCCTTTCGCTTTCGGAAATCGGCAAGCGCTTCGGGGCGACCGTCGCGCTTGCCGGCGCGTCCTTCACCCTCGAAGCCGGGGAGGTGCATGCCCTCGTCGGCGCCAACGGTGCCGGCAAATCCACGCTCTCGCGGGTCGTCTCCGGGCATATCCAGCCGGATTCCGGCACCATCTCGCTCGACGGCCGCCCGGTGCGGTTTGCCGGTGCTCGCGAGGCGATTCGTGCCGGGATCGTCATGGTCACGCAGGAGACCTCGCTCGCGCCCGATCTCTCGGTGCTCGAAAACATCATGTTGCCCCGGCTCGGCATGCCGGGCCGGCTCGACTGGCGGGCGATGCGGCGGGACGCCGAGCGCCTGATTGCCCGCCTCGGGGCCGAGGCGGGTGTTGCGGTCGGAGCCCGGGTCCGTGATCTCGCCATCGGCCAGCGGCAGATCGTGGAAATCCTCAAGGCGCTGGCGCTGAACTCCCGCCTCATCATCTTCGATGAGCCGACTGCGCCCCTTTCCCCGCACGAAACGAAGCTTCTGTTCGGGATCATCCGGACCCTTGCCGCGGGCGGCCATGGGCTGGTCTTCGTCTCGCACAGGCTGGAGGAGATCTTCGCGCTTTCGAACCGCGTCACCGTGCTCAGGGAGGGCCGGGTGGTGGCGGGTGCAGTGCCGACGCGCGAGCTGACGCAGGGCGAGCTGATCCGGCTCATGGTCGGCCGCGAGCTGACCGACATCTATGCCCGCGCCGGCAAGACGGCGCGCCCGCCGCACGGCGCGCCGGTGCTGAGTGTCCGGCATCTCTTTGCTCCGCCGCGCGTGCGAGACGTCTCCTTCACTGTGTATGCGGGCGAAATCCTGGGTCTCGCCGGCCTGGTCGGGGCCGGCCGTTCGGAGACCCTGGAGACGATTTTCGGCCTTCGTCCGGCACGCGGCGGCAGCATCGAACTCGACGGTCAGTCGTTCTCGGCCGCTTCACCGCGGCAGGCGATTCGCGCCGGCCTGGGCCTCATTCCGGAAGACCGCCGCACCCAGGGCACGGTGCCGGACTTCTCGGTGCGGGAAAATCTTCTGCTGGCGCATCTCGGCGCGCATCACGGGCCTGGTCTTGCCTACCGGAGGCGCGATTCCGCCGTGCGGCGGCTGCTCTCTCTCCTGGGCCTGCCCGAGCAACGGCTGCTCGATGCCAACCTTCTCACGTTCAGCGGGGGAATGCAGCAGAAGGTGATCCTGGCGCGCTGGCTGGTGCTTTCCCCCCGCCTGCTTTTGCTCGACGAGCCGACGCGCGGCGTGGATATCGCGACGCGCAGCAGCATCTATGCGCTGCTGCGCCACATCGCCGCCGAGGGCGTGGCCTGCGTCGTCGTCAGTTCCGACTTCGAAGAGGTGATCGGGCTTGCCGACCGGATCGTGGTATTGAGCGATGGCGTCGACGTGACATCGATTCCAAGCGATATGATCGATATCGAGAAGCTCGGCATGTTCGCCGCTCCGCGCAGCTCGGCCGAGCGCACCCATACCGTCCTGGAGCTGCTGGCCGAACGTCACGGCGGCATGGCGTTCTGGATCAGCATCGAAGGCGGGCGGGTGTTCTGTTTCGATCGCGTCGGAACCGCATCACTCGCCGATCCAGGCTTTGCGGGAGGCAGCTTTCCCGAGATCGCCGAGACGCGCATTCCCGAGGCGCTGGCGCGCCGCGCGGCAGGGTTCGTCAGCGAGGCGGAGAGCGGCCTCACCACGCTCCTGATCCCGGTCCCGAGCGAAAGCGGGCACGATTTCGGCCTGATCGGCCTTACCCTCGCACGACCGCCAACCCATCTCGACGCCGAGGCGCTGGCGGAGAGCGTCACCCACCAGCTCGAGCCCGAGGCGGAACGCGAGGCGGCATGAGCGAAACCGCCGGAGCCTCCGGACGGGCCGCGGTGCGCCGTGGGCTCGGCAGCCGCCTCTTGCATCTGCTCGCGACCCAGCTCGAACTCAGGATGCTCCTGGTGATCATCGTCGTCATGGCGGTGCTCTCCTTGATATCGCCGTATTTTCTCACCCCCAAGAACCTGCTCAACGTGATGGACCAGTCGGTCATCGCCGGGATGGTGGCGCTCGGCCAGACGCTGGTGATTCTGATCGGCGGCATCGATCTCTCGGTCGGTTCGCTGATCGGGGTTTCGGCGGTCGCGCTCGGCCTCGTCTTTCCCAAGTTCGGCGTGCCGTTGGGGATCGTCGCCTGCCTCGCCACGGGCACGGCACTCGGGCTGGTCAACGGCGTCATCATCAGCGCCGGCAAGGTTGCACCGTTCGTGGTCACGCTCGGCATGATGTCGGTCGGCCGCAGCATGGCGTACGTGCTGAGCGGAGCCAGCTCGATCGGCAACATTCCCGACTCGCTCGGCAGCCTGACGGAGGATTCCCTATTCGGCATCCCGATCGACTTCATGTGCCTGATCGTGGCCTACGCGATCGCCTGGTATTTTCTCACCTTTGCCAAGGGGGGGCGGACGCTTTATGCCATCGGCTCCAATGTCGAGGCAGCGCGGATCGCCGGCCTCTCGATTAATCTCTGGAGCATTGCCGCCTACGTGATCGCCGGATTGATGAGTGCCGTGGCGGCCGTTTTTCTGACTTCGAAGGTCCTCTCGATCGACCCGATCGGCGGCGCCGGCGCGGAACTCAACTCGATCGCCGCCGTCGTGATCGGCGGGGCGAGCCTGTTCGGCGGCCGCGGTTCCATCATCGGCACGCTGGGCGGCGTGTTCATCATGGTGTTCATCAGCAACGGGCTCAACCTGCTCAATGTCTCTCCCTACTGGCAGGGCACGGCCATCGGTTCGATCATCATCGCCGCGGTGCTGATCGAGCGCCTGCTGTCGGGCGGTCGCAGCGGGGCATAGAGAGACGCCGCCCGTTATCCGTGTTCGGGCGGGTCAAGCCCGATCAACCGGGCCGGCAGCTCACGTGCTGCTGGTAGCCGCCGGTGCTCGAGGCGCGGGTGATCGTGAGTTCGCCACTCTCCCGGTCGAGCGAATAGAATCCCTGGTCTTTCCGGTCATGCCACGAAATCTGCCGGGAGGTGATGGCAGCGGGCCAGGAATCGACCGTTTTGTGTGCGAAATCGATACCGATCGTCCAGCGCGCTCCGCTCGCCGGGTTGGTGCAGGTGAAGACCGCGGGCGACCCGTCTGCCGCCGCGAGCGGCCTCGCCGCAAGGAGGCAGGCCGCCACCGCCGCGGACGCCGCGAGCAGGACCAGGCCGCGCTGCAGCCGGCCGGCAAGGAGATGCTCCGCCCGCCATTTTGCCATCGCCACGCGCATCTTTTCAACCCGCTCGTGCGCGGAGCGTGGGCCGCCGAGGCCGGAGCGTTCTGTGCCCATCGTTCACGGCCCTCCGGCCGAGCGGTCGGCACACTACACTTTATTCAGGGGCCTGCTGATCCCCTTTCCGTTTGCTGCCGGCGGCAGCAAACGTCGGGGGCAGGACACTCGTGTGCCGACTCTCACGCCTGGTATCCGTTGATGCACCGTAGCGGTCGGCACACGCCTCTTTGTTTTTAGTGGCCTGCTGATCCCCTTTCCGTTTGCTGCCGGCGGCAGCAAACGTCGGGGGCAGGACACTCGTGTGCCGACTCTCACGCCTGGTATCCGTTGATGCACCATGGCGGTCGGCACACACCTCTTTGTTTTCAGTGGCCTGCTGATCCCCTTTCCGTTTGCTGCCGGCGGCAGCAAACGTCGGGGGCAGGACACTCGTGTGGCGGGAGGCGGCCCCATCGCCGGCGTTGATTTCGACCCGATCGAATGACGGATCGGGTGCGTTACGTGGTTGTAACGCAACGCCCCCGGGAAGGCAGGGTTCGGCCACAATGCTGACCCGGCGAATGCCAAAGTGGCAGGCTGGTGCAATCGGGGAGTCTCGCGATGGCCAGGCATCCTGGTTCCGGCCTGGCGGTTCTCGGAGCCGCATTGGCAATTCTTCCGGCGGCGGCGGTTGCGCAAGTCGCCGCACCGGCCGCCGGCGGGGCGCCTCCGGCCGTCGTCGGCTGGCTCGCGCAACCAAGCGGCACTGTCTGGGTGGCGCCCGGCGCCGGCCAACCCTGGCAGCCGGCACTCGCCAACCAGCCGCTGCAAAGCGGTGAGATCGTCGCCACCGCGCCCGACGGAGACACGACCATCGGCGTGATGGCGATGCGTGCCGTTCTTGGGCCATCGAGCGAGTTTGCAATCGACGATCTTGGCGCCGGCGGGGTTTCGGCGACCGAGACTTCCGGCGAGGTCGCACTGGATCTCTCGCAACTTCCCCCGGGCGCACGCGTCGATGTCGCAACCCCGCGCGGCACGGTCGAGATTGCCGAGGCCGGCCGCTACGAAATCGCAGCCGGCGCCGAGGACCAGCCGACCATCGTGACGGCGCTCGGCGGCGCGGCGAGCATCGTCAACGGCGCTTCGGTCGAGAATGTCGGTCCCGGCCAGACCGCCACCCTCTCGAACGATCCGAACGGGACGATTGCCGTTGCCGTCTCTGCCGCCACGCCCGATCCGCTACTCCGCTCGGTGATCGCCAGCAGTGCGCCCCAGTCGCAAGTCGCACCGCCGCCGGAGGTCGCGCAAATGACCGGCGGGGTGAATCTCGCGGCCTACGGCACCTGGTCCGCCGTTCCCGCCTACGGGACTGTCTGGTTCCCCGATGTCGCGGTCGGCTGGGTCCCGTATCGTGACGGACGCTGGGTCTATGTCGCGCCGTGGGGCTGGACCTGGGTCGATGCCGATCCATGGGGCTTCGCCCCGTTCCATTACGGCCGCTGGGTTCACGTTGGTCCGCGTTGGGGATGGGTGCCGGTGGCGCCGGGAATCCAGGTCTCGTTCGGCGTTCCGGTCTATGCTCCGGCGCTGGTGAATTTCTTCGCCGCCGGTTCGATCGGCGGGGTCGGCGTCACCGTCACGGCCGGCGCGCTGGCCGCCGGCCTCGTCGGCTGGGTGCCGCTCGGCCCGGGCGAGATCTACCGCCCGCCGTTCGCCGTGAGCCCGGCCTATGTCCGCCGGGTCAACGTCTACAATGTGCGGAACATCAACACGATCAACATCCACCAAGTCGTCAACAACCGGATCACGATCAATCACTTCGTCAACCACGATGCGCTGACCACCGTCCCCGCCACGGTGCTGGCAGAAGGAAGACCTGTCCTGCCGGCCTATCGCCGCCCGCCAGCCGAAACGCTCGCCGCATTCCGGGCCGTGCCGGACGGCGCTCCGGTGCGCCCTGGGCCGCATCCGGTGTGGGTGGCGCCGCAGCGGCCGGTATCGGCCCCTGCGCCGGCGCCGCCCAGCGTAGCTGGGTCCGCGCATGCTGGGGCCGCGCAGCCCTACCACCCGACGGAACAGCCATTGCGGACGAGTGCGGTGCGTCCGCCGGTGTCGCCTGAACCATCACATCCGACAGCCGTTCATCCGCCCGCCGCGCAACCCGCGCATCCCCCTGTCGAACCACAGCGGATTGTCGCCATCCATCCGCCGGCGCCGCCCCGCCAGCCAGAGCCCTATCGTCCGGAGGTTGTGCGTCCGCCGGCGCCGCAACCCGTTCACCCGCCTGCCGAGCCGCCGCGCCCCGCCTACGTCCGGCCACCCGAGCCGGCCCGGCCGTCCGAGGCTGCCCGACCGGCGGATGTCCGCGCGCCGGTGCGTCCGCCGGCACTGCCCGAACATCAGCAGCGCCCGGAGCGCCAGAACTGACTGGCCGCCGCTGCAACCGCGGGTTGCCTGAGGGACCTGATGGTGGAAAGATTACAGCCTGCCTGCCCTTTCGATTCGGCACGCCGGGCAAGCGGAGAAGCGGCAATCTGCCCGTGATGCGGGGCTCGAACGCCACAAGCGAAGGACGATGGCGGAGGCAAAAAAACCGGAACTGCCGGCAACCGGAACGACCGACTGGCGAGCGCTCGCGGCGCGGCTGGCGGCCCTCGGCAGCATGGCCGGGGAGGCCGCGCATCGCTTCAACAATCTCCGGGCCGTGATCGAAGGCACGCTCGAGCTGCTCGCCGCCGAGCCTGCCGGACCGCGCCTGGCGCACCGCCTGGAGCGGATCAGGGAAGCCGCCCAGCGCGCCCAGGCGCTCGCAGAAGGCCTGGTCGTCGCTGCGAACCGCAAGCAGATCGCGGAGAGCCGGATCGATCTCGGAGCCTGGCTCAGCGCTGCACGGCCGTGGCTGCTCGATCTCCTGGGGGAGGGAAGGGGGCTCTCGATCGAGGTGCCCGCGACACCGGTGCCGTTCCTCTGCGATCTGGCAGAGTTGCGTTCTGCGCTCATGGCGCTGGTGCTGAATGCGGCCGCTTCGCTCGGGCCGGCGGGCAAGGTGCGTATCCGGCTCGAACCTCGGCCGAGGGAAGATCGGGGTGCGATCCTGCTCTCGGTTGCCGACGATGGTGCCGGGATGCCGCCGGGAGTGGCCGCCTGCGCGCGCGAACCGTTCTTCACGACGCGATCCGGGGCCGCGGGGCTTGGCCTGACCGCCGCCGACGCCTTTGCCAGCCGCAACGGCGGGCGGCTCGAGCTTTCCAGCAGCCCCGGGCAGGGCACGGTGGTCTCGCTCTGGCTGGTGCCGGCTGCCGAGGCTGCGCCGCCCTGAGGCGGCGCCCGGCGATTTCGCCGGCCGTCGATCTGAATTAAGAGCGGCGGTTGGGCCCTTGTCGGTCTGACTGGGCCGACCGACAAGGGTCCAGGACATTGTTTGAGCCCGCGATTCACGCCCTCCGACGGTTCCGCCTCGGGCGATCGCGGGCTAAGCCGAATCCTGGCGCGGGGAGTGGGTGCTTCGCATGAACGACAGGGAGGGCGAGGCAGGCCAGCCTCGGCGCGCAACGCGGCCGGTGGCGCCGTGGCCGCGCCGCCGGCCGCTCCGCTTCATGCATCGGAAAGGCTGGCTGCATCGCCGCCATCTCCTGATGTTCATTCTCGCCGCCCTCGTGGTCGGTTTCATCGCCGCGGTCTTCAGCATCGGCATTCAGTGGGCCACGGCCGCCTTCCAGCGGATCGAAGATGCGCGTCCGTGGCTTCCGTTCGCCGTGTGCCCGGCCGGATTGGGCATCATCGTGTTCCTCACCCGCAACGTCTTCCCCGGTGCGCAGGGCAGCGGCATTCCGCAGGCAATGGCCGGCCTCAGAATGCCGAACCCGCATCAGGTGGACCGGCTGCTGTCCTGGCGCATCGCCATCGGCAAGCTCAGCCTCACGATGGCCGGCTTCCTCTGCGGCGCCTCGATCGGCAAGGAAGGGCCGATCGTGCAGATCGGCTGCTCGGTGATGAACAATATCGGGCGCATCGGGATGCCGCGCACGGCGGGCTTGCAGCGGCTTCTGATCGTCGCCGGAGGTGCCGCCGGAATTGCCAGCGCCTTCAATGCCCCGCTCGCCGGCGCGGTGTTCGCGATCGAGGAGATGGCGCATCATTACGACGGCGTGACGGGCCGCTCGGTCCTGGCCGCCGCGATGCTGAGCGGACTGATGCTTTTCGCAGGGTTCGACGCGGATTTCTATTTCGGTTCGGCCGGGGCGGCACTTCCCTTCGGCCCGGCATGGCTCCTGATCCCGATTGCCGGCGTCGCGGGCGGGCTCGCGGGCGGATTATTCGCCCAGATCCTGGTCAGTCCGACGCGCTTCCTGCCGGGCGCGGTCAACCGGTTCGCGCATCGCCATCCGCTCCTGTTTGCGGTCGGCTGCGGCTTCGTTGTGGCCATGCTCGGCTGGCTCTCCGGCGGGCGCGTCTTCGATTCGAGCTATGCCGAGGCGCGGGCGGCGGTGCATGGCACGGCTCTCCTGCCGATGTCCTTTGCACCGCTCAAATGGGCGGCGACGACCGTCTCCTACCTGAGCGGCATACCGGGCGGCATCTTCTCCCCCTCCCTCGCGGTCGGTGCCGGCGTGGGATCTGCCCTCTCGCGCCTCGTCATCGTGACGCACCTCCTGCCGGGCATGCCGATCGGCGCCATCGCCATGATCGGCATGGCGGGCTATTTCGCGGGCGTCGTGCAGTCGCCGATCACGGCGGCGGTGATCGTCGTGGAAATGACCAACGACCCGGCGATGACCGTTGCCGTCGGTCTTGCCGCCGGAATCGGCGCCGTCAGTTCGAAGCTCGTCTGCCCGGTGCCGGTCTATGAGGCGATGGCGCGGCAGTTCTTTGCCGCGGTGGCCGAGCCGAAGCCGGCCAGACCCGTGTCGGGTTGACTGTGCAGCCCAACACGGGTCTGGCGGTTTATTCGAGCCCGCGATTCACGCCCGCCGACGATTCCGTCGCGGGCGATCGCGGGCTAGCAGCGTGTCGGATTGGGGGGTACCCAAATTCTCGATAGCTGGATAGCATCCAGCTATGTCGAACTTCGTACCGTTCAACCGTGACCAGTCTTTTCTGCTGCCGCCGGACCTCAAGGACTGGCTGCCAGCGAATGATGTTGCCCACTTCATCGTCGCAGCGGTGGATCGGGTGCCATTGGCCTCGTTCCAGG
>JASHOA010000053.1 GCA_030041375.1 Acetobacteraceae bacterium
TGTCCGGAAATGCTGGACCGATGACGGGAAAGCGGACAAGGTGATTGCCGGACGGCAAAACGGACAAGCTCCGGTGGCGAATATCGGCTACGCGCGCGTCAGCACCGCCGACCAGGATCCGGCGCTCCAGCTCGACGCGCTCGCGGCAGCCGGATGCGCAAAGATCTTCAAGGATCGCGCGTCAGGAGCACTGGCAGACCGCGCCGGTCTGCGGGGTGCGCTCGACTATGTCCGCGAGGGCGACGTGCTGATCGTCTGGAAGCTCGACCGGCTCGGCCGCTCACTGCCGCATCTGATCGAGACCATGACATCACTGGCGACGCGTGGCGTCGGGTTCCGCTCCATCACCGAGGCGATCGACACCACCACACCTGGCGGACGCTTGATCTTCCACCTCTTCGGGGCTCTGGGGCAGTTCGAGCGCGACCTGATCCAGGAGCGCACTCGCGCCGGGCTTGCCGCAGCCGCACTGCGCGGTCGAAAGGGTGGCCGCAAGCCGGTCGTCACCGGCAAAAAGCTCGATCGCGCCCGTGCACTGGTCGGCAAAGGACTGACCGTGCGCGAGGCTGCAACACGGCTGAAGGTGGGGAAGACCGCGCTGTACGAGGCGCTACGCCTCCGACAAAACTCGGGCCGCAAAGCCCGGCTTCGATCGAGTTCGTGATCCGTTCGCTCTTAGCGTTGTTCGCCTTTATCAACCGAACGCAGCGAAAACCTTGTACGTTCCGGTGTTTTTTGCCATGACGCGGCTGCGGCGCAGAAGCGGAGGCGGAAGTGGTGGGCGGAACTCGGGAGGTGCTGGCGGGAATCACCACAGTGCGCGACATGGTCACCGCCTTTGCGGATGAGGAGCACTGTCGGCGGTTGCTGGAAGCGATGGTCTGGCCCAGAGGGCGCATCTGCCCGGCGTGTGGATGCCGAGATTCGACAGCGCTCGCCGGCCGTGACATGGGCCGGCGAGCCCGGCCCGGCCTCTATCAATGCGCGGCCGGCGAGTGCCGGTTCCAGTTCACCGTAACGACACGCACCCCCCCTGCATTCGACCAAGCTACCGCTGCGGGTGTGGTTGACCGACCTGTGGCTGATCCTACAGTCCGACAAGGGAATCTCCTCAGTGCGCTTGGCCGAGGCGATCGGGGTCAGTCAGCCGACCGCCTGGCGCATGGGCCACGCTCTACGGCTGCTGGTGACCGGGGAGCAGCAGCTCGGCGGCACAGTCGAACTGGACGAATTCTACATCGGCGGTAGCCCGCGCAACGATGCCGACCGACCACACCTGGGACGCGGTCGCAAGGGCCAACCCCGGACCACCAAAACACCGGTCCTTGCTATCGTTCAACGGCCTGGACCCCTTGCAGAGGGTACCCTCGCCGGGGAAGCAAGGGCACGCGTCGTTGACGATCTGTCAGAGACCGAGGCGTGCCGGGTGTTGGACGGAACCGTTGATCTCTCGGCCCATTTGAGGAGCGATGAGTAGAAGTCCTTCCTGTCGGTCGGCGAGGCCTTTGCCACACACGACACCGTCCGCCACTCCGAACGGCGATATGTGCACGGCGCCGTCCATACCAATTCGGCCGAGGGCTTCAGCAACCGCGTGCGCCGCACCAGCGCCGGGGTGTTCCATCACATTAGCCCGCGATCGCCCGAGGCGGAATCGTGGGAGGGCGTGAATCGCGGGCTCGAATAAACCGCGAGACCCGTGTCGGGCTGCACAGTCAGCCCGACACGGGTCTAGTCCGCGCCACGCCGACCTGTACTTCAACGAAGTCGGTTTCCGCTGGTCGCAGCGGGTGATGAGTGGCCAGGCGGTGCGCCGCACGCGCAAAGGCCGTGAGGTCGTCAAGCCGATATGGTCTCGCATTACACCCGCTCTTCAGCTGCCCGCGGTGTTCAACTCAGCGGTCGGCCGACAATTGTGTCGGGCCAAGGACGGCGGAATCGAGATCCGCTGCGCGATCGCTGCGTTTGGTTATGGAATAGCCCGCCCCTTCGCCTCGGCGGAGTAATGTGTTGGGGCTACCGGAAGTGAAATGGACCCCGATTTTGGGACCAGGGGCTTAATTGGAAAAGCGGCTGTTCCGTTGCTAAACGGAGCGGACGATGACCAAGCGAACGAGACGGACGATTGATGCGGGGCTGAAGGCGAAGATTGCGCTGGAGGCGTTGCGTGAACAGGCGACGGTTGCCGATCTGGCGCAGCGCTACAATGTTCACCCCAACCAGATCTATATGTGGAAGAAGCAGCTTCTGGAGCAAGCGGCGCGCGCCTTCGATGCGGGTGTAGGCAGGGATGGGGAAGCGGAGCGGGAACGCGAGATCGAGAAGCTGCACGCCAAGATCGGGCAGCTGGTTGTGGAGCGGGATTTTTTAGCCAGGAGGTCCGGAAGATGAGCGCCCCGGACCGTAGAGCCCGGCTCGACCGCAATCACCCTCGCTTATCGGTGCGTCGGCAGTGCGGGCTGATGGGACTTGCCCGTTCCGGCGTCTACCGTGCGACCCTGCCGCCTGGCGAAGACGAACTGGCATTGATGCGCCGGATCGACGAGTTGTACACGGAGTGCCCGTTCTACGGCTCGCGGCGGATCGCCTTTGAGCTGAAGCTCAACCGCAAGCACGTGCAGCGGCTGATGCGGTTGATGGGGATCGCGGCGCTGGGGCCGAGACCTAACACCAGAAAGCCTGAGGCGGGGCACAAAATCTATCCGTATTTGCTGCGCAACTTGGTGATTGAGCGGCCGAACCATGTGTGGGCGACGGACATCACCTACGTTCCGATCGGCCAGGGTTTTCTCTATCTCGTGGCGATCATGGATTGGTTCTCCCGAGCGGTGCTGGCCTGGCGCCTGTCGAACACGCTGGATGTCTCCTTCTGCCTCTTGGCGCTCGAAGAGGCGCTGGCAGGCTTCGGCAAGCCGGACATCTTCAACTCCGACCAGGGCAGCCAGCTTAGGTTCAAGTGGTCGTCGCAACACTGGGTTTCTGGGTCGAAGACAGGAGTTTGTCGAGAGCTTCAGCTGGCGTCTTCCACCCGAGGGTTTTGCGGGGTCTATTGTTGAGCGTAGCAGCGATGGCGTCGAGCTTACGCTCGTCGTATCTGCTGACGTCGGTTCCCTTGGGGAAATACTGCCGCAGAAGCGCGTTGGTGTTCTCGTTGGTTCCGCGCTGCCAGGGTTTTTGCGGATCGCAGAAGTAAATCGCCAGGCCGATGTTGATCCGTAGCTGTGCATGCTGAGCCATCTCCGCGCCTTGGTCCCAGGTCAGCGATTTGCGTAACTGTTCAGGTAACGTGGTGATCTTCGTGGCGATGGCATCGCG
>JASHOA010000054.1 GCA_030041375.1 Acetobacteraceae bacterium
CAGCCGGTCGAGCAGCCTGACCCCGAACCCGCTCGCCCCTTTCGCCGCCAGGGGCGCCTCCTTGGTCAGCCACGCGGTTCCGGCAATATCGAGATGGGCCCAGGGTTTTCCGTTGACGAAGCGCTGCAGGAACTGGGCCGCCGTGATCGAGCTTCCGGGGCGGTCGGTGACATTCTTCATATCGGCAATATCGGACCGTAGCCGCTTGTCGTAGGCCTCCGCGAGCGGCATCCGCCATACCAGCTCGCCGGTATCCCGCCCCGCCTTGCCGAGCTTTTCGGCCAGCGCATCGTCGTTGCTGAACAGCCCTGCATGCTCGTGGCCAAGCCCGACGATGATCGCACCGGTGAGGGTGGCGAGATCGACCATCCACTGCGGATCGAATTCCTGCTGGCAGTACCAAAGTACGTCGGCCAGAACCAGCCTTCCCTCGGCGTCGGTGTTGATCACCTCGACGGTCTGGCCCGACGCGGTCTTCACCACGTCACCGGGCCGCTGCGCCCCGCCGGAAGGCATGTTCTCGACCAGCCCGATCAGCCCGACCGCGTCGACACGCGCTTCGCGCCGGGCCAGTGCGCTCATCAGCCCGACCACCGTGCCGGCGCCGGCCATGTCCCACTTCATATCCTCCATTCCGGCTGCGGGCTTGATGGAGATCCCACCCGTATCGAAGGTGACGCCCTTGCCGACGAACGCCACCGGCTTCCGCTTCCTCCGTCCCCCGGCGGCGCCCCGCCATTGCATGACGACCATCCGGGGCTCGTTGATACTGCCCTGGGCGACACCGAGCATCGCCCCGAATCCGAGCTTGCGCAGCTCCTTCGGTCCCATCACCTCGATCTCGATGCCGAGTCGTTCGAGCGGCTTGCACCGCTCTGCCATTTCCGCCGGGTTGAGTACGTTCGCGGGCTCGCTCACCAGATCCCTGGTCAGGAACACACCCTCCGCCAGCGCCTGCATCGGCTCATGCGCGCTGCGCGCCTTGACCGGCTCTGCGGTCAAGACTGTGAGCTTCTTCAGGCGCGGCTTCTCGTCCGGCTTTTCCTTGGTGCGATAGCGATCGAACCGGTAGCTGCGCAGCGTTGCGCCATGCGCGGAAGCGGCGGCGAGTTCCGGCGCCAGCGCGTCGGCGGCGATCGCCGCCGCCTCTTCTCTCGCCAGCAAGCCCGCCGCCATTGCTCCCGCTTCCTCGAGGGTGAGCCGCGCCCGCTCGCCTTTCTTGCCCAATCCCACCACGACGACGCGGGAAAACCCACCGCCCGGGGCCAGCAGCGTCGCATTCTGCCCCGACTTGCCGGTAAACTCCGCCACCTTCAACGCCCGCCCGATCGCCCCGCCGGTGGCCTCATCTGCCGCCTGCCAGATTCCCGCTTCGCTCTCCTCCTCGCCGATCAGGAGAGCAAGGGCGCCGGAATGCGGCGGTTGCGGCTTCGCAAAGCTGATTTCCAGCATGAAAGGCAGCTCCCCGATCGTCAGAGTGGCCCGCGGACTGTAGCAGCCGCCGAAGGGTTTGCCATTCCCGCCCCCCGTCATTATCTGGGGCAACATGGATGCAAATGACTCGCGCGCGCTGCTCCTGCTCGCCGTGCAGTTGGTGCGGCGGGCGAGTGCGGCGATCATGACGGTCCGCGAACAAGGGTTTGCCATCGCGCGCAAGTCCGACGATTCACCCGTTACTGCTGCCGATCATGCCGCCGAAGCGCTGATCGTCACCGGTCTTCGCGCGGCAACGCCGGACATTCCCGTGATCGCCGAGGAGGAGGTGGCGGCCGGTCGCGTAACGGGGCCGAGTGCTCTCTTCTGGCTGGTCGATCCGCTCGACGGCACGCGGGAATTCGCCGCCGGGCGCGACGAATTCGCCGTCAATGTCGGGCTGGTGCGGGATGCGAGCCCGCTCCTCGGCGCCGTCGCCTTGCCGGCCAGCGGAGCGGTTTATGCCGGGATCGTCGGCGCCTGTGCCTGGCGGCAGGACGCAGCCGGCCGGGAGCAGCCGATCAGCGCCCGCATGCCGCCCGCAGCCGGGCTCGACGTCATGGCCTCACGCCATTACGCAGACGATCCAAAGCTCGCCGCCTATCTCAAGGACCGCCCGATCGCCTCTGTCACCAATATCGGATCCGCCATGAAGTTCTGCCGGCTGGCGGAAGGCAAGGCCGATCTCTATCCGCGGCTCGGTCGCACCATGGAATGGGATACCGCGGCTCCGCAGGCGGTGCTCGAGGCGGCGGGCGGCACGATCCTCACCTTCGACGGCGTACCGCTTCGCTACGGCAAGCCTGGCTGGGAAAATCCGCCCTTCATTTGCACGGGAAAACGATCGGGTGGTTGAGACCGGGCGGCTTGCTCCCGATCGCGAAGGAATTGCCCGCGCCGCCGCACTGCTCCGCGCCGGCTACCTCGTCGCTTTCGCAACCGAGACCGTCTACGGCCTCGGCGCCGATGCAACGAACGAAGCGGCCGTGGCCGCGCTGTTCGATGTCAAGGCCCGTCCGCTCTTCAATCCGCTGATCTGTCATTACGCCTCCGCGGAAGCGGCCTTCTCGGATGTCGCGGCCGGGCCGCTCGCCGAGCGGCTCGCGCAGCATTTCTGGCCCGGTCCGCTCACTCTCGTCCTGCCGCGGCGCGATAGAACGCGTGTCGTCCCGGCAGTGTCCGCCCATCTTCCAACCCTCGCGGTCAGGGTTCCGGCCTCCCCCGCAGCACGCGCCCTGCTCGCGGCCGCGCGGGTGCCGATTGCCGCCCCGTCGGCCAATCCGTCCGGCCGGGTGAGCCCCACCACCGCCGGGCATGTGCTCTCGGATCTCGACGGCCGGATCGCCGCCGTGCTCGATGCCGGATCCGCAACGATCGGCGTCGAATCGAGCGTGCTCGACCTGACCGGCGAGCAGCCGGTCCTCCTCCGCCCCGGTGGCGTGACGGCGGAGGCCCTTGCCGCCGTCGCCGGTCCGCTCGCAGCGAGAGCCCCCGGCGGCGCGCCGCGTGCGCCCGGAATGCTGGCCTCGCATTACGCGCCGCGCCTGCCCCTCCGCCTCGATGCAACCGATGTCGGCTCCGAGGAGGCTCTGCTCGCGTTCGGCGCGCCGCTTGCCGGAGCGGGCCTTACGTTCAACCTGAGCCAAGGGCGCGATCTCACCGAGGCCGCGGCGCGGCTCTTCCACGGATTACGCTTTCTCGACTCCGAAGGCCGGCGATCGGGCCTGGCGGGAATCGCAGTGATGCCGATTCCGGAACAGGGGCTCGGCCGCGCGATCGTTGATCGCCTGGCACGCGCCGCCGCACCCCGCCGAGCCGAACTGGCAGAGAAGGTGCGCGTGGCCGGCAGTGGCATGGCGTGAGCGAGCGCCCCGACAACGACGCTCGATGATGGCAAGGTCGCGCCGATTGTCGATCCGGCGCGGAAAGCGGCTTGCGATTCTCAACGGTTTCGGCATCACGCTCGGCGATGGCGTGATCGGGCTCTCCGCGCTTCTCGCCGCGCGCTCGGCCGGCGTCTTTGAAAACCGCAACCCCGTACTGGTCCGCAAGCCCCTGTTCGGCCGGCGTCTCGTCAACGAACTCTATCTCGCCGCCCGCCCGCTCGCCGAAACCGTCTGGTTTCCCTATCGCGCCGCCCTGCCCCGCCCGTTCGAGGAACGGATCGACATCCGCGAGTTCGCCTTCGATCCCGCCTTCCGCGGCATCGCGATGATCGATTTCTTCCTCGCCCACCTGGGCGCCGATCCCGCCGCCATTCCCGCCCCCGCCAGGCGTAATCTCTGGCTCGCGCGCGCACTCCGCCCGCGCCGGCCGCGCACTCTGCCGCCGCACTATGTTCTCGTGTGCCCGCGCGCGGCCATGGCGCTGCGCAACATGCCCGCATCCTTTCACGCAAAAGTGCTGGAAAACCTCCTCGCATTGCAGAGCCTGCCCATCATCACCCAGGGCCAGCCTCCCTTTCCGCATCCGCGCCTGCACTATTGCCCCGCCGTCGCCTCGCTCGCCGAGTTGGCGGCCCTCGTGTCGGGCGCGCAGTTGATCGTCTCGACGGATACCGCAATGGCGCATCTTGCCGATGCCTGGAGTGTCCCGACACTGGCGTTCTTCGTGACCCACCGCCCGGAGTGGCGGGTCAGGGATTATCCTTTCTGCCGCGCGATCCATTTGCCTGCTCGACTGCCGCCGGCAATCGAATTCGCGCGCGATGCCGCGGATCTCGCGATCGCCGGAGCGGCATGGTTTTCACCCGGGCGCGATCTTGCATGGCTTGCGCGCGTGCTCTCCGATGCCGTCCGCGCCGTTCCGAAGCCGCCAGCAGCTTGACTTTCCGCCGCTCCTTGACACATACCCCGAGGAACTTCGGGCTCCATTCGGAGCGAGAGCCCGCGCCTGGCGCCTGAGCCGAGGCAGCCCCTTGAACGAACGGAACCCTGCTTGATCGAACCTACGACCGCCGCTGCGGAAATCTCCGCGCACGTGCCGGAGCCGCCGGACGATGCTGCTCAGTCGTTTGCCGCCCTCGGCCTCTCCGAACCGGTTGTGCGCGCCGTCACCGAGAAGGGCTATCGCCGGCCGACCCCCATTCAGCTCGAGGCGATACCGGTCGTTCTGATGGGCCGCGACGTGCTCGGCTCGGCAGAAACCGGCACCGGCAAGACGGCCGGTTTTACTCTGCCGATGATCGAGATCCTGAGCGGCTCGCGCGGCCGGGCACGCATGCCGCGCAGCCTCATCCTCGAGCCGACCCGCGAACTGGCACTTCAGGTGGCCGAGAATTTCGTGCAGTACGGCAAGTACCGGAAGCTCACGCACGCACTTCTCATCGGGGGCGAAAGTCTCGCCGATCAGAAAGAGACGCTGATGCGCGGCGTCGACGTGCTGATCGCGACCCCCGGCCGGCTGCTCGATCTCTTCGAACGTGGCGGACTGCTGCTCAACGATACCCGGATCCTGGTGATCGACGAGGCTGATCGCATGCTCGACATGGGCTTCATCCCGGATGTCGAGCGCATCGTCTCGCTGTTGCCGAAGCGCCGCCAGACCCTCCTCTTCAGCGCCACCCTGGCCCCCGAGATCCGCCGCCTCGCCGATGCCTTCCTCGACAACCCGAAGACGATCACCGTGGCGCGGCCGGCGTCTGTCGCTGCCACCATCGTCGAAGGATTGGCGCTGGTTGCCGAGCACGACAAGCGCGAGGCGCTCCGCCGCCTGGCGCGTCATGAAGACGTGCAGAACGCGCTCATCTTCTGCAACCGCAAACGGGACGTCGATGTCCTGCTCCGCTCCTTGCTGCGCCATCACTTCGATGCCGGCGCGCTGCACGGCGATATGTCGCAGCCGGTACGGTTCTCCACGCTGGAAAAATTCCGCGCCGGCGACATCCGCCTCCTCGTCTGCAGCGACGTCGCCGCGCGCGGTCTCGACATCGGCGGCCTTTCCCACGTCTTCAACTTCGACGTGCCGCACCATGCCGAGGATTACGTGCACCGCATCGGCCGCACCGGCCGGGCGGGCCGCGAGGGCCATGCCTACACGTTCGCGACCCCGAACGACCGCCTCGCCGTGGAAGCGATCGAGCGCTTGATCGGCCATGCGATCCCGCGCTTGGCCGTGGACGGGCTCGACCCGGTGGATTGGGCGGCGGATGAAGGAGTGAGCCGCGGCCGGCGCCGCGCCCAGCGCCCGGCACGGCAAGACCGGCCGCGGCGCGAGCCAGCCCCGCCGGCGCGGCGTTCGGAGAAGCCGCCGCCGCTGCCTCGGCCGCGCCCCGCTCTATCCGAGACAGTGCAGCAGGTGACCGGATTCGGCGCCGATGTTCCCGCCTTCATGCGCCTCTCCCGGCGTGCGCCTCAGCCACCCGATACGAAACGCAAGACGATCCCATGAGCCCGGAATCCATGACGGGAGCCGGCGCCGCCCCGCCCGCGATGTCCGGTTTTGCCCCGTTCACGTGGGATGATCCCTTCCGCTTCGCAGAGCAGTTGGCCCCGGACGAGCGGCAGGTTCGCGACACGGCGCGAACCTTCTGCCAGCAGCGGCTTTTCCCGCGCGTGCTGGAGGCCAACCGGCACGAGCGCTTCGACCGCGCCATCATGACTGAAATGGGGGAGATGGGATTCCTCGGCGCCACGCTCGAAGGCTATGGCTGCGCCGGTATCGGCAAGGTTGCCTACGGCCTGATCGCACGCGAGGTCGAACGCGTCGATTCCGGCTACCGCAGCGCCTTTTCCGTGCAGTCTTCGCTCGTCATGTTCCCGATCCACGCCTTCGGCTCGGAGGCCCAGAAAGAGCGTTTTCTTCCGCGCCTCCGCAGCGGCGAAATCGTCGGCTGCTTCGGCCTGACCGAACCGGATGGCGGGTCGGATCCAGCCTCCATGCAGACCCGCGCCCGCCGCACCGCGGGCGGCTATCTCCTGAACGGGACCAAGACCTGGATCACCAATTCACCGATTGCGGACCTGTTCGTCGTGTGGGCCAGGGACGACGCGGGTACCATCCGCGGCTTTCTCCTCGAGAAGGGTTTTTCCGGCCTGGCCGCGCCGAAGATCGAGGGCAAGTTCTCGCTGCGTGCCAGTAGCACCGGCATGATCATGATGCAGGACGTGTTCGTTCCGGACGAGAATCTTCTGCCGGGCGCGAGCGGCCTGAAGGGTCCGTTCTCCTGCCTCAACAATGCCCGCTACGGCATCGCCTGGGGCGCCCTCGGTGCCGCCGAGTTCTGCTGGCACGCCGCCCGCAGCTACACCCTCGATCGCAAGTTGTTCGGCCGCCCGCTCGCCGCCACCCAGTTGATCCAGAAGAAGCTCGCCGATATGCAGACCGAGATCGCGCTCGGCCTGCAGGCGGTGCTGCGCCTCGGCCGCCTGATGGAGGAAGGCCGCGCCGCACCGGAGATGATCAGCCTCTGCAAGCGCAATTCCTGTGGCAAGGCGCTCGAGATCGCCCGCCTCGCGCGTGACATGCATGGCGGCAATGGCATCGTCGATGAGTACCACGTGATCCGCCACGTCATGAACCTGGAAACCGTCAACACTTACGAAGGCACGCACGACGTGCACGCCCTCATCCTCGGCCGGGCGCAGACCGGCCTCTCGGCGTTCGGCAACGAACGGTAGAGTATCCGTGATGGTCAAGCGATAGATTCCCGCCAGCAGCGATCGCTCGAGGCGGCATCGTCGGAGGGCGCCAAACCGCGAGACCCGTGTCGGGGTGCACAGTCTGCCCGACACGGGTCTAGAAATCGCCGAGACAAAACTGAGGTTGTTTTGGTGGCACTTTCTCGTACAGAATAGCCTGCGTGAACCGATGACGATAGAAGGACCATGAGCGAGATCGATGCCGATAGGCTCGACAAGGATGCCTGCCGCGAGGTGCTCGACGAGGCGCGAGACTACATCAAAGTTCAGCTTAGCGCTGCCGATTCATTGGCTACCAAAGTATCCAGTGTTCTAGGGCAGGCAACGACTCTAGCACTTGCTGCATTTGGGGCGGCGACGCTCGCGGTTCCGGTTAGTCCAGCAACAGCACGCTGGCTACCGACTTGGGCCGGGATAGGTTTGGCAGCCGGAGCATTAGTTTGGACTATTGGCGCCGTTTATGCTGTCATCGAGTTAAGACCTAGGAGTTGGCTGTGCGGCTTTTCTCCCACGAAGTTATGGGTTCCTGAAGTACTGACGCCTGATTCCTCTGCTGAAGCGTATGCGTTCATTGCCTCGAACATGCAGCAAGTTATCGAACACAACGATGACGAGAACACGCGGCTTGCCACGAAACTCCTTTATGCCCAACGGCTTTTGATTGGCGGGCTTGTAGCAGGTCCGCTGGTTGCGGGGCTGGCTTTTGCAGCGTTCGCTTTGGCGCGGAGTTGCCCTCTTTAAGAGGGAATTCTACTGACCGTCGCCGCTTCCCTTCTTCGAGGAATCTGGTTGCGGGAATTCAGTCGGCTGACGACGAAGCTCCATTTTCATGACTTTGTCAGGGACAAGCTGCGACTTCCCTTGTGGGCTAAACGGCAAAGGACGGCGAGGCTTCACAGCTGTAGTGGGCTCAGACCCGCCAGTCTGGGGTTCAGAAGAAGGTGCCTTGGGAGGATCGTCAATCATACCCACCCTCCAATCCAGGTTCCTTCGTTACATCCGCGGCTATTTTTCTGGAAGTCACGAATCTGAGTACCCATCCAACATAAAAGAGCGGTGGTATGTACCTTCGACGTTGCCGTCTCCGATTTGAGTGGCGGAGAGCCGCGTTCGGCGACGGGTCCGATAGGCTCCGACAACCGCTTTATCGCAACGAAGTGGAAGTGTTTCGATACGACCAGCCGTACCTTCTCGCCTGCCTCAACCGCGCTCGCCAGCACTCCAAGGCGGAAATGCGGTAGGGCACCTCGGACTCAGTCTCCTTACTCTCCCCCACCTGATCCCGACGTTACCCCACGCCCGCCTCGATCGCTGATCGGCAGCGATCTGGCTTCAGAGTCGTTCCAGAGTCATTCAAAAGATCATTGCACAAAATTTATGAGTATAAGCGTAAAGCATTGAAAACACTGGGGCGAGCGACGGGACTCGAACCCGTGGCATCCAGAACCACAATCTGGCGCTCTGCCAACTGAGCTACGCCCGCCGTGGCGGGCTCGTTTAGGCCGGCCGGGCCGCCGGCGTCAACTTCGCGGCTCGTTCGGCCCGGAAGTGCCTCGCCAGGCGCTGCACGGCCTCGTCCAGCACGGAAGCGCGCTTGCAGAAGGCGAAGCGCGCGTAATGACCCGGGGCCCCGGAATCGTAGAAGGCCGAGACCGGGATCGCGGCAACCCCGGCCGCCTCGGTGATATGGCGGCAGAAGGCGGCATCGTCCCCGGGGAATCCGAGCGGGGAGAAATCGGCGATCAGGAAGTAGCTTCCCCGGCACGGCAGCACCGACATGCCGAGGCTGGTCAGGCCTGCCGCCAGGCGGTCGCGCTGCGCGGCGAGATTCGAGGCCAGCGCGGCGAAGTAGGCATCGTCCTTGGCCAGCCCCATGGCGACGGCGCGTTGCAGGTTGGGCGGGGTGGTGAAGGTGAGATTCTGGTGCGCCTTGGCAACGTATTGCGCCACTTCGGCGGGTGCCGTGACATAGCCCACCTTCCAGCCGGTCAGGGCAAATGTCTTGCCGGCGCTGCCGATGCGCATGGTGCGCGGGAACAGGCCCGGCAAGGTCATCAGCGGAATGTGCCGCCAGCCGTCATAGGTGATGTGCTCGTAAACCTCGTCGCAGATGGCATAGGCATCGTGGCGCTGGAGAAGCTCGGCGATGAAGGCCAGCTCGGCCGCGGTAAAAACCTTGCCGGTCGGGTTCATCGGCGTGTTGAAGAGAATGGCCTTGGTACGCGGGCCGAAGGCGGCGGCAAGTTCCGCGCGCGGCAGCTCCCAGCGCGGCGGCACCAGCCGGACCAGCCGCGGCACGGCACCAAGGAGCTTCACGACCGGCAGATAGGTGTCATAGAGCGGCTCGATCAGCACCACTTCGTCGCCCGGATCGAGCACCGCCATCAGGCAGGCGGCGATCGCCTCGGTGGCCCCGCAGGTGACGACGATTTCGCGATCCTTGTCCACGTCGAGCCCATAGAACCGGGCATTGACGGCCGCGACCGCCGCGCGGAGCTCGGGAACGCCGGTCATCAGCGGATACTGATTGCGCCCGTCCATGAGTGCCGCGGCGGCCGCCGCGAGCATGTCCTCCGGCCCCTCCGAATCCGGGAATCCCTGGCCGAGATTGATCGCCTGGTGACGGTGGGCGAGTGCCGACATCACCGTGAAAATGGTCGTCCCGGTGGCGGCAAGCAGGCTGTTGGCAGGCTGCAACGCCAGGTCTCCTCGTGGTTCCGTGCCGGGGGCACGGCTGCAGAATGCCGGCCGACTATGCCGCCCGGGAGCAAGCGCGGCAACCATCTCTGCCGCGCCGGAAGGCCACGCCGGTGGCACATTTCTGTGCGTTTTGCTATCAAGCGCGGCACCTGCCCCAGCCCGAGGATCTTCCTATGCGCGCAACCGGACGCGCCGCCGATGCGCTGCGCGACGTCTCGTTCACCGCCGGATACGCTCGCCACGCCGAGGGCTCGTGCCTGGTCCGCATCGGCGCGACCGAGGTGCTGTGCGCCGCCAGCGCCGAGGGCAAGGTGCCGTCGTTCCTGCGCAATTCGGGCCAGGGCTGGATCACCGCCGAGTACGGCATGCTGCCGCGCGCCACCCACACCCGCGGCGAGCGCGAGGCAGCGCGCGGCCGCCAGTCGGGCCGCACCCAGGAGATCCAGCGCCTGATCGGGCGCAGCCTGCGCGCGGTGGTCGACCGCAGCCGTCTCGGCGAGATCACCATCACGCTCGACTGCGACGTGCTGAACGCCGATGGCGGCACGCGCACCGCCGCCATTACCGGCGCCTATGTCGCACTCGCGCTGGCGCTCCGCCATCTCGAGCGGAAGAAGGTGATCGCGCGATCCCCCCTCACCGGCCAGGTGGCCGCCGTGTCCTGCGGCATTGTCGACGGCACGCCCCTGCTCGATCTCGACTACGCCGAGGATTCGGCCGCCGCCGCGGACGCCAATTTCGTACTGACGGCGGCCGGCGACATCGTCGAGATCCAGGGCACGGCCGAGCGCACGCCGTTCTCGGAATCCGAATTCATCGCCCTTCTCGCGCTGGCCCGTGCCGGTTGCGCCGAGCTTTTCGCGCGGCAACGCGCCGCGCTCGAAGCCCGCCGCTGATGGTGCGCCGCCTGGCTTCAGGCACCACGCTCGTGCTGGCCAGCCACAATCGCGGAAAGCTTGCCGAGATCGAGGCCCTGGTTCAGCCCTTCGGCATCACCGTCATTTCGGCAGGCGCGCTCGGGCTTGCCGAACCCGAGGAAGATGCCCCCGATTTTGCCGGCAACGCGCGCCTCAAGGCGTTCGCCGCCGCCCGCGCGGGCGGGCTTCCCGCGCTTGCCGACGATTCGGGATTTTGCGTCGCGGCACTCGCCGGCGCGCCCGGTATCCACTCGGCCCGCTGGGCCGGGCGCGAGCGGGATTTTCCCGATGCCATGGCGCGCGTCGAGCGCGAGATCGGCGGAAATCCTGACCGGCGCGCCTGGTTCATCTCGGCCCTCGCCCTGGCCTGGCCGGACGGCCACGCCGAAACATTCGTCGGCCGCGTGGACGGGACGGCGGTCTGGCCGCCGCGCGGCACCAACGGCTTCGGCTACGACCCGATGTTCCAGCCGCTCGGATACGCGCTCACCTTCGGCGAGATGACGCCCGAACAAAAGCGCCCGCTGACCCATCGCGCGCGCGCCTTTGCCCTGCTTGCCGCCGCCTGCCTCGACTGAGAGCGGATTTCTTCCGCCGCCTCATAAACCGAGTTCGGAGAGGCCCGGGTGATCGTCGGGCCGGCGCCCGAGCGGCCAGCGGAACTTCCGCTCGCTCTCGCTGATCGGCAGATCGTTGATGCTGGCAAGCCGCCGGCGCATCAGCCCGTTCTCGTCGAATTCCCAGTTCTCGTTCCCGTAGGAGCGGAACCAGTTGCCGCTGTCGTCGTGCCATTCATAGGCAAAGCGGACCGCAATGCGGTTCGCGGCAAACGTCCAGATCTCCTTGATCAGCCGGTAATCGAGTTCGCGTGACCATTTGCGTTTGAGAAAGGCGATGATCTCCTCGCGGCCATTGATGAATTCGGCGCGGTTCCGCCAGCGGCTGTCCTCGGTGTAGCCGAGCGCGACCCGCGCCGGCTCGCGGCTATTCCAGGCATCTTCGGCCAGGCGCACCTTTTCGCGCGCAGTCTCGGCGCTGAACGGGGGGAGCGGTGGGCGGGTTGACATCGTTTGGCTTACCATCCGTTGACGCGCTGCCACACGGCCGCGACCGTGACATTATCGTCGGTCACGAAATAGCGGTCGTGGGCGGCGACAGTGAGGCAGACATGGTTGGGCGCCACGCGCACCTTTTCGCCCACCTTGAGCGCGGGGAACGGCAGCTCAGGGTCGGCGGCGCAGACGCCGTGTTCCTGGTACGCGCGCCGCACGATGGCGGTGCCGAAACTCGGGCGCCCGGCGAGGTCCCGCACTTGCCCGAACCCGTAATCATGCGCCGTCGCTTCGGTGCTGCGATCCTTCGAAAGCGCGATCGCACCGGCGTCGATCAGGAACTGGCCCGCATCCGGGCGCCGGCCGATCACGCTCGCGAGCACGGTGACGGCGATATCCTCCGCCCCGTGCGTGCCGATTGCCGCCTGGAAGAGATCGCCGAACATATAGACGCCTGCGCGAACCTCGGTGATGCCGTCGAAGGAAGCGGCGGTCAGCGCCGTGGGCGAACTGCCCATCGAGACGATCGGCACGGCATGGCCGGCCGCGATGAGCCGCTCGGCGGCACGCACCACGGCCGCGCGCTCGGCCTCGGCGATCTCGGCGATCGTCGCACGTTCGCGCGCGGCGTAGCTCTGGCCCGCGTGAGTCATCACGCCGGCCAGCCGTGAGCCCATGGCCGCCGCGACCGTGAAGAGCGCCGGATCCTCGGGCGTGAGCCCGCCTCGCCCCTCGCCCGAATCGATTTCGATCAAGGCCCGAATCCGGGTGGGAAAGCTGCCAATGGCCGCCGCCGTCTCCGCATCGTCGGTGATCACCGCGACATCGGCGCCGGCAGCATTGAGCTTGGCGACCTGCTCGAGTTTCTCCGCGGTGATGCCGACGGCGTACAGGATATCGGTGATGCCGTGCGCAGCGAAGTATTCGGCTTCCGCCAATGTCGAGACGGTGATCGCACCTTGTCCGTCGCCAAGCGCGAAACGCGCCACATCGATCGACTTTGCGGTCTTCAGGTGGGGGCGCAGTCGCACCCGGTGCGGCGCCAGGGCGCTTGCCATCCCGGCGATATTGCGCACAAGCACCGGGCGTTCCAGCACCAGTGCCGGGGTTGGCAGATCGGCCAGCTTCATGCGGTCCCCTCGACAAGTTCGGCAATGCGCGGCCCCGCCTTGAGACCGCTGCCGGTCAGCACGACGACGCTCGCGGCACCGGGTGCGATGGTGCCAGCCTCGGTCAGCTTTCGGAAACCGGCCGCCGCCTGGGCGGCGGTCGGCTCGACGTAAAGGCCCGTCCGTGCCAGATCGACCGTCGCCTCGGCGATCTCCGCCTCGGTCAGGCGGACGACACCGCCCGCGCTCTCGCGCAACGCCTGGAGCACGCGCGGCAAGCGGATCGGGGCGGCAATCGCCGTGCCCTCGGCGATCGTCGGCGCAATCGGGGTGGGAACACGGCGGTTTGCGCCGGCGAGAAACGCCGCCGCAATCGGCGCGCAATTCGCGGGCTGCACGGCGAAGATGCGGGGCCGGACCGCGATCTCCCCGGCGCGCAGCAACTCGGCAAACCCGATCGCCAGCCCGAGCACGTTCGATCCCGCCCCGCAGGGGACGATCACATTGTCCGGGGCGCGGAAGCCGAGCTGCTCCCAAAGCTCGTAGGCAAGCGTCTTGGTTCCTTGCAGGAAGAACGGGTGCCAGTTGTGGCTCGCATAGAAGATGATTTCGGCCCGCGCGAGCGCAGCCTCGGCCGCCGCCTGGCGATCGCCCGCTACCTGCTCCACGCGCGCCCCGGCGGCTTCCATCGCAACGAGCTTGGCGGGGCTCGTCGCGGCCGGCACAAGGATCGTCGCCGCCAGGCCACCGGCAGCCGCATAGGTCGCGATCGCCGCTCCGCCGTTGCCGGAACTGTCTTCGAGTACCGCCTCGATGCCCTGCGCGCGCAGCAGCGAAAGCATCACGCTGGCGCCACGATCCTTGAAGCTGCCGGTCGGCATGATCCATTCGCATTTGACGAGGGCCGCTCTGCCGTACAGCGTCCGCTCGATGAGCGGTGTCATCCCCTCACCCATGGTGATCGGCGGCGCCTCGGGAAGCGGCAATGCAGCGCGGTAGCGCCAAAGGCCTGGCGTCGCGCTCTCGATCTCGGAGCGCCCGATGCCGGGCATTGGCGAGAGTGAAAGCGGGTGCCGCGCGGGGCTCGACCAGCGCGGCGGGTCGAGCGGCCAGCTATCGCCGGTCGCAAGGTCGAGATAGCGGACCCTCATCATTGCATCCGCCCTGTTGCCAGCGCCGGCATCCCGATAGCATGCCCTGGTCCCGTCGTCGCGGAGCTTCGCATGGAAGACCCTCGCCCCTCGATCATCGCCCTGTTGTCCGATCTGGTCATGATCGACAGCCGGAGCTTCGTGAGCAACCTTCCGCTCGCAGAGCGCGTCGAGACCGCGCTCGCCGGCTTCGCCATCGAGCGGCTCGACTATAACGACGAGGCCGGCATCGCCAAGCGGTGCCTGGTCGCGCGTCGCGGGGGGACCGGCGGCGCCGCATTCTCGGCACACATGGACACGGTTCCGGACACTCTCTGGCAGGACGATCCGTTCAGCGCGCGGCTGGACCAGGAAGGCCGGCTGCACGGCCTCGGATCGACCGACCTCAAGGGACCGCTCGCAGCCATCATCGTCGCCGCGAGCGCTCTTCCGGCGACGATCCCGGTGAGCCTTCTCATCAGCACCGACGAGGAAACCACCAAGCAGGGGGCACGGGAGATCGCCGCCCACTCGCAACTGGTGCGCGAAGCACGACCGGCGGCCATCATTGTTGCCGAACCGACAGGGCTTCGCCCGGTGCGCGGGCATCGCAGCCATATCGAGTTCACCGCTATCGCAACCGGCGAGGCGGCCCATTCCTCGACCGGGCGCGGCCGCAATGCCAATTGGCAGATGCTGCCGTTCCTGAACGAAATGCACGAGATGTTTCTTCGGTTGCGCCGCGAGCCGGCTCTGCAGGATGCCGCCTACGAGCCGCCATTCAGCGATTTCAACCTCATCATCGATAATCACGGCACGGCGATCAACGTGACCGTACCCAAAGCCACCGCCCGCATCAAATACCGCTACAGTGCCGGCATCGATCCCCGCCCGGTGATCGCGGCTGTCGATGCTGCATCGAAACGTTCCGGGCTCGCCCTCGAAATCACGCGCGAAGGCGCACCGCCCGAGCTGCCGCCCGATCATCCGCTGATCCGGCTTGCTTCCGAACTGACCGGCAACGCCCCTCAAACGGCACCCTACGGCACCGACGCCTCCGAGTTGCAGGGGATCGCCCCGGCCATCGTGCTCGGTCCCGGTGATATTTCGGTTGCGCATCGTCCCGGCGAATCGGTGAGCATCAGCGAACTGGCCGCCGCCGTGCCGCTTTTCATGCGGCTCGCCGAGCGCCTTGCCGGAGCGACGCTCGCCTGACTGGCCAGGCCGGTTGCCGGATGCAACGGGCCGTATAGACTGCCGGGCAGGGTTCACGCCTTTGCGGCGGGGGTGGGCAGAGACGGCAGTGTTGCCGCTGGTGGTCGTTTCCCGGGCTGGTCTCAAGAGCGGCCACGAATACGTCAAGCGGGTGCCGGCCCTCGATCAGGGCTGGCACCGGAGCAGAGGCCAGAGCAGAGGTATGATGGGAGATTCGGCCTACGCTATTTCCTGCCCGTTGCCCGCGTTTGCGGTGCAGCTTGCTTGCCCCGATCTCACCCCCTGGCTCGATGGCAACACCGGTGTGCGCGGCTTCACCCGGCTCGATTCGGGAAAGCCCGGCGCCCATGTCGGTTTGCTCGCGCTGACCCACGGCAATGAAATTGCCGGGGCCATCGCGCTGGCCCGGCTGCTCGAGGCCGGCCTCGCCCCGCAACGCGGGTGCATCACCTTCGGGTTCGTCAATCTTGCCGCCTTCGCCCGCTTCGATCCGCGCCAGCCCACGGCTTCGCGATTCGTCGAGGAGGACATGAACCGGCTGTGGGATGAGACGGTGCTCGGCGGGCCGCGCCACTCGAGCGAGCTTTCGCGCGCCCGGGAGGTGCGCCCGCTGCTCGACGAGATCGACTTCCTGATGGATCTCCATTCGATGTTGTGGCCTTCCGAGTCGCTCATCCTCTGCGGCGCGGCGGACAAGGGCCGCGAGCTTGCAGTCGGCATCGGCAGCCCGGAGTTGGTCGTCGCCGATCACGGCCATGCCAGCGGCAGGCGCATCATCGACTATGCACCCTTCATCGATGCGGCGAGCCCGCGCGCCGCCAATCTGGTGGAGGCCGGGCAGCACTGGGAGCCGCAGACGGTTGACGCGACACTTTCCGCGATCGCCGGGTTGCTGCGCCACGCCGGTGTCGTCGAACACCATCCGGCGCTCCCGGCATCGCCCCCGGCGGCGCATCCGCCGCGCTTCGCCGAGGTCGTGCGGACCATCACCGCGACGACGGCGCAATTCAGCTTCGTGCAGCCGTTCCGCGGTGGCGACATCGTGCCCGCTTCCAACACGTTGATCGCGCTCGACGGGGACGAAGAGGTGCGCACGCCCTGCGCCAATTGCCTGCTCGTCATGCCGAGCCTGCGCCCGAGCCGGGGACATACCGCCGTCAGGCTGGCCCGCCTCATCTGAAGTGAGGCAGCACGTCACGCAAATGCTCGCGCCCGAATGTCCGGCCTAGCCCGCGATCGCCCAAGGCGGAATCGTCGGAGGGCGTGAATCGCGGGCTCAAATAAAGGTCGATTTCGCCGGTTGCGGAAGCCCGCTAAGCTCGACCCATTCGGTGAAAGGAGGCCCCAGCATGTGCACCGATCTTGCCAACGATGCCGCCCCCGCCGGCACGGCACAAGCGACGCTCCATCCCAAGGCATTCAAACGCTGGCTCGAAGCGTGCAAATCCCCGCGCATCGACGAAAGCAATCCGAGCCAGGTGGTCGCGATGCTGTTCGAGGGGACGGAGGTCACGCAGGGCAATCTCAAATACACGCCCAACTGGCACCTGACCGCGATGACCGATCGCTTGAAGACGGTCTGCAACAATTTCCATTTCAAGATCGAGGCATCGAAAGCGGCGGCTCACTACTGGCATTATGTTCTTTATCGCCATCCCACCAATGGAACCTGGCACTGGGTGGGCGATCCGAATCCGAATATTCCTGGTCGCAACGATGCCGGCGGCGGCGCCTCCGACAGTGTCGAGCTGCTGGACGGCAATCGCGCCCTCGTCGACAACGTTGCAGCCACCAACGGATTGACGAACAAGGTGACCCGCCGGGGCCAGGGACGAATGTTGACCGTCCTCAAGCAGCAGTGCGACGACGGTCTCATCTTCGAAAAGGGCGGCGTCTGGCAATAGAGGAACCGCGGCTAGCCCGCGATCGCCCGAGGCGGAATCGTCGGAGGACGTGAATCACGGGCTCGAATAAAGCGCGAGACCCGTGTCGGGCTGCACAGTCAGCCCGACACGGGTCTAGCCGCTGCGATTCAGGCGGCGAGGCGGGCCGCGAAACGGCGTCGCCGGCGCTGGAGCAGTCGCCAGGCGAGAGCCGCTGCCAGGTCCGAGAGGCGACCGCGCGGCGGCAGGCCGACCGCCTTGAAGATCATGCCCATGCCGCGCTCGACATGGCGGAACCGATAATAGCCGATGGCGCGGGCAAAATAGGCGGCGATGCAGAGATCGTGTCGATAGGCCAGCGTCTCCGGTTCGTTTCCGCAATGAAACGCGAAAGCGAGTTCGTCGTCCTCGCTCTCGGTGATGCGGCCGGCCGCGATGCTGAGCCGCCTCAGAAGGCCGATCTTCTCGCGTGCGAGGTAGCGGCGCATGTGGTCGTAGAAGAGCTTGAAATGCCGGAACTCGTCGGCGGCGATCAGGCGGCAGATGATCTGCAGCACCGGCTCTTCCGTCGCCTCGCCGAGCGCCGTGTAATAGGAAGACGTGCCGGTCTCGACCATGCAGCGCGCAATCAGCTCGCCGGTGAGCGAACCGCGCACGGAGTTCGCGGCCTCGAGCGGAAGCTGGTAGCCGGCGCGATAGCGGGCGAAGGCGGCGCCGTAGTCCCAGGCCGGATCGGCGAGCATCGCCCAGCGTCCGAGGGCATCGCCGTGCTGCACCTCTTCGGTTGCCCAGTAGTCGGCGGCCTGGCGGAAGTCCGGGTCCTCGGCAAAAACGTTGTTGAGATAGATCGCGTAATCGGTGCCGTTACGCTCGACCATCGCCGCTGCCTTGACCAGCGGCACGATGGCCGGATCGACCTTCGCGGGGTCGAACCGGTCCCAGGCCACTTCCTCGATCTGCCAGTGCTTCACCGAGTCCTCGGCGCAAGGATGCCACCGGAGCGGCAGCGCCGGAAGGGGTGTCAAATGAGCCCGCTCGGGCAGCGCCAGTCCGCTCACGCCGCCGAACGATGATGAAGCCGTTTCTACATCACGCCGGGACCGGCGATCGGCTGCGGCAGGGGGGCTTCGGCGGCAGCGGACATGGCGCGGGCGATCTGCAGCTCGGCAAGAGCGGCGTCGCGCGCGGCAACATCCATCTTGTCCACCGCCTCCCAGGCAACATCCGCGGCGTACAGGCGCTCCTCGGCAGCGGATTTCGAGAGTTGGTCCGGCCGAAAGACCTCATCGGCGAGCACCGTACAACGCTCCGGCGTGATCTCCGCGAAGCCGCCGGCAATGAACAGGCTGCCGATCGGCGCGGCACCTTCATAGAGCGTGGCGAAACCGCCGCGCAGGGTAACGATCATCGGCGCGTGCCCGGGCAGCACGCCGAGATCGCCCTCTTCCGCCGGCACCACCACCATCTCGACCGGCCGGGAGATGAGGAGCCTCTCGGGGCTCACGATTTCCAGGGCAACCGGCATCGGCGGCGCCTCAGGCGGCGGCCTTGAGGGATTCGGCCTTCTGCACGACGTCCTCGATCGTGCCCACCATGTAGAAGGCGGCCTCGGGAAGATGATCGTATTCGCCGGCGCACACCGCTTTGAAGCTGCGGATGGTTTCGGCCAGTGGTACGAAGATGCCGGGAAAACCGGTGAACACTTCGGCGACATGGAAGGGCTGGGAGAGGAAGCGCTGGATTTTCCGCGCCCGCGCCACCACCAGCTTGTCGTCCTCGGAAAGCTCGTCCATGCCGAGAATGGCGATGATGTCCTGCAGCGACTTGTAGGTCTGGAGGATCCGCTGCACTTCGCGCGCCACCGTGTAGTGCTCGTCGCCGACTACGCGCGGATCGAGCGAACGCGAGGTCGAATCGAGCGGATCGACCGCCGGGTAGATGCCAAGCTCGGCAATCTGCCGTGACAGCACGGTCGTCGCATCGAGATGCGCGAAGGAAGTGGCGGGCGCGGGGTCCGTCAGGTCGTCGGCCGGCACGTAGATCGCCTGCACCGAGGTGATCGAGCCCTTCTTGGTGGAGGTGATCCGCTCCTGAAGCGCGCCCATGTCGGTGGCCAGCGTTGGCTGGTAGCCGACCGCCGAGGGAATGCGCCCGAGCAACGCGGAAACCTCGGCCCCGGCCTGGGTGAAGCGGAAGATGTTGTCCACGAAGAACAGCACGTCCTGGCCCTCTTCGTCGCGGAAATATTCCGCCAGCGACAGACCCGACAACCCGACGCGGGCGCGCGCGCCGGGCGGCTCGTTCATCTGGCCATAGACGAGCGCGACCTTGGAACCGGGGCCGTCGAGCTTGATCACGCCGGCCTCGATCATCTCGTGATAGAGATCGTTGCCCTCGCGCGTGCGCTCGCCGACGCCGGCAAACACCGACACGCCACCGTGCGCCTTGGCGATATTGTTGATCAGCTCCTGGATAATCACCGTCTTGCCGACCCCGGCGCCGCCGAAAAGCCCGGTCTTGCCGCCGCGGAGATACGGCGCGAGCAGATCGACCACCTTGATCCCGGTGACGAGAATTTGCGCCGACGTGGACTGCTCGTCGAAAGGAGGCGCGGGCCGGTGGATCGGGTAGCGCTTGGCGGTCTCGCACGGGCCGCGCTCGTCCACTGGCTCGCCGATCACGTTCAGGATGCGCCCGAGCGTCTCCGGCCCCACCGGAACGGTGATCGGTCCGCCGGTATCGATGACCTCCTGGTGGCGCACCAGGCCGTCGGTGCTGTCCATGGCGATGCAGCGGACGGTTCTTTCACCGAGTTCCTGGGCCACTTCCAGAACCAGGAGCCGCTCGCCGATCTTGGTGTGCAGCGCGTTCTGGATGAACGGCAGGTCGCCCTCGAACTGCACGTCCACGACAGCTCCCAGAACCTGGGTCACGCGTCCGACGATGTTCTTCGCCATATCCGGATCCTTCGTCTCGATACCTTGGGAGATCTCTCACAGGGCTTCGGCGCCGGAGATGATCTCGATCAGTTCCTTGGTGATATTGGCCTGCCGTGTGCGGTTGTAGTTGAGCGTGAGGCGGTTGATCATGTCGCCGGCATTGCGGGTGGCGCTATCCATCGCGGTCATCCGCGCTCCTTGCTCGCCGGCGGCGCTCTCGAGAAGCGCCCGATAGAGCTGGATCGCGAGGTTGCGGGGCAGGAGGCGGGCCAGGATGTCTTCCTGGTCCGGCTCGAATTCGTAACTGGCCACCGGGCCGGTTTCACCCGGAGGCGTCTTGGGAAGCGGCGCGGGAATCAGCCTGCTTTCGGTCGTGACCTGCGACATCACCGAGCGGAAGCGGTTATAGACGATGGTGCAGACATCGAACTCGCCGGCCTGCAACATGGCGCCGATTTGTTCGGCAATCGCCGCCGCATCGGCGAACTCGATCCTTCTCCGCCCGGCGAAGCTCACCTCGCCCACGATGCGATCGGCGAATTCGCGGCGAAGGAAATCGCGCCCCTTGCGGCCGACAGCGAGGATCTTGACCTTCCTGCCCTCGGCTTCGAGCTTGCGGGCAAGCGCGCGCATGGCTCTGCCGACATTCGAATTGAAGGCCCCGCACAGGCCGCGATCGGCCGTGACGGCGACGATCAGGTGCGTTGCCTCGCTGCCGGTGCCGATCAGGAGCCTGGGCGCTGCCGTGCTGCCGGCAACCGAGAGGGCAAGCTCGGTCAGCATCCGCTCCATCCGTTCCGCATAGGGGCGGGCGGCCTCTGCCTGCGCCTGGGCACGGCGGAGCTTGGATGCCGCGACCATCTTCATTGCGCTCGTGATCTTCTGCGTCGAGCGGACGCTGTTGATGCGAATTCGGAGCGCTTTCAGGCTGGGCATCGGGGCAGATCCGGCGCGCGCGGGTCAGGCGAACGTCTTCGCGAAGGAATCGAGGAACTGGGTGAGCTTCTTGTCCGTTTCCGGCTTGATCTCGCGCTCGGTTCGGATCGTCGCCAGCAGGTCGGGAGCGCGCGCCTTGAGATCGGAAAGAAGCCCGGCCTCGAAGGCGCCGATCCGTCCGACCTCGATCGCATCGAGATAGCCGCGCACGCCGGAGTAGATCGCGACCACCTGCTCTTCGACCGGGACCGGGTGGTATTGCGGCTGCTTCAGCAGCTCGGTGAGCCGCGCACCGCGCGCCAGCAGCTTCTGCGTCGCCGCGTCGAGATCGGAGGAGAACTGCGCGAAGGCCGCCATCTCCCGGTACTGGGCCAGCTCGAGCTTGATCCGCCCCGCCACCTGCTTCATCGCCTTGACCTGGGCGGCGGAGCCGACGCGCGAGACGCTGATCCCGACATTCACGGCCGGCCGGATGCCTTTGAAGAAGAGTTCCGTCTCCAGGAAGATCTGGCCGTCGGTGATGGAAATGACATTCGTCGGAATATAGGCCGACACGTCGCCCGCCTGCGTCTCGATCACCGGCAGCGCGGTAAGGCTGCCCGCGCCGTTGGCATCGTTCATCTTGGCAGCGCGCTCCAGGAGGCGCGAATGCAGGTAGAAGACGTCGCCCGGATAGGCCTCCCGCCCGGGCGGGCGGCGCAGCAGGAGCGACATCTGCCGGTACGCGACCGCCTGCTTGGAAAGATCGTCGTAGAAGATGACCGCGTGCATGCCGTTATCGCGGAAATACTCGCCCATGGTGCAGCCCGCGTAGGGGGCCAGGAACTGCATCGGCGCCGGGTCCGAGGCAGTGGCGGCGACGATGATCGAATAATCGAGCGCGCCGTTTTCCTCCAGCGTCTTCACCAGTTGGGCGACCGTCGAGCGCTTCTGGCCGACCGCGACATAGATGCAATAGAGCTTGATCTTCTCGTCCTCGGTTGCGTTGTTGGCCTTCTGATTGATGATGGTATCGATGATCACGGCCGTCTTGCCGGTCTGGCGATCGCCGATGATGAGTTCGCGCTGGCCGCGCCCGATCGGGATCAGGGCGTCGATCGCCTTGAGCCCGGTCTGCATCGGCTCATGCACCGAGCGGCGCGGGATGATGCCCGGCGCCTTGACCTCGACCCGGCGCGTCTCCGCCGCGTCGATCGGTCCCTTGTCATCGATCGGGTTGCCGAGCGCATCGACCACACGGCCGAGCAGCCCTTTGCCGACCGGCACATCGACGATTTCGCCGGTGCGGCTGACCGTGTCGCCCTCGCGGATTTCGCGGTCGTCCCCGAATATGACGACGCCCACGTTGTCCGTCTCGAGATTGAGCGCCATGCCCTTGAGGCCGGCGCCCGGGAACTCGACCAGCTCGCCGGACATCACGTTGGTGAGCCCGAACACGCGGGCGATGCCGTCGCCGACGCTCAGCACCTGGCCGGTTTCGGCGACGTTCGCCTCGGAATCGAAGTTGGCGATCTGCTTTTTCAGGATCTCCGAGATCTCGGCCGGGCGGATCTCCATCAGGCGGCTCCCTTCATGGCGTGCTGCAACCGCTGCAGCCGCGACTTCAGGCTGGAATCGTAGAGGCGGGCACCGATCTTCAGAACCAGGCCGCCCAGCAGGGAGGGATCGACCTCCCTGAGGATCTCGACATGGCCGTAACCGGCCTCGATCAGCCGGGCGCGGAGCTGGCTCAACTGGATGTCGTCGAGAGGATGGGCGGAGATCACCCGCGCGGTCACCACGCCGCGGCGCGCGGCAACCAGGGCCGCGAAGGCGGCGACGAAGGATCTGAGCTCGCGGAGCCTCCGGTTGGCGGCCACCACGCCGACGAAGTTCTGCATCAGCTCGCTGAAGCCTTCGGCGGAAAGCACGGCGAGCGCCGCCTTGACGGCGAGTGTCGCATCGATGGTGGGGCTTTCGAGCAGGCGGCGGAAGTCGGCACTCTGGTCGATCAGCCGCCCGAGCCCGGCCATCTCCGTCACCACCTGGTCCAGTGCGCGCTTCTCCTCGGCCTCGGCATAAAGCGCGCTCGCATAACGGTCGGCGAGGCCGCCGGCTGGCGTGAACGATGTCGCGTCGGATGCCACGGCGGTGAACCCATGGTTGGGCCGCGCGCGGCGGCCGGGAGCTCGGAGGCCGGGCTTGGGCCGGCGGCGGGCCTTAGCATGTGCCTTGCAGAGGGCGCAATACGCCGCCCGCCAGTTTGCAACGCTAGAGAAATGAGATGGGGTCGATATCGATGCGCACGCGCGCCTGGCGCGAGAGTTTGGTGCGGGAGAGCCAGGCCCGGAGCAGCTTCTGCGGCCGAACCGGCCGCGCCGTCTTCAGAAGCAGTCTCCGGCGGTACCGTCCACCCAGGCGGGCCAGCGGCGCCGGGGCGGGGCCGAGCACGGCGATACCCGGTCCCGCCGGCGCCGTCAGGCCAAGCGCGGAGGCGGCGTCGTCCGCAACCCTCTCCGAGGCGGCGCTGACGATCAGTGCCGCCAGCCGCCCGAACGGCGGCCACAGGCCGCGGCGCCGCTCCGCCGCCTCGGCCTGCATGAAGGCCGCCGCATCGCCGGAAGCAAGCGCCCGCATCACCGGGTGTTCCGGGCACCAGGTCTGCAGCAGCACCCGCCCCGGGGCTTCGGCGCGGCCGGCGCGGCCTGCCACCTGGTGCAGAAGCTGAAAGGTCCGCTCCCCGGCCCTGAGGTCGGCCCCGGCCAGGCCGAGATCGGCGTCGACGACACCGACCAGCGTCAGGTGCGGAAAATGCCAGCCCTTGGCGACGATCTGGGTGCCGATGATGAGATCGATCGTGCGCCCGGTGATGGCCCGCACAGCCGCTTCGGCGGCCTTCGGACCGGAGAGCGTGTCGCTCGCCATGATCAGCCGCCGCGCGCCGGGCAGCAGGGCCGCGGTCTCTTCCATGATCCGCTCGACCCCCGGCCCGACCGGGGTGAGGCTCGCCGGCTCGCCGCAGGCCGGGCAGGCCGCCGGCGGGCTGAGCGTATGCCCGCAATGGTGGCACTGCAGGAATCCGGCACCCCGGTGCTCCACCAGCCAGGCCGAGCAGTTCGGGCATTCCAGGCGGTGCCCGCAGTGGCGGCAGAGCGTCAGCGGCGCATAGCCGCGGCGGTTGAGAAAGAGCAGCGCCTGCTCGCCGGCTTCCAGCGTCTCCGAAAGCGCCGCGAGAAGAGGCAGGGAGAGGAACCGCCCCCGCTCGGGGGGCGAGCGGCGAAGATCGACGAGGCCGATCTCGGGCAGGCGCGCCCCGCCATGGCGGTGCGGGAGCGTGACCCGGCGGTAGCGGCCTCTCTCGGCATTGATGAGGGTTTCGAGGCTCGGCGTCGCCGAGACCAGGATGGCGGGAACCGCGGCCAGCCTGGCGCGCACCACTGCCATGTCGCGGGCGTGATAGATCACGCCCTCCTCCTGCTTGAAGGCGGTCTCGTGCTCCTCATCGACGATGACGAGCCCGAGCGAAGCGAACGGCAGGAACAGCAGAGACCGGGCGCCGACCACCACCCGCGCCTCGCCCGCCGCCGCTGCCGCCCAGGTCAGCCGCCTCAGCCTCGGCGTGACTTCCGAGTGCCAGAGCGCGGGGAGCGTGCCGAATCGTCGCTCGAACCGCTCGAGCCATTGCGCGGAAAGCGCGATCTCGGGAAGCAGAACGAGCGCCTGCCGCCCCGCCTTCAGAGTGGCGGCAATCGCCTCCAGATAGACCTCCGTCTTGCCGGCGCCCGTCACGCCGTCGAGCAGCGTGACGGAGAAGCCGCCGCCGGCCTCGATCAGGCGCGCCGCAGCCTCGCTCTGCGCCGGCGAAAGGAGAGGGCCGGGATGCTCGGGATCGGGGCTGGAGAAGGCCCGTGCCGGCTTCTGCCGCGGGGCAGGCCCGCGGAAGCCGCGCAGCGCCATCGCCAGCACCGATCCGGGCGGGCTGAAAGTATAGTTCGCGACCCAATCGATGAAGCGCCGGTGCGGCACAGAAAGCGGCGGCGCAGGAGCGGCGGAAATGATTGGCCGGAGCAGTGACTCGGCGACCCGCGCCTCCGGCGCGCCGTCCCAGACAACCCCGAGCGATTCCCGCTTCCCGAGCGGCACCGTGACGAGATCCCCCGGATTCGCCGCCATCCCTTCCGGCACCGCGTAGTCGAGCGCGGCGGCAAACGGATACGGCAACAGGACAGGCACCCTTCGCACGCGCTTCCGCTTGCCTCCGGCCCTCTGTATGGTCGGCTTCCGCACCGCTTGGCGAGAGTGCCGGACCAGGATGAAGTTCTTCGTCGATACCGCCGATGTGGCTGAGATCAAGGCGCTCGCCGCAACCGGCTTGGTTGACGGTGTAACCACCCATCCGCCCCTGGTTGCCAAGTCCGGGCAGCGGATCGCCGACGTGATCGCCGAGATTGACCGCAACGATCCGGCGCTGAAGACCGAGGTGCTGGTGGCCAGCGTGCGCAGCCCGCGCCACGTGATCACGGCAGCGCGGCTCGGCGCCCACGTCGCGACCGTTCCACCGAACGTGCTGCGGCGGCTTTTCGTCCATCCCCCGACGGAGAAGGGACTGGCGGTCTTCCTCGCCGACTGGGCCAGGAGCGGACAATCGATCGCATGAGCGCCACGCGCCGCGCCAATCTTCCGGAACCCGCCGCCGTGGCGGCGTTCCTGCGTGCCAACCCGGGCTGGCTCGCGGAGAACCCGGAGCTGTACCGCATGCTCGCCCCGCCGGTGCGCGTGCACGGCGAGCCCCTGGCCGATCACATGGCGGCGATGCTGGAAGCGGCGCGTGCCGACGCGAGCACCGTGCTCGCCGCGGGCCGGGCGAACCTCAGCCTCTCCGGACGGGTCGAGGAGGCCGTGCTCGCCCTCGTGCGGGCGGCTGACCCGGTGGCCGCGCTTTCGGCCGAGTTGCCGGCGCTGCTCGGCGTGGACGCGGTCACGCTCGGGCTGGAAGCGGAAATTGCCGGCGCACGGGTGCTGCCGCCGGGAATGGTGGAGCGTCTCCTGGGCAAGGAGGAAGTGCGCGTCAGAACCAAGGGGCCGGCCGCAGCGGGCGCCTCCGAAAGCGCCATTCTGCACGGCGAAGCGGCAGCCCTGGCCCGCCACGAGGCGCTGGTGCGGCTGCCGGATATCGCAGTGCCCGGGCTGCTCGCGCTGGCCTGCCGGGATCCCTTCGCCAACCCGGCACGCGCCGCGCATGGCCCGCTGATGTTGCTGGCGCGCGCGGCGGCGGCGGCCCTGGAACGGGCGTGAGCGCCGAAGAAGCGCGCCGCGCCTTTCTCGACTGGCTCGGAGCGGAGCGGCGGGCGGCGGCGCGCACCGTTGCCGCTTATGGGGCCGATCTCGCCGAATTCCTGCGCTTCCTCACCTTCCATCTCGGCGAGGAGCCGGGCCTCGATTCGCTCGCCCGCCTGACCGCCCTCGATTTCCGCGCCTGGCTCGCCTCTCTTTCGGAAGCCGGCAACGGGGCCGCCAGTCGGGCCCGGCACCTCGCCGCCGTGCGCGGTTTTTTCCGCTACCTCGCCCGCCGCCACGGGGCCGCGAATCCGGCTCTGCAACTGCTGCGCACCCCGCGGCGGGGAAGGCGGCTGCCGAGAGCGCTCTCGGTCGAAGCGGCGCGGGAGGTGGTGCACGAAATCGGTGTGGAGGCAGCCAACAGGGCGGAGGCGGCGCGCGACACCGCCCTTTTCGCCCTGCTCTACGGCAGCGGGCTCAGGATCGGCGAGGCGCTGGCCCTCTCGGTGGCGGAGGCGCCGTTGCCGGAAAAGAACGAGCTGCTGCGCGTCAGCGGCAAGGGCGGCAAGGAACGGCTGGTCCCGGTGCTGCCGCAGGTCAGTCAAGCGGTTGCGGAATGGCTCGCGCACCATCCTGACCGCACTCCCTCCGCACCGCTCTTTCTCGGCCGCCGCGGCAGAAGGCTCGCCGCCGGTGTCGCGCAACGCTCGATCCGCAACTTCCGCCGCCTGCACGGCCTCTCCGAGCACGCGACCCCGCACGCGCTCCGCCACTCCTTTGCCACCCACCTCCTGGCCGATGGCGGCGATCTGCGCTCGATCCAGGAACTGCTCGGCCACGCCAGCCTCTCGACCACGCAGCTTTACACGGCGGTGGACGACGCCAGGCTTTTTTCCGTGTGGAAGGCTTCCCACCCGCGCGCGGGATGAGCGAGCTCCATCACGATCAGGGCCACGCTGGTCATGCGCATGACGCGCCCGCGTTCGGCCGCGCCTTTGCCGTCGGCACGGCCCTCAATCTCGGCTTCGTCGTTCTCGAGGTCGTGGCCGCGGTCTTCGCGAATTCGACCGCTCTCCTGGCCGATGCCGGGCACAATCTTGGCGACGTGCTCGGCCTGATCGCGGCCTGGGTCGCAGCCCTGCTTGCCATGCGGCTGCCTTCGGCGCGTTTCACCTATGGGCTGCGCAGTGCGACGATCCTCGCCAGCCTCGCCAATGCCGCGATCCTGCTCATGAGCATGGGCGCGATCCTGGTCGAGGCGTTACGCCGCCTCATCGTTCCGGCGCCGGTCGCGGCCTGGTGGGTCGTCGCAGTGGCGCTGATCGGTATCGCGGTGAATGGCGGAACGGCACTCCTGTTCGCCTCCGCCCGCCGGGGCGAGCTCAATCTGCGGATGGTCTTCTGGCACATGGCCGTCGATGCGGTGATTTCCGCCGGCGTCATGGTGGCGGGCTTCCTGGTTCTGGCCACCGGCTGGAACCGCATCGACCCGGTGGCGAGCATCCTCATCGTTGCCGCGATCGGCTGGAGCACCTGGGGTCTCTTCCGCGAATCGCTGGCCATGATGCTGGATGCCGTGCCGGCGGGCATCCGGCCCGAAGAGGTGCGAACCTATCTCTCGGGCTTGCCCGGCGTGGTGGCGATCCACGATCTGCACATCTGGCCGATGAGCACGACCGAGACGGCGTTGACCTGCCATCTCGTAATGCCGGGTGCCGCACCCGGCCCGGAGTTTCTGGTCGAAATCGGCGAGGCGCTGGCCGCGCGCTTCGCGATCGGCCATCCGACCTTGCAGGTCGAAACCACGATCGAAACACAATGCGCGCTGGCCCCCGACCACGTGGTCTGACCAGCGCCGACGCCGCCAATCCGCGCATTGGTCTCCTGGTTCGACCGCCACTTTCGCGTCGGCCTTCATGGCGCCAAGCCCGTCGCCCGCCCCTCGCGGCCGACTGAAGACAGTTTCGTCATCTCATCAGTCTTGGCGCGGAGCCGCACCGTGCTCTCCGGCTTGCGGGTCTGGCCGAAGCCGCGCCAGCAGCTCCCGCAACTCCGTCGGAACGAACGGCTTCTCCAGCACCGGCCGCCCGGCGCGAGCCAGAAAGCGATGCGACGAGGCATTGAGGGTGTCAGCGGTGATGAAGGCGGTGCGGGCGCATAGATGCGGCCGATGCTCGGTCATCCAGCCATACAGCGCCGGCCCATCCAGCCCCGGCATCCGCAAGTCGCACAACACAACGTCATAGTCGCGCTGCAGCAGTGCGGCCTGCGCCGCTTCGCCACTCGCCTTCACCTCGAAGCGATAGCCCAGCTTCTGGAGCATCTCTGCCAGCAGCCCGCCGATCTCCGGCTCATCGTCGACGATGAGCGCCGTCTGCGCCGGCGGCGTCGGCCTCTCCGCGACCCCGACCGCGTCGCCGGGCTGAGTGCGCGCCGATGCATCGCCGGCCAGCTTCAGACGGATCACAAAACAAGCGCCCTCACCGCCGGATGGCGCCAGCACCAGCGAGCCGCCATGCGCCTCTACGATGCCGCGCGACACCGCCAGCCCGATACCGGTGCCGGAGCCAACCGGCTTGGTGGTGAAGAACGGATCGAACACGCGCGAACGGATCGCATCCGGAACCCCGGGGCCATTGTCGGCCACCGCGATTTCCGCCCATCCGCCGTCGGCACGCGCCGTCAGCCGCACCCGGCGCGGCTGTGGCCGCTCTTCCAGCACATGCCGCGCATTGGTCAACAGATTGCTGAGCACTTGCACGATTTGGTCGGAATCGCACAGCAGGGCCGGCAGTTCAGGCGCGATCTCCTGCTCGACCGTCACCCCACTGGTCCGCATCGGATAGGCCAGCAGCAGCAGGGTGGCATCGATCAGCTCCTGCATCGTGACCGGCCGCATCTCGGCCTTACGCTGGCGTGCCATGGCGAGAAAACTGCGCACGATGCGCCCGCAGCGTTCCGCCGCCGCCTGCACCCGCTGCGCACGCTCGGCGAGCGCCGATCCTTCCGTCTCCTCCGCCAACAGAAGGGCATTGCCGATCACGATCGAGAGCGGGTTGTTGAGCTCGTGTGCGACCCCCGCCAGCAGAGAGCCGAAAGCCGCCATCTTCTCGCTCTGCTGCAACGCCTCGCGCTGGCG
>JASHOA010000055.1 GCA_030041375.1 Acetobacteraceae bacterium
GCCGAACTCGAAACCGGGGACCACGTCGTGCGCTTCTGCACACGCGACATCGGCATTCTCAACCGCAAAAGCCGGTTCCGTCGGTTCGCTCCGCCTCGCGATACGCCGCCCGAGCCAACGGAACCGGCTCACCCAACCGATCTGTCGGGTATCATCCCGGTCCAAAATGTCGACCATCAACCCGGTTGAACAGAGGATGAATCACTCAACGACAAAAGTGGGCACTCAGGAACGGATGGCGCGGGCCCGCTGATCTCTTTATGTTGGGCAGCCGGCAAGGCGGGAGGCGGAGGTCAAGAATGGAACTGGAGCGCGCGCGGAAGTCGCGTACGATTCCGCGGCCAGGCGGTCGGATTCTCGCCGATGCCCTGGTTGCACAGGGAATCGACCACGTCTTCGAGGTGCCGGGCGAAAGCTATCTCGATGTGCTGGACGGGCTTTATGCCGTGCGCGAACGGTTGCAGCTCATCACGTGCCGTTTCGAGGCGGGCGCCGTCAACATGGCAGAGGCGTTCGGCAAGCTGAAGGGCCGCCCGGCAGCGGCGATGGTGACGCGCGGGCCGGGCGCCTGCCACGGTGCGATCGGCGTGCACATCGCAATGCAGGACAGCACGCCGCTTCTGCTGTTCATCGGCCAGATTCCGAGCGACCAGAGAGACCGCGATGCATTCCAGGAAATTGACTACCGGCGGATGTTCGGGCCGGTGGCGAAGTGGGTGACGGAAATCGACCATGCGCGGCGAATTCCGGAGATCGTCGCCCACGCGGCGGACGTTGCGATGTCGGGCCGGCCGGGGCCGGTGGTCATCGCGCTGCCTGAGGATATGCAGCGCGAAGTCGTGGAAGTGCCGGATATCGGACCGGCACCGATCGCCCTGCCGCTGCCGGACCCGGCGGCGCTCGAACGGCTGTCCCTGCTGCTGGCGCGCGCGCGCAAGCCGATCGCGCTCATCGGCGGCTCGCGCTGGAGCGAGAAAGGGCGGGCGGCACTGGCGACGTTTCTCACCCGCCACGATGTGCCGGTCGCGGTCGGGTTTCGCCGCCAGGCGCTCTATGACGGGAAGCTCGAGAATTTCGTGGGCGACCTCGGAGTGGGGCCCGACCCGGCACTGGTGGCGAAGGCGAAGGAAGCGGACCTCGTGCTCGCCATCGGCACCAGGCTCGGCGAAGCATCGACACAAGGCTACACGCTGTTCGACACCGCGGGCGGTGTCGCGATCGTGCATGTCTATCCGGTTGCCGAGGAAATCGGGCGGGTGTTTCGCCCGGCGCTGGGTATCGTCTCCGAACTCAACGCGTTCGCGGAAGCGGCGGCAGCGCTGGAGGCGCCGCGCATCGCCTGGCACGGCTGGACACGCGAGCTTCGGGCGCTGCGTGAGACGGGAAGGGTGGTTCCGGACTATGCCGGCCCGCTCAATCTCGGCCATGTGATGCGTGATCTCGAGGGGCTGCTCGAGCCCGACGCCATCATCACCACGGATGCCGGCAACTGCGCCACCTGGGCGCCGCGCTTCATCAATTTCAGCGACCGGCAGCGCTATATCGGGCCCTGCAACGGCGCGATGGGCTACTCGGTGCCGGCGGCTGTCGCGGCAAAGATCGCGTTTCCCGAGCGCATGGTGGTTGCCATCGTCGGCGATGGTGGCTTCCTGATGACCGGCCAGGAAATCGCAACCGCGTTCCACCATGGCGTGGCGCCGATCGTGCTGGTGTTCAACAACCAGATGTACGGCACGATCCGGATGCATCAGGAGCGGCAGTTTCCCGGTCGGGTCTCCGGCACCGGGCTCACCAACCCCGACTTTGCACGGCTGATCGAGGCGTTCGGCGGGCATGGCGAGACAGTGGCGGAGACTGCGCAATTCGCTCCGGCCTTTCGCCGTGCCGCGGCAAGCGGCCGGCCGGCGGTGATCGAGCTGGTGACCAACCCCGAGCAGATCACGACCCGTGCGACGATCGCCGAGCTGCGCGCCGCCGCGAAACCTGCCAAGGCGCAGCCGAATCTCCGCCGCGTCCAGGTGGCGACGCGCGGCGCGAAGGCGAAGAAGAAGCGCTGAATACCTTCCTTGCTTGCGCTTCCGGATGGAAGGACCCAACTGGCGGGAGAGGAATGAGGGAGATCGGGATGGCCGAGGCGGATGAGGCCGGAAAGGTGACGATGCTGGGCCGGATCAAGGAGAAGCTGATCGAGCGGAAGGTGGGCTGGGCGCGCGATGGCCGGCTGCTCACGGGCAAAACGGCGGCACCGGAACAGCGCCTGCCGCCGGGCCAGCGGCTCGTTCGCGACTGGCCCGTGCTCGATCTCGGCGTGCAGCCCGAGGTAACGCTCGCCGCCTTCCGGCTCGATCTCGATGGCGCGGTCGAGCAGATGGAAAGCCTTTCGTGGGACGCATTCCTTGCCCTGCCGCAGGTGGAGAGCATTTGCGATATCCATTGCGTCACGCAGTGGTCGCGCTACGACAATCATTGGCAGGGTGTGGCGGCGCGCACGCTGATCGAACGTGTCAGGCCGCATGCTGATGCAGAGCACGTGGTGTTCCATTCCTATGACGGCTACACCACCAATGTGCGGCTCGACCAGTTCGACCAGCCGGACGTGTTCCTGGTGCATCGGTGGGAGGGCAAGCCGATCCCCAGCGAGCATGGCGGGCCGCTTCGTGTGCTGATACCGCGGCTTTATTTCTGGAAGTCGGCGAAGTGGATCCGGCGGATCGAGTTCGTGGCCAGGGACCGGCCCGGCTTCTGGGAAGTGCGCGGCTATCATAACAACGCCGACCCTTGGCTCGAAGAACGATATGGTTAGTGTCACCGCCATGAACGAGGACGCACTGCTTGCCGGGGGCGCGCGGCCCGGGGACCGCACGATCGCGGGCGCGGTCGGCCAGCCGGTCGAGATCCGGCGCGATTCTGCGGGCGTGCCGCATGTGCGTGCGGCAGCCACGCGGGATCTCTTCTTCGGGCTCGGCGTGGCGATGGCGGAGGACCGCCTCTGGCAGATGGACCGGCTGCGCCGTCGTGCGCTCGGCCGCCAGGCGGAAATTCTTGGGTCAACCTACGTGGCGAGCGACCGCGCGCATCTCACTGTCGGGATCGACACGATTTCGGAAGCCGACACAGAGCGGATGGACGAGGCAACGCGCAGCATCGTCGAGGCGTTCGTCGCCGGGATCAACCGCCATATCGAAACCGCCGGGAAAGATCTGCCGATCGAGTTCCGCCTGCTCGAATATACGCCTGATCCGTTCTCGGCCAGGGATATCGTGGCGATCGGCCGGGGCATCTGGTGGTCGTTGAATGGCCGGATCGACCGTCTCGCCGCCGCCGAGGCCGCGCGGTTCCTGCCGGGCGAAAGACTGCGCCGGCTTTACCTGACGCCGGAGGCATCCGAGCATCCGGTGCTCCAAAGCCAGGCCGGAACGGAGCGCGGAAAATTTGCCGCCGGCACGGATGACGCAACCGGCAGCAACAACTGGGCGCTCGGCCCCTCGCGCACCGATACCGGGGCCGCGATCCTGGCCGGGGATCCGCATCAGCCCTTCTGGGTGCCTTCGAGCTGGTACGAATTCGTGCTCGAAGGTCCCGAGGACCATGCGGGTGGGGCAGGCCATCCCGGGCTGCCCGGGCTCTGGTGGGGAGCCAACGGGGCGATCGCCTGGAGCATCACCAACAACGCCGCCTCGACGCGCGACCTCTACCGGGAGAGCGTGAAGCCGGACGATGCCGCGCTCTATCGCGACGACGGGACCTGGCGGAAGTTCGCGGAGCGGCGTGTCCGGATTGCGGTGCGTGGCAGAGAGGCGGAGGAACTCGTCATCCGCTCCACCGTGCGCGGGCCAATCGTGAATGCGATCATTCCCGCCGTTTCGGAGGGCGGCGATCCGCCGCTTTCGCTGCGCTGGGTGGGGGCCGAGCATCTCGACGATCTGAAGGCGATGATCGCTCTCTCCCGTGCCCGCAACTGGCCCGCCTTTCGTGAAGCCCTCAGGGACTGGGCGGTCGCCGTCTTCAACTTCGTCTATGCGGATCGCGATGGGCATATCGGCTACCAGATGGCCGGGCGGATCCCCGTTCGCGGGCGCCTCGCGTACGGGTTCCGCGACGCCGGCAACCCGGAGGATCGTTGGCAAGCCACGATTCCCTTCGAAGCCATGCCGCACATTGCCGACCCCCCGGGCGGGTTCGTTGCCACCGCCAATCAGCGGATCGTTGACGAAAGCGACACTTATCCGATCTACGGCGCCTATTCGCAGGGCCATCGCGGGGCGCGGATCGAGGAGGTGCTGGCGCCGCCCACGCTGATCGATCGCCGGGCGAGCATCCGGCTGCAGAACGATGTCGTCAGCACGCGCGCCCGGCGGCTTTGTCCGCACATCCTCCGTCTGCTCGGTGCGAGCGTCGAGCCGGCAGCGCGCATCGTTGTCGCGATCCTCTCCGGCTGGGACGGCAGCTACACCGGAGCGAGCGCGGCGCCGACGATGTTCGAGACCTTCATGGGCAATTTTCAGCGCGCGGTGCTGGCGCGACATTTGCCGGCACGGCTGATCGATCTCACGATGCAGCAAACCGGCCTTGCCGCCGCGCTGCTCGAAGGCGCCGAGCCGGATTATTTCTCCGCGGGCACGGGCGCACAGGTGGTTGCCGCCGCCAGGGCGAGCGTCGCTCAGTTGACCGAAAGGCTTGGGCCTTTGCCCCAGGAATGGCGCTGGGAGCGGGTGCACCTCGTGCACTGGCGCCATCCGCTTTCGGCATCTCAGGGCGATGGTTTCGATATCGGCCCGGCCGCCGTCGATGGCGGCTCGCACACCATCCGCAATACCGGGGGTGAGCTTCCGCCGCACGAGGCGAATTCGGGCGCCGAATATCGCATCGTCGTCGATTTCACGGATCCGGATCGCTTCCAGGCGGTGCAGAACATCGGCAATTCAGGCGTGCCGGGCAGCCCGCATTACAAGGACCAGTTCGAGGACTGGCGGAACGGACGCTACCACGTCGTCGAGCTTCACTCCGCACGCGTCGCGGCTGAGGCGACGACGCACATCCGGCCCGACGGCACCTGACGAGCGCTCAGAGAAATCCGGTCAGGCGGCGCGGATGGTGGGGCACTCCGCGGGATTTGTTCTTCCCGGCCTGACGAGGGCGGTCAGCCGCCCGGGTCCGGTTCCTTGCCGGCGTTCATGACCGCGTAGAGCCGGTTCATCTCCGCGTCGAATTCCGCCCACAGCGCCGCCCCTTCGTCGGGTGGCAGCATGTCCTTGCCAAATCGGAATGCGTTGTCTTCGCGTATGATGGCGAGTGGGTCGGGCCACGGCATGGCGCTCGCCGACTTGACCAATGCGAGCGTGGCGTAGAGGCGCCGCCTGACGAGAGCGACGATCTCGTCACTCGGGCCGCCGCTCGGGAGGGGCGCGGTCGCGAACAGATCGGCCTGCGAATCGGACACGGGGCAAGTTTAGCAGTGCCCGAGGGCCTGGCCCAGCCTTGGCCGGGCCCTGCAGTTCGCGCATGGTTCGGCCGTGAGTGCAGACTGGCACAGCGAAAGACTGCCCGAGCTTGCGCGCGCCCTGGCCGCCCGGCCGCGGCACGAGGCGTTGCGTGGCCATATCACCGAATTGCTGCACTCGGGGTTCGGCGTGCCGTACCACGAGATCGACCACGAGGCGTACCTTCTGGACGGTCGCGGCCGCATCGACACGATGTGGGGCGCGGTCGTTATCGAACTGAAGAGCGATCTCAGGCGGGAGGAGGGCGACGTGCGCGCCCGGCTGCCGGCTTATCTCGCCGATGCCGAGGCGCGGTCGGCGAGCCCGCGTCCCGCGACCGGGCTGGCCACGGACGGCGCCACCTTCATCGCCTATGCGCTCAGGGACGGGGCGCTCAAGGAACTGGCGCGCTATTCGACGGATCCCGAGCAGCCGAACGAGCTTTTGGCGTGGCTCGAGCCGCTGCTTTCGGACCGGCCCGATCTCCTGCCCAAGCCACGTGTCGTGGCGCAGGCGTTCGGCCGCGGCAGCCTCACTTTCGGAAAGGTCCGGATGGCGCTCGACTCCCTTTGGGCCGCGCTCCGCGACGACCCGGAGGTGCGTCTGAAGCACGAGCTTTGGAACGGGCTGTTGCGTGAGGCGTACGGCGAAGATGTGGGCGAGGAATCGCTGTTCCTCCAGCACACCTATCTCACGATCGTCGTCAAGGCGATCGCGGCCCGCGTGCTCGACCTGCCGGTGCACGACCCGGAGGCGTTGCTCTCCGGGAAGGCGCTGGCGGAAGAGGGAATTATCGGCGGCGTGGAGGCGGATTTCTTCGACTGGCCGCTCCGGCGTGCGGCCGGGGCCGAATTGGTGCGCCATGTGGCGCTGCAAACCGCACGGTTTCGCCTCCGCGACGTCGAAACCGATGTGCTGAAGGTCCTCTATGAGAGCCTGGTCGATCCGGAGCAGCGTCACGACCTTGGCGAGTATTATACGCCGGATTGGCTCGCCTCGCGCATTGTTGCCGCATCCGTGGACGCGCCACTCGAGCAATGCGTGCTCGACCCGGCTTGCGGCTCGGGGACGTTTCTTTTCCACGCCGTTCGCCGGTTGATCGCCGCCGGCCGGGCGGCGGGATGGCAAGGGACGCAGATCCTCGAAGCATGCCAGGAGAACGTGCGCGGCCTCGACGTGCATCCGGTCGCGGTGACGCTGGCGCGGGTGACGTGGCTGCTGGCGCTGGGGAATCTCACGCGGGAGCGCCAGGCGAAACTGACGGTGCCGGTTTTTCTCGGCGACGCTCTGCAATGGAACCTTCGCCGCTACGTTGACAGAGCCGATGTTCTCGTCGAGGTGCCCGGGGATGCGCCCTTGCAGATTCCGGCCGGCTTTGCCGAGGACCAGGCCGTGTTCGAGCGGGGTCTCGATACGCTGAACCAGGGAATTGCCGATGGCTCGACGCCGGAGGCGGTCGGCCACGCGCTGCGGCGCATCGAGGGGGCGGCAGCGGCGGACGCCGACGCGCTTGCAGCCACCTTCGCCCACTTGCAGGCGCTGTACCGTGCGGGAAAAAACGGCATCTGGACTTTCGTGTTACGCAATCTCGTGCGGCCGGTCTGGCTGTCGCGGCCCGAGCAGCGGGCGGACGTCCTGCTCGGCAATCCGCCCTGGACCGTCTACCGTCATCTCAGCTCAGGAATGAAAGCGCGGCTCCGCGAAGCGTTGCAGCAGTACGACCTCTGGGTTGGTGGGCATCTCGCGACGCACCAGGACGTCTGTGCACTGTTCTGGGCACGCGGGGCGGAGCGGTATCTTCGTCCGGGTGGGCGGATCGCGTTCGTGTTGCCCTATGCCGTGCTGAACGCTCCGGTGTTCGCGGGGCTGCGCGATGGGCGCCTCGGCGGCCGGATCGAGGTCCGCCTGACCGGCGGCTGGTCGCTCGAAAGGGTCTGGCCGATCTTCGGCGCGCAATCCGGCAGCAGCACCACCAGTACGTGCGTGCTGTTCGGCCGGCGGGAGCCGGCCGGCCCGCACCCGGCGGAGGTGGATCGCTGGCAGGGTCGCCTGCCCGGGCGGGACGTTGACGATGCGCAAGCCACGCAAGCTCTTGCTCACAGCCGCGCTCCCTGGCCGCGGGCGCGAACTTTGGCCGGCGTGTCGCCGTATCGCGAGCGATTTCGGCAAGGTGCGACGATCGTTCCTCGCCGATTCTTCTTGGTCGAACCCGGGCCGGAAAGCAGGCTGGGCAGCCGGCGAGATGCGCCGCGCCTGCGCGGGCGTGCCGGCGCGCTCGACAAGGAACCATGGAGGAGCGTGGCGCCGCCGCACGGCCCGGTCGAGAGAGAGTTCCTGCGCCAGCTTGTACTGGGAGAAACGATCGCACCGTTCCGGTTGTTCGATACGGTGACGGCTGTGGTTCCGCTTCGCGGGTCGAGCGTGCTCGACGCGGCGGCTGCCGGCGCGGCCGGCTTTCGTTATCTCGCGGCCTGGCTACATGATGCCGAGGCGAAGTGGGTGGCGCATTGCAACAAGGACGCTGCAGGCCAGCCGCGGATGACGCTGCTTGAGCGTGTCGATCACATGCGAAACCTGTCGTATCAGGCGGGTCAAGGCGGCGTTCGCATACTCTACACGAAGGCCGGGACGCGACTTAGCGCGGCAAGGATTTCAGTGAGTGATGCTTTGGTGGATCATAAGGCGTATTGGGCGCTGGCGCGCTCCGCGGACGAGGCGGCATATTTGGTCACTATCATCAACAGTGCCTCTGTGCTGGCGAAAATTAAAGATCTCCAGCCGCACGGGGAAGCGGGGACCCGTCGGGACTTCGACAATCTCGTCTGGACTTTGCCGATTCCGGAGTACGACGAGGCGGACCCGCTGCACCGGGACCTGGCAGCGGCCGCATCGCATGCGGAGCAGGTTGCCGCGGCGGTCGAAGTGGGCGAATCGCAGCATTTCACCGCCAGGCGCCGCGCGATCCGCGCCGCGCTTGTGGCCGACGGGGTGGCGGCGGAGATCGAGGCCATGGTGGACGCGCTTCTGCCGCCGTAACGATTCGGCTCCGGCCGCCTCAGAGCGCGGCAGGCTTCGGGCCGCCTTGCAAAGGGCAATGACGATCCTTCGAAATTGAAGCGAGTGCGGCGAATGGGTTAAATCAGTCCGTAATCGCATTTGCCGGACTCCGATGAACCTTAGACAGCTTGCTTATTTCCGGGCGGTGGTCGAACACGGCTCGCTGGCCGCGGCGGCAGACGTGCTGCGGGTCGCCCAGCCCAACCTGAGCACCGCCATCAAGCAACTTGAGGCGGAGTGGGGCGTATCGCTATTTGAACGGGCCGGTCGGGGCCTTGCCGTCACCGATACCGGCAAAGCGCTTTACGAGCGCTCCGCCGAGCTGCTGAGCGGCGCATCAGCGCTGGATCAGGAAATGCGGGCAATCGGCCGCGGCTTTACAGCCCGGTTACGCGTCGGGTTTACCCAGATGTCGACCGAGATCATAACGGCGATGGTCGCCCAGATCCACGAAGAGGGCGCCGCCGTCAGCTTCTCGCTCCAGCAAGGCGAGCCTCAACTTCTGGAAACGATGGTCGAACTGCGGCAACTGGATTTCGCGATTACCCATATGCCGGTCGCAAATTTGGGCCTTGGCGCGGAGGTGTTGGCGCCAATGACCATCGTCCTCCTCTGCCGCGAAGGCGATGACCGCTGGCCATTACACGGCGAAATCACTCCCGATGCGCTGGCCAACGTGCCCCTCATCCTGCTTCGCCGGCGGTCGGGCGGCGGAATCTACGAGCGGATCATGGGAGCCTTTGCGAGCGCCGGCGTTTCCTGTTCCGTCGTGGCGGACTGCACCGACATGACCGCGATCTATCCGCTGGTCGAACGCAATGTGGGTCTCGGGTTGCTGCCGGTCCATGCTCTATATAAGGCGCACGCGGGATTTTCGATGCATCCGGTAGCCCTGCTTTCGAGCCCGGAACGCCTGGTGCTGATCTATCCGCGCGGTCGCCGCCAGCTTCCCGCCGTGCGGCGGGCCATGGATCTATGCCGGACAATTCTGCGTGGCAGCAGATAAGCGCGCTATCTGCGCCGCACTTCGGTGGGAGGCGGCGCAGATAGGCGGGCGTCGACGCGTGACTACTTCGCACCCTTGGCCGCCTGTTCGATCAGCTTGGCGACGATTTTGGGCTGCGACAGATAGATGGAGTGGCTGCCCTTCACCTCGATGGTGGTGCTGCCCGCGCGCTTCGCCATAAAGCGCTCCAGGTCGGGATTGATCATGCGGTCTTCGGTCGCGACCGCATACCAGCTCGGCTTATGGTGCCAGGCCGCATTGGCGATCGGGGTGCCGAACACGCTGGTGCTGACCGGGACCTGGGAGATCGCCATGAAGTCGGCCTCCTTCGCCGGAACATCCGCAGCGAAGTCGGCATGGAAGGTCTTCGGATTGACGATGACATAACCTTCGCCTTCAGGAACCGCGCTGTTCGCCGCCGGTGGCATTTGCTTCAGCAGGCCGCCGAGGGTCTCGCCATTGTCCGGTTGGAAGGCCGCGATATAGACCAGGCCGCGCACCTGCGGCTCGTTGCCCGCCTCGGTAATGACGGCGCCGCCGTAGCTGTGGCCGACGAGGATCAGCGGTGCATTGACGCGTTCGATCACGCGTTTGGTAGCCGCGACATCGTCGGCTAGCGAGGTTTCGGGTTCCTGCACGACCGAAACCGAATATCCGTCGCGCTCCAGGATTTCGGCGACCGCGCGCCATCCCGAGCCGTCGGCGAACGCGCCATGGACCAGGACGACATTCTTGATCGGCTCGGCTGAGGCAACGCCGGACACGCCAACGGCGAGGGCGGCGGCTGCGACCGAAGCGATGAGAAGACGTTTCATTGGTATTTCCTTTCTTGTACGTGCCGAAAAGTCGGCGGTTGAGACAAAACTTCCCCGGCCAGCCCAAGGGGGCTGACAAGACGACCGGTGAAGCGGGTGATGTGCCGCTAGGGAGGATGGACTCCTCCAGGCAGCACGTTTTCTCCGTCGTCACCGACGGGAAAGGCTTCGAACAATGCGAGGCGGGTTTCGCCTGCGCCGTTCTGATTTTCTTCCGCTGAGCGGCGCACGCGCCAGGGGCCGCGGGCGCTGCATGACGCACGCCGATCGAGTACCTCAATCGGCTTCAGCAGAAAGCCGGAAAAAGGCCGGGCCGTCGCCAGGCTGGCATTCGCGATGACCAGGCACCTGATTTCCCAGGTGTCGTCGCCTTCCGCCAGCAACAGGGTGGCGCGGCGCGTGCCCAACAGACTGGCACAGCATTTCGAGGCGCTCCACAGCGCAAACCGGATGAGGCCATCATCACCGAGCGCCACGCGACCGGTGCTCACGAAAGTGAGCTCGGGCCGGCTCTGGACCGTTGCCGCGATAATCTGGATCGCGCCGACATCGTTCACCAGCGCATGGCCGGCGAGGCGATTCCGAATCCTCTCGGGGAGCGTGCTCGAAGAGGGCGGCTGCAAAGGGGCGTTGTTTTCCATGCCCCCAGTATCGCGCCGCCGACGGCCGCAAGACCAATATGCTCTCCATAATGACCCTGACGACGTTCGTCAGGATGCCCCTCGCGGCGAGGTCAATGGGGCCGGGCATTTTCCTTGCCCGCGATCGCCCGAGGCGGAAACGTCGGAGGGCGTGAATCGCGGGCTCGAATAAAGCGCGAGACCCGTGTCGGGCTGACTGTGCAGCCCGACACGGGTCTTGGGACGGAGACAAGGGACGGCGGCGCGAGCGCTAGAGCAGATCGCGATCAGACGGGCTCGGCTGATCGCGTGAAGATGCTCGCCAAAACAAAGAGCTGGAGCAGTTACCGTGAGCCATGGCGAACGGAAATGGCTCTAGGTCCGGGCCGGCCTGTCGAGCGGCGCGACGCACTCCGCGATCCTGGCGGACCTCGCCCGGGGTCGCAGAGGGGCCCACTCCAGCCGTGGTGGACGCGCTTCTGCCGCCGTAACGATTCGGCCCCGGCCGCCTCAGAGCGCGGCGGGCTTCGGGCCGCCGGCCATCCAGTCGAGCAGTTCGACGGGGTGGACGACCGGCAGGCGGCCGGAGGCGAGTTGGGTGATGCAGCCGATATTGCCCGCCGCGATCACCGTCGCATCCGTTGCCTCGAGGTTGGAAAGCTTGCGCTCGCGGAGCTTGCTGGCGATTTCCGGTTGCAGGAGATTGTAGGTGCCGGCGGAGCCGCAGCAGAGATGCGGCTCCTTGGGCTCGAGCACGGTGAAACCCGCGCGCGCGAGCAGCGCTTTCGGCTCGGTGGTCACGCGCTGACCGTGCTGGAGGCTGCAGGCGGCGTGATAGGCCACGCGGATTCCGGGGGATGCGCGCGTCGGTTCGTAGCCGTGACGATGCAGGAACTCGCTGATGTCCAAAGCCAGGGCCGAGACGCGCGCGGCTGCCTCGCGCTCCGGCTCCGTGCGGAAAAGGAAGCCATAATCCTTGACCATCGTGCCGCAACCGGAAGCGTTGACAATGATGGCATCCAGCCCGTCAGCGGAAATCTCGCGCTCCCAGGCGGCGATGTTCTGCCGCGCCGCGGCGAGTGCTGCGCCGTGCCGGCCGAGATGGTGCACGAGCGCGCCGCAGCAGCCGGAATCGCGCGCCACCACGACCTCGACCCCGAGCCGGGTGAAGAGACGGATCGTGGCTTCGTTGATGGAAGGCGCCAGCACTTGCTGCGCGCAGCCGGCGAGCAGCGCCACGCGCGCACGGCGCGGGCCGATGGCCGGGTGAACACGCGGCTCTCCCGACACGCCGGGGGCGGGCAGGCGGGCAGGCACCAGGGCGAGCATGGCGGAGAGCCGGGTGCCGAGCAGGCGGCGGAACGGGCGCGCGGCGCGCGCCGCGCGGAGGGCGGCGCGGAAGCGGGCGGGGTAAGGAAGTGTGGCGGCGAGCAGCGCTCGCAGCCGCCGCTCGGCGGCGGGGCGGCGGTAAGTGCGTTCGATATGGGTGCGGGCATGATCGACAAGATGCATGTAATGCACGCCGGACGGGCAGGTGGTCATGCAGGCAAGGCATGAGAGGCAACGGTCGATGTGCGTGACGACGTCTCTGCTCGGCGCCGTGCCCGACTCCAGCATCTCCTGCATGAGGTAGATGCGGCCGCGCGGACTATCGAGCTCATCGCCCAGGAGGACGAAGGTCGGGCAGGTGGCCGTGCAGAAGCCGCAATGCACACAGGTGCGCAGTACCTGATTACAGACAGCAAGATCCGGATCGGCAAGCTGGGCGGACGTGAAGTGGGTCTGCATCGCCTACCTCGGGTCGAGGATTGAATGGGGAACGTTCCGCCGGAGCGCGGCCTTGAGCGTTTCGGGCGTCAGCTTGCGAATCGCCTCTGGCGCCATGCGCGAGAGTTCGATCATGACCAGCACCTGGACTTCTTGCATGGCGTACCCCTGGAAGCGGGCCGGCAGCAGCGCGCGCATCTCGCCCGGCGAGAGTTCGAGGATGCTCTCCGGCAACAAAGCGTGGACTTCGGCAAAACCGAGCCGCCCGGTCGCGGCGCTCGGAACGAACACCAGAAATGAGATGCCGGTGATGAGCAGCAGCAGCGAAAGTCCGAAAAAGAGCAAGGTGACGAAAGGTGGCTGGAGATACGGATTCACCTCTACGACGTAAAACATGAGGAGCGCAAAGGTGAGAAGGCAGAAGGCAAGAATCGTGCGTGCCAGCAGCGTGCGATCCTGGCGCGTTCGGTAGTAGGCCGCGGTGCCGCAGAAGAACCCGATCATCAGGGCCGGGATCAGAATCCAGGAATAGACGGTCATGCGGGCCGGCCGATCGGGCTAGATACCGGCGTACATGCGGCCGGGGTTCAGGATTCCGGCCGGATCGAAGGCCGCCTTCACGCGCCTGGTGAGGCGCTCGAGAGTGGGCGAGAGCGGCGGCAGTGCGGTGAGGCCGGGGCGGAGCGATGCCGGCGCGCGCAGCAGCGTCCAGACCCCGCCGGCAGCACTCGCCGCCTCCGTGATCGAGCGATGCCTCGCTTCATCCGCGGGCGCGCTGATCCAGACCAGGCCGCCCCCCCAGTCCAGGAACCAGCGCCCGCCGACGGCGGCAGCCGCGGCGGCCAGTCGCGGCCCTTGCGAGGGCGGAACGGAGATCCGCCAGACGGCGTCACTCTCGGCAAGGCCGGCGGCAAGCGGCAGCGCGTCGCGAATTGTTCGCCAGAGCGGGCGGCTCTCGGCGTCCTCGATCACCCGCGCGGCGCCGAAGCGGCCAAGCGCGGCGGCCAGGCGCTCGCTGCGATAGGCGACACTCGGCGCGAACTCCTCGATCCGTGCCAGCGCGACGCCGGGATGGACGGCAAGCCCGGCCAGGCCAGGCAGCGCCTCCGCGGCCCCGTCCGGCAGATAGGCGGCAGCCGATACCGCGTACGGCGAGCCGAGTGCGGCGGCCAGCGCGGCGACCCCCGCTGCGGCATCGAGCCCGGCGATCGCGACCGTCCCCGTTCGTTCCGGAGCAGGAAGCACTTTCAGCGTGATCTCCGTCATCACGGCGAGCGTGCCAAAGCTGCCGGCAATCAGCTTGCAGAGATCGAGCCCGGTGACGTTCTTCAGTACCCGGCCGCCGGAGCGGATCGCGGTTCCTTCGCCGTTCACCGCGCGCATGCCCAGCACATGGTCGCGTATCGCGCCCCCGGCGATGCGCCGCGGACCGGAGAGATTGGCCGCGACCGTGCCGCCGAGGGTGGCCGCGGATTCCGTTCCCAGCAGGACATGCAAATCCGGCGGCTCGGCGATCAGGTGCTGGCCATGGGCGGCGAGCGCCTCTTCGATCTCCGAAAGAGTTGTGCCGGCGCGGGCGGAAAGCACCAGCTCGGCCGGAGAGTGCAGCGTGATGCCGGCGAGATTGCGGGTCGAGAGCGTGCGCGCTGCCTGCACCGGGCGCAGCATCGGCGCCTTGCTGGCATTGCCCGCGATCAGCAACGGTTCGCGGGCGGCTCTGGCAGCGGCGATCTGAGCGGCGAGCCCCGCTTCGTCCGACGGCGCCTCGGCCGCCATCATGCGGCGTGAATGACGGGGGGTGTGGCGCCGAGGGGGAAGACCTTGCTCGGGTTGAGCAGCCAGTCGGGATCGAAGACCGATTTGACGCGCCGCTGCTGTTCGAGATCGGCGGCGGAGAATTGCACCCCCATCAGCTCGCGTTTCTCGACGCCGACGCCATGCTCGCCGGTGAGGCAGCCGCCGACTGCGACGCAGAGCTTCAGGATCTCGGCACCGAATTTCTCCGCCTTCGCCATGCTCTCCGGATCGTTGGCATCGAACAGGATCAGCGGATGCAGATTGCCGTCGCCGGCGTGGAAGATGTTGGCGACAGCGAGGCCAAAACTGCGGCTCATCTCGCCGATCCGGTGCAGCACCGAAGAAAGCTGCGAGGTCGGGATGACGCCGTCCATGCAAAGATAGTCCGGGCTGATCCTTCCGATCGCGCCAAACGCGCCCTTGCGTCCCTTCCAGATGGCGGCGGACTCTTCGGCCGTCGTTGCGATCTTGAGGCCAAGGGGGTCGAACCGGCCGACGATCTCGCCGAGCCGCGACATGAGATCTTCCTGCTCCGCCGGGCTCCCTTCGACCTCGATGATCAGCATCGCTTCGGCGTCGAGCGGATAGCCGGCGTGGGCAAAGGCCTCGCAGGCGTGGATGGCGGGGCGATCCATGAATTCGAGCGCGACCGGGATGATGCCGGAGCCGATGATGGCCGCCACGCAGGCGCCGGCCACTTCGTTGGAGCGAAAGGCGGCGAGCATGGCGCGCGAACCCTCGGCACTGCGCAGGATGCGCACCGTGACCTCGGTGACGATCGCAAGCTGCCCCTCGCTGCCGGTGAGGATGCCGAGCCAGTCATAGCCGGCGGCGTCGAGATGAGTGCCGCCGAGGCGGATGATCTCGCCCTCGATGGTGACGATGGTGAGGCCGAGCACGTTGTTGGCCGTGACGCCGTATTTCAGGCAATGCGCGCCGCCCGAGTTCATCGCGATGTTGCCGCCGATCATGCAGGCAAGCTGGCTCGACGGGTCGGGCGCATAAAAGAAGCCCTGCGTGGAGACCGCACCGGTGATGCCGAGATTGGTCACGCCGGCCTGTACGCTCGCCACGCGGTCGGCATAGTCGATGGCGAGGATGCGGTTCATCCGCATGAGGCCGATCACCACGGCGTCGGCCAGCGGCAGCGCACCGCCGGAGAGGCTGGTGCCGGCGCCGCGCGGCACCACGCGGATGCCCTCTGCCTTGCAGTAGCGGAGCAGGGCCGCGACCTCTTCGGTGGTGGACGGGAGCACGACGGCGAGCGGCGGCTGGCGATAGACGGCCAGCCCGTCCGTCTCGTAGGCGCGCAGGCAATGCGGTTCGGAGACCAGAGCGTCAGGCCCGACGAGACGGGCCAGGTCGGCGAGAATGGCCTCGCGGCGAGCGACGACGGCCGCCTTCGGCTCGGGCAGCGCGATCAAGCGCGACCTCCCCAATCGGTGTACAGAATCCTGGAGGAGAAGATGGTCCGGCGCGCGGGATCCCGCAAGCAGCCCCGGCGGGTTACCCCTGGCGGGCCTTCATCCGCGGGTTCTTCTTGTTGATGACGTAGACCCGGCCGCGGCGGCGGACCAGCCGGCAGTTCTTGTCGCGCGTCTTGGCGGAGCGGAGGCTGTTACGGATCTTCATGGCTCGCGGTTCCCATCGCCCGCCTGGTCCGGCGACCGGAAGCGGCCAGGGCGAGGTAAGGGCCGGTCCCGGCGCTGTCAAGGCGCTGTTCCCGATCAGGACGGCGCAGCCGGCCGGGGGAATATCGGATCTCTTCGGCGCGCTGAAGAGAAAAGGCGGGCGGACACTTCCGCTCGAGGAGATTGAACGGATTGCAGCCCGGGGATGGGCCGGCAGGCAGTGAAAATTACACCCGACACGAGCGTTCTGGTGCGGGCGATTACGGGCGACCACGAAGTGCAGAGCAAGCTTGCACGGAACGAACTCGCGAACGCGGATCTCGTTGCGCTGGCGCTGCCGGCGCTTTGTGAGCTCGTTTGGGTTCTGGCTAGCCCGCGATCGCCCGAGGCGGAATCGTCGGAGGGCGTGAATCGCGGGCTCAAACAATGTCCTGGACCCTTGTCGGACGGCCCAGTCAGACCGACAAGGGTCTAAGGGCTACGAAACTCCGATAGCGGACGTCGCGCAAACGATCAGGCGGCTCGTGAACAGTCGGGATGTGGCCGTGAACCGGCCGGCCGTGGAAGCCGGACTGGCGGTGCTGGATGAAGGCGGCGACTTTGCTGACGGCGTGATTGCCTACGAAGGCGCCTGGCTCGGCGCGAGCACGTTTGTCTCTTTCGACAGGAAGGCCGTTTCCTTGATCCAGGCGAAGGGCGCATCAGCCCGATCGCTCCGGTAGGGGTGGGGTAGACGTGAGAACCGCGGTGTCAGGACGCCGGCCGCAGAGGTAGTGCCTCAGTTTGAATTTCAACGTCCGGCTCATAGCTGACTTTGGCGGCGTGAATGACGACGTCCGATCTTGGCCGAAAACAGAATGTCGGCTCAAAGGCTGTCCGCGCAAGAAACGGACATTCCCCTGAACCCATTCCAAGCCAGCAGACGAATAATCCGCCAATTAAAGGAAGTCCGGACTGCCTTCAACTTCCATCCAGTCGCGAAAATCGCGTTTTCGGTATCGACCTTTTACGCCTATCCGAACTCCGTACTTAAGTCGGTCCTGCTCTAGCAACTCGTCGAACTGACGCTTGTCGAGTTGACATGTCACCTCTCTGTTGAAGTCAGTATCAATCCTGAACGTATTTGATTTCCCAATAATACCAGTCACTACGCCCGTTATGTAGATTTTGCTGTGTCCGTCGCCCTCAACAACTCCCCTAATCCGATCTCCGGCGGCTGCGTCAATCTCGACAAATGTCTGCGCACCATTAGCATTCGAAGAGAACTGCAGCTTAGAGATGTCGGAGCCGCTAGCGGGAAGAATGTTAGAGATTTTTTGAAGAAAGGCGAAATTTTCAGCCGCAAACCGCTCCGGTAGTCGGCCTGTCGTGGCGAAGTTCACCGCGCGCTCCACTTGTTCGGCGAACGCACGACTCCGGTCACGCACCTCCTGAGCAACTGCATCCGGGTCTAGATTGCGAGTTCGCGCTCGCGCGCGAAGCTGCTTCGCGTCTATGGTCGGTCGGTCGATCGCAATGAGGAGGCTGGCAAACTCCGGCTGGCGAACCGCAAAATCCATGAACCTTCGGTCGTATCCCGCGCTTAGCGATGGGGGGGTGAGAGCACCACGGACAAGGTCGTGAACGTTATCCACCAAATTCTTGAACGTGGAAAATGGCATCCGTTTTTCGGAAAGCTTATCTCCAAGGAATTTGAAGGCGAAAAATGCGTCGGTCTGAGCGGGGGAGTCTGGCGCCGTGCGGAACTTGCTGAACAACGGCACGCCCGATTTCGGTAGCAGCGTGCGCACTTCGGCCTCACGCTTTTCTTCGTAGCGCTTGACCCGCAAATCGAAGTCAAGCTGCAGCAGCCAAATCGTTGGCTGGCTCAAGGCCCCACGGACAGAAAGACGACCGTCCTTTAAGGCCTGCAACTCGTCTTGCGTGATAGGCGCGGCTATGTAGTAGTCTCCAGTGTCTAACTCGTCGGACTTGAAAAATAAATAAGTGGAAAATCCGATTCGGCAAGTAAATATTGCGGGACCATCTAGGTAATACAGAACTTCGTCGGGAGATAGGTTTCCTAAATCCCAATCCTGCTTACCTGTTTTCCAGTTTTGCCACATATATCTATGCCCGGCCGGCTATCGGCGGGAATGCTAGCGCGAACTTTACCATTAGATTCACGCCATCATACGACCAAAATGTATGATGCGCCGACTGATTCCGTGCCGGTGTTGGGGCAAGCCGACCATCGTTTGGCGTCACTTCTCCACGAAAGATGTGCCATCGTGCGGCATATCTGAACAATTCTTGCGCGTGGTGCGCATCTTCCTCTGAAGTCCACATTGAAAGACCGTAAGCCATACAGCCTGCCCTGCGTGCCCTTTCTTTCTTCCTGGGGACCTGCGATCGAGCATGAGGTGTGAAGTCCTCTTCCGTTGAGGGGTTGGTCTCACAACCGTGGAAGAGAATAGCAGTCACCTCGCTTGCGCCTTGTGGACATCCTTCAGGAAACCAAGCTGGAAACTCACCCATGCTGCTTCACGATCCTTTCCTCCCACGAAGCTGCTATAGCACCGAAATTGCGAATTGTAATCCTTTCGCCGACCGTGGAATCAAGCCACCGATCTATATCGCAGATGATATGATAAGTTGGCTTGACTCGTCGAAAAGCTCTCCATTTCAGGGAATCTTTCCCTGTACTGGCGAAGGCAGAAGGGCACTGGCTGTGTCGATAGTGATGTCCGCTCTCGGGCGATGGGCTGAGCGGCTGGAACGACTGCCATGGGCGCAGAGAGACTTCAATTTGGCGAGCCTTTTGCGTCGGCCTTTCATCTGATCCGGAACCTCGGGCCGACACGCTGCCTGCGTGGCTGTCTTCTATTGCGGTGCGCATAATTGACAGCGAGATTGCGAGTTGGGAAGCCGGCCGTGAAGCGGGGATGGAGTGCGCATGGCCGACAGACCGAGCGGCGGAGCGGCAGACTTTCTGGCGATGGCGTTCGCGATCGTGGGCTTGGCCGGAATCTTTGCCACCTACGCCGCACCCGTGCCGCTGGTACGCGCGATCCGCGAGGAGGTGGTTCTGGACCAGGTGCTGGCAGCTTCCGGCAAGCCGGATAGAGCGGCAGAGCTCGCCCGCCTCCGTCCTGCGCTCGGCACGCCTGCCGCTTCCGTGCTGGAGGGACCCGGCACTATCGAGGCACGGCCGACTGAGAGAGCGCGGGCGGTGAAGGGATTCCTTCTGGTCAGGTCTGGCTGAGGAACACCGGCCGGAATAGCGACCGCTTCAGGGGGCACATCAGCCGTGGGTGGAGCGAATCTCCTATGTCCGCCTTTCACGCGACGTGGACCTGCAAGCTGAGACGCTGCCCGCGCGACTGCGTTTGCTTTCCGGTGCAGGTGGCTGACAGCAGGCCGGCGCGAGGATCGCTGTACGGGCCTGTCGGATGAGTTGGCCGCAGGCGGAACGGCTGCGCTCGGGAAGCCCGGGCGTCGAAACGGGAAAAGGGGCGGGATCGGTTCCGACCGTAATGTCCGTCAAATTGATTTCACCTCTCCGCCATCCATGCGGAGCGTCGAGCCGGTCATCCAGCGGGCGCCCGGCGACACCAGGAAGGCCATCAGTTCCGCGATCTCTTCCGGCTCGCCGTAGCGGGCGATGCCGGCTTCCCTTGGAAAATTGGTCGTCGCCTCTTCGACCGTCATGTTGTGGAGCGGCGCCCAATGCTGGAGATAGGAACGGCGGCGACCGGTCATCACCGGGCCGGGCAGAACGCTGTTGACCTGCACGCCATCACTGATGCCGCGGTCGGAGAACGCCTTCGCCAGCGCGACGATCGCAGCATTGATCGTGCCCACGGCCGCATAGGGCGCCTTCGGAAAGAGCGCCGAATTGCCCGACATCAGCACCACCGAACCCTTCGCCGCCTTCAACGCTGGCCATGCAGCGATCGTGAGCCGCCGCGCGCCGTGCAGCTTCAGCGCCAGTCCGCTTTCCCATTGCGCATCCGTCATCTCGAACAGGTCGATCTGCGGCACCGCGCCCGCGATGTTCAGGAGCGCGTCGATCCGGCCGAACGCGGCCAAAGCCTGATCGACCACCGCCTGCGCGGCCGACGGCTGGGCAAGGTCGGCATCGATGACCAGGGCCGCCGCGCCGGCGGTCCTGACTGCTCCCGCCGTCTGCTCCAGATGGGCGCGGTCGCGCGCCACCAGGACCAGTGCGGAGAAGTCGCGCGCGAGGCGGATGGCGGTGGCTTGGCCGATGCCCTGGCTGGCCCCGGTGACGATGGCGACTGACTTCGACATCTCCGTTCTCCTTCACTCCATGGGTTTGATCGGTGCCCCCGCCGGCACCGCGGGACGGTCGCCGGTTGCGGAATCAGCGGCAAAGGAAGCCGCGGATCGCGGTCGCGATCTCGGCGGCGTGGGTCTCCAGCGCGAAATGCCCGGTGTCAAAGAAGCGCACCTCGGCCGCAGGGATGTCGCGTTTGAACGCCTCGGCGCCTGCCGGCACGAAAAACGGGTCGTTCCGGCCCCACACCGCGAGCAATGGCGGCTTGCGGGTCCGGAAATAGTTCTGGAAGGCCGGATACAGCGCGACGTTGCTCTTGTAGTCGCCGAACAGGTCGAGTTGCAGTTCGTCGGCGCCCGGCCGGGCCAGGTGGAAGTTGTCGAGCGAATATCCGTCCGGCGAGACCATCGTCGGGTCGGGCACGCCGTGCGTATATTGCCAGATCGTGGTCCCGGGCGAAAGAAATTCACGCAGCGCCTCGCGATGGGCTGCGGACGGATCCTGCCAATAGGCGCGGATCGGGTTCCAGCCGTCGCTCAGCCCCTCCTCGTAGGCGTTGCCGTTCTGCGAAATGATCGCGGCGATCCGGTCCGGATGCTTCACCGCAAGCCGGAAGCCGGTGGGTGCGCCGTAGTCGAAGACATAGACGGCGTAGCGATCGAAGCCGACGATCTCGGTGAAGCGGTCGATCACCTCCGCGATCCAATCGAAGCTGAGGCCGCGGCCCGGCATGTCGGAGTGGCCGAAGCCCGGCAGGTCCGGGGCGACGATGTGGAAGCGATCGGCGAGCAGCGGAATAAGGTCGCGGAACATGTGGCCGGCACTCGGGAAACCGTGCAGCAGGAGCAGCTTCGGCGCCCCCGGCGGACCGGCCTCGCGATAGAAGATCTGGAAGCCGTCCACGTCGGCGGTCCGGTATCTGATGGCAGTCATGACGCATCTCCTTTCATCATGTCGTAACCTGGCATGGAACTTTATGAAGGTTAGCAAAGAACTCGGCAAACCGCCCCGGATCGGTCCGTGGGGTTATGCGGCGCTCTCGGCGCGGACCGCGATGATCGCCTCCCGGAGCACCTCCAGGACGACGGCCGGTGCGGTCACCATCGGCGCGTGATCGGCGGCATGCGATCGCATCCGGGCCTGCATGCGCGCGGCCATGAAGCGCTGATTGTCCCGGACGATCATGCGGTCCTGCTCGGCCACCAGGAACCAGGCCGGGCGGTCCTTCCAAAGCGGCCGCGGCACGGCTGCGGTGATGCAGGCGGCTGAGATGGGCCGCTGGACCGCCGCCAGCACCGCGAGCTCTTCGGCCGTGGCGTTCTGTGCAAAGGCGGCCGGGTAGGCCGTGTCGGGCAGATAAATCGGCCCATGATGGTCGGGCGCGAGCTTCGGTGCCTCAGGATGCGGCTCGAAGCGGTAGAACACGTCCGCGACCGTCTCGCCCTCGTCCGGCGCCAGCGCTGCGACATAGACGAGCGCCTTCACCTTGTCGCTCTGCGTGGCCGCGATCACGGCGCCAGCATAGGCGTGGCCCGCGAGGACGACCGGCCCCGGCACCCGCTCCAGGGCGCGATCGAGCGCCGCCACGTCGTCCTCGAAAGACGTCAGCGGCAGTGGCGGCGCCACGACCCTGATGCCGTCGGCCGCCAGCTTCCCGATGACCTTTGCCCAACTCGATCCGTCGGCCCAGGCGCCATGGACGAGCGCCACGCTCACATCGCTCGGGGACATCATCGCTCTCCTGCAAAAGAGACGGGAGGATTCATAACCTGTATACAGACGCAACGGCGGTTAGCAATATCCTTGATAACTTGTCAATGGGCTTTGGAGGGGTTATCCACAGGCGCCATTGGCGAAGGCGTCGCGGCCCGCTCTCGCCGGGCCGGGTAAGGAGTTTTGATGGATCGCCGTCCGCCTGCGATCTTTGTCGGCGATGCGCTCGGGCTGGATTTCCTGAATTCGATCGCGACGCCGGTCGATACCGCCATTGATTGGATCGAGGACGGCGAGGGCTATCTGAGCTGGCTCGGGCAAGCCCGCCTGGTGCCGGGCGACGTGCTCCGGAACATGCGAGCACGCGCCCTGCCCGGCGAGCTGGACAGGCTCGCGGATCAGGCACGGAGCCTGCGCGAATGGTTCAGAGGCTTCGTGCACCGGCACAAGGGCCGCCCCCTGACGGCCGAAGCGTTCACCGAGCTGGCGCCGCTCAATGGTCTGCTCGAGCGCGACGAGACGTTCAGCCGGATCACCCTTCGGCCGACCGGCCAGGCGTCCTTCGAACTTCAGACCGTGCGCCGTTGGGGCAATCCCGACTCTCTTCTGCTGCCCGTCGGCGAGGCGTTGGCGCGTCTCGTCTCTGCGGAGGACTTTTCCAACGTGAAGGCCTGCGCAGGCCCGGCCTGCACGCTCCTCTTCGCCGACCACACAAGGGGCCATGCGCGACGCTGGTGCAGCATGGCGATCTGTGGCAACCGTGCGAAGCAGGCGACGCATCGCAGTCGGCTCAAGGCGCATCGGCTTTAGATGTGGACGCTCGGCTCCTAGCCCGCGGTCGCCCGAGGCGGAAACGTCGGAGGGCGTGAATCGCGGGCTCGAATAAAGCGCGAGACCCGGTTGGTTCGACGTTCAGGGATCCGGAAATGGAACGTCTGCTTCGCTATACCGGGCATGCAAGGTGACGGCCGGGATGGGCGCCAGGCGGACCTCGGTATGGAGAGCGCTTTGCGGGTCGCCTTTTCCTTCCGGCGTGACCGGTTGACAGCTTGGTGGCGAGTTGGGAAGCCCACGCTGTGGCGGGTAACGGAGTGCCCATGGCCGACAGACCGAGCGGCGGAGCGGCAGGCTTTCTGGCGATGGCGTTCGTGATCGTGGGCCTGGCCGGAGTTTTCGCCACCTACGCCGCACCCGTGCCGCTGGCACGCGCGATCCGCGAGGAGGTGGTCCTGGACGAGGTGCTGGCAGTTTCCGGCAAGCCGGATAGAGCGGCAGAGCTCGCCCGCCTCCGTCCTGCGCTCGGCACGCCTGCCGCTTCCGTGCTGGAGGGACCCGGCACTCTCGAAGCGCGGGTGGCGGCGGAGCGGGCGCGGCTTACGGCTCATGTGGAAGCAGAACAGGCGGCGGTGGGAGCCAGGCTTCGCCTCTTGATCATCGTCGCCACGATCGCCGCTGGAATATTCGGGCTGGCCATGCTCGGCGTCGGGCGCCGCGGTCCGTGATGCGCGGCTTTACGGATCGATAACCATATCGCGTTGAGTTCGGCCCCCGCGAGGAGCCGGCGGCATGGGCGCGGTGGCAAACGGTGAAAGCGTGGGACGCAAGGCGCCGGGCGAGCGTGCCGGGGCGCCGCCGAGAGAAGAACGGTTCCTGCGCTTCGCCTTCACCGCCGCCGATCTCTTGCTGGAGCTCGGCCCGGACGGGGTGATCCGCTATGCGACGGGCGCCTTCGGGGCGCGGCTCGGAGCGCCGCCGGAATCATTCCTCGGCCAGGATATCAGCCGCCTGATCGTTCCCGCCGATCATGGCGTGCTGGCTTCTGCGCTGGCGCATGCCGCCTCGTTGGGCCGCGTGGCGCCGATCGTCGTTCATCTCAACAACGCCGCACGCGACCCGATCTGCTTCGCGGCATTGGCAAATGGCGAAGGGGCAGGGGGGCTTTCCGCGACCCTCGGGAGGCTGCCGGAGCCGTTGGCGGCGGCAGTGGAGACGCTCGTCGGGGTGGATGCCTTCCGCCTCGAAGCAACGGCGCGGCTCAAGGACAGCGGTTCGGGATCGCTGTCCTTGCTCGAAGTGGTGGCTGAGGGCAGTTCGGGACCTGCCGCGCCGGAAATCGCTGGCCGGATCGCCGAGGCCGGGCCCGCCGCCTGGGCTCGGGCGCGGCCTCTCTTCGGCACCCTCTCACCCGGGCGTTACGGGATGCTCTCGGAGGCCCCGGTCGATCTGGAGAAGCTCTGCGCGCGGCTCGAGGAAATCTGGCGTGAGAAGGGGGACCCGGTGCAGGTCAAGGGCGCGGGATTGGCCCTGGCCCAGGAAGGGGCGGCGCTCCCGGACGTGGCGCGGGCGCTGCGTTTCGCGCTCCGTTCGTTCGGCGAGGGCGGGCTGAAAAGGCTGCACGAAGCAGGCTTTTCGCGCGGCCTCTCGGGCTTCCTCGAGCGCGCCGCCAGAGAGCGGCACGCGATGCAATCGACGATCGCCGCCCGCCGCTTCGAGCTCGCGTTCCAGCCCGTGGTCGGCCTGGCAGACCACGCCGTGCGCCACTACGAGGCCCTGCTCAGGCTTTCCTCGCAGCCTGGCACCCGCCCACCCTCGACGCAGGAATTCGTGACCGCCGCCGAAGCGGCGGGTCTTGCCGAGGAGCTGGATGCAGCGGTCCTGGAAGAGGCGTTCGCGGTGCTGGCGGAAGTCCCGCAGGCGGCGGTCGCCGTGAACGTTTCCGGGCTTTCCTTCCAGAGCGAGGCATTTCGTCGCTGGCTGGTCCGGCTTCTCGACGCCGGGCACGGCCGGCGCAGCCGGCTTCTGGTGGAGCTGACGGAAACGGCGGAGATCGAAGACATTGCTTCGGCACGCGAGATGCTCGCCGCTCTCCGCACCGCAGGGATTCCGGTCTGTCTCGATGATTTCGGCGCCGGTGCGGCAGCCTTCCGGTACTTACGCGAATTCCGCGCCGACTACGTCAAGATCGACGGCAGTTTCCTGCGTGCCGCACGGAAGAGCGGCCGCGAGCGGGCGATGCTCGGCTCGATGGTGGCGCTGGCGCGCGATGTCGGGGCCAAGGTGGTGGTCGAGATGATCGAGAGCGCGGAAGAGGAAGAACTGAGCCGGGCGCTCGGCGCCGATCTCGGCCAGGGCTGGCTCTATGACCGGCCTGGCCGGTTGCCGGGAAGCGCGCTGCGACGACGTTCCGAAGGCCGCCGTCCTGAGAATGTGCCGGCGGCGCCATCCCCAGCCTGAGGCGGGGGAGGCAGGTCAGAACCCTTCGCGTTCCAGGCGCTTGCGTTCGAGCTTGCGGGCGCGACGCACCGCTTCGGCGGCCTCTCTGGCCCGCCGCTCGGAAGGCTTCTCGTAATGGCGGCGGAGTTTCATCTCCCGGAACACCCCCTCCCGCTGCATCTTTTTCTTGAGCGCTTTCAGCGCCTGATCGACGTTGTTGTCGCGTACCAATACCTGCACCTGGCTTTCGTCTCCTTTCCTGTCCGATGCGCCCCGGCCGATCCGGGGTGCCAACGTCTCGACCGGCGGGCTATAGCACCACGGCGCGGCTGGCAAAACCCTGGCCCGGAAACAATCTTGGATCTGACATGGCCATCCTCAAGATCGCCCGCATGGGCCACCCGATCCTGATCCGGAAGGCGGAAGCGGTGGGCGAACCCGGCGCGGCGGAAATTCGCCATCTCGTCGCCGACATGATCGAGACGATGCTGGATGCCGGCGGGGTTGGCCTCGCCGCACCGCAGGTGCACGTGCCGTTGCGCCTGTTCGTGTTCCGCATCCCGCCCGAGCGGGCAGGCGCTGCGGGCGACGACGGGGCGATGCCGATCACGGTCGTGATCAACCCGGAGATCGCGTTTCTCGGCGAGGAGCGCATACTGCGCTGGGAGGGTTGCCTCTCCATCCCCGGGCTCAGGGCGGCCGTGCCGCGTTATGCGCGCATCCGCTATGCCGGCGTCGATTGCGACGAAAGGCCGGTTGGGGCGGTGGCAAGCGGCTTCCATGCCGGGGTCGTGCAGCACGAATACGATCATCTGGACGGAATCCTCTACCCGATGCGGATGCAGGACCTTTCGAAGTTCGGCTTTACCGAGGAGCTGGCACGGGCCGGTGCCATGGAGGGGGCGGGATGATCGGGATGCCGGAACGAAGCGCGGAGCGCGATGCCGCGATCCGCGGCATGCTGCCGCACGTGCCCTTCGACGGCTGGACCATGCGCGCCCTGCGGGCGGGGCTCGCGGATCTCGGCGAACCGCCCGAGATGGCGCCGAACCTGTTCCCGGATGGCGCTCTCGGGCTCATCGAGGCCTGGAGCGATCTGGTCGACAGGGAGATGGAAGCGGAGGCCGGCAGCCTCACCGAGGCCGGCCTGGCACGGCGCGTGCGCGCGCTGGTGGCGCTCCGCCTGCACAGGCTCCGGCCGCATCGGGAGGCGGTGCGCCGTGCGCTTTCGGCGCTCGGGCGGGCCGGCGCAACCCGCACCGCAACGCGCATCACGGCGCGCACCGTCGATTCGATCTGGCATGCCGCCGGCGACAAGGCGGCGGATTTCAGTTGGTACACCAAGCGGGCCAGCCTGGCCGCGATCTACTCGGCGACACTTCTCTATTGGATCGCCGATCAGAGCGAGGACGAGGCGGCGACGCTCGCCTTCCTGGACCGGCGCCTGGCCGGAGTGGCGGCGTTCGGGCGGTTACGCAGAAACCTCGAGGCCCTGCCGCGGCGGTTTGCCCGCTGCCCGGGCACCGCCTCCGCGAAGCAGGATGCCGCCTGAGGCGGCCCCTTGTCGCAAAGAGGGCGACAGGCTTAATCCCTGCCGCTCTCAACGATAAGGCTCACCGATGTTCGCACGCCTGCTCGGGATCATGTCCGCGGACATGGCGATCGATCTCGGTACCGCCAACACGCTGGTGTACGTGAAGGGGCGTGGGATCGTGCTCGCCGAGCCTTCGGTGGTGGCGATCGCCGACGTGCGCGGGCGAAAGCAGGTCCTGGCAGTGGGCGAGGAGGCGAAGCAGATGCTCGGGCGCACCCCGGGCAACATCTCCGCCATTCGCCCCCTGCGCGACGGCGTGATCGCCGATTTCGAGGTAGCGGAAGAAATGATCAAGCATTTCATCCGTAAAGTGCACAACCGGAGAATCCTCGCGAGCCCGCTGATCATCGTCTGCGTGCCATCCGGATCGACCGCCGTCGAACGCCGCGCCATCCAGGAAAGCGCGGAAAGCGCCGGCGCGCGCCGGGTGCGGCTGATCGAGGAGCCGATGGCCGCGGCGATCGGGGCCGGCCTGCCGGTAACCGAGCCCTCCGGCAGCATGATCGTCGATATCGGCGGCGGCACCACCGAGGTCGCGGTCATCTCGCTCGGCGGCATCGTCTATTCCCGCAGTGTGCGGGTGGGCGGAGACAAGATGGACGAGGCGATCATCAGCTACATCCGCCGCCACCATAATCTCCTGATCGGCGAAGGATCGGCGGAGCGGATCAAGATGGAGATCGGCGCCGCCACCCCGCCGGAGGATGCCGACGAAGGGCCATGGCGGGAGGTTCGCGGGCGGGATTTGATGAACGGGGTCCCGCGGGAAGTCATCGTCAGCCAGCGCCAGATCGCCGAGAGCCTCGTCGAGCCGGTCGGCGCGATCGTCGAGGCGGTAAAGGTGGCGCTCGAGAACACGCCGCCCGAGCTGGCCGCTGACATCGTGGACAAGGGGATCGTGCTTACCGGCGGCGGGGCGCTCCTCTATCGGGTGGACCAGGTGCTGCGCGAGGCAACCGGGCTTTCGGTCGTGGTGGCGGAGGACGCGCTGCAATGCGTGGCGCTCGGGACAGGGCGCGCGCTGGAGGAAATGAAACGACTGCGTAATGTTCTGACCACCATGTATTAACCCGCGCTATAATTCACTCGCCCTGTTGACCCGTTTGGCAGCAGCGGGGAAAACATTCGATCGCAGGTCTTGATGGAGGAGCGAAGGAAGACGTGATCCGGCTTTCCATCCCGATGCGCGAAGCCCTGGAGAAGCTCAGCCTGCCGCTTCTGATGGCCGCTGCCTTCGGATTGATGCTGGCCGCACGCATCGATGGGACCCTCGCCGATCGGGCGCGGATGGCATTCGCGGATGCACTGACTCCGATTTACGCGGCATTCACAGCGCCAACGGAACGGATTCGCGGCGTGGTGACGGAACTGCGACAGTTATCGGATTTGCGTGCCGAAAACGATCGGCTGCGGGCAGAGAATGCCACGCTCCGTCGCTGGCAGGCGGTGGCACTCGCGCTGGAGGCGGAGAACGCAAACCTGAAGTCGGTGCTCCACTGGATCCCTTCGCCGGAGGTGCCGTTCGTCACCGCGCGGGCGGTGGCGGACGCCGGCGGTCTTTATGACCGCGCGGTGCTGGTCTCGCTCGGGCCGTCCGTCCGGGTGCATGCGGGGGAGATCGCACTCGGCGCCTACGGGCTGGTCGGCCGCGTGACCGAGGCCGGCGGCGCCAGCGCACGCGTGCTGCTGATCACCGATCTCAACAGCCGCATTCCGGTGAAATTCGGCCAGGGCGGTGTGCGTGCAATCCTGGCCGGCACCAACGGGCCCGAGCCGGAGTTGCAGTTCTGGCCCGCCGGCACGATGCCGAAAGAGGGCGAGCAGGTGGTGACGAGCGGAGTCGCCGGCGTGTTCCCGGAAGGTCTGCCGGTGGGCACGGTGCATTACGGGCGATCGGGTGTGCCGCACGTGATCCCGGATGCGGAACTCGCCCGGCTCGGCATCGTCCGCCTGTTCGATTACCAGTTGCAGAAAGTCAGCCCTCCGCGGGGAGCCGCAGGAGGGTCCGCGGCTCTGGCGCTCGAGGCCGGCAATGGAAATTGAGCGCACACCAGGCATCCGCCCCCGGCCGACCTTCTGGCGGCAGTTCGATGTGCTCGGCCGGCAGAGCTTTCCAGCCCTCGGTACGCTGCTTGGCATGCTGGCGATCGCAGCCCCTCTCGGGCTGCCGGGACAGGCGGAGCTTCTGCCTGGCTTTGCCCTGGCGGCGGTTTTCTTCTGGTCGGTGTTCCGCCCCGCCGCCATGCCGCCGGCGGTGGTGTTTCTTCTCGGCCTGATCGCGGATCTCCTGGGCTTCGCCCCGCTCGGCGTCCGCGTGCTGATCCTGCTCTTCACCTATGGCCTCGCGCTGCGCTGGCGGCGGCGGCTTGCCAGCCAGCAGTTCGCGATGGTCTGGCTGGTGTTCGTGGCGGTGGCGGCAGTGGCCGCCGGGCTCGAATGGGCGTTCGATTCGGCGCTCATGTTCCGGGCCCTGCCAGCCGGCCCGGCACTCTTTCAATTTGCGCTGACCGCCGGGCTCTACCCGCCGCTCGCCGCCCTGCTCACCCGCGCGCATCGCAGCATCGCCGCCTGGGAACGCGCCTGAGATGGCGCGGGAGAAGCCGCGGCTCGGAGGAGTCTTTACCCGCCGCGCCATGATACTGGCCGCCGGGCAGGTGGGCCTGTTCGGGTTGCTCGGGCTTCGCCTCTACCGCCTGCAGGTCAGGGACGGTGCACACTACGCGATGCTGGCCAAGGACAATCGCGTGAGCGCACGATTGGTGGCCCCTCCACGCGGCGAGATTCACGACCGCGCGGGGGCCCTGCTCGCCGGCAACAAGCCGCATTGGCGGGCGCTCCTGATGGTCGATGCCACGACCGATGCCAAGGCGACGCTCGCTGCATTCAACCGGCTGGTGCCGCTGGATGCGGCAGAACGGCTGCGCATCCAGCGCGAGATCAAGGTCCACCGGCCCTTCATCCCGGTGCTGCTCAGGGATTTCCTGTCCTGGGACCAGATGGCGGCACTCGCGGTCAATGCCCCGGCGCTGCCCGGCCTCATCGTCGACGTCGGCACCACGCGGCTCTATCCCTTCGGAACCACCATGGCGCATCTGATCGGCTATGTCGGGCCGCCGACAGAAGCCGAGGTGCGGGCCAGTCCGGTGCTGGCGCTGCCGGGGATTCGCGTCGGCAAGGCGGGGGTCGAGAGGGGGCGGAACGGCGCCCTCACCGGGGTGCCGGGAATGGTGCGGCTCGAGGTCAACGCGCTCGGCCGCGTGATCCGCAATCTCGCGCGCAATCCCGGCACGCCGGGCGAAACCGTCCGGCTGCATCTCGATGCCAATCTGCAATCCCAGGCGGTCGCCAGGCTGGCGTCCGAAAGAAGTGCGAGTGCCGTGTTGCTCGAACTCGGGTCGGGCGCCGTCCGGGCGATCGCCAGCACCCCCTCCTTCGATCCGACCTTGTTCGACACCGGTCTCTCGGCCCGGCAGTGGAAGGCCTGGATGACGGACAAGCGGGCGCCGCTGCTCGACAAGGCACTGGCCGGCATCTATGCGCCCGGCTCGACCTTCAAGCCGGTCACCGCCCTCGCCGGCCTGACCTCGGGTGGAATTTCACCCGGAACACGGTTCTTCTGTCCGGGCTATCTCGATCTCGGCGGACATCGCTACTGGTGCTGGGAACATGGCGGGCATGGCTGGCTCGATCTGCCGAGCGCGATCTGCCAGAGCTGCGACGTCTTCTTCTACCACACCGCGCTCGCCACCGGGATCGACCGCATCGCCGCCATGGCGAACCGGCTCGGCATCGGCGTTCCCCCCGAGATCGACATTCCCGGCGCCGCGAGCGGGTTCGTTCCGACGCGCGAATGGCGGCGCGCCCACGGCAAGGCCTGGACGCTCGGCGAGACGGTGATCCATGGCATCGGGCAGGGCTTCGACCAGGTGACTCCGCTCGAGCTTGCGATCATGGCCGCCCGCGTCGCCACCGGGCGGGCCATCTCGCCCCGCGTCGCAGCCGAGGTCGGCGCCCAGGCTTTGCCCGAAACCGCGTTCCCTGAACTCGGGATTCCGGAAGCCTACCTCGCCATCGTGCGGCAGGGCATGCGTGAGGCGGTCAACAATCCGCTGGGCACGGCTTATGCCTCGCGCCTCACGGATCCGAAGATGGAAATGGCCGGCAAGACCGGTTCGGCGGAGGTCGTCAACTTGTCCAAGGCGGAAGCGGCCGCCAATTTCAATACCGCGAACTTGCCCTGGCAATTCCGTCCCAACGCGCTCTTCATCGCCTTCGCTCCGGTCGCCAATCCGCGCTTCGCCACCGCGGTGGTGGTGGAGCACGGCCACGAAGGGGCGGAAGCAGCGGCACCGATCGCCAAGGTGCTGATGGAGGCGGCGTTCGGCATGGTTGCGGCAAGCCGAGCGCGGGTGGCGGGCGCGCCCGCATGAGCGTGAAGGGCGGCCCGCTGCAGCGTGCCGAGGGGCGCCTTCTGCGTGTCACCTCGTTCGATTTCACGCGCAAGATCGCGCGGATCAACTGGTTCTTCGTGGCTCTGGTCGTGCTCCTGGGCGGCGTCGGCGCGCTCTCGCTTTATTCCGCAACCGGTGCGTTCGATCCCTATGCGAAGCGTCAGCTCCTCCGCCTTGCGGTCGGCTTCGCACTGATGCTGGCGATCGCGTTCGTCGATATCCGGATCATCGCGCGTCTCGCCTGGCCGCTCTATGCAGTCTCGCTCGTGCTGCTCGTCATGGTGTTGAAATTCGGCTCGGTCGGGCTCGGTGCCGAGCGGTGGCTCTCGATCGGCGGCGTGGCCGTGCAGCCGAGCGAATTCATGAAGGTGGCACTGGTGCTGGCGCTGGCGCACTGGTTCCACCGCGCCTCGTGGGAGCGCATCGGCAATCCGTTCTTCCTGCTGCTGCCGCTCGCCGCGACCCTGCTGCCGGTGGTCCTCATTCTGAAGGAGCCCAATCTCGGCACGGCGCTGATCGTGCTTGCGATCGGCGCGACGACCTTCTTCGCCGCCGGTGTCCGCTTGTGGAGCTTCGCGCTCGCCCTCGTGCTCGGCGGCCTCGCCACGCCGATCGCGTTTGCTCATCTGCACGGCTATCAGAAGGCGCGGATCCTCACCTTCCTCGATCCGGCGCGGGATCCGCTCGGCGCCGGCTACAACATCATCCAGGCCAAGATCGCGCTCGGTTCGGGCGGAATGTGGGGGCAGGGATTGATGCATGCCTCGCAAGGGCGGCTCGACTTTTTGCCCGAGAAGGAGACGGATTTCATCTTCACCCTGTTCGCCGAACAGTTCGGTTTCGTGGGTTCGATCGCCCTCGTCGGCCTGCTCTGCCTGATCGTGTGCACGGCGGGTGCGATCGCGCTCTCTTCGCGGCATCAGTTCGGGCGGCTGGTCGCGTTCGGGATCGGCATGAATTTTTTCCTCTATGTGTTCGTCAATCTCGCCATGGTGATGGGGCTGATCCCGGTCGGCGGGGTGCCGCTGCCGCTGATCTCCTACGGCGGCTCGGCGCTGCTGACGACCATGGCTTCGTTCGGCATCCTGCTTTCCGTGCAGGTCCACGGCGACGCCGACTTCACGCCCAAGCGCGAGGGGGTGTAGGCCCCGCCGGCACCAGCCGCATTCCGCCGCGGCGCTCGGCCGCACAGAAGTCTCGGCATGCGCACTCAAAAATCCCAGGGAGAGACCACATCGAGCCCCGTCGTGGCGAAGTCCGCCAGGTTCCGCGTCGCCAGGCGCCCACCGTTGATGCGCGCGATGGCTGCCATCATGCCATCGGTCGTGGCCATGGGCCTCGCTTGCCTGAGCGCCACACTCATGATCTCGCCGTACGCCAATGCGGCGGCTTCCGTGAAAGCGAAGATCCGGTCTGCAAAGCGATGTCGCCAGGACGCCAGCCCATGGTCCAGGCGCACAGCCCTCTGGTCAGGGTGTATCTTCCCGATGCCGAATGCGATTTCCGCAATCGTTACCGTCGGCAGCGCCAACTCGGCGTCGTTCCGCACGAGCCAGGCGACCACGGCGCGGTTCGGCGTTTTGCGCAGCGTCTCGGAGATCACGTTGGTGTCGAGAAAGATCAAAGCTCCGGCCCCGAATCGATCTCCCGATTCTCGCGGATGATGGCCTCCAGATCGACATCGCTGCCATACTCGTTTGCCAGGCGCGCGTAGAAAGTGGGCGCCGGTTCGCGGCCCGCTTCACGAATTTCATAGGCTTCGAGCGCCCGCTCCACGACGTCCGCAATGGACCGATGTTCCCGACGCGCCAGGCGGCGCGCCAGGTCGCGCGCTTTCGCGCTCCGCACCGAAAGCTGTGGCTCGGCCATGACGCCACTCCTGCCCCGCCGCCACCTCGGCACCAAATAGGCTAGCCATCTGTTGATGGCAAGATGGCTAGCAGCGTGTCGGATTGGGGGGTACCCAAATTCTCGATAGCTGGATAGCATCCAGCTATGTCGAACTTCGTACCGTTCAACCGTGACCAGTCTTTTCTGCTGCCGCCGGACCTCAAGGACTGGCTGCCAGCGAATGATGTTGCCCACTTCATCGTCGCAGCGGTGGATCGGGTGCCATTGGCCTCGTTCCAGG
>JASHOA010000056.1 GCA_030041375.1 Acetobacteraceae bacterium
TGCCGTCGATCACCTACGGAGCCAACGTCAGGCCGTGGCTCCCGAACTGCTCGCCCACACTTCGCCGCTTACCTGGGAGCACATCGGCTTCTCCGGCGATTTCCTGTGGGACCGGGCCGCCGCTACAGCAGGACGGCGCCGGCCGCTCAACCTCAGTCGGGAAAGGATGGCGGCGTGAGCCACGTCACGTGCGTTCCTCAAACGTTCGCGCTTAGCGTTGTTCAGATAACAACCGACGCTCTGCCCTCTCAATAGTCGGGGCAAGACGGGTCGGCGCCTCGTTATGCTTCGCATGCCTGGATAAGTATAACTGGCGTTGCCGGTCAGCAATCAAGCCATTATACTTATTGGGACTGGATACATATAACTGAGCCGCGTCATGGCTAACACCGTTTCTCTGATGATCCAAACCACCTATGCCGAACTCGTGGAGCGCTGCACCACCGCCGCGTTCCACACGGAGTTCCCGCCATCCGGCAGCTTCGTTCGAGTGACGGTCAAGGAGCGGGACTACTGGTACTTCCAGCAGGGCGCCCGCGACGCTTCGGGCCGCCAACCCCGCAAATATGTTGGTCCCGATACACCGGACCTCCGCAAACGCATCGAAGAACACAAACGAGCAAAAGACGACTACCGGGAACGGCGACATTTGATCGCCACCCTCCGGCGGGCCGGATTCCAAAGTCCTCCCGATCAGACTGGCGCCATCCTGGCCGTGCTCGCAGTCGCAGGTGTATTCCGCCTGCGCGCCTGTCTTATCGGTACCGTCGCGTATCAGGTCTACGGCCCCATGCTGGGTGTCCGCCTGCCTCACGCGATCCTGCAAACCGGCGACATCGACATCGCGCAGTTCACTGCGGTGTCGATCGCGATCAGCAAGGACGAGCAGATCCCTTCTCTGCTTGAAGTCCTGCAGAAGGCTGAGTCTTCCTTCCGGGCCACCCCTCACCTCACGCCAGGAGTAGCCGCATCCTATGTGAATGGCAGCGGATTCCGGGTGGACGTGCTGACGGAGAACAGAGGCCCGGAACGAGATGCGCCGATCCGCCTTCCCGCGCTCGGCACTCATGCGTCGCCCCTCCGCTTCCTCGACTTTCTCGTTTACGAGGAAGTCCCCGCTGTGGTGCTGCACGATGCCGGTGTCCTGGTCAATGTGCCATCACCGGCGCGGTATGCCGTTCACAAGCTGATCGTCGCCCAGCGGCGTATGGAAGGTTCGGCGAAGGCCGACAAAGACCTGAAGCAGGCAGAGGCGCTCATCGATGGACTCGTCCTCCGGCGGCCACATGATTTCCGGAACGCCTGGAGCGAAGCGGAAGGTCGCGGACGGAAATGGCGGGAATTGATGACGGCGGGACTGAGCATGATTGCTCCCGCCGTGAGGGACCGCGCGCTCCACGCGCTCGGGGCGACCCGGAGCATTCTGCCCAGCCACGATCTGCGTTTCACGGATGCCTCACCACACTACAATTTCTCGCATGACACGGTGATGTTCGAGGCGCAGGTCGGGCCTGACCGCGTGCCCTGTCAAATCAGCCGCGAGGCCATGGACGATCATTTCGGCGCCGACGGTCTGAGCAGAGAAGGTCGCCTCGATGTCTTTCGGAAACATCGGAGAGAAATTGAGGAGATGGCGCGGGTGGTATATCTTCACAGGCCGGTCCCCGCCGATGGTGCGGTCCTAATTACCACCGCAGAGGTCACCGCGCTTCGTCAGCACTTGAAGCATAGGCGAGCACGACCAACGTAAGGCGCTTCCTTGGCCTGGTGTTCTCGAAACCCGTTCAAGCGGTAGCGTTTCGGAACGAGCCAATCAAGAACAGTTCTGAGAACCCAAAGTGCCTCGATACATGACTCCGGACGGCCCGCGTCCGGGATCGTCAGAAACCCTGGTTAGCGAGAAGGGTCGCACCCGGCTCGCGCAGCCGAATCCTTCGTTGGCAGCCACTGTGAGCACGACCGTCCGTTGGCGAGCACGACCCGATGATGGCGAGCACAGTGGCGCATAATGTAAGCACGAGGCGTGCTCCATTGTCAGCCAATCCGAGCAGGAATCGCCGCCGTTTGCGAGCACGAGTCCCGATGATGGCAAGCGCCTACATGTACGAGGCGCTACGCCTCCGACAAAACTCGGGCCGCAAAGCCCGGCTTCGATCGAGTTCGTGATCCGTTCGCTCTTAGCGTTGTTCAGATAACAACCGACGCTCTGCCCTCAAGGTGGGTCAATTCTCGCCGGAAATCCCGGGTCACATCTCAGCGAAAATCAACACGCCTGTGGTTCGCCTCGCTGGCCTATGTGCTGCTGTGCGCACTTCTCCGGCCCGGCCGCTCTCCGCCACCACCACCGAAACCGTAGCTCTGTGTACATCCAGGCCAACGTATGTGATATGTTCCATCCGGCCCGTTCCCCATGCCTGAGGCTCTGCGCCGGCCACCCGGCACAACCCTCGACACTATGCATGCCGAGGAGCCGGCCGCCGATCACGCGGCGGACATAGGGTCTAGCAGTTTGCTGAAAAACCCAAACACCAGCGCAACGAATGACCGAAAAGAATCCACATGGGCCAGCCTTGACTCATTCATGCGAAGTGGGGCAGGTCGACGAAACGATGTTGCATGCACCGAGCGGTCGAAAACCTTTTTCAGCAGACTGCTAGAGGAGACATCGGGAGTGGATCAGTAATAGGCCTCACGCAGCTTCAGCCCGAAAGCGGCGCGGATGGCATTCTCCGTCATCGCCTCGTTGGAATATTTGCCGATACCGGTCGTCCACAGCTCTTCTTCATTGTCACGACGCGTACCTGTGACATGGTGCAAAGAATGAATTAATTCGTGCGCGAGCACGATGAACGAGTACGTCGCCTCCCCTTTCGACGTCATGATCTGGGCATTGGTATATTTCATGATTGAGACCGATCCGGTGCCATTTCCGGCGGCGATGATATCCCCGGCCTCCGCGCAAGACCCACCCGCAGGATAGTACGGGCAGCCGTCTATGTTGTGAGCCTTCTGAGTGGAAGGCTGCAGAGCCTTTTCCATGCCCACGCCGGTGAACCCCATCTTGTAGCCTGATTGCGTATACGACATGGTGGTAGGCACCATCACCACATTGATGCCTTTGGAAAACTTGATTGCTCTAGCGTCTTCGTTCGAGGTCTTCGACGCTGCCCTCGCACGCGGGCGTGCCGCGGCAATGTCGGTGAGCAGTTTCTTACCGATCGGCTTGCTCGCGATGTGACGGAGATCTTCAAGCACCATCGAAATGAAAAATGGACTCTTGGATGGATCATACTGCACGGCAAATCCCGGAAAATCCGGAAGTTTTTTTGTCACCGCACCCATCTTCTCTCTCCCAGCTTGCACTTGCCCCGATTTTCAACTGGCGGGAATATCAACTTCGTCCGACTCGGTCAACCCGTCATGTTCGCGTCCTTGCGCGGGTAAGGAGCAAGGCTAGAGCAACTGTGCGGGCGCGCATTCTCGTGCACGCGGTGTCCGATTCCAATTATAGGATAGGCACGCCGTAGTTCACGTTTTTGCTACCGCCTCCATTGCGGATAACGATGCCGTTATCGATCCGTTCCCTGAGATCGCGCCTTGCGGGATTCTCGTGTAGACGGGTGCGCCGGGAGACCGGCGGGAGGTAGGGAGTGAAAGTCTTCTACGGTGAAGGCGTAGCCAGCCACACCGGCCCCTAAGTCGTGCGCAACGGCTCTCGCGAGGGCTGGGGCGAAGCGTTGACTGGAGAGTGCGCAGGCCAGCCATTGAGCGGCGAAAGCCACCTTCGGGGTGCCGATGTTTTCCGTCCTGCAGAAGGCAACATGGCGGGCGTCGCCAACGCGAGACGCTCGTCGACCCCGCGCCGTCGGAGAACCTGGCATGCGCAGACGCCCGCTCTTCAGCTGCCCGCGGTGTTCAACTCAGCGGTCGGCCGACAATTGTGTCGGGCCAAGGACGGCGGAATCGAGATCCGCTGCGCGATCGCTGCGTTTGGTTATGGAATAGCCCGCCCCTTCGCCTCGGCGGAGTAATGTGTTGGGGCTACCGGAAGGGAGTGGAGGGGGAAATGGCAAGAGAAATTGCGGTACTGGGGATCGACTTGGGCAAGAACAGCTGCAGCCTTGCGGGCCTGGATGGGAGTGGGGCAGTGGTCAAGCTACGCCGAATGCGGCCTGAGACCATCGCTGTCTTCACCGCAAAATTGCCACCTTGTGTGATTGGGATGGAGGCGTGCTGCGGAGCACACCACCTCGGTCGACACCTCGCTGCGCAAGGCCACGAGGTTCGGCTGATGTCGCCGGCGTATGTGCGTCCCTATGTCAAGGCGCAGAAGAACGACGATCGCGATGCCGTAGCGATCGCCGAAGCGGCGACCCGGCCGACGATGCGCTTCGTGCCGCTGAAGAGCGAGGACCAGCTCGACGTCCAGACGCTGCATCGTGCGCGCGATCGGTTGGTGGGCGAACGCACGGCGCTGATCAACCAGTTACGGGCGATCCTGCTCGAGCGCGGCATCACCGTGCCAAAGGGACGGACCAGGCTCGAACGATATCTGCGGGAGCAGTTCGACGGGAATGACGAAGACAATGATGTCCTGCTCTCGCCACGGCTGCACACCCTGATCGAGGACATGCGTGCCCAGTGGCGCGATCTGGATCACCGGATTGAGGCATTCGAGGAGGAATTTCTC
>JASHOA010000057.1 GCA_030041375.1 Acetobacteraceae bacterium
GACCTGGTTTTCCATCCTCGAACGGCAGTCCCTGACCGGCGCTTCGTTTGCCGCGTTGGGTCAGTTACAGCAGCACATCGATGCCTTCGTCTCGGCCTACAACGACACCGCCCAACCGTTCGCCTGGACCAAGAAAAAAGTCCACCAGCGGCGGTTCAAAAACCGCCGTATCACCCAAGTATGATTCTGGGTACTAGCCCGCGATCGCCCGAGGCGGAATCGTCGGAGGGCGTGAATCGCGGGCTCGAATAAAGCGCCAGACCCGTGTCGGGCTGCACAGTCAGCCCGACACGGGTCTAGGCGATCCATATCGCGACAGACTTCGCCAATGTCCCCGGATCACGCTTGCAATCGCCACCACTCCGCCGGCCTCCCCGGCACTTTTCAACCAGTATGCCGCCGGGATCGGCGCCGGCGCCTCTGAGACTCCGAGCATCCCGCCGCCGACTTCGCCCGTGCATTTGCTCGCCCCGCCTGCCTGATGCGAAAGACCCGCCCGATCCGGGGCGGCTGGGCGTTCCGGCGCCGCCGGGCATGCTATAGCCGCCCGCGCATGCGCATCCTGTTCATTGCCCCGAGCCGCATCGGCGATGCGGTGCTCGCGACCGGGCTGATCGACCATCTGCTGCACCGCTACGCCGATGCGCGCTTCACGCTCGTCGCGGGGCCGATCTCGGCCGAGGTGTTTTCGCGGATGCCCAACCTCGAGCGGCTGATCGTGATCGAGAAACACCGCTACGACCTGCACTGGTTTCGCCTGTGGGCGATGGCGGTCAAGACGCGCTGGGACCTCGTGCTCGATATCCGCGGCTCGGCGCTGGCCTGGTTCCTGCGCGCGCGGCGACGCGCCGGCATGCGGATCGGGCCGGGGCCGAAGATCGCACAGCTTGGGCGGATTCTCGGGCTCGACCCGCCGCCCCCGGCGGTGTTCTGGACGGCGGCCGAGGACCGCGCCCGCGCCGCTCTCCTCCTGCCGCCCGGCCCGCCCATTGTCGCATTGGGCCCGACCGCCAACTGGACCGGAAAAATCTGGCCGCCGGAGCGGTTTGCAGAGCTGTTCCGCCGGCTTGCCGCCGGCCCGCTCGCGGCGGCACGCGCCGCCATTCTTGCCGGCCCAGGCACTGCCGAGCGGGCGCTCGCCGAACCCGTTCTCGCCCTCATTCCGGAAGCGATCGATCTTGCCGGGCGCCTCACCCTGCCCGAGGCCGCCGCCTGCCTTGCCCGTGCCGCCCTCTTCGTCGGCAACGATTCCGGGCTGATGCACATTGCCGCTGCTGCCGGCACGCCGACGATCGGCCTGTTCGGCCCGACTCCAGCCGATGAATACGCGCCCTCCGGCCGCGCCGCCCTGGCAGTCCGCTCGCCCACGGCGCTAATGGAAAATCTCAGCGTGGATGCCGCCGCCGATGCCGCTTGCGCGCTGGTGGCAAGCGCGCGCGAGGCATGAGGGTCGCGCAGGTCATGGCCGGCGCGCATCACGGCGGCGCCGAGCTTTTTTTCGAGCGCCTGACCATGGGTCTTTCCCGCGCCGGCGTCACGGTGCTGGCGGCGATCCGCCGCGATGCGGAACGGGCGGCGCGGCTCGCCGCCGCCGGCCTTGCGCCGCTCGAGCTCGAGTTCGGCGGGCCGCTCGATCTCCTCACACGCGTCAAGCTGGCGCGCACCCTCGGAAAATTCGCTCCCCGCGTCGTCGTGAGCTGGATGAGCCGCGCGACCGACCACATGCCCCGCGGCAATTTCGTGCACGTGGCGCGGCTCGGCGGCCCCTATCCTCTTCGCCATTACCGACGGTGCGACCATCTCGTCGGCAACACCGAGGGCCTCGTAACCTGGTTCCGCGAGAGCGGCTGGCCGGAGGCGCGGACGCACTACCTGCCGAACTTCGTCCCCGACCATGCCGGCGCCGTGCCTGCCGCCGATCTTCCGCCGGGCCGCCCGCGGCTTCTCGCGCTCGGCCGGCTGCACCGGGAAAAGGGATTCGACGTGCTGATCAAGGCGATGGCGAGGCTTCCCGAGGCCAACCTCATCATCGCCGGCGACGGGCCGGAGAAGGCGCCGCTGGAAAGCCTTGCCGCCAGCCTCGGTGTCGGCGCGCGCGTGCATTTTCTCGGCTGGCGGGAGGATACGGGGGCACTGCTTAGGGCTGCGGATTTGTTCGTGTGCTCCTCGCGGCGGGAGCCGCTCGGCAATGTCGTGCTCGAGGCGTGGTCGGCCGGCCGCCCGGTGCTCGCCAGCGACTGCGCAGGTCCGCACGAGCTGATCAGGCCGGGCGCGGATGGGCTGCTGGTGCCGTGCGATGAGCCGGCGGCGCTCGCCGCATACGCCTCCCTCCTGCTCCGCGACCCCGGCCGCGCCGCGGCATTCGCCCAGGCCGGAAGGCAGCGCTTTCTCACTACCTTCGCCGAGGCGCCGGTGATCGCACGCTGGCTCCGTTTTCTCGAAAACGTAACGAAATGATCGTGCTCCAAGTGTTGCCGGCCATCAACGGAGGCGGCGCGCAACTTTCCGTACTCGAAACGGTATCGGCGATCCGCGATGCCGGGGGCGGCGCGCTCGTGGCAAGCGGCGGCGGGCGCATGGAGCCGGCCTTCGCCAGCGCCGGAGCGCGCCTTGTCAGGCTCCCGCTGGATACCAGGAACCCGCTCTCCCTGATCCGCAACGCGGCCCGGCTTGCCGCACTCGTGCGCGCCGAGCGGGCTGATCTGTTGCATGCCCATTCGCGCGCGGTTGCCTGGTCCTCCCTCATTGCGGCGCGGCGCACACACACTCCCTTCGTCACCACCTGGCATGGCGCCTACGGGGAGAATTTTCCGTTCAAGCGCCGCTACAACGGTGTCATGGCGGCGGGCGATCGCGTGATCGCGGTCAGCCGCTTCATCGCCCGGGAAATCACCGCGCGCCACCCGCTTGCCCAGCGGCGCATCCGCGTCATTCCGCCGGGGATCGATCCCGATCGTTTCGATCCTGCTGCCGTTGCGCCCGACCGCACCCGGTCTCTCGCGCGACGCTGGGAACTGCCGGCAGGGCGGCCCGTCGTCATGCTTGCGGCACGGCTCGCGCGCTGGAAAGGCCAACGCGTGCTGCTCGAAGCGCTGGCCCGCGTTGCGGACCCGGCCCCGGTCGCGGTCTTCGTCGGGCCGCTCACCGGGCGCGAGCGTTACGCCTCCGAACTGCAATCGCTCGCCCGCCGGCTTGGCATCGCCGATCGCGTCCGCTTCCCCGGCGGCACCGACGACATGCCTGCCGCGCTTCGGCTTGCCGATGTCGTCGTGAATGCCTCGACGGAGCCCGAAGCATTCGGCCGTGTCGTCATCGAGGCGGCGGCGATGGCGCGCCCGGTGATCGCCGCCGATCACGGTGCGGCGCCGGAAACGGTGCGGGAGGGAGAGACCGGCTGGCGCGTTCCACCCGGCGATCCGGCGGCACTGGCCGGTGCGCTCGAGCGGTTCTTCGCATTGGCGCCTGCCGAGCGCGCCGGGATCGGCAAGGCGGCGCGCGCGTTTGCGCTTCGTTCCTTCAGCCTGGCCGCAATGCAGGCCGCGACGATGGCGGTTTATCGCGAATTGCTGGACGCGGCGTGATGGCAGGCACCGGCCAGCGAACCGGCTTCAGGCGAGCGCGCGGCCGGCAAGCCGTTCCAGGACAGAAATGGGCGCGCGGGCGCTGTCCGCCATCGCCGCGACGGGCAGATGGAAGGTCTGCTCGAGCGCGAAGCGGCCGGCAAGTGCCGCGTGCAGCACCTGATCGGTGAAGACGATCCAGCTCGTTCCCGGCGCGAACGAGACCTCCGCCGCCGGCGCGCCTGCCTGGTAGGCCCTGTCCTCCTTCATCCGGTCGTGCAGGCCGAGCATGATGGTGTCGTAGGCGCTGCGCCGACCCCTGGTGAGCCCAAGCTGCTGGAGAAGCCAGGCCGCGCGCGGCGAGCCTCCGCCGACGCGCGGGAAGAACTTCTTCGCGAATTCGGGAAAAGGCTCGCCCACGCGCCAGAGCCGTTCCGCGCCGTCGGGGGCGATGTTGCTGAACACGCGAAGAATGCGCCGGCCGCGCGTGGGGCGCGTGGGGAACGCATCGACATGGAGGAGGCGGTCATCCTTGCGCACCGAGCTTGCCCTGTCCTCGATTTCGGCCGGGCGGAAGCTCGTTCGCGCGCGCTCGAGCTGCCCGGCGTAACCGGGGGCCAGCGCCAGCACGAGCGCCTCTGCCTGGCGGGCGAAGCGCTCGAGCATCGCGGCAAGCTCCGCTGCCTCGGTGCCCTTGTGGCGGCTGCCCTGGCAGGTGCCGCTCTCCGGATCGAAGCTGATGTTCTTCCGCCCGGGCTCGAGCGCCTCGACGGTCAGGAATCTCTTCTCGGATTCCTGAAGCGCGAAGTGGAGAAAAGGGAAAAAAAGCACGCGGCCATCTTCGAGTGCCGCCACGGCGCGCGCGCTCTGCACCGCGTCGATGGGTGCGTCCCAGGCCGGCACCGCCAACACTTCGAGCACGTCGTCCCTGGTCATCGCTTTGCTTTCCTGTTCATTCGCGTGCCAGCACACGGTCATTGAGAAAATTGGCGAGGCGCCGCGCGGCGAACTCTTTGCCAAGCGCCTTCTCGTCATAGTCCTTGGTGAGCCACTCGAGGAAAGGCTTGTCACCGGCCGCGCGATAGGACGCGACGAACGCATCGAGCACGCCCGTCCGCGCTTGCCGCACGTGCCCGAAGCGAAGCGAAAGTTCGGCCGCGGCGCGATCTGCGCTCGCCCCCTCGGCAAGGAGAAAAACGGCCGCCGCCAGGCCGGCCCGATCCGCTCCCGATTTGCAATGGATCAGCGCCGGCTCCGCCATCGTCCGATAGACCTCGATCAGGCGGAGCACGCGGGAAATCTGCGGCACGCCCCGGCTTTCGAGCGGCATGTCGACGAAGGCAAGCCCGAGGCGGCGGGCCGCCTCGCGGGTGAGGGCGTCAGAGCCATTTTTGGTCTGCCCGCGCAGATTGATCAGCGTCTTCAGGCCGTAGCGATGCGCAAGGCGCGCCAGCCGGCCCGGCGTCGGGTGATTGGCGCGGTAGAGCCGCCCCGGCACGACGGTTGCGAAATTGCTCCAGCCCAGGCGAAACATGCCATGGTCGATCAGGAGCGCATCGACCCAGGCGCGCAAACGCCCGGCCCGCGTATCAAGATCGCCGCGAAAGATCGTCTCCACGCCTCAGCCGCCCTTGCCGATCTGGCCCCTCCGCTTCCGCATAGCCGGTTTCCTCGCCAGGCGCGAGGAGGCTCGGCCTCTTGCCGAGCACCCGCCGCCAGTTACGCTTGGCGGTATGGACGCGCTGCGGCCGATTCCGGAACCCGACCCGCCGCCCCTTTACCTCCCATTCGAGGCAGGCCCGTGGCGCATGGCGATGGGGCTGATGGCCCGGCCGCTCGGGGCCCTGATCGAGATCGATCGGGACTATGGCGAGCACATGGCGGAGCGCCGGCGCCTGCTCGCCGAGCGGCACGGCGAGGTGTTCGCGGCCCGGCCCGGCTCCGACGCAGCGCGTCGCGCCGTGCTCGATCTGCTCGCCCGGCACCTTCCGGAGCATCACCCCGGCTGGTTCGCGCGCGCCGGCACCACGCTTCGCAACCATCTCACCGGCGAATGCTGGGACCTTGCCAGCCCGGCCTTCGACCCGCTCGAAATCGCCGGGCGGCTGGTGCAGGAAGACCTGTGCCTCATCGAACCGGGTGCGACCGGCCCGCTTCTGGCGGCCGCTTTGCTCTGCTTTCCTTCGCGCTGGAGCCTCGCCGCCAAGCTCGGCCGGCCGCTGGCCGAGATCCATGACCCGGTTCCCTTCTATGCCGGCCGGCTGGCGACGCCGGTCGATCGTTTCATGGCTGAGCTCAAGCCGGGCCGCCTGGTCGAACGCTTCAACTGGTCCATTCATGACGATCCGGCGCTGTTTCAGGTCTCGGGCCATGGAGTGAGCGCGCCCAACGCGACGGTGACGGCGGAGAACGCCGGCGAAAAGCTGTGGCTCCGGGTCGAGCGGCAAACTCTCTCACGGCTTTCCGGCCTGGAGACAATTCTCTTTACAATCAAGACCTACCGCCGTGCTCTTGCGGAGGTCGCGGCGGCTCCGCCAATCGCCCGGCGCCTCGCCTCGGCGGTCCGGGCGCTGCCGGAGGAAACGATACAGTACAAGAGCCTGGCGGGTTATCGCCCGGCCCTGCTTGCGTTCCTCGACGCCCGCGCCGCGGCCGATTGATGCGGTCGCGTAGTGTCCTGCCCCCTTTCGTTTGCTGCCGCCGGCAGCAAACGAAAGGGGACCAGCAGGCCACTGAAAATAAAGAGCAGTGTGCCGACCGCTAGAGTGCATCCTGCGGTATCAAGCGTTGGAGTCGGCACACTGGTGTCCTGCCCCCGCCGTTTGCTGCCGCCGGCAGCAAACGAAAGGGGACCAGCAGGCCACTGAAAATAAAGAGCAGTGTGCCGACCGCTAGAGTGCATCCTGCGGTATCAAGCGTTGGAGTCGGCACACTATGCTGGAATTCGAAGAAGATGTCGGAACAAAAGCTGAAGCGCGCCGCGAATCGGTCCGGCACCTGGCCACTCCGGCGCGCTATTGCCGCCGTCCCGGCTGTCTTCGGCTGCCTCCTCCTTGCCCTCGCCTTCCCCGCCCGCGCCGCGAATCCGCACGCGCTCTGGAATATCGTCCACGGCGAGTGCCTCCCCGGTCAGTTGCAGCATGGCAATCCCTCGCCCTGCACGCTCGTCGATCTCGCGGGCGGCATCGCGCGCGGCTACGTGGTTCTGAAAGACCGTGTCGGCGCCACCCAGTTCCTCGTTCTGCCAACGGCACGGATCGCCGGGATCGAAAGCCCCCAACTGCTCGCCCCCGGCGCGCCCGACTACATGGAAGACGCCTGGGCGGCCCGCCGCTTCGTGCGCACCCGCGCGCCTGGCCCACTCGGGCGCGAAGATCTCTCGCTCGCCGTCAACTCGTTCTATGGCCGCACCCAGGATCAGTTCCATATCCACATCGACTGCCTGAAGCCGGAGGTGCGCGCAGCGCTTCTCAGGTGGCGCTCGGCACTATCCGACAACTGGCAGCGATTCCCCGCCCCGCTCGCCGGGCACAGCTACGTCGCGCGCCGCCTCCTGGGCCCCGACCTTTCCGGGGTGAATCCCTTCCTGCTGCTTGCGGAATCCTCGCCCGATGCACGCGCCCACATGGGCGCGTTCACCCTCGTCGCTGCCGGCGCCTTCTTTGCCCACCACCCGGGCTTCGTCCTCCTCGCCGGCCGCGTCGACCTCGCCCGCGGCAATCCCGGCAGCGGGGAATCCCTCCAGGACCACAGTTGCGCTCTCGCCAGGCGCGGCCCCGGAGCGGGATGACGTTCGATCATTCCGCTCTGGTGGAGCTCAGAAGGAGCCTTTCTCCAGCCTGAACACGTCCGGGTGCGCCGCATCGGCGGCATAGGCGAGCGAGAGCGCGTCCGGCGTCAGGATGCGCTTGCCACCTTTCACCTCGCTCCTGACCGGGCCCGAAAGAATGAGCGCAATGGCGCGACCGGCCGCGTCGATGGTGCGGAACAACAGCACCCCGTCCGGCAGCGCCACATTCATCGCGGTGCGCTCGGCCGCAAATCCCTCGCCTGAGAAATAGGCCTGCAACCGCCCCCCGATGATGGCGAGTTGCTCCGGAGTCAGGCCCGCATCGCTGGCCTTGGACCAGACGATGTTCACCTCGATCAGCGTGTGGCTGCGATAGCCGAACACGTAGCTGACGATCGCCCCGCCCGCGCCCGGCGCGAGATTGCTCACCCGCACGCTCAGGATCGCGGTGCGTTCGATCGCGTTCTGGCTGGCCTGGACCGCGCTTGCCGGAAGGTGGAAATCATGCGCGATCGCCGCCCGCACCTCGGCTTCCGTCATGCCGAAGCGGGCGCCACGGAACCCGGTGATGCCCGGCGCCGGAGCGGCGGGTGGCGGCAAGGGCACGGCGGCACCGGATGGTCCGGGCCCGGCGCCACCGGACGGCCCGGCGCCGGCGGCCGGCCCCACCAGCGTGGGTGGCGGCTGTGGCACAGGCGGCGCCGTCTCCGCCCATGCCGACCGAGGAGCCAGGGAAAGCCCAAGCGCCACCACGACGAGGCTTATGAAACCAGGCATCCGAACCCGAATTCGCATCCCCTCTCCTCCGGCCGCCGCGACTGCGCCTTATGCGCGGCGCGGACAGAGGCTGGCAACGGCACCCCGGCTCATTTGCCGCCGGCCCGCCGCCGGCGCCAGGCCGCGACGGCTTGCCGCGCCACCAGCGGCAGGATGCCGATCGCCGCAAAGGAGGCCAGCACGCCGGGCGATATGATGCCCGAAAGACTCTTGATCTCAGCCAGCGCACGGCCGGCATTCACGTAGGCGATGACCGCCGGCAACACCGCGATCTGGGTCACCCAGTAGAACGTCACCAGGCGCAGGCTGGTTGCCCCCATCACGACGTTGACGATGAAGAATGGCACCGCCGGGATCATGCGCAGCGCAAAGAGATAGTACGCCCCCTCGCGCTCGAGGGCATCCGCGATGCCCTCGAAGCGCCCGGCGAGGTAGTTCTTGGCGAGGTCGCCGAACCACCACCGCCCCATCAGGAATGCGCCGCACGCCCCCATGCTCGCCGCGAGCGCAATCATGATGGTCCCTTCGACAAGCCCGAACAGCGCTCCGGCGGCGATCGCCAGCGCCTCCGCGCCGGGGAGCGGCAGAGCGGCGAACACGAGGACGATCGCCGCGTAGCCGGCCGCCAGCCGCAACGGATATTGCGCGCGATATGCCGCCAGTGCCTGCTCGTGGGCGCGGAGACCTGCGAGCGAGGGTATTTGCACGAGATGCAGGGCAAATGCCGCCGCCAGGAAAGCAACCAGCACCAGGATCACGAGGCTGAAGATTCCGCGCGCGCGCACGCCCGCCATGATACCCGAGTTCGCGCCCCCTGCCCGATCTGCGATCCCGGCGCCGATCCGCCGGCGCCAGGCGCGCATCTGGTCAAAACCCCCGATGCAGGCGAAGATTGCCGCATGAGACCCTCCGCATCCGGGGCCCTGCCTTGGGCCGGCACGATGGCCGGGCCGCATGCCTGACGGCGACCGGTTTGCCCTCCATGCGCGGATGCGCGTCATCGCAGACGCGCCGGTACTCGTTTTCGGCGGCTGCTACAGCAATCTCGAGGCCACGCGCGCGCTGCTCGCCGCGGCCGGGGAACTCGGCATTCCGCCCGCGCGCATGATCTGCACCGGCGATGTCATCGCCTATGGGGCACACCCCGCCGCCACGCTCGATCTCATCCGCTCGAGCGGCATCGCGACCGTAATGGGTAACTGCGAGGAATCGCTGGCGGCCGAGGCGACGGATTGCGGCTGCGGTTTTGCCCCGGGCTCCCCTTGCGAGCGGCTTTCCGCCGCCTGGTTCACCCATGCCGCGCAGCATCTCGATGCCGAGGCGCGGGGCTGGATGGCCGCACTCCCGCGCCAGATCGATCTGCTGCTCGCCGGATGGCACTTCGCCATCGTGCACGGCGCGCCGAGCCGGATCAATCGTTTCGTCTTCGCCTCGACACCGGCGGCAGCGCTCGCTTCGGAGTTCGCGCTGGCCGCCGCGGACGCCGTGATCGGCGGTCATTGCGGCCTGCCCTTCACCCGCACCGTCGGCCACAGGCTCTGGCACAATGCGGGCGCGATCGGCATGCCGGCGAATGACGCGACACCGCGCGGCTGGTTCAGCCTGCTCGTGCCCACGCCGGAAGGCATCCTGGTCCGCCCGCTGCCGCTCGCCTACGACCACCATGCGGCAGCAAGCGCGATGCGCGCGGCACACCTGCCCGAAGAATATGCCGCCGCGCTCGAGACCGGGCTCTGGCCGAGCGTCGATATTCTTCCGCCTGAGGAACAATCAGCCACGGCCCGGCCGCTCGCGCCCCGATCCTCCCTCTGGCCCGGAGCGAAGGAGGAACCACCACCGCCCGCGCCGGCCCGCTTCGCCGATCTTTCGTGCACCATCGAGGGCACACCGCACGCCTCCGTCGCGCTCGCGCGCCTTTCCACTCTGTGGTTCAACACCGGCACGCTGTGCAATGTCGCCTGCACGGGCTGCTACATCGAAAGCACGCCGCTGAACGACCGTCTGGCCTATCTCTCGCGCGCCTCCTTCGACCGTTTCATGGCAGAAGCCCGGACGGAATACCCGGAACTCGAGGAGATCGGTTTCACAGGCGGCGAGCCGTTCATGAATCCGGCGGTTCCCGGCATGATCGAAGCGGCGCTGGATGGCGGCTATCGCGTGCTCGTTCTCACCAATGCGATGCGTCCGATGCAGCGCCACAAACCGGCACTCGCGCACCTGCTCGCCCGCTTCCGCAATCGCCTCGCAGTGCGGGTCTCGCTCGACCATTTCACGCGCGAGGGGCACGAGCGGATCCGGGGTCCACGAAGCTTTGCCCCTGCGCTCGCCGGATTAGCCTGGCTGGCACGGACGGGCTTCTCGACCAAGGTGGCCGCGCGGCTGCCCCCGGGTGTCGAAGAAAAGGGATTTCGCGACGGATTCGCTCTCCTCTTCAGCGCGCAGGAGCTTGGTCTCGACGCGCACAACCCGGCCCATCTCGTGCTTTTCCCGGATCTCGCCGATGCGACATTGCCGCCGGAAGTCAGCGAAACCTGCTGGCAGGCTTTGCGGCGAACCGGAAGAGATGTGATGTGTGCGAACTCGCGCATGATCGTGCACCGCAAGGGTGCGCCGGAACCAAGCGTGGTCGCCTGCACGCTGCAGCCTTACGAATCGCGCTTCGATCTCGGCCCGAGCCTCGCCGCGGCGGCGCGTCCCGTGCGGCTCAACCACCCCCATTGCACCCGCTTCTGCGTCTTCGGCGCCGCTTCCTGCACGTCACGCTGAAAAGACGGCTGGCCGCGAACTGGGGAGCGTGGTAGCCATGAAACCTGACCTTTCCCCCCTCGCTGCTCGCGGCAGCGAGGGGGGAAGCTATGGCGTCCGACCTTGCTAGTGTCCTGCCCCCTTTCGTTTGCTGCCGCCGCCGGCAGCAAACGAAAGGGGATGAGAGGCCACTGAAAATAAAGAGGTGTGTGCCGACCACTAGGGTGCATCCTACGGTATCAAGTGTTGGAGTCGGCACACTAGGGTGCACGCCGGAGGGGGAGAGTCATAGCGCAAAGAAGAAGAAATCGGGCCGGCTTGCCCATCGGCAATGCAGCAGAGGAGGACTCTTCGATGCCATCAGAGAATGAAAACCCGAACATCCGGCTGCTGAAGAAGGAGTTGGCGGAGGGCCGGATCGATCGGCGCGAATTCCTGCGCTTTGCCACCCTGCTCGGGATGGCGGTGCCGGCCGCCTACGCCTTCGTTGGTGAAAGGCCGATCCGCCCGGCCGCAGCGGCAAGTGCCCAGGGGGGAACGCTCAGGCTCGGCACGCGCGTGAAATCGCTCGAAAATCCCGCCACCTATTCCTGGGGCGGCTACGATTCCAATGTGACACGTCAGGTCTGCGAGTATCTGACGCTCACTGATCGCGACAATGTCACGCACCCTTATCTGCTCGAGAAGTGGGATGCGAGTCCGGATTTGAAAACCTGGACGCTGTCGCTCCGCCGGAACGTCAAGTGGCACAATGGCGAGGACTTCACCGCTGACGACGTGCTGTGGAATCTCAAGCGCTTGACCGATCCTGCAGTCGGCTCATCCTTCATCGGACTGGTCCAGGATTTCCTGCTGAAGTCGGTGCCGAACGGAACCGACAAGGCCGGCAAACCAGAGACGAAGCTCGTCTGGTGGGATGCAAATGCGATCGAGAAGGTCGATTCCCACACCATCCGCCTGAACGGCAGGGTGCCGCAGGTAGCGATTCCCGAATATCTCTTCCACTATCCGGCGCTGATGCTTTATCCCGGCGACAAGGGCGTTTTCGGTGCCGGCTCGCAAGGCACCGGCGCCTTCACGATGACCGACTACCAGATCGGCAAGATCGCCGCCGTGCGCGCCGTCAAGACCTACTGGGCCACGGGCGAAACGACATCCTGGGGCGGCGGGCCGTATCTCGACGAGATCCAGTTCATCGATCTTGGCGACAACATGGCAACGGGAATCTCGGCCATGGCCTCGCATCAGGTGGACGGGCTGGTGGTGACGGATCCGAGCCAGGCGCCGGCGCTGCAGGCGATGCCCTCGTTCCAGCTCTACAAGGTCGGCAGCGCGCAGTGCGCGGTCCTCAGATTCCATGTCGATCTCAAGCCCTGGGACAATGCGAATGTCCGCATGGCAATGCGGCTCGGGCTCGAGAATGCTGCCTTCATCGAGTTGGCGCTGCGCGGCCTCGGCACGCTTGGCCAGGACTGCCATGTAGCACCTGTGCTGCCGGATTACGGCAAGGTTCCCGATATCGACCGCAACGTCGCCAAGGCGAAGGAGTTGCTGAAGGAGGCCGGCTTCCCCAACGGCTTCGATACGGAACTCGCCGTGCCTTCCGATATCGGCTGGATCGTTGCGCAATGCCAGGCCGCCGTCGAGCAGTGGAAAGCGATCGGCGCCCGTGTGAAGCTCAATGTCATGCCGGGCGCCGAGTACTGGGACGTCTGGACCAAGGTGCCGTTCGGCTGCACCATCTGGTACCACCGCCCGCTCGGCGTGATGCTGCTCAACCTCGCCTATCGGACGGGAGTGCCCTGGAACGAAAGCGGCTATTCGAATCCTGAATTCGACCAGCTTCTCAACCAGGCGGGCGGCATTCTCCAGTCCGGCAAGCGCCGCGAGGTGATGCAGAAGCTGCAGGAAATTCTGCAGCAGGACGGCCCGATGGCGCAGCCTGTGTTCGCCGAATCCTTCACCTTCATGGACAAGAAGGTCAGCGGATTCAGCATGCACCCGACCAACTACGTTTTCGGCAACCGGCTTTCTCTGGCTGCCTGAAAGAGTGCGCGGCGGGGCGAACCTGGGGTGAGGTGAGCAGCCATGCCCGGTTTTCTGGTCCGCCGCTCGCTGACATTGCTGCTCACCCTGGTCGCTGCCTCGTTCCTGGTCTTCTCGATCACAGAGTTCTCTCCCAGCAATGTTGCGCGCGAGACCCTCGGCGCCTATGCGCTGCCCGAGCAGGTGCATCTTCTTTACGAAAAGCTGCAGCTCGGGGATCCGCTCCTGGTCCGGTACGTGCGCTGGGCCGGTGTGCTGTTGGGCTTGCGCAAGGACCCGCTCGACAATCCGGCCCTCGGGCTCAACATTCACGACCCGAAGGGACCGCGCTATCTCGGCAATTTCGGCTATTCGACGCTGTTCCGGGTGCCGGTCAATCAGATCATCTGGAATCGGCTCGGCAATACCGCGGTGTTGGCGGGTATTGCTTTTGCGATCATCGTGCCGCTCTCCATGCTGCTCGGCATTCTGGCCGGCATGCGGCCGGGCAGCTTTCTCGACCGGGCGCTTTCGGTCGCCTCGATCACGATGACCTCGATGCCGGAATATGCGATCGGGGTCATCCTTGCCGCGATCTTCGCGGTCTGGCTCAAGGTGCTGCCGGGAACTTCCCCGCTGGTTGGCGGCACCGGCTGGCCGCTGCCCAGCCAGTTCGTGCTGCCGGTCGCCGTCCTCGTTCTTTATGACTCCGGGTACGTGGCCCGCATGGTCCGGGCGTCGATGATCGACGTGCTGAACCGGCCCTTCGTCCGCACCGCCATCCTCAAGGGCTTGCCGCGGCGGCGCGTCATTCTCCGCCACGCGTTGCGCAACGCGATGATCGCTCCCTTCACCGTGATCCTGTTGCAGATCAACTGGCTGATCGGCGGCGTGGTCGTGACAGAGACCGTGTTCGCCTACCCCGGCTTCGGGAGAATGCTGCTGCAGGCCTCGCTGTTCGGCGACATCGCGTTGATAGAGGCGGCGACGCTGATCGCGCTCGTGATTGCCATGGCGACACAGCTTCTCAGCGACATCGGTTACTGGCTGCTCGATCCGCAGGCACGAACATGAGGACGCAGGCGTGAGGCCGACACCGCTTCATGCGCCCTCCGACCTCGCCGCCGGCGCCACGATCGGCGTCGAAGAGATCGCAACCGCGCGCCCGAGCCTGCTGAAGCGCCTTCCGTCCTCAGGCGTGGCGATGACAGGGCTTGGCATCATCCTGTTCTGGGTGATCGTCGCCCTGATCGCACCGCTTCTGCCGCTCCCCTCCCCGACCGCGCAGGACTATCTGGCCATTGCGCATCCAGCCCCGGGCTTGCATCATCTGCTCGGCGTCGACCCGCTCGGGCGTGATACGCTTTCGCGCCTGGTCTGGGGCGCGCGGGTCGTGCTCGTCGTAGCCCCGCTCTCCGTGCTGGTCGCCTACATCGTCGGCGCGACGATGGGCCTGCTTGCCGGCTTTTATCCGGGCTTCGTCGATGCGGTGATCAGCCGCACCAGTGATGTCATCCTGGCCTTCCCGGTGGTCGTCCTCTACGTGGTGCTGATCGCCGCGGTGGGCGCCTCGGCGCTCAACATCGTCGTCGCGGTGGTGCTCGCCTCGGCGCCTGCCGTCTCGAGGATCGTGCGCGGGCTCGCGATGCAGCTTGCACGCCAGGATTTCGTGGCCGCGGCCCATCTCCGGCGCGAAACCGCGCTCTTCATCATGGCGATCGAAATACTGCCGAATTGCCGCGGGCCGCTGATCACGGATTTCTGCCTCCGCCTCGGCTACACCGTCATCACGATCGGCACGCTCGGCTTTCTCGGCCTCGGCATTCCCCCGCCTTCGCCCGACTGGGGCGGCATGGTCCAGCAGGCCACGCCGATGCTGACCGTATTTCCGGAAATGGCGCTGTTCCCGGTCATCGCGTTGGTATCGCTGGTGCTCGGTTTCAATCTGCTGGCCGATGGCCTGAACGAGCTTTCCCGTGCCGACTGACAGTCCCGGCGCCATGGAAGGCGGCGCCCGGTCCGGCCAGGCCGCGGCGCGTCCGACACTGCTCGAGATCCGGCATCTCCGCGTTGAATACCACACGATCCGCGGGCGGATGGTCGCCTTGCCCGATTTGTCTCTTACTCTTGCCGAAGGCGAGAGCTTCGGACTGGTCGGCGAATCGGGCTGCGGAAAATCGACGCTCGCGATGGCGATCATGCGGCATCTCGGCCCGAGCGGGATCATTGCCGGAGGCGAGATTCTGTTTGCCGGGCAGGACATTGCCCGCGCCAGAGAGGCCGAACTGGAGCGCATTCGCGGCCGGCGGATCAGCATCGTCTACCAGGAGCCGGCATCCGCGCTCAATCCCGCGATGACAATCGGCCGCCAGCTCATCGAGGTGCCGATGCTGCATCAGGGCATGCCGCGGAGGGAGGCACGGCGTCGCGCGGCCGAAGTGCTCGCCGAGGTGCATATTCCGGATCCGGAAACTTTCCTCGAATGCTACCCGCACCAGCTCTCCGGCGGCCAGAAGCAGCGCGTGGTGATCGCGATGGCGCTGCTCGCAGACCCGGCGCTGCTGCTCCTCGATGAACCGACGACCGGGCTCGATGTCACCGTCGAAGCGGCGGTTCTCGACCTGATCGACGAGATCCGCCACCGGCGCGGAACGGCGTTGCTCTACATCTCCCACAATCTCGGCGTGATCGCGCGGGTCGCCGATCGGGTCGGCGTGATGTACGCCGGTGAGCTGGTGGAAGATGCGCCGGCGACTTCGCTCTTTGCGAAGCCGCGCCACCCCTATACGCGCGGGCTGATGCAGGCGATCCCGCGCATGGGTTCGAACAAGCACGATATCGCACTGGCGTCGATTCCGGGCTCGGTGCCGGCAGCAGGCGCTGTACCGCGCGGCTGTGTATTCGCGCCACGCTGCCCGCTGGTTCTGCCCGGGCGTTGCGACACCGAACCGATACCGCCGGTCGATGCGGGGCCGATGCATCACGTCAAGTGCCTCCGCTGGCAGGAGAGCGCCCATCCTGCCCCGCCCCGGCAACCGCGACCTGCGGTTTTGGCTGCCGACGGCGAAATCGCGATCGAAGCCGGGAAGCTCAGCCGGTTTTATCACCTGCGGAGCGGCGTTGTCCGCGCCAATGACGGTCTCGATCTGGTGGCGCGCCGCGGCGAAGTGCTGGCGGTAGTGGGCGAATCCGGTTCCGGAAAATCCACCTTCGCCCGTGTTCTCGCCGGCCTCGAACCGGCATCCGAAGGAACCTTGCTCTACGCCGGCGCCGACATCGCGAGCAAGCCCGTGCACCGCCGCAGCGCCCGGCAGGTGGCGGAAATCCAGATGGTGTTCCAGAATCCGGAGGGCACGCTCAATCCCTCCTTCTCCGCCGGCTGGCCGATCGCGCGGGCGCTGAAAAAATTGGGCCGTGGCCGCAGCAGAGAAATCGACTCCCGGGTCCGTTCCCTGCTCGGCCTGGTGCGCTTGCCGGAATCCGTGCGCCATTCCCTGCCGCGCCAGCTTTCGGGTGGGCAGAAGCAGCGTGTTGCGATCGCGCGGGCCTTTGCCGGCCGCCCGGAAATATTGATCGCCGACGAGCCGACCTCGGCACTCGATGTCTCGGTGCAGGCGGCGGTGGTCAACCTGCTGCTCGAGATCCAGGCCGAACGCGGCACCACCATGGTTTTCATCAGTCACGATCTCGGGCTGGTGCGCTACATCGCCGACCATGTCGTGGTGATGTACCTGGGCCGCGTCATGGAGGTCGGCCCGACGGCGGCACTCTATGCGCCGCCCTTCCACCCTTACACCGAGGCTTTGCTCTCCGCCGTTCCATCGCCCGACCCGACGGCGGCAAGCCGGCGCATCCGGCTGGAGGGCGAACTGCCGAGCCGCATCCATCCACCCAAGGGCTGCCGGTTCGCCACCCGCTGTCCGCGTAAGCTCGGCGCGATTTGTGAGACGGAGCCGCCGCCGGTGCGTGACGCCGGCGGAGGGCATCTCATCTTCTGCCACATTCCCTTGCCAGGCCTGAGCGCGGCCGAACCAGTCGGATCGGAAGCCCCGCGTGCCCAGTCGACATCTGCAGGAGCCGGACAGTCATGACCAGATCGCCGAAACGGGCGGAAAGCCGGATCGCGACCACGGCGCGCGTTGTTGAAGAAGGCGCGCGCACGAGCATGGCAGCGCCGCTCGGCTTCGATCTCGCCGCCCGCGAGGCGGAGATCGATCAGGAGAGGCTTCGCGCCTGGCGGCTCGAGCGCGTGCGGGCCGAGCTTGCACGCCACGACTATGCCGGCGCGCTGCTCGCGGATCCGATGAACATCCGCTACGCAACCGGTGCGCGCAACATGGCCATCTGGACCATGCACGCGCCGGGCCGTTACGCATTCGTCGCCACTTCGGGCCCGGTGGTGCTGTTCGATTTCTCCGCCTCGCGGCATCTCTCGGCCGGACTCGAGACGATCGACGAGTGCCGATTGAGCACCCCCTGGTTCTATCTCGTCGCCGGTCCGCGCGTGGCCGAAAAGGCGGCCTTGTGGGCCGAGGAAGTGGCCAGCCTCGTCGCTCGCTACGGCGGCGCCAATCGGCGGCTGGCAATCGATCGCTGCGAGCCCTGGGGGGCCGCGCTGCTCGCCGCCCGTGGCATCCAGCTCTTCGATGCCCAGGTGCCGCTCGAGCACGCGCGCGCCATCAAGTCGGCTGACGAGGTCACGTGTCTCAAGCTTTCGATGGAGGTCTGCGACACCGCGATCGATCGCATGCGCGCCGCACTCGTGCCCGGCATCACCGAAAACCAGCTCTGGGCGGTACTGCACGAAACCAACATCGCCCATGACGGCGAATGGATCGAATGCCGCCTGCTCGCTTCGGGCGAGCGCACCAACCCATGGTTCCAGGAATGCGGCAACCGGGTAATCGGGGCCGGAGACATGGTGGCATTCGACACCGACATGGTCGGGCCGAATGGATATCTCGCCGACATCTCGCGCAGCTATGTCTGTCCGGGACGAAAACCGACAGCCAGGCAGCGTGCGCTGCACGCCATGGCCGAAGAGCAGGTAGAGTTCAACAGGGAGCTGCTGCGCCCGGGCCTCTCGTTCCACGAGTTCGCCGCTCGTGCCTGGCCGGTGCCCGAGGAATTCGTGCCGAACCGCTACATGGCAATGGTGCACGGGGTCGGCCTGGTGGACGAGTATCCGGCACTCGCGTACGCCCAGGACTTCGCCGAGTGGGGCTATGAAGGGATATTCGAAGAGAACATGGTGGTCTCCGTCGAAAGCTATCTGGGCGCGCCCGGCGAGGCCGAAGGGGTCAAGCTCGAACAGCAGGTGCTGATCACGGCCAAGGGCGCCGTGGCGCTGTCACGCACTCCGTTCGCCGACTCCCTCGAACCGTGACCACGAAGGCGCCGGGGATCCGGTTGATCTCCGCGCATGCGACGGCGCGAGCGCTCGATGACCCTTCCCTGATCGAGGCGCATCGGTGCAACCGGCCCGGCCTCGCAAAGGTTCTGATCTGGAACCGGACCGGCTGGACATCACGGCAAGGAAAGCAAGATGCCGGCCCAGGATGATCCCCTCCTTTCGCCGTTCCAGCTTGGGCGGCTTACCCTTCGCAACCGGATCATGAGCACCTCGCATGAGCCCGCCTTTTCGGAAGACGGCATGCCGAAGGATCGCTACCGTCTCTACCATGTGGAAAAAGCCAGGGGCGGCATTGCGCTGACGATGACGGCGGGCTCCGCCGTCGTATCGCCCGACTCCCCGCCCGTGTTCGGCAATCTCCTCGCCTACAAGGACGAGATCGTGCCCTGGATGCGCCGGCTGGCCGAGGAATGCCACGAGCATGGCGCCGCGGTGATGATCCAGCTCACCCATCTCGGCCGGCGCACCGCGTGGAACAAGGCAGACTGGCTGCCCGTTCTTGCTCCCTCGCCGATCCGCGAGCCGGCGCATCGCTCGTTTCCGAAGGAAGCGGAGGATTGGGACATCGCCCGCATCGTTGCCGATTACGGAAGTGCGGCGGCACGGATGGAGGCGGCCGGGCTGGACGGGATCGCCTTCAACGCCTACGGCCATCTCGTCGATCAGTTCTGGTCGCCGGCCACCAACCGCCGCAACGATGAATTCGGCGGCAGCCTCGACAACCGCCTCAGGTTCACGTTCCTGGTCCTCGATTCGATCCGCCGTGCGACGAAGCCGGGATTTCTCGTCGGCATCCGCATGGTCGCCGACGAAGACTGGGAAAAAGGCCTCTCGAAGGAGGTCGGCATCACGATCGCGCGGGGGCTGGTGGCGAGCGGAAAGATCGACTTCCTCGACATCATCCGCGGCCATATCGAGACCGACGCCGCACTGGCCAAGGTCATCCCGATCTACGGCACGCCGCTTGCGCCGCATCTCGACTTCGCGGGCGAGGTGCGCGCCGCGACACGCTTTCCCGTCTTCCACGCCGCGCGTATCCAGGATGTGGCAACCGCGCGGCACGCGATCGTCTCCGGCAAGCTCGACATGGTCGGGATGACGCGCGCGCACATTGCCGATCCGCACATCGTCAGAAAGCTGATGGAAGGCCGGGAGGAGGAGATCCGTCCCTGCGTCGGCGCGACCTACTGCATCGACCGCATCTACGAGGGCAACGACGCCGTCTGCATCCACAATCCGGCAACCGGGCGCGAGTCATCGCTGCCGCAGGTGGTGGTACGGACCTCCGGTGCGCTGAAGAAGGTGGTGGTGGTCGGCGCCGGGCCTGCCGGCCTCGAGGCGGCGCGCGTCGCAACCGCGCGTGGCCATGACGTGACCGTGTTCGAGGCGACCGACAAGGCAGGCGGGCAGATTCTTCTCCTGGTCCGGCTGGCACGGCGCAGGGAACTGATGGGCATCGTGGAATGGCGGCTCAGGCGGCTGGAAGCCCGGCACGTTGCACTGCGCTTCGCCACCTTCGCGGAAAAGAGGGAGGTGCTGGCCGAGGGGCCGGACGTCGTCTTCATCGCAACCGGCGGCGTGCCGAACATCGACGTGCTGGAAAGCGGGAACGATCTCGTCGTCTCCACCTGGAGCATTCTCGCCGGCGAGGTGAAACCGGCGGAGCGGGTGCTGCTGTTCGACGACAACGGCGCGCATCCCGGCATGCAGACCGCGGAGTTCCTCGTCGAAGCCGGCTCCAAGGTGGAGATCGTGACACCGGAGCGCACTTTTGCCCCTGAGATCGGCGGCCTCAATCATGCGAGCTACGCCAAGGCCTTCCATCAACATGGCGTCCGCATCACCATCAACACCCGGCTTCTCTCGGCCCACCGCGAAGGCAATGCGCTCGTCGCCACTCTCGGTTCCGATTATTCGGAAGAGCGCATCTTGCGCGAAGTCGATCAGATCGTGGTCGAGCACGGAACTTTGCCGCTCGTTGATCTCTACCAGGAGCTGAAGCCGCTTTCGGTCAATCGCGGCGAGATCGATTATTCCGCGCTGATCGCCGGCCGGCCGCAGGAACTGGCGCGCAACCCCGACGGCAGATTCCGTCTGTTCCGCATCGGCGATGCGGTCGCGAGCCGCAACATCCACGCCGCGACCTACGACGCGCTCAGATTGGCCAAGGATCTGTAGTCCCCCGAATCAAACTTGAGTGACACATATCCCCCGCGCCATTCTCTCCCCCTCCCTCTGGGAGGGTGTCTTTTTTCTCTCCCCTCTCCCTCTGGGAGAGGGGTCGGGGGTGAGGGTGGATCACTCAACGACGAAAGTGGGTAGTAGCAGCGAACCCCGACGCGCCCGGCACGCCCGACCGGGAACCACGATCGAACGACTGAGAGGAGGCAACATCATGACCGACGCACACTGGCTTTTCCGCACAATGGCGGCTCTGGTCCTGGCAGGCGCCACGGGCGTCCCGACCATCGCCGCCCGGGCGGACGGACTGCTCACCACGCATCGCCTGTCAGCCTCTCTCGCGAGCGCGGCGGCGAGCGAGGTCGTCGCCAGTTGCGCCAAAGAAGGCTATGCCGAGACGGCGGTCGTGGTGGACGCCGATGGCGTGCGCCAGGCCGTGCTGCGCGGCGATCGTGCCGGAAGCCACACGCTCGACAGTGCCTACGACAAGGCGTACACGGCCGCATCGTTCAAGACCGACACCAGCAAGCTCGTCGAACGGGCCAAGACGGTTCCCGGCTTCACGGCCCTGTTCACCCAGCTTCCGCATCTGATCCTGATCGGTGGCGGCATCGTCATCGAGATTGATGGCGAAACGATCGGTGCGATCGGCGCTTCCGGCGCGCCCGGCGGCAACCTGGACGACGCCTGTGCCCGCGCCGGGCTGGACAAGATTCGCAGCCAACTGAAGTAGTGAAGACACCAGGGCTGCGTACCATCGCTTGCGAAGCGGGGGCCTCGGGTCGTGGCGAGCAGCGGCGTCCGCTTGCCCGTTTCGCGACCTGAAGCCTGACGCATTGGCTTCGACCGCTCCCTTCGGGCAGGCCAGGGGAGCCATTGCATGACTTTTGGACCAGGTGACAAGGAGGCTTTCGGTGAAAAAAGGCTATCAGGCGCTCTTGGCCGAGGCAGAGGCTGAAATCGAAACCCTGCCCGTGGACGCGGCGCTCCAGTTGCATAAGGACGGCAGTGCGCTCTTCGTCGATTTGCGGGATCCCCGCGAAATCCAGCGCGACGGCAGGATACCCGGCTCCTTTCACTGCCCGAGGGGAATGCTCGAATTCTGGATCGATCCCGAAAGTCCTTATGCGAAGCCGGTCTTCGCCGAGCCCAGGCGCTTCGTATTCTATTGCGCCAGCGGCTGGCGCTCGGCTCTCGCAGCGAAGACCGCACAGGACATGGGTCTTCCCAGTGTCTCCCATATCGGCGGCGGCTTTACGGCGTGGAAGAACAGAGGCGGCCCGGTGGAACGCCCGGTGCCGCGGAGCTGATCCGCCCGCGTAACGGAAAGGGGGCGCACCGGTCCGCCTGATCGCGGCGCAAACGGACGGGTGCCGGGACCGATCCGCAATCCCGAGGGCATATTCCGGGAATTCCGCAGCAGCGATCGGTTGTGCGCCGAAACATTCACGCCGCGATCGACGACGCGCCGCGTCCCGCCGAGGAGCTGGCGTGCCCTCTTCGGTGTCCGGCGCAGCTATTTGATGCGAACCGTGCTCAGATATTCGTAGGTGATCTGCACTCCCTGATATCCCTTGACCCAGCGGTGCGCATAGAAGCGCCATTTCTTCTTTTCACGAACCCCGAAGGTGGTTGCACTCACCTCCCGCACCTTATTGCGGTACCGATAATCCTTCGGCTCGAAGATTGTCGGCCCTTTGCTGAACCTGCCCCCTCCCGACAGTCGCTCTTTGAGCTGTCTCCTCTGGTCTTTCTCCATCGGCTTCTTACTGGTCGGTGTCTCCAGGTTGGTGGAGTTGACGTGCCCGACGACGACCGTGCCGTCTCCCGCCGGGTGACCGATGCCGAATGAACACCCGTCCATTGTCGCCGTGAACATGAAATCGCAGCTATCGGTGAGAGCCGTGTAACCGAACCGGTCCTGATCGTAGGGGCACCAGAAAGCAAAGAACGCCGCCGTGCCTTTGCCTCTCCCATCGACGATCTGCCAGATCGCCAGATTGTTCTGGTGCTTGTCCGTGCAGACGTAGAATGCGGGGTCTGCCTGCTGTGCGAGCACACGGATAGGACCGGCATTGTTCAGGGAGTTATAGTCCATCGGTAATCCGTCGGAGACGAAAAAATCAGTCAACGGGTCGAATGTCATGACCTTCCGCCCTCCCATCAGCCGGTCGTCTCGCAGTCGCTTGGCGCGACACTATCGCTTCTCGTGTATATTTCCCGATCACAACGTTGTTACGCGCAAACCTTGGAACAGCCGCGGAGCACTCAGGATCGCCTCTCGCCTCGCGCGGCTGGCTGAGCGTTCGTATGGTTAAGCGGCAATCCCGGCGCGGCGGGGCGCCGGGGTGAGGTAGTCCGTCATCACGTCGGCGTACCATTCCACGAACTTGATCACGTGCGGCTCGCGGAGCCTGGAATAGGGCCCGGGCCGGTAGCCGATGCTGCGGATGCCTTCCTGGTTGCGCTCGCAGAGATCGCGATCCTGGTCATTGGTGATCGACCACAGCTCGCGGAGCTTTTCCCGATCATAGTCCCGGCCCTCTTCCGCATCCCCGCTGACATACCAGTTGGACGTGACGAGCGTGCGATCGACCGCCAGCGGCAGAGCACGGAAGACGAAGGCATAGTCGCCGAGCACATGCGCGAACATGCTCGGGAAATGGAACCAGCGCATCGAGCCGATTTCGCCCTCCGGCGCATTGCCGAGCCGTTTGGCAGAGACCGGCTTGCCGTCCATGCTGAGCGTCAGTGCACCGCCGGTCAGCGGCATGCGGCTCAGCTCGAAATCGACACCCTCCGCCTCGCCGGTCCTGAGCCCCGCTTCCCGGCACTTCCGCGCGTGCTCGAGAACGAGCGGATCCGTCGATCGCGTATCGAAACGAAGGAAGAACGTGCGCGTCAGCTCCGGATGCCGCGCCGCACAATGATAGCACTCGCGCGAATTCTCGATGACGAGCTTCCAGTTGGCGTTGATCACGATGTCCTCGGACCAGGCGAGCTTCGCGCTCGCAAGATTGTGCGGCGTGAGCCACGGCCCAAGCGTTGCAGAGAATTCGGAGAAATCCGGCGGGTCATCGGCAAGGCAGACGAACACCATGCCCTCGAATGTCGCCAGCGCGACCGGCTTCAGCCCGATCCCCGAGCGATCGAACTCGGCCTGCATCTCGCCGGCATGAACGAGCTTGCCCTCCAGATTGTAGGTCCACTGATGGTAGGGGCAGGTCAGCGTGCGGGCCTTGCCGCGGCCAGGCGCACAGATGGTCGAGCCGCGATGGCGGCAGGTATTGAAGAACGCCGATATCTTTCCCGCATTGTCGCGCAGGACGACGATCGAGCTTCGCGCGATGCTGAGTACCAGGTACTGACCAGGCACCGGCAGCTCGCATTCGAGGCCGGCAAAAATCCATCGCCGTTCGAACACGCCCTTGAGATCGAGCTCATGGAACTCGGGATCGGTATAGAAGGGCTGGGGCAGCGTGTAATTCCGCGCGCGGCTTCCGAGCAGCGCCACCATCTCCGGCCTTGTTTCCATCTCCTCGCTCCCGCACCGGTCCGCCGAATATAGGCTCCGCCCGACTCTATAGTCGAGCACGCGGCTCAGGCCCGCAATGCTGCGGGCTGGCCCGAGCCTGGCAGCCAGCCGGCATCTCTCCGCCAGTCCGGATCGAGATCGCGGAAGCGTCCGAGGCCGAGCCAGGTCAGATCGGCAAACGTGCATTTTCCCCGCATCACAAGCTCGGCCAGTGCGTGACCGGAGGCCGGCGAGAGCCCGAACCCGACGCTCGACAGGGTGGCGATCACGACGTTCGAGGGGTCTTGCAGCCGGTCCAGGATCGGCCGCCCGTCCGGCGTGTTCTCGACGATCCCGGCCCAGCTTCGGATCACCCGTAGATGCGCGATCTTCGGGAACAATTCTGCGAGGCGGCGGGCAAGGCTGCGCACGACGGGCGAGTTCACCGGCCGGGGCGTCCGCGAATCGGCGATCTCGATCCATTCGTGCGGTCCGCCGCCATAGGCGAGATTGCCGCGCAGCGTCTGCCGGCCGTAGAGCCCATTGCCGTCGGCCCCGCCGTAGCGGATCAGCGGCAGCGGTTCGGTGACGATCATCTCCGCGCGCGCCGGGGCGAGCGGCACATCGACCCCGATCATCGCCGCAATGCGGCCGGTATGGGGGCCGGCGGCAATCACCACCGCATCGCATCCGACGCTGCCGCGATCAGTCTCGACGGCGACTGCCTTGCCGGCGCTGCGCCTAATCCCCGTCACCGTTGTGTGCTGGAGGATCACCCCGCCGAGGTCCTGGATCGCCCAGGCGTAGGCCTGCACGGTGCGCTGCGGATTGGCGTGACCGCCGAAATGATAGAGGAGGCCGCCGGCAACCCGCTCGCCCACCCAGGGGACGAGTTCACGGAGCGCGCGCGGATCCAGCCGCTCGACCGCGAAGCCCTGCTCCTCCGCCAGCCTCGCGCCGTGCTCGTACATCGCAAGCTCATCGGCGCTGAGGCCGATCCGGATCCGCTTCCGCCGATATTCGGTCGGATAGCCCAGCAACTCGTCCATCGTCGGCCAGAGCCGCTGCTCTTCGCGGAAGAGCGGACTGTACGGATGCGTCGCCCCGCCGCCGTTCCGCCCCGAGGCCTCCCAGCCGACGATCCCCCGTTCGAGCACGGTCACGGCGACACCTTCGCGGCATAGCCACCAGGCGGTGCTGAGCCCGGTCGCACCGCCGCCGATCACGACGACGTCCGCCCCGGCGCTCATTGGGAGCTGTCCCAAAGGCCGATCCGGTGATCGGAGAGACCGCCATCTTCCGGCACCTTCTCCCAGTGCGGCAGCCACTGCGAGGGGATTCCGAACCAGGTGACCCAGTTGCGCCGCATCTCCGCCGTCTCGTCGTGGGCAGAGAGAACGCGCAAAGAGAGCGGCCGGAGAGGGGCCCGGTAGCTTGGCATGGGCACGCTGCCGGGTGCCTGGTTGCCCTCGAGAGTGAGCAGCAGGTGCACCTGCTCGCGGCATCGCCGCCCTTGGCATGCTCCCATGCCCGCGCGCGTCAGGCGCTTGACCTGGTCCTGGTTGACCGGACCCTCGGCAGCGAGGCTGCGCAAATCGCGCGCAGCAAATTTCTCCCGGTCATAGGCGAGGGTGCGCGGGGGCCTGACGCCGAGAAGATCGCGGAGCGCAACCTCTTCGCAGCGGCAGATCATGATCTCGTCGAGCGAAGCCAGATGCGCCTCGAGCCAGCTCCTTGAATGCGCGGCGCGGTCGCGAAGCTCTCCAGGGAGCGGCGCCGCCAGCGCCTCGACATCGATCCCGGCATCGCGTGCAACGGCCCGCGCGGCGCGCCGCCCGGACGCTGCGGCAAGGCCCGGATCGACGAGCGCCGCGTCGGTCACGCCTGTACAGTCGCCCGCGGCGTAGATGCCGGGAATGCTGGTTCTGCCTTCGTCATCCAGCGCCGGCACGAAGCCGCCAGGCTCCGCACGCCAGGCGATCCTGCAGCCGAGCAGGTCGAAAATCTCTGAGGTCGGCACGACGTCGAGCGCCGAGACAATGCTGTCGCAGGCGATTTCGAAGCCAGCTTCAGGGCCGGCAAGCGGAACGAGGCTGATCCCCTCGACCTCCGTTGCGCCACGAACGCCCTCCACCGCGTGGCGCAAGTAGATGGGGATGCCATGCGCATTGAGACGGTCGAGGAGAGGGCCGGGGTGGGTGACCCCTTGCACATCGGCGATGCCAGCGACCTCGATCCCGGCCTCGAGCGCCAACTTCGCGACACCGAGGCCGAGCGCGCCCGCCCCCAGGACAACGATGCGCCGTCCGGAAAATGCCTGGTAGAGATTGATGGCGGCGGCAAAACCGCGCGCGCCCAACACGCCGGGCCGGTCCCAGCCCGGGAAGGCGAGTGCCAGGTCGCGCGCGCCGCTGGCCGCGATCAGCCGATCGAAGGAGAGAAGCCAGGAATGCTCCTCGTCCGCCAGGCCGAGCAGCGCCCGCGGCGGCGCATCGCCGCCCGTCCCATTGACGAACGCCCCCCACACATAGACGCCAGGCTGCACATCGACGCCGGCCTCGAACAAAGCCGCGATTTCCGGCCGGCCGCCGAGGACGCGTTCGAGCATGCGCGGCTTGTTCTGCACCGCGGGATCGAGCCGCTCGCCGAACATGTACGGCACATCGAGCCCGATCAGCGGCGACGCCACCGGGTGCTCGTCCACCAGCATGACATCGAGTCCGAGTTGCTTTGCCTCCAGCGCGGCCGCCACTCCGGCCGGCCCCGCTCCCAGCACGACGAGAGCGGCGTGCCCGGCGAGCGGAAACTCCTTGCCGGCCAGCGATGTCGGATCGACCGGCCGCTGCATGGCCCCTCACGCCGCCAGTGCGAGCCGGTTGCAGAAAATATAGCCGGATGACGGATGCATCTCGAAGCCGAGCACCTTCTTGTCCATGAAGGTGAAGGCCTCGGCGAACATCGGCTGCGCCATCGGCCCGTCCTTCTGAAGAATTTCCTGGAGTTTCTGCATCACCGCCGCGCGCTTGTCCGCTTCCAGGATGCCGCCGGCTTCGTTCAGGAGCTGGTCGAATTCCGGGTTGGAATAGCCGCTCTCGTTCCACGGCACGCCGGTGCGATAGGCAAGGTTGAGCAACATCACCCCGAGCGGCCGATGCGCCCAGCTCGTGCAACCGAACGGAACCTTGGTCCAGACATTCCAGTATTCGGCACCGGGCATGATGTTGAGCTTCACCCTGACACCGATCGCCTTCCACTGCTCGACCGCGGCCTCGCACTGGGCGGTGATCCAGTCGTAATCCGTCGGAACGGCGAGCTCGGTATCGAAGCCGCCGGGAAAACCCGCTTCCTCCAAAAGCTGCTTCGCCTTGGCGATGTTGCGATCGATGTCGGCCACCTTGCCATAGTCCGGCAACGCCGGCGCGACATGACAGTCCTGGCCGAGCGTGCCGAGCCCGCGCAGCGCCAGCTCGATGAAGCTCGCATTGTCCAGGCCAAGCCGCATCGCCATGCGGACCTTCGGGTTGTCCCAGGGCTTGGTATCGACGTGGAAGCGCAGCACCGCGCATTGCGCGCTCGCCACCTTGTAGAGTTTCAGGAACGGCATCGCCTTGAGCGCCGGCACCTGGCTCGGAAAGGTGAGGTCGAGTCCATCCACCTGATGCGAGGCCATTGCGGAAACGGCGGTTGCCGGGTCGTCGCCGAGATCGATGAACTGCACTTCGTCCAGATAAGGCCCCCCGCCCCAGACGGCCGACCGGGCCCCGCCCCAGTAGTTCTTGACGGCGCGCACGGTTGCGATCTTGCCGAGCTGATATTCGCTGAGAGTGAAGGCTCCGGTCCCTTGCGAGCCGATACCGAATGTCCCCTTGTCTCCCGGGTAGAGCATCAGGGCCGGATAATGAAAGAGATACTCGGGAATCGCCACCTGCGGCACCTTGCCGTTCAGGCGGACGGTATGGGAATCGATCTTCTCGATCGCCCCCGCGTCCCACCAGGCGAGCTTCGTCTTCGGCTTGCCCGACTTGTCTGTTCCGTCCGGCACTTTCTTGAGCAGGAAATCCTCGACCAGGCCGAGGAAGGATGAACCCACGGCGGGGTCGGTCAGCCGCTTGAGGTTCCAGAGCACGTCATCGGCGGTGAAGTCCTCGCCGTTGTGCCACTTGACGTTCCTGCGCACGGAGAGTGTCCAGGTCTTCAGGTCCGGACTCGCCTGCCATTTCTCCAGGAGATAGGGGTGGGTGATGTTGTTGCGATCGGTGAATGTCAGATACTCGCAGACCTGGCGGGTGACGTTGGAATCGTATTGGCCCCACGAATAAGTGGCGGGATCGCTGAGCGCTTTCACCCGCATGCCGAGCCGGAGCGTCCCGCCCGCCGGCATCGCCGCCTTGGCCGGGCGCACCAGCTTCTCACCCACCAGCGCGCTCGCGGCCGGCAGCGCCATGCCGAGCAAGGTCGCAAAGCGCAGGAACTCGCGGCGATCGATCCGGCCCTCTGCCAGTTCCTTCTCGAGCAGCCCGATATTCCGGTCTTCATCGTGGGACGACATCGACGCTTCCTCCCTTCCAGGCCGAAAGCCGGCACGCCCGACCTTATACCCCGGCGGCTGCGGAGGCGGCACTAGTACCCGCTTTTCTTCTTGGGTGAGTCGTGATTCAAGATGGGGATGATTCGCGAAGCGAGAGAAGTTCGGCTGAAGCCGAAGGAACGGAAGGTGCTTGAGGCCCGCTGCCGGTCTGCGCTGACGGCACCGCGCGACGTGCGGCGGGCGCGGATCGTGCTGCTGGCGGCGGCGGGGCGCAGCACGCGCTCGATTGCCGAGGAGGTCGGTGTCCAGCCGGCGGTGGTCAATCAGTGGCGGCGGCGGTTTGCCGAGGAGGGCCTGGAAGGGCTGAAGGACCGCCCGCGTGGAGCGCCGCCGCGGCTCTACGGCGCGACGACGAACCGGCGCATTCTGGCGCTGTTGGATCGACCGCCGCCGCCGGGCTATGCGCGCTGGACTGGACCGCTGCTGGCCAAGGCGCTGGGCGATGTCGACGTCCAGTATGTCTGGCGTTTCCTGCGCGAACACAAGATCGACCTTGCCGCCCGCAAGTCCTGGTGTGAGAGCAACGACCCGGAGTTCGCGGCGAAAGCCGCTGATGGGGTCGGCCTCTATGTCGATCCACCGGCGAAGGCGATCGTCCTCTGTGTCGACGAGAAGCCGTCGATCCAGGCCTTGGAGCGGGCGCAAGGCTACCTGAAGCTGCCGAACGGGCGGGCCTTGAGCGGCCAGAGCCACGACGACAAGCGGCATGGCACGACCACCTTGTTCGCGGCTCTCGAAGTCGCCACCGGCAAAGTGATGGCGGTGCATTCCAAGCGCCGCCGCCGGATTGAGTTCCTCGGCTTCATGAACCGCCTCGCCGCCGCCTACCCGGAGCGCGAGTTGCACGGCGTCCTCGACAACCTCAACACCCACAAGA
>JASHOA010000058.1 GCA_030041375.1 Acetobacteraceae bacterium
GCGATGACGCCCGAATTGGCAACCTGCGGCGCAACCAGCGCCGCCAGCCCCGCTTGCGCAATCGTAATCGAACCCCGGTTGACGATCCGCGCATTCGGATTCGCCGGCCGGTTGAACACCATGCGCCCGGCCATGAAATTCTGGTTGGTGATGCCGGGCGCCGATACCACCAGCCCGGCGGCATTCACCTCCGAGCCATTCGCGAACACGACTCCGTCGGGGTTCACCAGCACGATGCTGCCATTGGCGGTGATCCGCCCGGCAATCGTCGAGGGATCGGGCGCCATCACGCGGTTGAGCGTCACCGCCTGCGAACTCGGTTGCTGGAATAGAACCGTTGCCTGGCTGCCGACATTGAAGCTCTGCCAGTTGATGGCCGCTCGCGCGGTACTCTGCGTGATGGTGGTCGCACCCGGCGCCTGCGCGATGCTCGCGCTGCCTGCAACAACGGCGCCGCCGGCCGGCGTGGCAAGCTGGGCGCGCGCGGGCAAAGCGACGAGGCTGAATACGGCGGCTGAAAGGGCGGTCGTCACAAGGAGTCCAGCACGGTCACGCCGCACGGCGCCGACCAGCCGCACTCTCCTGCCCCAGTCGACCCGGTCCATTGACTCGTTGCCCCCGAGGACACGCAAGCCGCCCGGGGGAGTAGCTCCTTAGTCCCGGCTAGGCCGCTTCAACTTCAAGGTATTATACGATACTTTCGGCGGCACAGCGAACTGTCATTTTTGAGAGCGCGAGGATTTCACAGATGCGCGGCATCACCTCGGCAGGGTACCGCCGTTCATTCTGACCGCCATCTCGGCGCCTCCCCGAAAACCTCAGTGTGCACCAATCTGTCAGGATAGTGCGGCGACCGAAGCTGCCTCGATCGAGACAAAACACCGAGTCACTCATGTTGGCCACCTCGCGGCGGGTGGTGAAATGGTCATTCCTGAAGACATTGCCGTACGTCTGGCAACAAGCGGAGTCCTTTGATTCGGTTGTGGCCACGCGGTTGGGCGTAGGGAATGTGACGGCATTTGCTTGGCCTTGATCGATTCGGAGGTCACATCTGGACAGCAGAGAGCCGTGCTCGCTACGACCGCGGCCATCTGCGCTGTGCCAATGATCTGACCGACACAGAGTACACAGAGGTCGGGCAGCTGATCCCACCGGCCAAACGGGGTGGCAACAATCGGACGCCAGGCGTCCGCGAGGTGGTGAACGGCGTGATCTCTGCGATCAGCGCCGGCTGTCAATGGCGTGCCATTCCGCAGGATCTGCTGCCGAAGACCGCACTGTACAACTACCCGGAACATTGGAGTGCATCCACCACATGCTGTATGTGAAATGCCATTAGCGCTCCTCGCGAGCAGCCAGCCCGGCGGCGGGGATCATCGACAGCCAGAGCGTGAAGAGCGCGGAAAAAGGAGAGGCGTTGATTGACCCACATCGTTATGATGCAGGCAAAAGTGCGCCTCGACGGCGCGTATCATCTATGGAGGAAGGTTCCATCCGGAGAGTTGTCGATTGCTCCGGAAGCTGACGAGCGGCTTGGCTGGGCAACCGGCTGGGTCGAAGCCTCGTGACAAAGGTCGCCTTGGGTGGCCGAGCGATCCAATGGGCCGTAATGTGAGTGAAGTTCGAGCAGGCCTCGAAAGAGTCGATGCAGACGCCGACCCGCCTTTTGCTCGGGGAAGGCCGCGCAGACAGGGAAGCAATCGACACGCGCACCTGCCTGGTCTGCCGGGGTATTGGACACGGCACGTTGGAAAGGTGATGCGGGTAATCGAGGGAGACCCACTTGGGTCGGAGGTCGCGACTCCAACAGCGCATATCGGCGTTGGGCTCGGGTGGGTGTCGGACAGGGTCATAGTACTGCGGAAGCTGGGTAACGCCGGTGGAGGGAAGGGCCCTGACTTCTGGTGCGCCTTCGACGATGGCGAGGTGGGGGTGATTGGCGATGAGCCTTGAAACACCCGACAAGATCTATCGCGAAGACGTGCTGTTGCACGCCTATGCGCTGGCCCGCGCCAATGCGGGTGCGCCAGGAGTGGACGGCGTGACCTTCGAACAGATTGATGCGTCGGGAGTGGATGCATGGCTTGCGGGCTTGCGCGAGGAACTTCGTCTCGAAGACCTACCTATAGGCGCTCGACATCATCGGCGGCGATGCTCGATATCAACGCCGGATTCTGCTCACATTGAGTGATCGCAGGATGGTGGTTCTGCTCAGATTAAGTGACAGCATGCTCAGATTATTTGATCGGTGCTCGACATCGAGCGGGCGTGCTTACGATCGGTGATCGCAGGCTGCCTCGCTGGGGTATACCCAAAAGGGGCGCAGCCATGAGACGGTTTCGCTGCCTCATTAGGGTTGATTCCGGCATTTTGAGACGGTAGCGTTACCGGGTCTAGACTCGAATGGTACGACCATGGCGGCGTACGGCTACGCCCGCGTTTCCACCATCGATCAGAACCTGACCAGTCAGGAGCAGGCCTTGCGAAAGGCCGGCTGCGACGTGATCCGCGCCGAGAAGGCGAGCGGGACCCGCCGGAAGGGTCGGAGCGAGTTGGAGACATTGCTGCATTTTCTTCGGCCCGGCGACACGCTGGTGGTCACCCGGATCGACCGGCTCGCGCGCAGCATCAAAGACCTGCAGGACATTGTCCATGAGTTGAAGGCGCGAAACGTGGCGCTGAAAGCGACCGAACAGCCGATCGACACGCAGAGCGCCGCGGGCAAAGCGTTCCTCGACATGCTGGGGGTGTTCGCGGAATTCGAGACCAACCTGCGGCGCGAACGGCAGCTCGACGGCATCGCCCTGGCCAAGCGGCGCGGGGCGTACCGCGGGCGCCGGCCGTCGATCGACCGCGCCGAGGTGCGGCGCTTGCACGCCGCGGGCCTCGGGCCGAGCGCGATCGCGCGCCGGCTCGGGATCGGCCGGGCCTCGGTATATCGGGCCTTGAACGAGTGACGGGTGGCAACCGCCATTGCGTGCCGCCCGAGGCGCTCGTTGCCTTGCGCCGGCGACTCGACACGCTGCCCGGGCGGCACCCTGATCGCGCTCGCATGGTGGAACACGCTGCCGGACTCTATGGGGTCTCGACGGTGACGCTGTATCGACAGCTTCGAAGCCTGCACCGGCCGCGATCGGTCAGGCGGGCGGATCGCGGGCAGCCGCGCAAATTTCCGACGGCAGAGATGGAGCGATGGTGCGAAATCATCGCCGCGCTCAAGCTGCGAACCACCAACAAGAAGGGCCGTCATCTGTCCACTGGCCGCGCCATCGAGCTGATGGAGCGGTACGGCGTCGAGACCCCGGATGGCATGGTCAATTTGCCACCGGGTGCGCTGACGCGGCAGAGCGCCGATCGCTATTTGCGGCAGTGGGGCTATGACCAGGTCCGGCTGACCCGGGCGCCGGCCGCCGTGCGCTTCCAGGCACGTCGAAGCAACGAGCTGTGGCAGTTCGACCTCAGCCCGTCGGATCTCAAACATGTCGAGGCACCGCTTTGGGTTGAGGCGGGCCGTGGCACGCCGACGTTGATGCTGTACAGCGTCGTCGATGACCGCTCCGGCGTAGCCTACCAGGAATATCGTTGCGTCTATGGCGAAGATGTCGAGGCGGCTTTGCGTTTCCTCTTCAACGCCAGCGTTCGACGCCTTTGACCGGATTGTGGGTAACGGCGTTCTGCTCGCAGAGATACTCGAACAAGGAGGCGAGCGACGACAGGCGATGCCGGATCGTGCTGCCGCCGAGTTTCCGCCGCACCAGCTCTTCGCGCCAACGGATGAGGTGGGCGCGGGTCACGATCCGGAACTCCTCCGGGCGCGTGATCCCGGTGAAACTCACGAAGTCTTTCACGGCGTTCTCGTAGGCCCGCCTTGTGCTCGGGTTGGTCAGGTTGGCGAACCATTTCACTTCCGGCGGCACCTCGGCCAGGCGGTGGAACTCGGCCGCCGTCAGCAGGCGCTGGCTACCAGGCGCGATTTCGGCGGGGAGCTGGTCGCTCATCGCAACGCTCCATGTCCCGGGCGCCGCGCCCCGAGGACGGTCCGCCTGAGCCAGGAAACACGGCACCGGCGCAGCTGCGGATCTCCGAGCTGCCCGGTCATGCGGTCGCCCAGGGATCGATGACGGTGAGGCCGCAGCCGGCAAACCCGCCGGTGTCGCGCGTGACGACGCTCGCGCCCCGCCTGCGCGCCACAGATGCAATCATGAGATCGGCCATCGCGGGCGGGCGGGCGGCGCGGCGCCGCCCGGCGAAAAGCTCCGCATAGACCGTGGCGGCTTCCGTATCGAAGGGCAGCACGCGGCCGGCAAAGTCCTCCTCGAACATCGCCAGGGCCGCGATCTGCAAGCCATCGCGGCGGCGTCCTGGCGGCAGGATCGCGATGCCGGCAAGGATCTCCGCCTGGCAGATGGACACGGTGAACAGCTGATCCGGCGCCTGCGCTGTCATCCACGCCGCCACCGCCGGCGCCGGGCTCGAGCCCATCACCGCCGACAGTACGTTGGTGTCGAGGATGAACATCAATCGAACCGCGGTGGCGCGCGCGCTGGCTCGCGGGGCGGCAGCTCGAGCTCGTCGACGCCGCCGAAGGGCGCGAAGCGCGCGCGGATGCGCTCGTAGAGGTTGGGCTCCGGCGCCGGCTCGGGCTCCCGCAGAGTGTCCTGGAGGATCTGTCGCATCTCGGCTTCCATCGAGTGGCCGTGCCGGGCGGCGCGCACGCGCAGCCGCTCCTTCAGGGCCCGATCGACGTTGCGGACCGTGAGCGTCGTCATGGTGATCTCGCTGAGCTGTCCAGCAGCATTGTACTCAATGCAGGCATCGCATGCAACCTCCGTTGGCTCACCCTGTCCAGTCCGTTATTCGTGATAAAATCTGTTATCAAGAATAACAGACGGCGGGTGGGGTTGCGAAAGACGGCTAGGCGCTTATAGTCTTAGACGCTTAGATGCCGACCGAGAGAGCCCAATGCCGGAGGACACCACCCGCTGGACCGTCTCGGTCTCCAAGGAGACCGACATCGCGGTCCGCAGCTTCCTCGCCCAGCGCGGCCTGAAAAAAGGCGACCTCTCAAAATTCATCGAGGAGGCCGTCCGCTGGCGGGTGCTCGATCAGACGATCACCGAGATCCGCGGCAGGTTTGCCGATCTGCCTGCCGCGGAGCTCGAATCCCTCATCGACGAGGCAGTCTCGTCCATCCGGCAAACAGAGACCTCCAGGCCCGGGTGATGCGTGCGCGTCGTCGTCGACACCAATGTTCTCATCAGCGCGTTGCTGATCGAAACATCGCTGCCGGCGCAACTGATCATTGTTTGGCGCGAAGGAAGGTTCGATCTTCTCACTTCCGCTGAACAGCTCGACGAGTTACGCCACGTCACGCGGTACCCGAAGATCCGCGAACGCTTGTCACAGCCGCTTGCCGGGCGACTCATCAACGAACTTCGCGGCCTCGCGGAATCGGTTCCGAACCTGCCGCCGGTCACGGCCTCTCCCGACCCCTGCGATGATTACCTGCTGGCGACGGTCGCCGCCGGGCATGCAGATTTCCTGGTGACAGGCGACAAGAGCGGCCTGTTGGCACTCAGGCTTTACGAGAGCGCCAGGATCATCACCGTCCGCGCGTTCCTGGACTTGCACCGGCGATTGCCGTGAGCCGGGAGGCAGTGCAGTTCTTGGGCAACATCCCGGGGTTTGCGTCCCCGGCGTGCAGAAAGTGACGCTAAGGAAGTCCCATCTTTTCAATATATTATGGTGGGCGTACCGGGACCGTTGAAAAGTTGGGGGTCGCGAAGATATTCGGGTGTGAAAGACCGAGAGCGGGGCGGTCCCGGACGAACTGCCCATTACAGTACAAAACCGATGCAGTTGCGGAGCTGAATTCGCCTGGGGATGCTACGCCGGCAGCGGTGAGAACTGCTCGAAACAATTCGGACCGATACGGATACTATCGGTCCGGGGTCCTCGCACAACCGTATCTGTAAGGCATGTCTTTCGTCTCTCTGATTGTCCGGCTGCCCCAGTCTAAGCTCTAGCTAGGCATCGCGAACCCCGGCACCGGGACATCCGTCTGCCTTCTTTGCAGCGGCCTTTCGTCCGTTCCCATGGCGGCCCATCGCTGGCACCCGCACGTGAAGGGCGCCATGGTCGGGACATCCGGTCGCGATCCCAAGCGTCTTTTCCAGCCCCATGCACGTGTTGTACGATCGGCTCAGAGGCTTCCAGGTACCCCTTGGCGGTGCAGGTCACGCTACCGATGCCGCGATCGGCTGAAATTGATCAGTTCGACGTGAAACTCAGCCTGATCCGCGATCGGCTGAGCTTGAGCCGTGTGCAGC
>JASHOA010000059.1 GCA_030041375.1 Acetobacteraceae bacterium
CTGGAACGAGGCCAATGGCACCCGATCCACCGCTGCGACGATGAAGTGGGCAACATCATTCGCTGGCAGCCAGTCCTTGAGGTCCGGCGGCAGCAGAAAAGACTGGTCACGGTTGAACGGTACGAAGTTCGACATAGCTGGATGCTATCCAGCTATCGAGAATTTGGGTACCCCCCAATCCGACACGCTGCTAGACCCTTGTCGGACGGTCCAGTCAGACCGACAAGGGTCTACGACATTGTTTGAGCCCGCGATTCATGCCCTCCGACGATTCCGCCTCGGGCGATCGCGGGCTAGCCAGCAAGCCCTTCAAGTACTGCACGCTCTGCTCGACGGCCTGATCTTCGCCTGGCCATTGTGGGTGCAGATAGTCGATCTCGATCGCAAGCAGGCCCGAATAACCCGCCACTCCGAGGAGCCGCAGCACCTCGGGAATGTCGATGATGCCCTCGCCGAGCGGAACGCTCGGCCAGAAGGCAAAGTCGCGCGGGTTGCCGCGCCAGGCCACGCAATCCTTGAGGTGGGTTGCTCTTGTGTAGGGCGCGAGTTTTGCCACGACCACCATCGGATCCTCGAGGAGACGCAGGTTGTTCACCGTATCGAGGCAAACGCCGAGCCATGGTGAGCGGACTTCCTGCAGCAACTCGACGAGTTCGTCGGCCAGGAAATCGATATGGTTCTCGATCGCGAGCACGATGCCCGCTTTCTCGGCCGGACCGACGATCTCGTTGAGCAACGGTATCAGCCTCGCCTTGTGCCCGGACCAGTGGGCGGGCCTGGTGCGCCGGCCGCCGCAGCAGATGCGCATCACCCGCGCGCCGATCGCCTTGGCGATCGCGATATGGGCGACGAGATCCTTCACGGCCTCGGGCTTCGCGCCCGAAGCAAGCCCGCTCGGATGACCCCATGCCCAGACCGGCTCCAGCCCTGCCTCTTCGAGCGCCTCGCGGAGCCGTGCGGTGGTCGGCGGATCGAGCGGTGGCATGTAGCAGGCTTCGAGAGATATGCCGGCGAGCCCGAGTGCCTTGGCGCGCGCGATGACGTCCCACGCCGAAAGCCGCGCTCCCGGATCATGCTGGATTTCCGGATACCAGTCGCCGAACTGGCGGTGCCAACAATAGGAGTCGACGGCAAGCTTCATGACCATCATTCCTGCCTTGTCACGGCCGGTCAGCGGGAAAGGAAATCCGCTATCGCTTCCTGACTCTGGCGGTCCGCGAGCGCCGGTGCGTGCCCGGCGCCCGCGATGACCAGGCTTTTCGCACCGCCGGCGAGCATGCGTTGCAAGGTCTCAGGCAGAAGAAGATCGCTCGCCTCCCCGCGTATGGCGAGGACCGGAACTTTGATGCGCTCCCAGAGCGCCCACATATCGATCTCCTTCGGCGGCTCGCGCCGGATCGGATCGGCGATCTTCGGATCGTAGTGAAGGGCTATTCGCCCATCGGGGAGCAGGCGCGCGGAGGAGCGTGCCATGTGCGCCCAGTCGGCATCGGTGAGGCGGCCGAACGACGCGTAGATCGTCCGCAAATGCAATTCCAGTTCATGCAGGTCGGCAAAGCTCGCGGGTGCGGCGAGCATATAGTCCCGGATGCGTGCCAGTGCCGCCTCGGGGACATAAGGCCCGATATCGTTCAGCACCATCTTCGTGATCGGCTGGCCCTGAGCGGCAGCGATCAACATGCCGCAGATGCCGCCGAGAGAAGTGCCGACCCACATCACGGGCCGGCCGACTCGTGCCAGGAGATGCGCCAGCGCCTGCACGTAGCTCAGGGGCTGATAGAGATCGCCGTCCGCGAGCCACTCCGAGCGTCCCCGTCCCGGCAGGTCCGGCGCGATCATCAGGAAGCGATCGGAGAGTGCCTGCATCAGCGCGTCGAAGTCGTGGCCGTTGCGCGTCAGCCCGTGCACGCAAATGACCGGTGGCGCTGCCGGATCGCCGATCTCGATCGTTGCCATGCGGTAGAAGGCGCCGTTCAGGAGGAAGCGCACTTCGCCCGTTCGCGGCACCATCAGATGACCTCTTTTGCCCTGAGGAGTGCGATCTCGGCGGCGTCGAGGCCGAGAATCCCGCCCAGCACCGAATCGGTATGTGCGCCGAGCGTCGGCGGCGGATGGCGGTAATTAACGGGGGTTTCCGAAAGCCGCACCGGGTTGGCGATCAGTTTCATCCTCGTTCCCTCCGGCAATGCCGGGTGCGCCATGTCGAACACCATGCTGCGCGCCTTGACCTGGGGGTCCGCGAATACGTCCGCCAACCGATTGATGGGCCCGCAGCCGATTCCAAGCGTCTCGAGCTTTTCGATCCACCATGCGGTCGGGTGGCTCTGCATCACCGGGGTCAAGGTCTCGGTGACGAGCGCACGGTTCTCGACCCGGCTCGCATTGGTTGCGAAGCGCGGGTCGGAAAGCAGGTGCTCGAGGGAAAAGTTCCGGCAGAAGCGGGCGAAGGCCGGATCGTTGCCGATCGAGAGCATGAGGTGCCCGTCTCTGGTCGGGAACACCTGATAAGGGACGATGTTCGGGTGCTGGTTGCCGAGCCGCGGCGGGTTCTTGCCGGTTGCGAGATAGTTCATGCCCTGGTTGGCCAGCCAGGCGACGTGCGAATCGAGCATGCCGATATCGATGTGCTGGCCGCGCCCCGTCTCGCCGCGCTCGCGGAGCGCAGCCAGGATGCCGATGCAGCCGTAAAGCCCGGCGAAGAGGTCGGCGACCGGCACGCCGACCTTCTGCGGTGGCCCGTCCGGCTCTCCGGTCAGGCTCATCACGCCTCCCATCGCCTGGATCAGGCTGTCGTAGCCCGGCCGCGCCGCATAGGGACCGGTCTGCCCGAAGCCGGTGATCGAGCAATAGATCAGGCCCGGAAATTCGTTGTGGAGATCGACATAGCCGAGCCCGTATTTGCCGAGTGCGCCGACCTTGAAGTTTTCCACCAGAATGTCGCTGACAGCGATCAGCCGGCGCGCGATTGTCTGGCCTTCGGGCTTCGCAATGTCGAGAGTGATGGATTTCTTGTTGCGGTTGACGCCGACGAAATAGGCGCTTTCCCTTGTTCCGGGGATGGTGGGCGGGGCGAAACCCCTGGTGTCGTCGCCGGCGCCCGGCCGTTCGATCTTGAGCACCTCGGCGCCGAGATCGCCCAGCAACTGCGTGCAGGTCGGGCCCGCCAGCACGCGGGTGAGATCGAATACCCGGATTCCCCGCAACGGACCGCCTGCCTCGGTGCCAGCCATTCGCCTCTCTGCCTTGCCATCGAACCGGCACGGCTTATAGGGGAGGCTTCTCATAACGAAAACCCGGCACCCGGTCGGCTGAAAGGGCCGCGCGATGCAGATCACGGACGTCCGGCTTACCCTTTTTGCCTGGGACGATTTGCCCACGGTTGTCTATGCGAACCATTCCGGCCGCGGCGTTGGCGGCACGAGCGATCTCGGCCTCCTTCGCATCCTGACCGACGAGGGCCTCGAAGGGCACGCCTTCCTTGGCAGCGCCGCCTGGCCGGCAAGCCAGGATGGCCCGGGCCTGATCCGTTTTCTCAAGCCTCTTCTGTTCGGCGCCGATCCGCTCGAGCGGGAGCGGATTTCGGAACTGCTCTGGCGAAGAAGCCGCCAGACCACGATCCGGGCGATCGGCGCTGTCGATGTCGCGCTCTGGGATCTTGGCGGCAAGATCGCGGGTCTGCCGATCCATCGCCTGCTTGGCTCGTTCCGCACCAGCATTCCTGCCTATGCCAGCTCACAGGTGCTGGCCTCGCCAGCCGCCTATGCCGATCAGGCGCGCGAGATCAAGGCGGCCGGCTGGGCGGCCTACAAGATCCACCCGCCGCAGTGCTGGAGCGAGGATATCGCCGTCTGCGAGGCAGTCCGCCAGGCGGTCGGTGACAGCTATACCCTGATGCTCGATTCGGTCTGGTCATACGGCTATGCCGAGGCGGTGCGCGTGGGGCGGGCGATCGAGCAACTCGATTTCCGCTGGCTCGAGGATCCTCTCGCCGAGCAGGATCTCTACAACTACGTCAAGCTCAAGCAGAAGCTCGAAATTCCGATCGTTGCCACCGAATATCCGGCACACGGGCTAGACGCCTACGTGCCCTGGATCATGGAGCGCGCGACCGACGCGCTGCGCGGCGATGTCGCCGTCAAGGGCGGGATCACCACCATGGTGAAGGCGGCGCATCTCGCCGAAGCATTCCGCCTCGACTACGAGGTGCATCATGGCGGCAACTCGCTCAACAACCTCGCCAACCTGCATGTGTGCCTGGCCATCCGCAACACCAGCTTCTTCGAGGTCCTGCTGCCCGACGCGGTGCAGAAATACGGCATGGCGACGGACCTGGCGGTGGATGAACAAGGCTTCGTCCATGCCCCTTCCGGGCCGGGCCTCGGGGCTGCAATCGATTTCGATCTCATCGAGGCGAAGACCATTTCCGTACTCGCCTGATGCCAATCTGCGAAGCCGATCCCTGGCGGCGGCAATATTTCGAGAATGAGCCGTGCCCGCCATCGGTGATGATCCCGACCGAGGATGCGGATTGCTGGTCCTGGTATCCGGAATTCCGCTGGCTCTACGACAAGATCGCGGTTGCGCATTCGCAAGGGTTGGCAGCCGCACCGCATGGCGTGATGCCGGACGCGTTCCCGGTTTTCTCCAAGCCCATCACCAACCTGCGCGGCATGGGCATCGGCTCGCGGATCATCCGTGACGCCGCCGAGTACAGCGCGACGCTGACCGCCGGGCACATGTGGATGACGTTGCTCGAAGGCGAGCATGTCAGTACCGACGCCACTATTTCGAGAGGCAGGCCGGTCTGGTGGCGGCACAGCACGGGCCATCCGGGTCCCGGCGGCACGTTCGACTACTGGACGATCCACGCCGCCGGGCGGCCGGCGCTCGAGGATGCCTGCGGCGCCTGGGCGGAGCGGCATCTTGCCGGCTATACGGGCATGCTCAATCTCGAAACGATCGGCGGGCGGATCATCGAGGCGCATCTGCGCTTCGCCGATCAGTGGCCCGACCTTTACGGGGCGGGGTGGGTCAAGGCGGTGATCGCGCTATATTCGAAGGGCGCGTGGCGGTTTGCCGACGAAGCGCGCGAGGACGGCTACAGCCTGGCTTTGTTCGGGCCGCACGGCAGGCGCTATCGGCATCCTTCGGCGGCGTCCGTTGACGAGATCCGCTGCTTGCCCGGCGTTTCCAGCGTGCAGATCACCTTCCACGAAAATCGCGCCCCGGAAAGCCACGCCATGCCACCCGGCGGTTTCCGGGTTGCGATCGTGAACGCGCAGGATCTTGCGGCCGGCCGCGCGGCGCGCGCCCGGCTGGCAAAGATGCTGCTCGGCGCGTGAGGCCGGTCTGGGACGTCAGCCGAGAATGCCGGGCAGATCGAGCCGATGTGCCCGTGCGCAGGCGATCGCGTCTTCGTAGCCGGCGTCGGCGTGACGCATCACGCCGCTCGCGGGATCGTTCCAGAGTACCCTGGCGAGCCGGCGCGCCGCGGCCTCCGTGCCGTCTGCCACGATCACTAGGCCGGCATGCTGGGAAAAACCCATGCCGGTTCCCCCGCCGTGATGAATCGAGACCCAGGTGGCACCGGATGCGCAATTGAGGAGCGCGTTCAGGAGCGGCCAATCCGAGACCGCATCCGATCCATCCTGCATCGCTTCCGTCTCGCGGTTCGGTGAGGCAACCGAGCCGCTGTCGAGATGATCGCGGCCGATGACGATCGGCGCTTTCAGCTCATGCCGCGCGACCATCTCGTTGAACGCGAGCCCGAGGCGGTGGCGATCGCCGAGACCGACCCAGCAGATGCGCGCGGGAAGGCCCTGGAAACGGATGCGCGCGCGCGCCATGTCGAGCCAGTGATGCAGATGCGTTGCCTCCGGCAGCAATTCCTTCACCTTGGCGTCGGTGCGGAAGATGTCTTCGGGATCACCCGAGAGAGCCGCCCAGCGAAACGGGCCGATGCCGCGACAGAAGAGCGGCCTGATGTAGGCGGGAACGAAACCGGGGAAGGCGAAGGCATCGACCACGCCCTCTTCCTTGGCAACCTGGCGGATGTTGTTGCCGTAATCCAAAGTCGGCACGCCCATGCGGTGAAAGGCGAGCATCGCGCGCACATGCTCGGCGATCGAACGGCGCGCCGCCGCCGCGACCGCCGCCGGATCGCGCTCGCGCCGCGTCTCCCATTCCGCCGTGGTCCAGCCCTTTGGCAGGTAGCCGTTGCTCGGGTCGTGCGCGGAGGTCTGATCGGTCACCACGTCAGGCCGCACGCCGCGGCGCACCAGCTCGGGGAAGATGTCCGCGGCGTTGCCAAGGAGGCCGATCGAGACCGCGCGGCTCTCGCGGCGCGCCGCCTCGAGCATCGCCAAGGCCGCGTCGAGATCGGCGGCCTTGCGATCGAGATAGCCGGTGCGGAGCCGCATTTCGATCCGGCTCGGCTGGCATTCCACCGCCAGCAGAGATGCGCCGGCCATGGTTGCCGCGAGCGGTTGCGCACCGCCCATGCCGCCGAGACCGGCAGTGAGGATCCAGCGTCCGGCAAGACTGCCGCCATAGTGCCGCCGCCCGACCTCGGCGAAGGTCTCGTAAGTGCCCTGCACGATCCCTTGGCTGCCGATATAAATCCAGGAGCCGGCGGTCATCTGCCCGTACATGGCAAGGCCGCGTCGGTCGAGCTCGTTGAAATGCTCCCATGTCGCCCAGCGCGGCACCAGGTTGGAATTGGCGATCAGCACGCGTGGCGCGTCGGGGTGGGTGCGGAAGATGCCGACCGGCTTGCCGGATTGCACGAGGAGCGACTGATCCTCCTCGAGCCTGCTGAGCGCGGCAACGATGCGATCGAAGCTTTCCCAGTCGCGCGCGGCGCGGCCGATGCCGCCATAGACGACGAGTTCGGCAGGATGTTCGGCGACATCGGGATCAAGATTGTTCATCAACATGCGGAGCGGCGCTTCGGTGAGCCAGCTCCTGGCCGAGAGCGCAGTGCCGCGTGGGGCGCGGATGGTGCGCATGTTGTCGATCCGGGTCACGGCGGGTTCCTTCGGCTCAATCGAGTGATGGAAGTGCGATCGGTGCGACCGTGGCGGCCAGCGCGCCACTGCGAATAAGCGCGGTTGCGGCCGCGATATCGGGCGCGAAGAGGCGATCCTCGGCGAGCGGGGCGACTTCCTTACGGAGCAGGGCGCGTACAACTTCGAGCGGAGGCGAGGAGATGAGGGGCGCGTGGAAGTCGCAGCCCTGGGCGGCAGCCAGGAACTCGATACCGAGCACCGCTTCCGTATTGGCCGCCATTTCGACAAGCCGCCGCGCCCCGTGCGCGGCCATCGAGACATGATCTTCCTGGTTCGCGGAGGTGGGGATGGAATCCACACTCGCCGGGGCGGCGCGCTGCTTGTTCTCGGCGACCAGGGCAGCCGCCGTCACCTGGGCGAGCATGAAGCCGGAGTTCAGTCCCGGCCTCGGAGTAAGGAAGGCGGGCAGGCCGGAGAGCGTCGGGTCGATCAGCATCGCGATCCGCCGTTCCGATATCGAGCCGATTTCGCAGAGCGCGAGGGCGATCGTGTCGGCGGCGAAGGCCACCGGCTCGGCATGGAAATTGCCGCCCGACAGCGCCTCGCCCCTTCCATCGGCGTCGATGAAGATCAGCGGGTTGTCCGTCACGCCGGCTGCTTCCGCCTCGAGAGTGCGGGCGGCGCTGCGAAGAACGTCGAGCACGGCGCCCATCACCTGCGGCTGGCAGCGCAGGCAATAGGGGTCCTGCACCCGCTCGTCGCCGACGAGATGCGAGGCGCGGATGGCACTTCCGGCCATCAGGAGACGCAGCGCGGAAGCGGCCTCGGACTGCCCGCGATGGCGGCGCACGGCATGGATGCGCGGATCGAAGGGCGTGTCAGAGCCGCGGGCAGCGTCGGTGGAAAGCGCACCGACGACGAGGCCTGCGCGCAGCAGCACCTCTGCTTCGAACAGACCGGCCAGCGCGTAGGCGGTCGAGAACTGCGTGCCATTGAGAAGTGCCAACCCCTCTTTCGGCCCGAGAGTTGCCGGAGCAAGCCCGTGTGCCGCCAGAACCTCGCGCGCCGGCGCGGCGACACCGCCGCAGACGATCCGGCCCTCACCCAGCATGGCAGCCGTCATGTGCGCGAGCGGCGCCAGGTCGCCCGATGCGCCGACAGAGCCCTGCACCGGCACTTCGGGGATGAGGTCGCGCTCCAGCATCGCCTCGAGCAGCGCCAGGGTTTCCGGACGCACTCCGGAATGACCCTGGGCGAGGCTCGCAAGCTTCAGCGTCATCATCAAGCGGGCGACGCGCGGCGGCATGGCCGGGCCGACGCCCGCCGAGTGCGACAGCACGATGTTGCGTTGCAGGGTGGCCAGCTCCTCCTCGCCGATACGCAAGCTGGCGAGGCGACCGAAGCCGGTATTGATGCCGTAGACGGGAACGCCCTCGGAAAGGATGGAGGCAACCGCCTCGGCCCCTGCCGCGACTTTCGCCCGGCAGGCAGAATCGAGTGCCGGCACCGCGCCCTGCCAGATCGCGCGCCAGTCGGCGAGCGTGGTGAGTCCCGGGCGGAGGATCACGTACCCCTCCAGATTCGCCGATGGAGCGGGTTGCCGCCCATCCGGTACACGAGTTCCGCCGGCTGCTCGATATCCCAGATGGCAAGGTCGCACCAGGCGCCAGGCGAGAGCACGCCGTGGCTGCCAACTCTGCCGAGCGCGCGCGCGGCGTAGCGTGTCACGCCAAGCAGGCATTCCTCGACGGTCATGCGAAACAAAGTGGCCGCCATGTTCATCACCAGGAGCAGCGAAGTGAGCGGCGAAGTTCCGGGATTGCAATCCGTCGCCAGCGCCATCGGGATACCGTGGCTGCGGAGGAGCGCGATCGGCGGAGCACGTGTTTCGCGGAGAAAATAGAACGCCCCGGGCAGCAGCACGGCGACGGTGCCGGCACGCGCCATCGCGGCCACGCCTTCCGCATCCGTGTATTCGAGATGATCGGCAGAAAGCGCGCCTGCCTCGGCCGCGAGAAGTGCGCCACGGAGGTTGGAGAGCTGATCGGCATGCAGCTTCACCGGTAGCGCGTGCCGCCGCGCGGCGGCAAAGAGGCGCCGGATCTGCGCGGGAGAAAAGGCAATACTCTCGCAGAATCCATCCACGGCGTCGGCGAGCGCTGCCGCCGCGATGGCGGGCACCATCTCTTCGCAGACCTTGCCGATGTAGCGGTCCGCATCGCCCGCTTCTTCCCCGGGCAGGGCGTGCGCGCCGAGGAATGTCGTCGTCACCTCCACGCGTCGATGGCGCTGCAGCGCCCGCGCCGCAGCGAGCTGGCGCATTTCCGTTTCCGCCTCGAGCCCGTAGCCGGACTTGATCTCGATGGTGGTCACGCCTTCGGAAATGAGAGCATCCAGTCGTGGCAGCGCCGAGGCGACAAGCTCGGCCTCGGAGGCACTGCGTGTTGCCGCGACCGTTGCCGCGATCCCGCCACCCGAGCGCGCCAGCTCCTTGTAGCTCGCCCCTCGCAGCCTGAGTTCGAACTCGCGCGCCCGGTTACCCGCGTGGACGAGGTGAGTGTGGCAGTCGATCAGGCCAGGCGTGATCCAGCGCCCGGCGCAGTCCACGCGCTCGGCAGCGTCAAGCTGCGGCATGTCGCCCATCTCGCCGGCATAGAAGATGCGTCCGCCCTGCTGGGCGATCGCCCCCTTCTCGACGATGCCGAGGCCCGAGCGGGCTGGGTCCATCGTCGCGAGCCGCGCCCCGGTCCAGAGCCTCTCTATGCGCATCCGGCCATTCCCCATATTTGTCTATACATAATCCGGCATCTTGGCTAATGTCCAGAGCTTGCGCGAGGGAGCCCTGCGTCCGTCATGTCCGCCCCGTCCCTCTTCTTCGCCGCCGCACTGCTGCCGGATGGCTGGGCGCACGAGGTCAGGATCACGATCACCGACGGCAAAATCGGCACGATCGCCACCGGCCAGCGACGCGAACCGGCGGACGAGGGTTATGCGATTGGGCTCCCGGGCCTCCCCAATCTGCACAGCCACGCGTTCCAGCGCGGGATGGCGGGACTGGCCGAGGTGCGCGGCCCCACGGCCGACAGTTTCTGGTCCTGGCGCGAGGTGATGTACCGCTTTCTCGACGCGCTCACGCCGGATGACGTCGAGGCGATCGCGGCGCTGGCCTATGCCGAAATGCTGGAGAGCGGTTTCACCCGGGTCGGAGAGTTCCACTATCTGCATCACGATCCGGATGGCCGGCCTTATGGAAACCCGGCCGAGATGGCCGAGCGCATTGCCGCCGCCGCTTCGGAAACCGGGATCGGCCTGACATTGCTGCCCGTTTTCTATGCCCACGGCGGCTTCGGCGGTGCAGCATCGGCTCCCGGTCAGCGCCGCTTCATTTGCACGCCGGGCCAGTTCGAATCGATCATGAATCATTCGGCGATCGCGGTTTCGGCCCTGCCGGATGCAACGATCGGCGTTGCACCGCACAGCCTGCGCGCCGTGACGGCGGAGGAGCTTCAGCAGGTCATCACAATCGCGAACGGGCGGGCGGTGCATATCCATGCCGCCGAACAGCGGCGCGAGGTCGAGGAGTGCCTGGCCTGGAGCGGTGCGCGGCCGGTGGAATGGCTGCTCGACCATGCAGAGGTCAGCCGCGGCTGGTGCATCGTGCATGCAACGCACATGAGCGAGCAGGAAACCCGCCGGCTTGCCCGCTCCGGCGCGGTCGCCGGGCTCTGTCCGATCACCGAGGCAAGTCTCGGCGATGGCATCTTCAACGGCTCGTTGTGGCTCGAGGCAGGCGGCCTCTACGGCGTGGGAACGGACTCCAATGTCGAGATCGGTGCGGCTCGGGAATTGCGGCAGCTCGAATATGCGCAGCGCCTGCGAAACGAGCGGCGCAATGTGCTCGCCGGGCGCGCCGGCGCCGCAACAGGACGCAGTCTCGTCGATGCCGCGCTCGCCGGCGGCGCCGCAGCGCTCGCGCTGAGCCCGCCGGGACTTGTCGCGGGTGCGGCTGCGGATCTCGTGGCGCTCGATGCCAGGCATCCCTCGCTTGCTTTGCGGCAGGATGACGGCTGGCTGGACGGCTGGATTTTCTGTGCCGATCTCGCGATCGACACCGTCTGGCGCCGCGGCGAGAAGGTAGTGCGGCAAGGGCGGCACATCGCGCGCGAGGCGATCGCGCGCCGCTACCTCGCCGCTTTGCAGCGCCTGATGACGACATGAGCGGAGACGAGCCTCGCCGCGCCTCGCACGCGGGCCAGCGGATCGGCGCGGACATCTAAACCAGGAGCGTGTCTTCGATTGCCCAGGTGAGCGTCACCCTCGCACCCGGCGGCCGCACGGGGATGTCCTCGCGGTGGGTTTCCTTGGCGATCAGGGTCTGGCCGCACTCGGTCGCAACGACATAGCGGTGCATTTCGCCGATGAAGGCAAACTCGACGACGGTTCCCGAGAGGCGATTGTGGGCGGTGCGCGCCGCCACCTGGCCGGCCTCGAGCGAGACCCTCTCCGGGCGCACCATGAGCGCGCTCGGCCGCGCCAGTTCCCGCGCCGGCGCGGCAACGAACGCCTCGCCCAGCTTCAGTATCACCCGGCCGGCGCCATCGGCGAGGATCGTGCCCTCCAGGAAGTTGCCCTCGCCGACAAAGCCGGCAACGAACCGGTTGGCCGGCCGGTCGTAAATCTCGCCCGGAGTTGCGAACTGCTGCAGCCTGCCCTCATGCATGACGGCGATGCGGTCCGACATCACCAGCGCCTCGCGCTGGTCGTGCGTGACATGGATGAAGGTAATGGCGAGACGCTCATGGAGACGCTTGATCTCGAGCTGCAGCTCTTCGCGGAGCTTCTTGTCGAGCGCGCTCAACGGCTCGTCCATCAGCAGCAGGCGCGGGGCGAAGACGATCGCGCGCGCGATTGCCACGCGCTGCTGCTGCCCACCCGAGAGCTGGCGCGGATAGCGCCCGCCGAGGCCGGGAAGCTGCACCAGATCGAGCATCGCGCCGACCCGCTCGGCGATGCGGGCGCGGCTCTCGCCGCGCTGGCGCAGCGGAAAGCCGATATTCTCGGCCACCGTCAGGTGTGGGAACAGCGCATAATTCTGGAACACGACGCCGATGTTCCGCCGGTAGGGCGGCAGGCGCAGGATCGATTCGTTGTCGATCAGGATCTCGCCGGCATCGGCGTGCTCGAAGCCGGCGATGACCATCAGCGTCGTGGTCTTGCCCGAGCCGCTCGGGCCGAGGAAGGTGACGAACTCACCGCGTTCGATGCCGAGTGAGAGATCGGCGATTGCCGTCACGGAGCCGAAACGCCGGCTCACCCGCTCGAGCAGGAGAGCGGCACCCCCCGCTTCGCGCCGGCCGGCGGCAGTCTCCTCGCAACCCATCCTCGCCTCTCGCGCGATGCCCCGAATGCGGGCTACCTCCGGGTGCGGAATGTATGCAAGACTGCGGAACAAGGACAGGCGAGATCGCGGGGCTCGGCATGGGCGAGGCCGCTATCGGTGGCTTGCAGGTTCCTCTCCGCACGGCGGCACCCGCGCGGTGGCGGACCGCCACGTTCGGCCTGCCGGCTCCGCTCCTGGTGACGCCGCTGCTGCTCTTTCTCGGCGTCTTCTATGCCTATCCGGTCGCCGCGATGTTGTGGCGGAGCATCGCCACGCCGCACTTCACGACCGCGCATTATGCCGAGCTCTTCTCCTCCGACATCTACCTCCTGGTGTTCTGGATCACGCTCCGCATCAGCCTCGTCACCACCATCGTTGCCCTGATGCTCGGCTACCCGGTCGCCTATCTTCTCGCGCGGCTGCCGCCAGCGCGTGCCAACCTGCTGCTGATTCTTGTTCTTGTTCCGTTCTGGTCGAGCATCCTGGTCAGGACCTATGCATGGATGGTACTGCTGGGGCGGAACGGAGTGATCAACCAGTTCCTGCTGGCAATCGGCGTGATTCAGACACCACTCAGACTGCTGAACACGACCTTCGCCGTGTATGTCGCGATGGTGCATGTGCTGCTGCCGTTCATGATTCTGCCGCTGTTCGCCACTCTGCGCGGCATCGATCCGGCGCTGCTGCGCGCTGCCGCAAGCCTCGGAGCGCGTCCGCTCGCTGCCTTCCGCCAGGTGCTGCTGCCGCTCAGCCTGCCCGGCGTGTTCGCCGGATCGCTCTTGGTTTTCATACTGGCGCTCGGCTTTTTCATCACGCCGGCACTGGTTGGCGGTCCACGCGACCTGATGGTGGCGGTCCTGATCCAGCAGCAGGTCGAGATCCTGCACTGGCCGTTTGCTTCGGCGCTGGCCATGGTGCTCCTGATCGCGGCGATGGCGAGCTTTGCACTGCTCAGCAAGGCGCTCGGTGTCGAGCGCCTGTTCGGGCGCACATAAATGCGGGGCGGCCGCGGAAGAAGTCGATCGGGAACGAACTCGCTTCTCGTCGCGGTGGCCAGTGCCGTGCTTTTCTATCTCGCGGCCCCGGTGCTGATCGTCATCCCGCTTTCGTTTTCCTCCGGCCTCTACCTCTCCTTTCCGCCGCCTGGCTTCAGCCTGCAATGGTACGGCCGCTTCTTCGCGGATCCGGCCTGGACCGGCGCGGCATGGCTCAGCATCTGGGTCGGGCTCACGGTCACAGTGCTTGCGGTGCTGCTTGGCACGCCGGCGGCGTTTGCGCTGGTGCGCGGGCGTTTTCGCGGCGCGCGCCTGATCAACGGGTTCGTTCTCACGCCGGTGATCGTGCCCGGAATCATCGTCGCAATCGGCGTCTATTTCTTCTATGCGCGCATTGGCCTGGTGGGCAGCCCGCTCGGCCTCATCCTCGCCCATACCTGCCTCGCCGTGCCGTTCGTGGTGATCAATGTCTCGGCGACGCTCTACGGGTTCGACGAACGGCTGGAGCATGCCGCGATGAGTCTCGGTGCGACGCCGGCTGCGACCTTCCGCGAGATCACACTGCCGCTGATCCGCCCTGGCATCCTGGCCGGCGCGGTATTTGCCTTCATCACGTCGTTCGACGAACTGCTGGTCGCGCTGTTCGTCTCCGGCAGCTCCGCGGTGACACTGCCGAGACGGATGTGGGATCAGATCCGCTTCAATATCGAGCCTACCATTGCCGCGGTCTCCACGCTTCTCATCGCGCTCACCACCCTGCTGCTGCTTTCGACCGAGATGCTGCGGCGGCGGAGTGTACGGCTGAGAGAAGGCTGAAGGCGAAGGCCGCGACGTGGCTGCCACCCGGGAACAGAAGGTTTTAATGTCGAAAGAAGACGCTGCACGGATTGTGAGACTGCTCGGCGGAATCGGCGCTGCGCCGCCGCATCTCGCCGATTTCCGCCGCCGGCAGCTGATCAGCGCGGCGGCGCGCCTCGGCGTGGGCGCAGCGGCGATGGCGGCACTGACGGCGCCGTTTGCCTTTCCTGCTGCCGCGGCTGCCGCGGCAAAACTGCCCGAGATGACATCGGTCCCCGACTCCCTCAAAGGCAAGGGCTCGGTGAGGGTCTGTTCCTATGGCGGAGCCTTCCAGGCAGCGCAGCGGGAGGCCTATTTCAAGCTATTCGAGAAGCTTTCCGGTATCAGGGTCATCGAATCCGAGGGCCCGGATGTCGCCAAGGTCAAGGCGATGGTCGATACGCACAGCATCGAGTACGATATTGGCGAGTTCGACCGCGGCGATGTCATCAATCTCGCGCGCAAGGGCGACTATTGGGAGAAGATCGATTACAGCCTGTTCGACACGGGCCACATTTCGGCTGAGTATCGCTACGAGTACGCGGTGGACATGCTTCCTTATGGCGAGATCCTTGCGTACCGCACCGACGCCTTCAAGGACGCCAAGCCAACCGGCTGGAAGGATTTCTGGGACGCGGAGAAATTCCCTGGGCCGCGTACCCTGATCTCGGGCAGTGGGGGGCTCGTGCCGGAACTCGAGTTCGCGGAGATGGCGGCGGGAACTCCGCCGGACAAAGTCTATCCGATCAACATCGATGCGGCGTACGCAAGCCTCGCCAAGATCAAGCCCAGCGTCGTGAAATGGTGGGAAGCCGGAGCCATCCCCGCCGAGATGCTGAACGACAAGGAGGTGGTGATGGGCAGCGCCTGGAACGGCCGCATCGCCGCCATCCAGGCGGCGGGCGCACCGGTCGAGGTGGTCTGGAACCAGGGCCTCTTGAAGCGGGATGCCTGGGCCATCCTCAAGGGCACTGAGAACAAGGAGAACGCGCAGAAATTCTGCGCTTTCATCACCCTGCCGATTTCGCAGGCACGGCTTTCGATGCTGATCCCGTACGGCTTCGTCAACAGCGCGGCGGCGCAGTACATCCCGGCCAGCCAGCTCGCACGCTTGCCGACGGCGCCTTCGATCATCGAGCAGCTCATTATTTTCGATTCGCAGTGGTGGGCCGACAACCGCGACGCGGTGCTGGCGAAGTGGCCAGCATTCCTTCTGAAGTAGGGAGATTCCGATGCTGGATGCCGCCGAGGTTCGGCTCGACGCCCGCAAATCGTTCGCCGCCGATTGGATCGCCCGCAACGCCGCCCGGTTTTCGGCCTTCAACGCCGAGATCTGGAATTATGCCGAGCCGGCCTGGCGCGAATACCGATCGGCCGCTGCCTACGGTGCGCTGCTCAGGGCAGAGGGATTTGCCGTCGAGGCGGGCTCCGGCGGCATGCCGACCGCCTTTGCCGCCGAGTGGGGCAAGGGCGGCCCGGTGCTTGGTTCGTATGCCGAATACGATGCCGTGCCGGGCAATTCCCAGGCCGTGGCGCCCTACCGGGCGCCGCGGCCGGGATTGCATCCATGGGCTGCCGGCCACACCGACCCGCATTCCTCCCTTGGCACCGCGGCGCTGATCGGCGTCCTCGCCGCCAAGGCCGCACTGGAAGATTCCGGCCTTCCGGTGACGCTCCGGTTCATGGGCGAGCCGGCGGAAAAGATGTGCGGCTCGAAGCCGGTGCACGCGGCCAAGGGGTATCTCGACGGCGCCGACGCCTATGTCGTCTATCATCCGCACCGCGCCAACACGGTGGCGAGCGCCACGCAATGCGGCGCCTACTGGAGTGCGGTGTTCACCTTCGAATGCCTGGAGCCGGAGCGCTGGATCGACAAGAGCCTGCTGCCCATCAGCATTTCACATGCGGATGCGCGCTGCCCTGGCGCGATCGATGCGCTCTGCCTGATGTACACCACCACCAAATATACCAAGGAGGCGATGTTCCCGCACACCGGGACCTGGACGCTCAACGAGTTCGTGCTCGCCGCGGGAGATGCCACGTCCGACAACCTGCCGCCGCGCTTTGCCCAGATCCAGTACGCCGCGCGGGCACCGGCACTCGCGATCGTGGCGCGCATTTTCGATGTGCTGGAGAGTAACGCACGCGCGGCGGTAGCGGCGAGCGGCTGCCAGGCTTCGCGGCGGTGGGTGACGAAGACGCGTGTCGGCCTGCCCAACCAGGCGATGAGCGATCTCGCCTTTGCCAACATGCGGCTGTTCGGGCCGCCGGAATTCCCGCCGGCGGCACGCGATTTCGCGCGCCGGATTCAGGAGGGTCTCGGCCTCACTCCGATGGAAAACCCGTTCGCTCCGGAGAACGAGACGCTGACGGAGCCGGCGGAATACGAAGCCACGCTTCGCCGGGCACTTCCGCCGTGGCAGAGCCATTTCACCTCGGATGACTACGTGGAATACACGTGGCACGCGCCCACGGTGCGCGTCTTCACCATGCGCCCGACTTTGCGTGCGCCGGAGCCGGGCTACGCCTATCCGGCATGGGCCGCAAATGCGCTGGGCGGGCTTCCGGCCGCGATCGATCCGGGCATGCTGCTCGCCGGCAAGACGATCGCAGCAACCCTCCTCGATCTCGCGGCGAACCCGGCGCTCCGCGAAGCGGCGAAGGCCGAATTCACCGAACGCACGGGCGGCGGTGTCGGCGGCGCGCGGTGGGTGGCACCCCTGCTGCCGCGCGATTTCGCTCCGCCGGTCGATCTGCGCTGGCCGGAATATGTCCGGACCGAGCGTGGCGAGGAATGGTGGCTGCCGACGCCCGCCGAAGGCTCGGGCGCAGGCGATCCGCTATAGCCCGGAAAGTTCGGGAAAGCCGCCGCCGCGCGGCCGCACGTGCCCGCTCAGCGAGAGGATGCGCCGAGAGAAGGCCTCATTCGCGGGACACAAGCGTCCGAGTCGACACAGTGGGGCGACGCACGAGACCTTGAATGGACTTTGCGGCCCGATCGTGCCGTTTGAGAAGCGGGCGACGGATGCGGCAGCGCCGTCGCAAGAGCGGCCGTCTCAGCGTCAGCACCCTGCATCTGAGCAGTCGGACAAAGGAAAGCGAACGATGCGCAACCGGCAGATTGAGCGGGAAGACGAGACCGAAGGGCGGGCCCAGGCGTTGCAGGGCCGCTACTGGGTTGCGGCCTACCTGGCGACCCGCGCCCGTTGCGGCGGGGCGGAGGAAGGCTCGTCTTACGACGAGGCAACGCTCGTCACCGACCCCGACATCTATCGCCAACTCGGAGAGGGTGCCGCCAGCTTCGGCGCGCTTGCCGACGCAGAAGCGCATGCCCGGGCCATGCGGCAACGGTTGGCGGCACTCAACCAGGGGCGCCGCCCGAGGCCCTCACACAACGCGACCGGCATGTTCGAAGTCCGGATTTGCAGATGCCCGGCGTTGCCACTCAGTTTCCCTGAATCCCCACCGTCGCAGGGGTGAGAGGGGGCTGGGGCCGCCTGTCCGGCGCAACGGATGAGCGGCGGCCCTGCCCCTTCTCCGCGCGCCGGAGAGCTTGCTCCGGCCCCGATCGCCAACCTGCCGGGCAGGATTTTACTGGCCGGAAAACCCGCCGGTGCTCAGGCGAGAGCGTGCTCGCGCATACCCACTCTGCCGGCCAGGCGGGCAAACAGGGCCAGGTGGGTCGCAAGGAAAAGCGGAACCAGGAAGGCCGGAATCAGCAGCCAGGGATGGTTCGTCATGATCGCGCTCGACGGCCCGGCGGCAAACAGGCGGAGTGCACCGGGTGCCGAGGCGACGCCAAGGCCGATCGCGACCAGAAGGTCGAGGGAGCCGAGCAGGTTCCACGCGAGCGCGACCATGCGGCCCGCGAAGGGGTTGCGTGCGATGTTCCAAGCGACGAAGGGTGCGCTGATGCCGACGATGATGTCCCCCCAGCCAGCGAGGGGTGCGAACGGCCCTGGCAGCCGGCCGGCGGCATAAAGAAGCAGCAAAGTCACGCCGATCACCCGGAGGGTGTGGACCGCGATGAGCCGCGGGAGCGGCGCATTCGCGAGGGCCGAACGGCCGCTCGCGGTACCCAATGTGAGGCCGGCAATCACCAGCAGCGGCAGGACGACGGCGAGTCCGAGGCCCGGCGTGCCGATCCCGGCATCGGCGGACAGCGCCCGGCTGACGCCGAGCGCGACCACGACGACGAACCAGCCGCTCAGCGCGACCGCGAGGCGGAAGCGGGCGGCGGATTCGCGCGCCATCGCGACGCTGAGCACGGCGATGACGATCGCCGCCGAAGCGGTGAGCGCGGTTGCGGAAATCAGATCGAACTGCATGGCTGCTTCTCCATGTATCTACACATAATTGGTCAAAGGCACGCCGGTCGTTCGGTGTCACGTCATGGCTGCCGGCTTGCGGCTATCCTCGCCACCACCCCGGGCATCCCTTCCAGCACGCGGGCGACGCCCGCCTCGGCCCGTTGCCAGGCCGGCAGCAGAGTGAGCGCAAGGTGTTCCCCCTCCTCGGTGATCGCCACCGGCCGGACGCGGCCATCCGCCGCCGGAAGCGAGCGGACCAGCCCGCGGCGTTCCAGGGGTCCGAGGTTGCGGGTAAGGGTCGTGCGCTCGAGGCCGGCGATGCTGGCGAGCCGGCCGAGCGGCAGTGGGCCGGTCTGGATCAGTGTTGCCAGCAGGGTGAATTGGGTAGCGCGCAGACCGCTGTTGCGGAACGCGCGCTCATAGTGCTGCGTCACTGCCCGGCTGGCCCGGCGCAGAGCCGAGCAGGTGCAGCTACGGCAGGGGACAAACTGGGCGGCCAGTCCGGGCATAAAGGTGCACATACACATTGTCGCCCCGGATGTCCAGCCTCGGGATCATCGCCGAGGGCCGCCGCTCCGCGGGAGGAACAGCCGCGCAGAGCTGCGGCGTCGCAGCCGTCGAGGTGGCGACACCGATCGACGCGCCGATCCTCCTGGTCGCGCTCGATCGCAAATCGCTTTACCTCCGGACGATCCGCAAGGAGATTGCGGTCATTTGCCGGCCCCCGCCCGGTGGAAGGAGACTGTGACCGCATGCTACCGCTGCCGCCCCGCCCGTTACAAAGATGTGCAGCGCCACTCTCTGCCACGGCACTTGCCCTGTTCATCTCGGCAGCGCTGCTTGAGCCGCACGCCGCTGGTGCCGCGATGGCCCCGCAATTGCTGCCGGAGAGCGACGTCAAGATCCGGTATACGGTGAGCGTACCGGGTCAGCCGCCGCATGACTACGATCTTTCGTTCAGTGCCGAGAGCGAACGGGTTCGTATCGACGATCCAGCGCGCGGCCTCTGGTTCCTGGTGGATCTCCGCAATGCCAGTGCGGCGCTGGTGGTGCCACAAATGCATGCGGTGGTGACGGAACCGGATCTCGCCAACCTGGCAGCGATCCTGGAGAGCGCAAAAACCGCTCGGTTCACGCCTTTGGGGGAGGCAAGCATCGCCGGGCTCAGCTGCACGCGCTACGAGGTTCTCAGCGACCAGGCGAGAGGAACAGCCTGCCTTACGCGCGATGGCATCGCGCTTGCCGTGTCCGGTGAGGATTCGCGCGGCTCCGCCCAGGTGGTCGCGGACTCGGTAACCGAGGTCGCGGTGCCGCCGGACAGTCTGGCTCCGCCGCCCGGCTTCCTGACCATCGCGCTGCCGCGCGGCGCAATCGCCGCTCTGCTCGGCAACTGAATTCAAGGATTCGATGAAACAGGCTGCGCAATCGCCGCTTTCGAAGGGCGATCCGATGGCGCTCAGCCTGGCCGAATATGCGACCGCGGTCGACGGAAGTTCGCGATGCCGGCAGCCGTCGGTTGAACCGCCGTCCAATCCGTGGACGATAGAGACTCGGACAAAGGAGAGTGTTTTCAATCAGGCAGACACCGCTCTAGACCCGTGTCGGGCTGACTGTGCAGCCCGACACGGGTCTCGCGCTTTATTCGAGCCCGCGATTCACGCCCTCCGACGTTTCCGCCTCGGGCGATCGCGGGCTAGGCTTTCTGATCGACCTCCTTGAACACCTCCATGGCGACCTTGAAGGCATCGAGGCCGGCGGGGATGCCGCAATAAACGCAGGCTTGGAGAAGGATTTCCTTGATCTCCTCGCGGGTCACGCCATTGGTCAACGCCGCCCGCATGTGCAGGCGCAACTCGTTCGGCCGGTTGAGCGCGGTCAGCATGCCGAGATTGAGGATGCTGCGGGTCTTGCGCGGCAGGCCCGGCCGCGTCCAGATCTCGCCCCAGGCCATTTCGGTGGTGATCTTCTGAAAGGCACGGAAGAACTCGTCGGCGTTGGCAAGCGAGCCGTCCACGTAGTCCGCGCCCAGCACCTCGCGGCGGACGGCGAGGCCCTTCTTGAAAAGCGGGCTTGCATATTCCGGATGCTTCGGATGACTGGCCATCTCTGTTCCTCTCTTTGCTTTTCCTTCAGGGTTGCCGATCACGGTAGAGGCTGGCCAGCCGATCGGCAAGCTGCTTCACTCACCTGCCTACGGGAAAATGCGCTCATGAACCAACCGGAATACGAAGTCTTCGCTCTCCGCTACGCAACTCTTACGGCCCGCACAGCCGGGGAAAATTTCCTGTTCCCGGACGATCATGCGGCGCCGATGCCGATCGACTATTACATCTGGGCGATCCGTGGCGAGGGTCGCACGATCGTCGTCGATACCGGCTTCAGCCCGGAGTCGGGTGTGCGACGCGGCCGCCAGTCGCTCCATTCTCCGGAAACAGCGCTCGAGGCCATCGGGATCGATGCCGCAACGGTGGCGGACGTAGTCATTTCCCACCTGCACTGGGACCATGCGGGCAACTGGGAGGTCTTCCCCCAGGCCAGCTTCCATTTGCAGGACAGCGAAATGGCCTTCGCCACCGGACGATGCATGTGCCATCACGTGTTCCGCCGCGCACTCGAAGTGGAGGACGTGGTGGGCGCGGTGCGCAACGTCTTCGCCGGGCGCGTGCGGTTCCATGACGGCACGGCGGAGATCGCGCCCGGGGTGAGCCTCCATCTGATCGGCGGGCATTCCGGGGGCCAGCAATCCGTGCGTGTTCCAACCCGGCGCGGGTGGGTAGTGCTCGCCTCCGACGCCACTCACTTCTGGGCCAATATCCGCACCCGCAACCCCTTTCCGCTGATCGTGGACGTGGCGCGGACGCTGCAAGGCTACGAAATTCTTGAATCTCTCGCGGATGGTCCCGACCACATCATTCCCGGCCATGATCCGCTGGTGCTGAAGCGTTTTCCCGCCGTGCCCGGCCATCCGGACATCGTGCGCGTCGACCAGCCGCCGCTCGGCTGAAACGAGCGGCCGGGCGCGGCATGCGCGCGATTGCCCACCCGCTCCGGCTCGCGGTTGCCGGGCTGATCATCCTGATCCTGCTGCTGATCGCCGCGGGCGGCGCCGCGGTGTGGCTGGCCCTGCCAACAGGCTCACAGACACGCGCCATCCAGGGGCTGTCGGCGCCGGTCACGGTCACGCTCGATCAGCACGGCGTGCCTTTCATCCGGGCGGCGAATGTCGCGGATGCAGCGACCGCGCTCGGCTATCTGCACGCGCGTTCGCGGATGTTCCAGATGGCACTGCTGCGCCGGCTGGTTGCCGGAAGGCTTGCCGAATGGTTTGGCCCGGCCGCGCTCCCTTCCGATGAACTGATGCGCACGCTCGGGCTTGCGCGGCACGCCCGCGCGACGCTTGGAGAACTTCCGAGATCGACGCGGGATGTGCTCGACGCGTACGCGCGCGGCGTCAACGCCTGGATTGAGGAACGCGGACGCTTTGCCGCGCCGCAATTTCTGTTCCTGGGCGCGCCACGCCCCTGGACGGCGGTCGATTCGCTTTACTGGGGCGAATGGATGAGCCTTTCGCTCTCCGGCAACTGGCGGCGCGAACTCGCCCGCCTCGCGCTGACTGGAAAACTCCCGACCGATCGCATTCTGGCCCTCTGGCCGCCGGACCATGGGAGTGACGCAGTCGATGCATCGCTCGCCTCACTCAGCCGAACGGCGGCCCGCCTGCTCGCCTTTCTGCCCGCTTTTCCCGCGCCCTTCACCGAGCCGGAGACCGCCTCGAACGAATGGGCCGTGGCCGGCGCGAGGAGCGCCACCGGAGCGCCGCTCCTGGCCGGGGATCCGCATCTCGGGCTCGACTTTCCTTCTCTCTGGTATCTGGCACGGATCGAAACGCCGCACACCACCCTGGTCGGCGCGACAGCCCCGGGCGTGCCCTTCCTCGTGCTCGGACACAATCGCCACCTCGCCTGGACCTTCACCGATACCGGCGCCGATACCGAGGATCTGTTCATCGAACAGCCATTGCCGGGAGGCCGATATCAAACTCCGCATGGTCCCCGGCCGTTCGGCATCAGAGTGGAAAAAATCCGCGTCCGCGGGCGCCCTGATGTCGATCTGATCGTGCGGACGACGCGCCACGGGCCTGTCATCAGCGATCTCATCGATCCCAAGGGCCCCGTGCTCGCGGTGGCGATGGCGGGCCTTGCTCCGCGCGACACGGCGGCAACGGGGCTGCTTGCCCTCGATCGGGCAGAGAACGTGGAAGCGGCGGGCAAGGCCGCCGCCGAGATTTCCACACCCGTCCTGAACCTGCTGGTGGCGGATCAGAAGGGGATCGGCTTTTTCATGACCGGGCGCCTGCCGATCCGAAACGAAGGGGACGGCGCAATGCCCGTCCCGGGCGCGGGCGGGGCCCATGACTGGACGGGCTTCGCCGCCGGCGAGGCGCTGCCGCATGTGATCGACCCGGCTTCCGGCGTGCTGGTCAATGCCAACAACCGTATCGGCCTTGCCGGCTTCCCGGTTTTCATCACGCGCGACTGGTTCGGCCCGTGGCGGGCGCGGCGCATCCGCCGGATGCTCGCCGCCCATCCCCGTGCCACGGTTGCCGGTTTCACGGCCATGCAGAACGACGTGCTCAGCACCTATGCCGAGCAGCTTCTGCCGGTACTGGAACGTGTGCCGCCACCGCCCGGCATGCCGGCCGTAGCCCTCGGGCTGCTCCGGCGCTGGCCGGGCGAAATGGCGATGAACGCGCCCCAGCCATTGATCTTCAATGCGTGGCTCAGAAGCTTCCGCGCCTTGCTCTTTGCCCGCCTCGATCTCCCGGACAATGGCGCCGCGCCCGGCCCCGAGTTCATCGCCGGCGTGCTCGGCCATGACGGGCACTCACGCTGGTGCGCGGCGCCCAAGCTGGCCGAGAGCGAAAGCGGCAGTAAGGCAGATTGCGCGCCGCTGCTCGCCGAAGCACTGACGGAGGCAACGGCAGAACTCGCGGCCCGCTACGGCCATGACCCGGCCGGCTGGCGCTGGGGCAAGGCGCATCCTGCCGTCTTTGTCGATCCGGTGCTGGCGCGCATTCCCCTGCTCGGCTGGCTCACGGCCTGCCGCATTGCGACCCCCGGAGACGATACCACGGTGAACCGCGGGAGCCCGGCCCCGCCCGGCTTCCGCAACGTTCACGCAGCGGAATACCGTGGCGTCTATGATCTCGCCGATCTCGATCGGAGCCGCTTCATGATGGCGCCCGGCCAGGCCGGTGACCCGTTTGCCCGCCACGCCTGCGACCTTGTCCGCCCCTGGCGCGACGGCGAGAGTTTTGTCCTCGGGCCGAACCCCGGGCGGGTCAGCGCCACCATCAGCCTCGTGCCATGAGGCTTCCTGCTTCGGCCTTGTTGTGCGGCGTGATATCACCATTTGCCGGCAGTCGGCCGTTGACCGCGGGCGTTGCCTCCTGGAACATGGCGACGGGAGCGCCCATGGCATGAGTTACAAGCCGCCGCAAAGGCCGCAGTTCTTCTACACGACAGCGCCCTTGCCCTGCCCGTACGTTCCCGGCCGGATCGAGCGCAAGGTGGTGACGGAAATCACCAGCCCGGACGCCGAGTCCCTGCACGATCGCCTCTCGCGGGCCGGATTTCGCCGCAGCCACAACATTGCCTATGCGCCGGTCTGCCCCGGTTGCAGCGCCTGCGTGCCGATCCGCATTCCGGTTGCAGCCTTCCAGGCGGACCGTTCGCAGCGGCGCGTATTGCGCGCCAATGCGGGTGTGGAAGGCTTCGAGGTTCCCTCCCGCGCCACGCCCGAACAGTTCCAGCTTTTCCAGCGCTACCAGCGGGCCCGCCACGCCGATGGCGACATGGCGACGATGAGCTTCTACGATTATCGCGCCATGGTCGAGGACACGCCGATCGAGACCTTCGTCGTCGAATTCCGCGACCCGGATGACCGTCTCGTCGGGGCCTGCCTCACCGACCGGCTGGGCGACGGGCTTTCCGCCGTCTACAGCTTCTTTACCCCGGAATTGACGAAGCAAAGCCTCGGCACGCTGGCGATCCTGTGGCTGATCGCGCGCACGCGCGAACTCGCCCTGCCTTATGTCTACCTGGGCTACTGGGTGCCGGACAGCCACAAGATGTCCTACAAGGCGAGCTTCCGGCCGAGCGAAGTTCTGCTTTCCGGCCGCTGGCGCATGTTGACGGACGTCGACTTCAAGCAAGGAGAGCCGCTGGCGAGCCGCGCCATCCCGCTCGTTCCCGCCAGCAGCGCCTGAACGCATTCTTAGCCCGCGATCGCCCGCGGCGGAATCGTCGGAGGGCGTGAATCGCGGGCTCGAATAAACCGCTAGTGTGCCGACTCCAACGCTTGATACGATAGGATGCACCGTAGCGGTCGGCACACACCTCTTTATTTTCAGTGGCCTCTCATCCCCTTTCGTTTGCTGCCGGCGGCAGCAAACGTCGGGGGCAGGACACTAGACCCGTGTCGGGCTGACTGTGCGGCCCGACACGGGTCTAGCGCCGGCGCCGCTGTTCCCTGCGCCGCCTGGTGCTTTCCCGCATGTTCTGGAAGGTGACGTAGAGCATCGGGATCAGGAAGATGCCGATCAGGCTTGCAGTGAGCATGCCGGCGAACACGGCCGTGCCGACATCGCGGCGGCTGATCTGCGCCGCGCCCGTCGCGACCACCAGAGGGATGAGGCCCGTCGAGAAGGCAAGCGACGTCATCATCACCGGGCGGAAGCGGATGCGTGCCCCGCGCACCGCTGCGGCGGTGATCGACTCGCCCGCTTCGCGCTCCTTCTTCGCGAACTCGATGATCAGGATGCCGTTCTTGGCGGCCACTGCGATCAGCACCACGAGGCCGATCTGCGCATAGAGATCGACCGTCAACCCCGCCACCAGCACGCCGACATAGGCACCGAAGATGCCGACGGTCACGGAAAGCAGCACCGGCACCGGGATCACCCAGCTCTCATAGAGAGCGACCAGGAACAGGTAGGCGAACAGCACCGAGAGCCCGAGAACCGCGCCCGTCTGCCCGCTTGCCGCCTTTTCCTGATAGGCCGTTCCTGTCCACTCGTAGCTGTAGCCGGCGGGCAAGGTGCGGTCGGAAATCTGCTCCATTGCCGCGAGCGCCTGGCTCGAGGAGGCGCCCGGGGCCGGGCTGCCGTTGATGATCACCGCGTCGGTATCGTTGTAGCGGGTGATATAACTCGAGCCGATGACGATACGGCTCGAAGCCAGTGCCCTGAGCGGTACCATCGCACCGGTGTTCGAGCGGACATAGATTTTCCAGATGGCGTCGACGTCGTTACGGTCCTCGGGGAGGCCCTGGATGTTGACCTGCCACACCCGGCCGAACAGATTGAACTGATTGACGAAATAGCCGCCGAGGGTGGCCTGCAGCGCGGTGAAGATGTCGTTGATCGAGACCCCGAGCGCCTGCGCCTTGATCCGATCGATGTCGAGATAGATCGACGGGGTGGCGGCGGAAAAGGTGGTGAACACCTGTTGCAGGCGCGGATCCTGATTGGCCGCCACGATCAGCGCATTGGCAACGCCGATCATCTTGGCCGTGCTCTCGCCTTGCAAATTCTCGAGCACGTACTGGAAGCCGCCGTTGGTAGAAAGGCCAATGATCGGCGGCAGGTTGAAGGGAATGATAGTCGCCGCCAGCACCTGCTGGCCAAGGCCATAGGCCTGCCCGATGATCGCGTTCACTCCATTCGCCACGCCGCGGCGGTCGGCAAACGGTTTCAGCTTGGCAACCAGGAAGGCACTGTTCGATTCCGAGGTGCTGTCGAGCAGCGAGAAGCCGACGATCGCGATCACGTCTTCCACCTGCGGCATCGCCTTGAGCTTCGGGTAGAACTGGTCGACTGCGGCCTGCGTGCGCGCGAGCGACGCACCGGGCGGAAGCTGCATCTGGATGAAGAAGGCGCCCTGGTCCTCGTCCGGCAGGAAACCGCCCGGCACGCGCCCGGAGAGGAAGAAGATGCCAACGGCAAAGGCCGCGATGGCCAGGACCGAGATGATCGCCACCCTGACCAGCCGCGCGACGCAGGCCGCATAACCGTCGCGGATATGGTCGATGCCGCGCAGTACCGGTGCCATCAGGCCGCCATGAATGTTCCCCGGCCGGAGGAAGAGCGCGCAGAGTGCCGGTGAAAGAATAAGTGCGTTGCTCGCGGAAATCAGCATCGCGATGCTGACCGCAACGGCGAACTGGCTGAACAGCAACCCGGAAAGACCGGGGATGAATCCGACCGGCACGAACACCGAGAGGAGCACCAGCGAGATCGCGATGATCGGTGCCGTGATCTGCTGCATCGCCTTCTTGGTCGCCTCGGTGGGAGAAAGCTGCGGCTCCTCCGCCATCACCCGCTCGACATTCTCCACCACCACGATCGCATCGTCGACGACGATGCCGACGGCCACCACGAGAGCGAGCAGGTTGATGGTGTTGGCGGATTCGCCGAGCGCGAGCAGCCCGGCGAAGGTGCCGATCAGGCTGACCGGAACCACCACGGTCGGGATGATGATGGCCCGCACGCTGCCGAGGAAGAGGAACATCACCAGGACGACCAGCAGGAACGCCTCGCCGAGCGTTACCGCGACCTCGCGGATGGTGTCGGTCACGAAGTCGGCCGAGTTGTAGACGATCTTGACTTCGAGACCCGGTGGAAATCGCTCCTTCAGCCTGGCCAGAGTCGCCTTGAGTGCTGCCGAGGTCGCCACCGCGTTGGCGCCGGGGGTGAGAAAGATGCCCATGCCGACACCGGGATCGCCGTTGATCTCGTCGAGCGTCGACAGCTCCTGGGCGCCGAGTTCCACGGTGGCGACGTCCCGCAATCGCAGCACCGAGCCGTCCGGATTGGCGCGGATCACGATGTTCCCGAACTGCGCCGGGCTGCTGAGGCGGCCCTCGGTCTGCACGTTGAACTGGTACTTCTGGCCTGGGCCGATCGGCAGCGCCCCGATACTGCCGACCGGCGCCTGCACGTTCTGGGCGTTGATCGCATTGATGATATCGCCTGGCGTGAGGCCGAGTTCGGCGAGGCGGCTCGCGCTGAACCAGACACGCATCGAATAGTCCTGCGGCCCGAAGATGAAGGCCTGGCCCACTCCCGGCACGCGCGACAGCGTATCGAGATCGTTGATGGTCACGAAGTTACTGACCTGGAGCGGTGTCAGCTTCCCGCCGGGACTGTAGAAAAAGACGAAGGCAAGAACCGAGGACGTGCGCTTGCGAACCGTGACCCCCGCTTGCTGCACTTCCGCAGGAAGCTGCGACAACGCGGATTGCACCGCATTGTTGACATTCACAGTATCGATATTTGCATCGCTGCCGATTCTGAAGCTGACCCTGAGGTCGTAGGTGCCGTCGCTGCCGCTGGTCGATTGCATATAGATTTCGTCATCGACCCCGTTGATCGCCTCCTCGAGCGGCTGTGCGACCGTCTGTTCGACCACCTGGGCCGAGGCGCCGGTGTAAGTGGTGGAGACCTGCACCTGCGGCGGCACGATGTTCGGGAACTGGGCGACCGGGATCCGGAGCAGGGCGAGTGCGCCGGCGATCGTGATGATGAGCGCGATGACGACCGCGAAGCGCGGGCGGTCGATGAAGAATGCGGAAATCATGCGGTCAGGTTTTGCCCGCCGCCTGGGCCTCAGATGCGGGCGCGGCAACTACCTCCGCATGCACCTTGAGCCCGGGCCGCACGCGCTGGATCCCCTCGGTGATCACCTGGTCGCCGGCTTTCACCCCGCTCTCGACGACAGCGGTTTCCGGCGTGGTCTGGCCGAGCACGACGTCTCGCCGCTCGACCATGTCATTCGACCCGACCACCAGCGTGTAGGCACCGAGCTGATCGTAAAGAACCGCCTGACGCGGCACCACCACCGCTTCCTGCGGCTTGGCCTCCTGCACGATCACGGTCACAAATTCGCCGTCGGTGAGTTCACGGTTGGGAACGCCACGGCCGAACGACCCGGGCAGCACCGGATTGGCGATCGTGCCGCGCACCAGGATGGTGTCCGTGGTGCTCGAGACCGTGTTGCCCATGAACGACACCGTTCCTTGATGAGCGTAGGTTTTCCCGTCGGGAAGGACGACGCGCAACGCAAGAGCCGCGAGGCCTCCGCTTGCCCGGTAGCGGTCGTTCAGCGCCAGCGCATCGACCACGGGCATCTCGAAGGCGATATACATCGGATCCTGGCTCACGATCACGGCCAGCGTCCCCGATGAGGGGCCGACCACGTTGCCGGTGGAGATGTTGCTGATGCCGATGCGCCCGGCGATCGGCGCGCGAATTTCCGTATAGCCGAGGTTGATATTGGCGGTGTCGAGCTGGGCCTTGGCAGAGGCGAGTTCCGCCGCGTCCGTAAGCTGCGTCGCCCGCGCACTATCCACGGTCGACTGCTGGCCGGCCGGCGTGTGCAGAAGCTGCACGCTACGGTTGAGTGTGGCAATGGCGTTCGTGAGCTGCGCCTCTGCCTGGGCGACGGCAGCCTGTTGCTGCGCCACCGCCGCCTGGTACGGCGGCTGTTCGATCACGTAGAGAAGCTGGCCTTCGCTGACATCGCTGCCCTGCTCGAACAGCCGCTTTTCCAGGAATCCCGTTACCCGGGCCTCCAGGCGGACCGTGTCCACCGCCAGGATCCGCCCCACGTACTGATGCGCCGTATAGACCGGCTCGAGTTTTGCCTTGACCACGCCGACGGTGGGCGCCGTCGCGGCCGGCGCCGCCGCGGCCGGGTGCGCGAAACCGATCGCCCCGGCGAGAAGAAGGCCCACCGCGAGGCGGGCGATGGTCGTCGTCCCTTCCCACCTCGCGCCTCGGCCGCGTACTGCCGCGCCCGGCCGGCGGCCGTCCGTTATCGTTCCTGCCTTCATGCGCGTACATAAGGGCGAACCGGCAGCGGCGGTCAATCGCACCTTGCCACCCTTGCCAGCGTCCCGGGCGGCGGGCAGCGTAGCGGCACGCCGGCTCGCCCCGCCCCGGCCCCGGGGCGAACTCCGGATCCGGCACGTATGCCCGGAGAATGCACCGTCATGAGCACGAGAGAGAAAGTCACTGTCTGCGAAGTCGGCCCCCGCGATGGTCTGCAGATCGCGCACGGCATCATGCCGACAGCGGCCAAGATCCGCTGGATCGAGGCGATCGCGGCCGCCGGTGTGGCGGAAATCGAAGTGGGGAGTTTCGTTCCCCCGAAGCTGGTACCGCAAATGGCGGACACCGACGCCATCGTCCGCCATGCCGTGACGATTCCCAGCCTGACCGTGATCGCACTCGCGCCCAATCTCCATGGGGTGCGCAATGCCTACGCGGCCGGCGCGCATCGCGTCAGCATCCCCGTCTCGGTGAGCGAGGGCCACAGCCGCGCCAATCTCAACCGTTCTCCAGCCGAGCAGATCGCCGAAGTCGGCCGCATCGTCGCCTGGGTCAGCAGCCAGCCGCGGCGGATGGAAGTCGAAGCCGGCTGCTCCACTGCTTTCGGTTGCTCGATCGACGGCGTGGTGCCGATCGAGAAAGTTGTCGCGGTGGCGAGCGGCCTTGCCGTAGCAGGGGTTGATTCGGTGGCGCTCGCGGATACCGTCGGCTACGCACACCCGGCGCAAATCCGCGCCACGATCCGCGCGGTCCGTGGCGCGATCGGCGGGAAGCTCGAAGGGCTGCATCTGCACGACACGATGGGGCTCGGGCTTGCCAATGCCCTGGCCGGCATCGAGGAAGGAATTCGCAAATTCGACGCCGCTCTCGCAGGCCTCGGTGGCTGCCCCTTCGCGCCCGGCGCTTCCGGCAACATCGTCACCGAAGACCTGGTCTTCATGCTGGAAAGCATGGGCTTTGCGACCGGCATCGATCTCGTCCGCCTGATCGCCGCGCGTACGGCTCTGCACCAGGGCCTGCCCGGCGAACCGCTGCACGGCCAGGTGCCGAAGGCAGGCATTCCGAAGACTTTTCGCGCCGCAGCCTGATCCCGGCCATGACCGAAGCCCCGCAGCCGCTCGCCGGCCTTCGCGTCGTCGAGTTCACGCACATGATCATGGGGCCGACCGCCGGCCTCGTGCTCGCCGATCTCGGTGCGGACGTGATCAAGGTCGAACCGCCGCCGGATGGCGACAACACGCGCCGCCTCACCGGCTCCGGTGCCGGCTTCTTCGTCATGTTCAGCCGCAACAAGCGGAGTCTCGCGGTCGATCTCAGGCGGAAGGAAGGGCTGGCGCTGGTCGAGAAGCTGCTCGTGCGGACGGACGTGCTGATCGAGAATTTCCGCCCCGGCGCCCTGAAAAAACTTGGTCTCGACTACGCCCTCCTCTCGGCCGCCAACCCGCGCCTGATCTATTGTTCCTGCAAGGGATTCCTGCCCGGCCCCTACGAGCATCGGCCGGCCCTCGACGAAGTGGTGCAGATGATGGGCGGGCTCGCCTACATGACCGGCCTGCCGGATCGGCCGCTGCGCGCTGGCACTTCTGTCAACGACATCATGGGCGGGATGTTCGGCGCGATCGGCGTTCTGGCCGCACTCGAGGAGCGCCATCGAACGGGGCGCGGCCGGCATGTGCAATCGGCTCTGTTCGAGAACACGGCCCTGCTGATGGGCCAGCACATGGCGCAGCTTGCCGTGACCGGGAAGGAGCCGCGTCCGATGAGCCTGCGCGATCCGGCTTGGCCGGTCTATGATATTTTCGAGACCGGGGACGGCGGACAGATCTTCGTTGGCGCTGTTACGGCCGGGCAATGGCAGCTTCTTTGCGAAACGTTCGGACTGGCCGAGCTTGCCGCCGATCCGACCCTTTCCACCCAGGCCGAACGCCTGGCCGGGCGGGCGCGCACGCTGCCCCGCATCGCCGCCGCATTCCGCACCTTGACCCGTGCCGATCTGATGCGCCGGTTGGAAGAGGTCGGCCTGCCGTTCGCGCCGATCGGCAAGCCCACGGACCTGTTCGAAGATCCGCATCTCAAATCCTCGGGCGGGCTGCTCGACGTAACGTTACCGGACGGATCATCGACCAGGCTGCCCGCGCTCCCGCTTGCCATCGACGGCGCACACTGTCCGCTCCAACGCGATGCCCCGGCCGTCGGCGAGCACGATGCCGAAATCGCCCGCGAACTCGGGCTCGGCGAAGCCGAAATCGCAACGCTCCGGGAACGAGGCGTTCTCCTCTGACATTTCCTGCCCTTCTGCGTGACACGATGTGGCAGGTGAGTGATGGACTGGGGCAGGCTGGCAGAGGCACGACCTGCCGATCTTGCAGCGCCGGCGCCGCCCGGTTCCCAAAAATAGCGCGTCAAACTTTTGGAGAATGGTACAAAATTCGCGATTCGGCGCGGCGAGCGGTCGATTCTTTCGCGTCACGAACCCGCGATACACGACTTCGTTAGAGTGACGGTTACAAGTGCTCGACGAGGTGCTGTGTCAGCGCCCGGACCTGATGACTGTCCCCTTGGCCACCTCGGTCTGCTGATAGCCTCCGACATAAAGCCCGCCCTCTGGGACATCCCTGAGCCCCCCCGCCTACGCCGGATTTCCGGCCGACATCGGAGATGGTTCCAATTCCCATTGGCGCCGGGACCTGTGTCGGGCGGACTGTGCAGTCCGACACCGGCCTCGCGCTTTATTCGAGCCCGCGATTCGCGCCCTCCGACGATTCCGCCGCGGGCGATCGCGGGCTAAGACCGCCCAGGCCGACGCTTCTATCCGTGCGAACACTCTTGAGCGGGTTGCACCGCTATGCCAGATTGTGCCGGGCCTAAAAGCACCGGGGATTGGACAGCGATGGAATACTATCTTGTCAGGTTTTCATATACGGCTGCCGCCTGGAAGGAATTGCTCGACAACACGCGGAGCCTCGAGCAGCGTCTTGCACCGGTTCGGCGCCTGATCAAGCAATTTCGTGGGTCGCTGGCGACATTTCACTTTTATGAAGCGCCGCATTTCGACGATGCGGAGATGCCGCCGGTCGTCGTGCGCGAAAAGATGGTATTGTTCGGCGAGTACGACCTCTTGGGAGTCATCGCGATGCCGAACAAGCACGTCGCTCAGGCGTTCAGGATGGCGATCTCCGCAGAGCCAGGGCTGAAGGCAGTCGAGCTGCTTTCGATGATGCCACTCGAAGAGGCGATCGCGGCCATGCCGGATGCGCAGGTTGCCGTTCAGAAATCGCGCTATGCAGCGCCGGGACAACGCGCGTCGTGAGCCACGTCGGTGGGCTGTGTTCCTGAAGGGATCTGTACGCCCCAGGATGACATACCCGGGTTGCTCGATGACTTTCCCGTTGCGATTTCGGAAGTATCGCAGCGCATCGGACTAGGGGCGCGCCCTCCGCCTGCTGTCGCAGGATCGTTGTAGATGGCCGGCCTCATCTGCGCACACTGCGGCGTTGCCAATCGCGCGAGGGCGAGCTTCTGCGACGCCTGCGGCAGGCAATTGCGCCCCGTCACCGTCAAGGTCGCGCAGCTCATTCCAGAAGACGAGGTGAAATACGTCACTGTCCTGTTCGCCGACATCGTCAACTCCACCGCACTCGTCGCCGGCGTCCTGCCCGACGAGGCGCAGTTCCTGCTGACACCCGCTGTCAAGATCATGCTGGCGTCAGTGCGCGAATTCGGCGGCACGATCAACCGGGTCGTCGGCGATGGCGTACTGGCGTTCTTCGGTTTTCCGCACAGCCAGGAGGATCACGCCCTGCGAGCCTGCTGTGCGGCGCAGCGGATGCACGACGAAGCCGCACAACTCGCCGTTCCCGCCGCACTTCGGATCGGCCTTGCCTCCGGGCTCGCGCTCTTGAGCACCGGTGATGAAACGGCGCTCGGCTCGCACATCGCCTTCGGCGTCACCGTTCATCTCGCCGCCCGGCTACAGACGATGGCGCAGCCCGGCACCACCCTGTGCCCGGCCGAAACGAAAAACCTCGCCGGTCCTGCCGTCGTAATGGAGTCGCTCGGCCGGCGGGCGATCCGCGGCCTGCCGATCGAGCAGGAGGTCTTCGCGGTCGTGCGCGTGCGTCAGGGCAGCCAGCGCGTCGATATCGCCGCTTCCGTCGGTCTCAGCCCCTACGTTGGCCGCGTCCGCGAACTGAAGCTGCTGGAGGATTGCGCGCGCGCGGCGCAACCGGGCAGCGTCATGATGGCGGCGGTCGTCGGTGACGCCGGCGCCGGCAAGTCCCGGTTGGCCTGGCGGATCGCGACGTCGCTCGCCTCCCAGGGCTGGCGAATCCTTCGCGCCGAAGCGATCTCGTACGGCCGCGATATCCCGTATCTGCTGGCCGCCGCCCTGCTGCGGTCCTGCTTCGGCGTCGAGGGCCAGGACGAGCGGAACGTCGATGCCGGCAAGGTCACCGCGCAACTGCCCGACCTCGTGGGTGATGAACGGGTCCTCGCCACCGCGCTGTTGTCGCTGCTGGACCTTCCGCTGGGCGACGCGGCAATGGAATGGGAGGCGCTCGACCCGCTGCGCCGTCGGGAAGCCCTGCGCGAAAGCGTCGCCCAGACCGTCCGTTCACTGGCCCGGCGGGCGCCGACGCTCCTGCTGATAGAGGATCTGCAATGGTCGGACGAGGAGAGTCTGCGCGTCCTCGATGCCGTCGCGCGCGGTCCCGGCCATCTGCTGCTGCTCGCAACCTACCGGGCGGGATTCGAGCCGAGTTGGAGCCATGCTTCGCCGACCATCGTCCGGCTCGCGCCGCTGTCGCGCGACGAGATGGGTCAACTGCTCGAACGGGCGTTCCCGGACCTGGCGGACAGTCCTCTGCGGCCTGAATTGATCGAGCGGGCGGCGGGCAACCCATTCTTTCTCGAGGAGATGGCTCGATCCGCGCGCGCATCGGCAACCGCTGCCGAAAGTGGAGACACGCCTGCGCGGCCGGCAATCCCCGCGACAATAGAGACCGTGCTTGCGGATCGTATCGATCGGCTGGACCGCGACGACAAGCGTGTGCTGCGTGCGGCTTCAGTCCTCGGCAGCCGGTTTTCCCCGATCGTCTTGCAGAAGATGTTCGCCGGGAGGCCGGCGAAACTGTTCCAGGCCCAGCTTGCACGGCTGCGTGCAGCCGGCCTGCTGCGACGGGAAAGGCTCGCCAACGGCGAGGACGGTTTCGCGCATGCACTGATTCAGGAAGTCACCTACAATGGCCTGCCGCGCGGGGGGCGCCGCGACTTGCACGCCAGCATCGTGCGCACGATCACCGCCATGGGGTCGGCCCATGTTGCCGAACAGGCCGAGACCCTCGCCTTCCACGCTTTCCAAGGCGAGGTGTGGGACGTGGTGGCCGTCCAGGCACGCCGGGCCGGGCAGCGCGCGGCCGGACGGTCCGCGTATCACGAGGCAGCCGCATTCTTCGGCCAGGCAATCACCGCCTATGAGCACCTGCCAGGCTCCGGGCAGGCCCTGGCAGACCAGATCGATCTTCGCTTCGAGCTGCGGAACGCGCTGTTCCCGACTTCAAACATCGGCAAGAGCCTGGCCTATTCTCAGCAGGCCGAATGGCTGGCGCTCCAGCTTGGCGACCGCCGGCGGCTCGGCTGGGCAACGGCGTTCCATGCCCGCGACCTGACATTGCTGGGCCATCCTATCGAGGCGCTGCACGTCGCCCACCGGGCCCTCGATGTGGCGGGCAGCGAAGACGATCTCGTCGCGACGATCCAGTCCTATATTGGGCTCGCCGCCTATTACCGTGGCGACTACACGCAATCGGCAACGATCTTGCGAAGTCTCGTGGAAACGGTGGAACGCCGGGACTGGACGCAGCGACTGGGCCTGCCCGGCCCGGCCACGGTATTCTTTCGGGGCTGGCTCGGCTGGGCGTTGGCGCGCCTGGGAGAGGCCGAGGAAGCGGCGTCCGTCACCGACATCATGCTCCGCCTGGCGGAACAGAGCACGCAGCCGCTGTGCCTGACCTTCGCGCATCTCAGTCGCGGCTTCGCCCTGTCGTTCGCCGATGCTATCGAGGCAGCGCGCGCAGAATTGCAGGTGAGCATCGATCTCTGCCGACGCTGGGAGTTCTTTGCATGGTTCACGAACATCGCATCCTGTCTCGGCCACGTGCTGTGCCGAAGGGGCGATGTCGAGAGCGGAATCGATTTGCTCAACCAGGCGATCGCGCGTACCAAGGCGAGTGGCATCCTTGTCAGCCACGCCAACGAACTCGCCTGGCTTGCCGAAGGGATGGCCGCGGCAGGCGACCACGCGGCGTCAGTGCGCACGGCCGAGGAAGCGATTACCGTCGCGCAGTCGCACGCGGAGCGCGGCAACGAAGCGCTGGCGCGGGTCGTGCTTGCCGAGGCACTGATGAAGACCGGCAAGACCGGGGAATGCCGGGTTCAGTTTCAGTCGTCCCTCGCCATCGCTGAAGAATGCCGGATGGCGCCGATTGTCTTACGCTGTCGTGCCGGGCTTTCGGTGTCGGAGAATAAGGTTCGCACGCTGGCTTGAAACCATGTCGTTCAATGGAGGTCGAAATGGCCGATCCTGAGGGCATCATCAACTGGTACCGGCTGGACGACCGCGTCACCACGTCTGGCCAGCCGACCGAGGAAGAGTTGGCCGCGATCGCGGCACTCGGCGTTCACCACGTCATCAATTTGGCGCTTCACACGCACGAGAAGGCACTGGCGGACGAAGCGGGGAGCGCGGCGCGCCTCGGCATGACCTACACCCATATTCCGGTCGACTTCAGTCACCCGACCGAGCAGGATTTCGCGCGTTTCTGCGAAGCATACGAGGCCCTCGGGAACGATCCCGTTCACGTGCACTGCATCCTGAACTGGCGCGTTTCGGCGTTCTTCTACCGGTATCGCCGCGACGTTCTTGGCATGGACGACGCCGCTGCCCGCGCTCATATGGATAAAATCTGGCAGCCCGACGGTGTCTGGGAAGCCTTCATCCGCAGCAGTACCCCGAATCAAGCTTGAGTGGCGCACGTCCCCCCGCTCCCGATCGCCATCTTTTCCCTTTCCCTCTGGGCCGGGCTCCCGGCAAAGTTCCAGGACTTCGCTGGGGTCCCGGTGAGGGGTCTCCTCTCTCTCCCTCTCCCTCTCCCTCTGGGAGAGGGGTTGGGGGTGAGGGCGACTCACGCAGCGACAAAAGTGGGTGCTGGTGACTTGAAAGAAGAAAGCGGCGGCCCGGCCAGCGCCTGGCGCTCGACGGCCTCGGCTAGACCGGTGTCGGGCTGACTGTGCAGCCTGACACCGGTCTCGCGGTTTATTCGAGTCCGCGATTCACGCCCTCCGACGTTTCCGCCTCGGGCGATCGCGGGCCAGTCAGTTCAGCCGGTCACGCCTTGGGGACATGTCGAGGCCGACCAGGCTGGCCATTGCAGATATCTGCCACGGTTTCACTGCGAATGCGATCCTGGCTCCGTCTGGCAGGTGAAGGGTCAGGACCAGACCATGCCGGTCCTGACCGAGCGACCAGCTATCGACCGCGTAGACTTGCTCCACGCCGCCCGCCAACAATTCGTTCGCGGTTCGGGGCACAGCTGTCAGCACCTTGTTCACGCATTCGACCGGAAGAGAAACCGACACGGCATGGCCGGCGGGATCGCGCATGCGCAGGCACAGGCGCCGTCCGTTATCGGTTATCTCAACCCAGTTCAGCTCGGCGGCGTGTATCCGCATCGATCTACCCGGTCACCCATCTCCAGGCATGGCGCCGCACCTGCCTCGTTGTCAGCCCGTCCTGATCCAGACCGCTTTCACATTGAGATACTCTTCGATTTGCTGCTTGCCGCTTTCGCGTCCGTAACCGCTCATCTTGTAGCCACCGAACGGCACCGCGGGGTCCATCGCCTGGTAGCAATTGATCCAGACCGTGCCGGCCCGGATGCCGCGCGCCAGCCTGTGCGCCTTGCCGACGTCCCGCGTCCAAAGCCCGCTGCCGAGGCCGAAGTTGGTCTTGTTGGCACGCTCGATCACCTCGTCGATGTCGGTGAACGGGATCGCCGAAATGACCGGGCCGAAAATCTCTTCCTGAGCGATGCGCATCTGGTCCTTGACATCGGCGAAGACGGTCGGCGGCACAAAAAAGCCCTTTGCGAAATCGCCTTCGGTCAAGCGCTCGCCACCTGAGAGCGGCCGCGCCCCTTCCTGCCGGCCGATCGCCAGATAGCTGGTCACCCGGTCAAGCTGCTCGGATGATACCAGCGGCCCGATCTGAGTTTCCGGATCACTGCTGTTCCCCACGCGCAGCGTGCTGCCGAAAGCGGCAACACGCGCCGTGAACTCGTCATAGATGCGGCGCTCCACGAACATCCGTGTGCCAGCGCTGCAAATCTGGCCCGAGTTGGCAAACACCGCCATTCCCGCGCCGGGCACGGCGGCGTCAAGATCGGCATCGGCGAAAACCACGTCCGGCGACTTGCCGCCAAGCTCCAGCGACACGCGCTTCAAGTTCCCGGCTGATGCCTCGACAATCTTCTGCCCGGTCAGGTGTGAGCCGGTGAAGGCCACTTTGTCGACATCGGGATGCCGGGCAAGCGCAGCACCCGCGGTTTCCCCGTAGCCTGGTACCACGTTCACCACGCCGGGTGGAACGCCGGCTTCCTGGCAGAGCTCGGCAACCCGCAAGGGAGTGAGCGGCGCCTCCTCGGCCGGTTTGAGGACGACAGTGCAGCCGGTCACCAGCGCCGGCCCGATTTTCCAGATCGTTGCACCGAGTGGTCCGTTCCACGGAATGATGGCGCCGACCACGCCGACGGGCTCCTTCAGTGTGAAGCTGACATATTCGCCCGGCAGCGAGTTCTCGATCGTTTCGCCGTAGATCGCGGTCGCCTGGCCGGCATAGTAGCGCAGCATACCGAGCACGCGGCGTCGCGAGCCACGCGTCCGGCTGATCGGTCCACCCATGTCGAGCGTGTCGAGCGCCGCCAACTCCTCGAAATTCTGCTCGACCAGGTCGGCAAGCTTCAGGAGCAGGTGCTGACGTTCGAACGGCTTGAATTTGCTCCAGGGGCCCGTGAAGGCGTGCCGGGCGGCCGCCACCGCTCGATCGATGTCCTCAGCGTCGCCCTCGGCCACCGCGGCAAGCACCTCGCCGGTCGAAGGGTTGATCGTATCGAAAGTCTTGCCGGATGCGGCTTCGGCCCACTTGCCATCGATGAACAGACGCTTCGGCTTGCCGGTCAAAAACGGGTGTCGGAGTGTCTGGACTGCCACGGTCATCAAAGTTGCCCTCTCATTTCGTTGACGAAAGCCACGCTCCTTGGAACGACACCGGCATTATCGAACAAAGCAGCTCCCCGGTCATCGGCACGGGCGTCCAGGTCCGCAACTCCGTCCCCGGCCACTGGCGCTGGCTGCCGGCCGTTCGAGGGATCAGGCACGGCGAACGCCTCGCTCCCGGCCCGGCCCTCTATTGCGAGAGCGGCTGTGGGAGCCGCACCGGGTAAACCCGGAACGGGAGCTGCGGCGGACCGTTCTTCTTCGGATCGAACAGGCTGGTCAGCTGGCCTTCGAGCACCCAGCCGATATTGCCGACCTGCACCACCGAAACCGGCGTCCGGAAGCCGTCTTTGACCACCTGGACTTTGGCTTTGTCCCCCTCGGGCGTGATGATGTCCAGATTCCCGGTGCCCTCGATCATCAGGAGCTGGCTATTGCCGAATTTGCGCAAGCCGTCGCACAAGGCGATCGGTTGCGACGGCCGGAGCTCCGTCACCTTTCCTGCGCTGCCGTCTTGGTTGATGTCGATGCGGAACAACTTGTTGCCATTGTACAGATTGACATAGAGATTGCCGTCGCCGCCGAATGCGATACCGTCGAGACCAGCGCCATTCTTGACGGTGAAGCGGTCGTCGGTGGCCCAGATCTCGAACTGCCTGGCGCCGGGCTTCAGGCGCAGGACATGCGGCTGCCACGAATCCGTTACGTAGGCAGAGCCATCGGCGCCGATGACGATATCGTTGCACAAGCTGCGGTCGCCCGGCAGCGGATAGCTCGCCTTCAGTCGCCCGGTCTTAAGGTCGAACGCCTTCAACTGGGTCGGCTTCTGTCCAGGAACCGAGATACCTGCCGATGACAGGTCGGTCGAGCATACCCACAATGTCCCGGATTTCTCGTCTGCAAGCACGCCGAGCACTGAGAGCAGGCCAGCCGATGCCTGCTTGATCCAGAGATTCGCGGTCGAAGAACCCGAAGCCGCCCGGTAGATGTTGCCTCCCGCCAGGCTGCCCATGATGAGCGTGCCGTCAGAAGTGGCAGTGATGCTCTCCGGGTAGACATGGTCGCCTGGAATGGCAACTGTGCTCGGAGCAGCCCTTGCGAGGCCGCTTCCAAAGCCTAGCGCAAGAACGGCCACCGCCAGTAGGGAGTTGAATCGGCTGGCTTGGCCAGCACGTGTCCACGGTCCATCTTTGCGAAACATAACTTTCCCCCTCCCGAAGCGTTATGTCCGGTTGTATATAACGTCGGGATGGGGGAAATGGCTAGAGGCATTCGACCTCCCGCGCTCTCGCAGTTTCCCAAGGGATCATTCTCTTACCGGGTCGTCGACAACGAAGCCCAGGGTCAGCCTCGATTGACCCGATCCACGGCCTTGCGGGCGCCGGGCGCGAGACTATGACTCGTCGTCAGGATGCCTGCGGCCGCACGGTGAGCCTCCCCGCGGTTGCGGCCGGAAATCGAATGTCCCTCATCCGTGCGTATGGCCCCGGACAGGCTCGCGCTGGCCGGCGGAGTAGCGCCGCTCGAGCCACGCCTGCCCGAGCATCAGTGCCGAAACAATCGCAAGATAATAGACCAGCGCCACTGCGTAGAGTTCGGTGAAGCGGAAGGTGACCGAGATTTCCCGCGTGGTCACCGCCAGAAGCTCCTGCAGGCTGATCACCGAGGCAAGCGAGGTCACTTTCAAAAGCGTAATGAATTCGTTGGCCGTGGGAGGAATGGCCACCCGGATCGCCTGCGGCAGGATGACGAGGCGAAAGCACTGCACGCGCGAGAGCCCGAGGGCGGCGCCCGCGTCGCGCTGTTCGGCCGGCACCGCGGCGAGTGCGGCGCGACTGATCTCAGCCTGGTACGCGCCTTCGTTCAGGCTGAGCGCAATCCAGGCGGCGAGGAACGGCGTGAACCAGTGCTCCCGGAAGACCGGCAGAATTTGCGGCAGCGCGTTCCACACGAAGAGAAGCTGCAACAGTGTCGGCGCGCCGCGAAAGAACCAGATGTAGATCTTCGCGAAGCTGCGGAGCGTACGCCGCCGTGCCGCGCTGAGCAGGGCAAGCACCAGCCCGAACGCGATCCCTGCCGCGTGCGAGACGATCGTCAGCGCCAGCGAGATCAGCGCCCCTTGCAGGATCGGCCAGGAGAAGAGTGCACTCCAGAAGACGTGCGCATCGAAGCTCATCGTCCCCTGCTCGGGCCGGGGGCTCGGATCAGTCGAGCGGCGCGGTTGCGTCCACCTCGGGCAGGTGCCACTTCGTCGCCAGCTTCCCGACCACGCCGTCCTTGCGCAGTTGGTCCACTTCGCTCTCGATCAGCACCCTGTCCGCCGGGCTTTTGCGGAAGTAGATGCCGAAGGAATCGGTCGGCGGATAGGCGTAGGCGATCTTGAACTTGCCCGGCTCGACGACTGCCCGATACGCCGCTTCCGTGTCCTGGGTGATGCCGGCCTGGGCACGGCCGGTCAGAAGCTGCTCGGCGACGTCGGTTCCTTTGGGGTAGGCCTGGATCGTGAGCGCGGGCTTGCCGGCGGAGGCAAACTCTTTGGCGAGCGCCCGCGCCCGCTGCTCATAGACCGTGCCGGACTGCACAGCCAGCACCTTGCCGGCAAGGTCGTCCGGCCCGTGCACCGAACTGTTGTCCGCGCGCACCAGCAGCACCATCGAAGATCGCAGATACGGCACCGCATCGAACACCTTGGTGCGCGCCGGTGTCACGAACATCCCGCTGATCACGAAATCGCAGCGTCCGCCGCCGAGCCCGGGCAGAAGGCCAGTGAATTCCAGCGATTCCACTGTGAACTTCGCGCCCCAGATCTTGGCCAGCGCCGCCCCGAGATCAATGTCGAACCCGACCGGGGTCTTGTCGCCCGGGTGCGTATACATCTCCATCGGCGGATAGGTGGGATCGGTGCACATCGTCACCTGCCCGCCATGGATGAAGGAGGGGGAAGCGGCCCGCGCCGCCATCGGAAGCAGGGCCAGGGCCAGAGCAAGCAAGCGGACGAACTTCATGCGAATCCTCCCATGCCATTTGTGAAGCCCCGGAGCGGGCGAGGATAAGCGCATTCGTTCGGCCTTACCAGCGAGCGTGGCCGGCAATATTCAGCCCCGTGAGCGCTCGATTCCCACGCTTGCGACAAGGAAGAACCGATGGAATGGGAAAAAGGTCCTCCCATCTGCGCGCTCGGGATAATGCGGGCGAAGCGAAGCGGCGTAGGCTTCGCGGAAGGCGCTTCGCAGAGGTTCATCGAGGGCTGCGAGATAGGGACGAAGGCTCGTGCCCATCGCCCATTGCAGCACCGCGTCAGGCCCGGTGAGCACCTGGAAGTAGGTCGTCTCCCAGAGTTCGAGGGAAGCCGCGAGAGGCTCGAGAAGGTCCCAGTACTCGCCTGGATCGAGGATCGGCTGCACCCGTCCGATGCCCGAGAGCGCCTCCGCCCATGACCCCATCTTCGCGACTTCCTGTTGCAGGGTGCGGAAGGGGGCCCGATCCATTGCCGGCATCTGCACGGCAAGGAAGCCGCCGGGAGCAAGCGCGGAGACCAGGCGCGGGAAGAGATGCCGATGATCGGCAAGCCAATGCAGCGCCGCGTTCGAATAGATGATATCGGGCCGCCGCGCCGGGACGAAGTGGGCAATGTCCGCGACCTCGAACCGGCAGTGAGGCAGCATCTGTCGCGCACTGGCGAGCATTGCCTCGGAGCCGTCCACGGCGAGAATATCCGCCTCCGGCCAGCGCTTTTTCAGCATCGCCGTGACATTGCCGGCGCCGCAGCCGAGATCGATCACGTGCCCCGGAGCGGCCAGCGGAATGCGCGCCAGGAGATCGAGCGCCGGCCTCACGCGTTCGGATCCGAAGCGCAGATATTGCGCGGGATCCCACATCGCTGCCGGCATCCGCACGTCAATGCCGGTCGCGGTCGATGCGATCGAATGCCGACTTGATCAGCCAGAACGCATAGGCGATGGCGGCGAGGAAAATCAGGAACCCGATGGTGCCGCCTGGGTCGCCTTGAGAAAGAGAGGCCTCGATCAGTGCCAGCACACCGACGAGCCCTGCCAACGCGAGCTGCAGCCAGAAGGAGAGAGCCACCCTTGCCTCCGTCGATCCCGGGAGAAGAGCGGCTGCAGCATTACCGGGGCGCAGAAGAGCCGGCAATCGGGGTCGTCATGACGCGGCGACGCCGCGGCTGGCCCCCTCTCTCTTGCGCACCGTCTCCCGGCCGGCGGCGAACAATGCGCGCATGACATTCTCCTCCGCGTTGAGCTTGGAAGAGATCGGAAGCGCGGCCAGCGCTTCGTCCGGCTCGTAATTGGTGAGGCGGATGGAACGCGGCAGCATTACAAGCTCCACTTCGAGCGCGCGCTGAAAGGCGATCTCGTTCTGCCGATTCAATATTTCTGCCTGTGTTCCGGGCCGGCCCGGACGCCGCCTCGGTTGGGCACGGATCAGCACGAGTTCGTCGGGCAGGTCCGGCCGGAGCAGCGGCTGAAGCGGCGGGTTGGCCGAATAGGCACCGTCCCAAAGAATCCGGCCCTCGATCTCGACGGGTGGAAACAGGAACGGCAGGCATGCCGAGGCCAGTAACACCTCGGCCGTAATCTCCTCGTTGCGGAACAGGACCGGCGCCCCGGTTTCGACGTCGGTCGCCGCCACAATCAGGCGCGGCGCTGCATGGCTCGCGAGAAGGCTCCGATCCAGAAGCTCGGAAATCAAAGGACGGAGCGGGTTATGGCCGAGCGGGTTGAGTTGCTCCGGCGAGAACAGCCGCATCGCCGTCTCGACCCCTTTCCAGAGCGGGTTCCTGGAAAGGTCCGCGCCCCAGAGCCAGCGCGCCAGCGGACCGTTGCTGAGCCCGCTTGCCGCGTGCGCCTCCGCGACCCGCTCCCAGAGCCGCTTCACTGCTTCGCGTGCCCCCTCCGGCCCACCGCCAGCCCAACCCTGGGCCAGCATGGTGCCGATCAGCGCGCCCGAGGACACGCCCGAGACGCGGTCCGGGGCAAGTCCGGTCTCCAGCAGGCGATCGACGATGCCGGCACTGAAAGCGCCATGCGCTCCTCCTCCTTGCAGGGCCAGGGCGACCGCGCGGCGTCTCTGCATGATCCACATGGCAGCCTACATGGTGCGCTGCACAACAGGCGCAAACCAGAGAATATTATTGAACAATGACAGTATTTTGGCTATGGGATCCGGGCCAGGAGGCGGACCAGCCGGCGGGTCCTTCCAGAGAACAGATAGGGAACGAAAAATTGGCCGGCGGCGCGCTTCCCTGCCTCCGAACGGGTGGGGTAGGGAACAATCATGGCAGCGAGCGTGGAGACCTTCAGGCGCCGGGTAATGGCCAGCGTGAAGACGGAGATCATGTCGCCCGCGGCCCGCGAGAGGATGCCCGCACCGATCAGGCGGCCGCGCCGGGTAGCGACCAGCTTGACCAGCCCTGCCGGCGCCGCCTCGGCAATCGCGCGGTCGTTCTCGGCGAGCGGCCAGCGGAGCAGCCGGAAATCGTGCCCCGTCGCCCGCGCCTCCGCCTCCGTGAGGCCGACCTGCGCCAGCTCCGGTTCGGTATAGAGGACGCGCGGCAGCGCTGTGTAATCAAGGCGCGCCGGCAGGCGAAACACCGCGCGACGAATGACGACGCCGGCGTGATAGCTACCGATATGAGTGAAATAGCGCGGCCCGAGCCCAGCCGGGTCGGCAATGTCGCCGACCGCAAAGACGCGGCGATTGGAAAGACTGCGCAGCCCGCTGTCGGTCGCGATGCCGCGCGGCGAGGCGCGGACTCCCCCTGCCTCCAGGCCGAGCGATTCGAGATTGGGCTGCCGGCCAACCGCGATCAGCAGATGCGTGCCCGCGATGCGGCTGCCATCGCCGAGCAGCAGGCTTGGCCCCGGCTCGACCGCCGTCACCGCCACGCCTTCGATCAGCCGCACGCCCTGTGCGCCAAGCGCCATGCGCAGCCCGCCCGCAAGCTCCGGATCTTCGCGTCCGGCGATTCGCTCCGCCTCGACAACGCTGACCTTCCAGCCGAGCGCGGCGTGGGCCGCGCCCATTTCGAGCCCGATCGGCCCGCCCCCGAGAATCAGGAGATGGCCGGGCGGTCCCGGGATTCCGAACAGCGAAGCGTTGGTGAGATAGGGCACCGTCTCGAGGCCGGGAATGGGTGGCACCGCCGCCCGACTGCCCGCAGCGATCACGTAGCGACGCGCGATGATCCGCCGGCCGTCCACCATGATCGCATCGGGCGAGACGAAGCGGGCTTCGCCCTCGAGCACGGTTGCGCCGAGCGCGCGGAAACGGGGCGCCGAATCGTTCGGCCGGATGGCCTCGATCGCGCCGGCGACATGCGCCGAGACGGCCTGCCAATCAATCTCGGGCGCCGCCAGCCGTACCCCGAAGCGGGCGGCGGTGCGGGCTTGCGAAGCGGCTTCCGCAGCCGCGAGCAGCGCCTTGCTCGGCACGCAGCCGCTGTTGAGGCAATCCCCGCCCATGCGCTCCCGTTCGACCAGGAGAACATTGAGCCCCAGCCGTGCCGTCACCGCCGCAACCGACAATCCCGCCGCGCCGGCGCCGATCACCGCGAGATCGAACTCAGCCACCATCGGGCAGACCTTCCGGGAGCATGCGCACGCCGCACCTTCCATACCATCATACTGCGCAACACCTGCGGGCGCTCATCGCCGCGCGCAACGTCGGAACCTTGACGCGCGTGAAGGGAGGAAGTACGCAGTGCGTCCGCGACAATTGTTCGCCCAGCATATCCGGGATAACGCCCATGGATGTCAGCGTTCAAAGTGGCGAGTACGGGTACCAGCCGGTGGAGAACTGGGGAACACTGCCGCCCGGTTTTTCGTTCCAGGATGTCGGCGGCGTCGGTGTGGATCGCGACGATAACGTCTATGTCTTCAATCGCGGCCAACATCCGATGATCGTCTTCGACCGTGAAGGAAACTTCCTGCGCTCCTGGGGCGAAGGACTTTTCCCCCGCGCCCACGGCTTATCCTTCGGCCCCGACGATACGCTCTACCTCACCGACGATGCCGATCACACCGTCCGCCATTGCACCCGGGACGGCAAGGTGCTGCTCACGATCGGTATCCCAGGCAAGCCGGCGCCGTTCATGAGCGGCGAGCCCTTTCATCGCTGCACTCATACCGCGCTCTCTCCACAAGGAGATATCTACATCTCCGACGGTTACGGCAACGCGCGCGTCCACAAATATTCCCCCGACGGCAAGCACCTCTTCTCCTGGGGTCAGCCAGGCAGCGATCCCGGCGAATTCAACATCGTCCACAATATCTGCTGTGACGCAGACGGTTGGGTCTACGTCGCGGACCGCGAGAACCACCGCATCCAGGTGTTCGATGGTCACGGTCATTACGAAACGCAGTGGAACAATCTGCATCGTCCGTGCGGGCTTTACATGACGCCCGGCCGCCACCCGATCTGCTACATCGGCGAACTCGGCCCTGGAATGGCCATCAACCTCGAGGTCCCGAATCTTGGCCCGCGTGTGACCATCACCGACCATACCGGCAAGCGGCTCGCCCGCTTTGGCGGACTCAAGGCCGGCTTCCGCCCGGGTGAATTCCAGGCGCCGCACAGCATTGCCGTCGATTCGCACGGAGACATCTACGTGGGCGAGGTCTCCTGGACCAACTGGCGCGGCGTCCACGGCAATGAACCGCCACCCCACCAGCTGCGCTGCTTGCAGAAATTCCGCAAAGTAGAGGCTTCTTCGCCTGCCTGACGGGCCGCTTGCCTCCGGCTTTCCTGCCTGTCGTTCGGGTCAGGCGAGATCGGGAAAAGCCACCTTCATCTGCATCGCGGCGGCCCGCAGCCCGGCGATCGTTTCTTCGTTGAGGGGAATACCCTCAACCGCGTAGCGGCGCATGAATTCAGCCTCCATCAGGCCGGGCGGATAGAGCGCATCGACACCGTCGCGGCGGCGGCTTTGGCGGATCTGCCGGGCGATCGAATCAACACGCGCCTTGAAAGCGCCAACCGGCTGGAAGGCGGCGACATCGATCGCAATGAACACATGCCCATCTCGCCCCGGGCGCGGCCCGGCGACCATGTTGCCAAGCTCGGTTCCGTAACTGGCGCCGCTCAAGAGCGTCGACAGCATGCCGGTGACGATCGCAAGGCCGACTCCCTTGTGCCCACCGATCGGCTGGATCAGGCCGGAAAGCGCGGCTGCCGTGTCGGTGGTGGGTCGGCCATCCCGGTCGAATGCCCAACCCTCCGGAATTCTCTCTCCTTTCTGGTGATAGACCCTGATCTTTCCGTGCGCGGTGGCGCCGAAGGCCGTATCCAGCACGATCGGCTCCTCCTCGCCGGCCGGAAAGGCGGCGGCAAGCGGATTGATTCCGACGATTTTCTCGACACCGCCCCAAGGTGCCATCGTCGGCAGCGCATTGGTGGCTGCGATGCCGATCATGTCGTGCTCGAGTGCAAGCGCGGCCCAGCGATCCATGGCGCCGCAGTGGTTGCTGTTGCGCGCCGCCACGATCGCGATCCCGCTCCGTGCCGCCCTGCGGATGCATGTCCGCATTGCGAAATCCGCAACGATCTGTCCCATCGCATTGCCGCCATCGACGATGATCGCATTGCCGTTGTCGCGAACGATCGTGGGGCGCCCGCGCGGGTCGACGCCCTCCTCGGTCAGCTTGCGCACATACTCCGGCACGCGCAGGGTGCCATGCGAATGGATGCCCCTCTGGTCCGCATTGACCAGCGCGGCGGCCAGCAGATGAGCGTCCCTCGATCCCATACCACAGCCGCGGAAGATCGCTTCCACGACCTCGATCAGCACATCCGGCATGATGCGCCGTTCAGAATCCGACCCGGGGTACTGAGCCATACAGGTTCTCGACGAAAGTACTGATCGATCGTCTGGCACGATTGCCGGGCGCCCTCGACCGGCGCCGCAGGCCCGCCGCCCGTCGCGCCTCACCGGTCATTCGCGCCCTCGGCGAGATTCGCTCTGGCCGCGACCTTGGCGCGCCGGCGCGCGGTATAGAGTGACAGGCCCACGGCGGTGACCAGCATCAGGCCGTTGAACAGAGGTGCAACGAAGAACTCGGCCCCCGTCTGCTCCAGCCCCGAAACGATGACCGCAAGCAGCATGACGGCGATCACCGTGCCCCAGACATTGACCCGGCCCGGCCGAATCGCCGTTGCGCCGAGGAGGGCCCCGGTGAAGGCCGGCAGCAGATAGTCCGGGCCGACCGAGGTCTGCCCCACATGCAACTCGGCGGCCAGCATGATGCCGGCCAGCGCCGTGATCACACCGGAACCCACGAATGTCCACGGAATGTAACGTTTTGGCGGAATGCCGGTCAGTTCGGCGGCCCGCGGATTGGCGCCGATCGCGTACAGGCGCCGCCCGAGCGGGCGGTATTCGAGCAGAATCCACAGCACGACCGCGACGATGATCACGCATAGCGCCGGCGACGGCAGCAGACCGCCGATCATCGTGTCGATCCGGTAGAATCCGTTGTGGAGATTCCCGAGAATTTGCTTGCCGCCCGTGTACCAGGAGGCAAGGCCGTAAATGAAGGTTCCGGAGCCAAGCGTTGCGATGAAGGAATCGATACCGACCCCGGTAATCAACCAGCCATTCAGGAGCCCGAGCAGCACCCCCGACAGGACCACGGCGAGGCACGCAAGCGGCCACGGCACGCCGAACTGCACCTGCAGCCCGAGCGTCAGGATGTGTGCCAGCCCGACGAAAAATCCAACCGAAAGGTCCCACTGCCCGACCGTTATCGGCACCATCACGGCCAGTGCCAGAAGCGCGGTGACCGCCTGCTCGCTCAGGATCGATTCGATATTGAACCGCGTCGGGAAGGTGCTGGGCATGCTGACGGAGAAGGCGACGAACAGCACCACCAGGATCGCCGCCAGCCCATAGGTGGCAAGCCAGTCATAGACCATCGCCTGCAAGCGCGCCCGCCTCGGGCCTTTGCGCCCGGAGAGCGATGCCGCCTCTCGCCCCGCCTGGGTCGCCGGAACTTTGTCGGCGCGCCCGAACATGTTGCGCACCATGCTCATGCCCGGGCCCCCGAGGCGAGCCGCGTCAACCTCTCGATGGACAGGTTCTCTCCTGACAATTGCGCGCTGATCCTCCCATCGATGAAGACCAGCGCGCGATGCGCGATCCGCGCCACCTCTTCGAAATCGGAGGAAACCAGCAGCACCGAATGGCCGCGGCGGAGCCCTTCCTGGATCATTCCGTAGATCTCTGCTTTCGCCCCCACATCCACGCCCATGGTCGGCTCTTCCAGGATCAGGATGCCGCTTCCCAGCTCGAACCATCTGGCAAGGACCACCTTCTGGGCGTTGCCGCCGCTCAGTGTGGCAACCGCGCGCTCGGCGGCATCGGCGGGGCGCACCGAGAACCGCTCCATCACTTCGCGGGCACGTCGTCTTTCATCCCGCGGCGAGAAGCGCCGGCCTTCGCCTGATCGCGGATTGAGGAACAAATTCTCGCGCACCGTGAGGGCACCAGCCAGGCTTTCCTCGTTCCGTTTGCTGGAGACGAAACCGATGCCCTCCGCCATCGCCGTATCGATCGCGCTGAGCGCCAACTCCTCACCCTCCCGCCGCACGGTACCGCCCGTGGCCGGCAAGGCGCCGAACAAGAGGCGCCCCACCGTATCGTGACCAGCGCCGCGGCGCCCGACGAGGCCGAGCGTCTCGCCCCGCGCCAGGCCGAACGTGACCGGCCCCACGCCCGCTCCGCGCAGTCCCTCGACCTCGAGTACGCTTTCGACGTGCGCCGGCGAAGGCTGGATGAAAACCTCGGCCGGTGGCTTGCCGATGATCTTGACCACCAGGTCCTCGGGCGTCGTTTCCCCGACCGGGCCGTTCGCCACGCATTCGCCGTTGCGCAGCACGCTCACCCGCCCGGCCAGTCGGAACACTTCATCCAGCCGATGCGTCACATAGACGATGCCGATCTGTTCGGCCCGGAGCCGGCCCAGCACGGCGAACAGGCGCTCCACGTCACCCTGCGGCAGGGTGGCCGTCGGTTCATCGAGCACCAGCACGCTGCACTCCTGCGCCAGCGCCCGGGCGATCGCTACGATCGAACGCTCGGCAGCGGAAAGGCCCGAGACCCGCCGCTCTGGCGAAATCGACGTGCCCAGTTCTTCCAGCACGGAGCGCGCCCGCTCAGTGACCGCCGACCAGGAAATCAATTGCCGATGCAAGGGAAAGCCGGTGGTCAACGCAATGTTCTCGGCAACCGTCATCGACTCGATCAGGCCGAGCTCCTGGTGAATGAAGGATATCGGCAGTCTGCCCCGTCTCAGCCACGGCTCGATGGGCACCCCATCGAGCAGGGTCGTGCCCTCGTCAGGAACATGCACCCCGGCCAGGATCTTGATCAGCGTCGACTTGCCGGCGCCATTTTCGCCCAGCAATGCGTGGATTTCGCCCCGCGCAACAGTGAAATCGACCTTGTACAATGCCCGCGTGGCGCCGAAGAATTTCGTCAGCCCCCGCATCTCCAGGGCAGGCGCGGCGTCCCGCCCTGGCCTCATCGCAATCGCGCTGCCGATGTCTCCGGCCGACACGCCATCCCCGGTCTTCAGGCCGCCTTTCCCGCTACTGTGCCACTCCCCAGATCTTCAGATAATGCGCGGCATAGCCGTTCGCCGGGTTGAACTTGTTCTGGTCCCCGCCCTGGGTGTGGATGTTCCCGGCCGTGACGAGGAACGCATCCGGCACATAGTCATAGGGCGGCTGGCCGTTGAACGCGCGATTGAATTCGTCGATCGCTTCGTACGCCTGCTCCTCCGCGGGCTCCGGCACTGTCGCGGTCTGGTACTGCCCGTTGCGAATGCGATCGTAGGCTGACGGTGCCCCGTCCGAACCGACCAGGTTGACCTCTTTCGTCGGCACCCCTCCCTGGCTCAACACCGGAACCGTGAAATCATAATAATAATCCGCGATCGTCATGACATAGAACGGCGGGCCGTAATTCGTGATCCAGCTCGAGACGGCGTGCGGCGTCAGGCTCGATACCTGCGATAGCGGCAAATTGACGTAGGACAGCAGCTTGCAGGTGGTGCATTTCGCGAATTCGTCGCGCATCGCCTCCGCCTTGTAGCGGGCAACCGCATATTCGGCGTCGTAAAGGATGATCGCGCGGCCTTTGCCGTGCGACATCGCGATCACGTAATCCGCTTCCGCCTTGCCGATTCCCTGCGGACTCGATTCGATATTGTAAAAGACGTGCCGCTTGGCATCGGCGCCTGGCACCGAGGTGAAATGCAGGCCGACGATCACGATGCCCCGTTTCACCGCACTGTCGATCTCGGGCTGCACGGTATCGGCATTCGACGATGAAACGATCCCGTCCGGATGCAGCGCGATCGCCTGGTTGAACGCCGTGACCCAGCCGCTCGCCGTGCCGCGACCGTCGATGATCTCGACCTTCCAGCCGATTTTCTTGCCGATCTCCACCATGTCGGTGCACCATTCGGCGGAAAGCGTGTTCTTCATATCGGTCGGGATGCAGATGACGTGCTTGCCCTGGGCAAGACGCGGTCCGCTTGTCGGTCCGGTCCACTCGGTCTGCAGGCCCGTCCGCTTCGCCGTCGCCGCCTGCGCAGCCGCGACGACCGCCGCCGCGTCTTCAGAACCGGCGGCCGGCGGCGCTGCCCGAAGCGGCCCCACAGTACAGGCCAGCAGAACCGCGCCGAGCACGGCTCCGCCTCCACGTGCCCAACCGGAAAGCTTTGCTCGGTCGCTTTGCATCGTCTGATCCTCCCCTCCGACCTTGGCACCGGCAGGCCGCCACTTCGCTCGACCCGGAGCAGCCAAACCGGCCAAGTGCGCCAGGTGGCCTTATGGCCTGACAGCTTGGGCCCCTGCCGTGGCCTGCAGGATCGCTTTATTTTCGGTCGCTCACCGGGTCACGCTTCTCCTGCGCCCCTGGTTTTGCTTAGACTAGGGCGGACTGGTCTGACAGGTCAATGGACGATTTATGGCAACTGCGATTGAGCGGCGGAAGCGCTGGGAAGCCATTGCCGAACACATCGAACTGATGGTGCTGAGCGGGGAATTCCCGGACGGTGCCCGCTTGCCCTCCGAACGGGAACTCATGGGGCGCTTCAACGTCGGCCGCTCGTCCGTCCGCGAAGCGCTGTTCGCCCTCCAGAAGCGCGGCCTGATCACCGCCGCCGCCGGCACGGTAGCGCGGGCCGCCAGGCCGAGCCCGCGTATCCTCGTCAACGAATTGTCCTCGATCGCCCGCCATATCCTCTCCCGCCCCGAAGGCATGCGGCACTTCCAGCACGCCCGTGCGCTGCTCGAGGTCGGCTTGGCACGTGAGGCGGCCCAGCGCATCGCACCCGAAGATCTTGCCAATCTCAGGCAGGCGCTCGCCGCCAACGAGGCGGCAATCGGCGATCCCGAGCGCTTCCAGGGTACCGATCTCGAATTCCACCTCGCCATTGCGAGCAGTTCCCGCAATCCGATCTTCATCGCGCTGCACAACGCGATGAGCGAATGGCTCTCCGAGCAACGGCGCGTCACCAGCCGCGGCGGTGTCCAGGCCGGGCAGGTCTTCCTCGAACACAAGCAAATCTACGACGCCATTGCCGCCCACGACCCGCCGGCAGCGGCAGCGGCGATGGAAGAGCATCTGGCGACCGTGGTCCGCAATTTCTGGCGAGCCATGGCCGCTCCCTACGCGGAGGGTACATGATCCTCCACGCCTTCGACCTGACCGGGGCACGGGTTCTCGTCGCCGGGGCCGCGAGCGGCATCGGCGCCGCCTCCGCCCGCGCCTGCGCGGTGATGGGAGCAACGCTGGTACTCGCCGACATCGCCGACTGCACGAGCACGGCAGAGGCCATCCGTGCCGGCGGCGGCAAAACAGAAGTCGCGCGCTGCGACATCACCAACCGCGCCGCAGTGGAGGCACTTGTCGCGGCGCACACACCGCTCGATGCGCTTGTCGTCTCGGCCGCCATTTGCCCATGGGATGACTGGAACGACCAGCTCTGGGACGAGACGTTCGAACGTGTCATCGCCGCCGATCTCTTGGGCCCGATCCATCTCTCCCGTGCCGTTCTGCCGCACATGGGGGCGCGCGGTGGCGGGCGGATCGTGCTCGTCGGTTCGCTGGCCGGCCGCTCAGGCGGCCTCATCGCCAGCCCCCATTACGTTGCCGCCAAGGGCGGGCTGCACGCCTTCGTCCGCTGGCTCGCGCGCCGCGGCGCGTCGCAACGCGTACTCGTGAATGCAGTCGCCCCGGCTTCGGTGCGCACGCCGATGATGCAGGGCCAGCCCGTCGATCTGGCACGAATCCCGCTTGGCCGCATGGCCGAGCCGGAGGAAGTCGGTTGGCCGATCGCCTTCCTGTGCTCACCCGCCGCGAGTTTCATCACCGGCGTCATCCTCGACGTCAACGGCGGCGTACTGATGGCGTAAGACAGCGTGCCACATCCAGGGGGAAGCTTCCCATGCCGGACTTTTCGATCGTCGACAGTCACGTCCATCTCTACGACACCAACCGGCTTTCCTATCCGTGGCTCTCCGCCGTGCCGGCCATCTCGAAGAGCCACCTGCCGGCCGATTTCGACCGCGCCCGGGACGCCATCGCCGTGGAGCGGATCGTGTTCGCGGAGGTCGATGTCGCCGCGGGACAGAACATCGCCGAGGCACGCTTCATCGCTGAACTTGCCGCAACAGACGCACGCATCCAGGGAATCATCGCCGCGGCCCGCCTGGAGCGTGGCGCGGCGGTGGCCGAGGAGCTCGACGCGCTGGCGAAGATCGGCCGCGTATGCGCGATCCGCCGCCTCATCCAGACCCAGGCGGATTCCGAGTTCTGCCTGCGCCCGGACTTCATCGCCGGCGTCCGCCTGCTGGCGCGCTATTCCTGGCCGTTCGACATCTGCGTGCTCCACCACCAGCTTCCGCAAGTCATCGAACTCGTGCGAAGCTGCCCGGAGGTGAGCTTCGTCCTCGATCATATCGGCAAACCCGGCATCAAGGCCGGGCTGGTCGAGCCATGGCAAAGCCGGATCGCCGATCTGGCGCGCCTGCCCAACGTCGTCTGCAAAATCTCCGGTGTCGCGACCGAGGCCGACCACACCAACTGGACGCGCGAACAGCTCCGCCCTTACATCGAGCATTGCCTCACCCAGTTCGGGTTCGACCGTGTGATGTTCGGCAGCGACTGGCCGGTGCTCGAGCTCGCCGGCACCTATACCGACTGGGTCGGCATCGTGGAGGAGATCGTCGCCGCGGCGGCGGAGCCGGACAAACGCAAGCTCTTCCGCGACACGGCGATCCGCATCTACCGCCTGCCCCGGTGAGGAGTGAGCCATGCAATCGGTCGTTCGTGTTTCCATCCTGCGCTGCAGGCCCGAGCAGTTTTCCGAGCTGAAACAGATGATGGCCGCGTCCAAAGCCGTGCTCGAAGAAGGCATCACGAAAATGCGCGGCCTCATTCATTACTATGCTGGCGAGGACGAGGCCGTATCATCCTTGACCAACGTCAGCATCTGGCAGTCCTTCGACGACGCAAAGCAGATGGATACGTTCCGGCCGATGCTGGATCTCGGAAAGGCATTTGCGGCCAAGGGAGCAACATTCGAGCGCCCCATCATGAATTACGCCACGCTCTGGCAGATCGTGGGGGCGGAACGGACCCCGTGATCCGAAAAAGCCCGGGCTCGGCCGGCCTTAGACCCTTGTCGGTCTGACTGGGCCGTCCGACAAGGGGCTCGGGCTTTATTCGAGCCCGCGATTCACGCCCTCCGACGATTCCGCCTCGGGCGATCGCGGGCTAGCGGAACAGAAGCTCCGCGTTGATTGCGTCGATCCGGGAGATACCGGAGAGCCCCATCACGCGGTCGATCTCGCTCCCGAACATTTCCAGCACTTGCGCGACCCCTGCTTCACCGCCGACCGCGAGACCCCAAAGCCAGGGCCGCCCGATCAGGCAGGCGCGCGCCCCGAGCGCCAGCGCCTTCACCACGTCCGCCCCCCGCCTGACGCCGCCATCCAGCAGCACCGCGAGTTTGCCTCCGCTCGCCGTGACAATCGCCGGCAGCGCCTCGATGCTGGCCGGCGCCCCATCGAGTTGCCGGCCGCCGTGATTCGACACGATGATGCCATCCACTCCGCAGGCAACCGCTTCCAGTGCCTCGGCCGGATGCAGCACGCCCTTCAGCAGCAATGTGCCCTTCCAGATCCGCCGCAGCTCTTCCACATCGCGCCAGGACATTCCGGGGTCGAGCAACGATCCCATCCGGGCGGCCAGGGCCGCCACATTCGCCTGCTCTCCCGGGCGCGCATAATTGCCGAAGGTGATGCGCGAGAATTCTCCGCGCATCCGCCACAGCCATCGCCCCTTGCGCGCCATCCCGGCCAAAGTCCCTGCCGTCAGGCGCGGGGGAATGGCGAAGCCGTTACGCCGGTCACGTTCCCGATTACCCAGCAATTGATTGTCGATCGTCAGCACCAGCGCCTCGTAGCCCGCGGCGGCGGCGCGCTCGGTGAGTTCGCGGGTAAAGCCGCGGTCGCGATAGATGAACACCTGCATCCAGCGAGCCGCGGCACCCGCCTCCGCAAACCGCTCCAGGGTGCATACCGACCCGTGGCTGAGGCAGATCGCGGTGCCGGCCTGAGCGGCAGCGCGCGCCGCCGCACACTCCCCGTCTGGCCAGAATAATCCGGCCAATCCGACCGGCCCGACAATCAGCGGCAGCGCGAGACGCCGCCCGAACAGCTCCACCGAAAGATCGCGCGCGGCTGCTCCGTTCAGCGGCCGGGGCAACAGCGCGAGGTCGGCAAATCTCTCCTCGTTTCGCCTGAGCGTGCGCTCATCCTCCGCCCCGCCATCGGCGAAATCGAACACCGCGCGCGGCAACACCGCGCGCGCCCGCGCCCGAATCTCCGCCACGCTGCCGATGCGCGCCATCTCTCGTGTCATGGCGCCCTCGGCGGATGGTGTCACGCCGCCGGCAGGTTGACCGAGAGCGATCCCGGACAAGTCGTGCCGTGCAGCGCCGCGTCCACGCAGAATTCGACCATCGCGTTCGCCCCGCTGTCGGTGAAATCATCGAAGAAGCTGTCGGGCAGATCGGGGAACACCGTCTCGCCCACCTTCACCGTCTCGTCCGTCACGTACGGGAATGGCAGAGTGATGTCGCGGCGCGGATATTCCTTGTGCAGGATGCGCCGCGCCAGTTCCAGGGCGATCACCGACAGGAAGGGGGGCTGGCCGATCGAGATGCCGCGCACCTTCTGGCCCATGTATCCGACCATGAACTTGCGGAAACCGTTCTCCGCCTCTCCCGCGGTCGGCGGCAGCGGAATGCGCCCGGCACTGATGAAGGCTTTCAGCACTCCGTCGGTGCCGCCCTGGCACCAGATCCCGTCGACTTTCGGCAACGACGGCAGGATCGTCGCCGTGTTGCGCTCCGCCGCCGAGGAGTCCCACATCCCCGTATAGCGGTTCACCACCTTGATGCCCGGGTGTTTCGCCCATACGCTGTCCGCACCCCGGTTACGGTCCCCGTCGGCCTGGGTGCCGGCCACGCCGGTGCACATGATCACGTTGCCTTTCCCGCCGAGCGCGTTGGCCAACCACTCCGCGGCCCGGACCCCCCACTGGAACTGATCGGCGTTCACCTTCAGGGCCGACGGCGCGGTCACGACATTGTCGAACGACACCACCAGTATGCCGCGCCCGCTCGCCTGGGAAATGATGCCGTTGAGCGCGGTCGGCGATGCGGCATCGATCAGGATGGCATCGACCCGTCGCGCAATTAGGTTGGAAAGCTGCTGCGACTGTGTCGAGACATCGTTGCCCGAGTTGAACCAGCTTCCGTCCACCTGCGACTTGAACGGCTCCATCGCCAGCGCCGCGCGATAGACGTTCTCCATCTCGATCCGCCACTTGTTGCCGATATACGAGTTGGAGAGCGCGATCGAGAGCTTCTTCGCCTCCGCCGCCCCGGCGCTGCCAGGCACACCCGCCACGGCTCCGAGAAGACCGCCGCCGGTGGCAGCCAGCAGCGCTCGGCGCGACAGAGATGGGGACATTGTTTCCTCCTCGTACTGACCCCGAACGGCGACGGACTCGCACGCACCCGATGGGGAGAACGTCGCAGTCAGGCAAGCGGACTCGCGATCCCTGACGAATACCATGGCGTCCGCATCGCGGACAGCCTGTTACCGGGCGCGGCGCCGGTCCGGCGGGGATCGAACCTGGCCGCTTCGCCGAGACAGGCGGGCTTTGCACCGGCGCCAGAGTACCGGCAACAGCGAGAGCAGTGCCAACCCGAGCAACGGGCCCAGCACGCGCGGGGAGAAGATAAGGGAGGCATCCGGCATCCGCCCGGCCGCCAGCAGGGCCGAAAGCCCCGCCCCGATCGAAGCGAAGACGAAAGTGGCCGGAAGAATGCCGAGGATGGTCGCTGCCGCATACGGGGCAAGCCGCATGCCGAGCAGTGCTGGGGCAAGATTGACCAGCCAGAACGGAAAGGCCGGGATCAGGCGCAGCGCCAGGAGATAGCTCAATCCATCGCGCTCGATCCCGGGGCGAAGCCGCTCGGCGAGCGGGCCGGCATAACGCAGCACCAGCGGCCGGAGCGCGCTCTTTGCGATCAGGAAGAGGGCGATGGCACCGAGGCTCGCACCCAGCACGGCCAGACTTCCGCCGAGCGCAGTCCCGAACAGCAACCCGCCCGCCGCGGTCAGCACCGCGCCGCCGGGCACCGAGACGGCAACGGCAACGGCGTAGACGACGACGTAAATGGCGGGGGCGGCAAGCGGATGGCGCGCGACCAAGCGCAACAGCTCCGCCTGGCCGCGCGCCAGCGCCGGAAAGGAGAGCAAGCCCGTGAGCCCGAGCCGCCAGGCGATGAGGAGGGCGACCACCAGCAGCAGGAGCGGCGAGAGGCGGAGAAATCGTGACATCGGCAGATTCGCGATATGGCTATGCGGATCTCGATACGCTGGATCGGGCGCCCCGGCTCCGTTCACTGCCGGGGCGTGATTGACGGCGCCCGCCCCCCACCCCTAATAAGCCGCGGCCCAAAGGGGAGCGCAGCGGTCGTTCCCCCCGCCGTTGGGTAGCGGGCCAGCATGGCAATCGGAGACGACCCGTGAAGCGCACTTATCAACCCTCCAAGCTCGTCCGCAAGCGCCGGCACGGATTTCGCGCCCGCATGGCCACCAAGGCAGGCCGCCGGGTCCTGGCCAACCGCCGCGCCAAGGGCCGCAAGCGCCTCTCCGCCTGAATCCGGTGCCTCGCTTGCCTCTTCGCCTGCAATGCCGCGAGCAGTTCCTGGCCGTGGCGCGTGCCGGGCGCAGGCTCTCGTCGGAGGGCTTTGCGCTGCAGGCACTGGCCCGCGAGGATGGCGGGCCGGTGCGGGTCGGCTTCACCGCGACCCGCAAGCTTGGCAACGCGGTCGTGCGCAACCGTACCCGCCGGCGGCTGCGGGAGGCAACACGGCTGGTTCTCGCCGAGCGGCCGCTCATCGGCTTCGATCTGGTGCTGATCGGCCGCCCTGCGGCACGCACCCTTCCGTTTGTCCGGCTGCGCGCGGACTTCGCTCAGGCGCTCGATCGCCTGGCAGAGCCGGAGAGGCTGATCAGATGAGCCCCGCGGCACGCGCACTCAGCGCACCGATCTTTGCTTATCAATGGACGATCCGGCCGCTGCTCGGCCCGGCCTGCCGGTTCTGCCCGAACTGCAGCGATTATGCGCTGGAGGCACTGGCACGGCACGGGGCGGCCCGCGGCGGCCTGCTCGCGGCCCGGCGCATCCTGCGTTGCAACCCCTGGAATCCCGGCGGTCTCGATCCGGTGCCGCCGCCCGACCCGGCCCGGAAAGGCGCCCGCCAAGGCTGATGGACCAGACCCGCTTGTTCGTCGCGATCGCGGTCTCGATCGCGATCCTCATCGTCTTCCAGTTGCTGCTGCCGCATTCGCCGCCGCCGCATCCTGCGCAGCCGGCCCATGAGGCCACCACCATCGTTACGCCGAGCAGGCCCGCGCCGTCGCCCGCCGCACCTTCCGGGCCGCTCGCCGCCGCCGGACCGGCGAAGAACGCACCGCGGCTGGATATCTTTGCCCCGGCGGTCAAAGGCAGCATCGATCTCGACGGCGCGCGGCTCGATGAAGTCGTGCTGCGCGACTACCACGTGACGGTTGCCAGGAATTCCCCGAACGTCGCCGTGCTCGGCGCCGCGAACGGGCCGCGTCCCTACTATGTGCAGTTCGGCTGGGCTGCCGGCCCCGGCGAACAAGTGAAGGTCCCCGACGACAACACGCTCTGGAAAGCCTCTCCCGGTTCGCTCTCACCGGATCATCCGGTCACGCTCTCATGGGACAACGGCGAGGGCGAGGTGTTTCGTCTCGTGCTCGGGGTGGACGACCGTTACATGTTCCATGTCACGCAGGAGGTCACGAATCGCTCCGCCACCCCCGTTGAGCTTTATCCCTGGGCGCGGATCCGGCGCGGCTATACGCCGCCGACGGAAGGCTCCTATCTGATCAACGAGGGGCCGCTCGGGGTCTTGAACGGCACGCTGCACCAATTCGGCTACGCGGCAACGCGCAACCGCGCGAAAGATCAACCGGGCGGCATCGCCTTCCACTCCGAGGGCGACGGCGGCTGGGCTGGCATCACCGACAAATACTGGCTGGTCGCGCTGATCCCGGACCAGCACGCGAAAGCGATCGCCAGCATCCGCTACCTCCAGCAGGATGGGCAGAATCACTATCAGGTGGACTTCATCGCCGCCGCGCCGGAGAAGATCGCGCCGGGCGGCAGCGCCAGCACGGCCGGGCACCTCTTCGTCGGCGCCAAGGTGCTGAACCTGCTCCGTTCCTATCAGCGGGAACTCGGCATTCCCTATTTCGAGAAGGCGGTCGATTTCGGCATTCTCTACATCATCACGCGGCCGACATTCTACGCGCTCGACTGGCTGAACGCGCTGCTCGGCAATTTCGGCCTGGCGATCATGGCCTTCACCGTGTGCCTGCGCGCCGCGTTCTTTCCGCTTGCCAACAAGTCCTACAAGTCGATGAGCCGGATGCGCCTTTTGCAGCCGAAGATGCAGGCCATCAAGGAGCAGTTCAAGGACGACCCGCAGCGCCAGCAGAAGGAGATGATGGCGCTCTACAAGACCGAGGGTGTGAACCCGGCATCCGGCTGCCTGCCGATGCTGATCCAGGTGCCCGTGTTCTGGGCGCTCTACAAGGTGCTGTTCGTCACCATCGAGATGCGGCACGCACCGTTCTTCGGCTGGATCCGTGATCTCTCGGCGCAGGACCCGACCAACGTCTTCAACCTGTTCGGTCTCATTCCGTTCGACCCGACCACGATCTCTCCGATGCTGCAGATCGGCGCCTGGCCGCTGGTGATGGGTGTGACGATGTTTCTCCAGCAGCGCCTCAACCCGTCCCCGCCCGATCCGGTGCAGGCTCGTATTTTCCTCCTGATGCCGGTCGTCTTTACGGTGATGCTGGCGCATTTCCCGGTCGGACTCGTGGTTTATTACAGTTGGAACAATCTCCTTTCCGTCAGCCAGCAATGGTTGATCATGCGCCGCGCGAGCGTCGGCAAGCCGAAGCTGGCGCGGTCCTCCAGCCAGACCTGAGCGAAGAGGACGCCGGGCAGAGCGCGCTCGCCGCCGGGCGGCGCCTGTTCGCCGGAGAGTGCCGTTTCGTTGCGGCGGCAGATCAGCCGGCCCGCATCCCGCCTCCCTCCGCCCCCGAAGTCGCCTTCGCCGGGCGCTCGAATGTCGGCAAATCATCGCTCCTCAACGCGCTCACCGGCCGTGCCTCACTCGCGCGCGTCTCACGCACGCCAGGCCGGACTCGCGCGTTGATCTTTTTCAACCTCGCAGAGCGGCTGATGCTGGTCGATATGCCGGGCTACGGCTATGCCAAGGCGGCGAAGACGCTCGCACGTGAATGGCAAGGCCTGATGCTTGCCTATCTCAGCGGCCGGCCCAACCTGCAACGGGTGCTGCTGCTGATCGATGCTCGCCATCCGCCAACGGAGGCCGATCAGAGCATGATGACGCTGCTCGACGATTCAGCGGTCGCGTTCCAGATCGTGCTCACGAAGTCCGACGCGCTCTCCGTGGCGGAACTCGCTCTGCGCTCGGCCGCAGCGGAACTGCTCGCCCGCGCCCACCCGGCTGCCCATCCCAAGGTCATCGCAAGCTCGAGCCGGGAGGGCCATGGCATCGCCGAACTCAGGGCCGAACTCGCGCTGCTCGCGGCTTGACCCGGCCGGCAAGGGGCCTTACCGGCCGCACGGCAATCTCATCGCGAGCGCTCGAGGGGCAATCATGGCAGTGACGATTGAACCGCCGGCAGGTGCTGCGGAACAGGCGCGAATCCTCGCCCATGCGCTGCCTTTTCTCCGCCGCTACGCCGGCAGCACCGTGGTCGTCAAATATGGCGGGCATGCGATGGGAGAGGAACGGCTGGCGGCGGAGTTCGGCCGCGATATCGCCGCCCTCAAACAGGTCGGCGTGAAGCCGATCGTCGTGCATGGCGGAGGGCCGCAGATCAGCGCCATGCTGAAACGCCTTGCCATACCCTCGACCTTCGTGGATGGCCTCAGGGTCACCGATGCCAGGATGGTCGAGGTGGTTGAAATGGTGCTTGCCGGCACCGTCAACAAACAGGTCGCCGGCCTGATCACCCGGGCCGGTGCGCTCGCGGTCGGCATTTCCGGCAAGGATGGCGGGATGATCGGCGCGCGCAAGCTCCATCGCACGCGCCGCGATCCGGAAAGCAATATCGAGCAGGTGCTCGATCTCGGCTTCGTCGGCGAGCCAGCCTCGGTCGATGTCCGGGTGATCGACGCCCTGACCGGGGCCGGGCTGGTGCCCGTGATCGCCCCGGTCGGAATGGATGCAGAGGGACAGACCTACAACATCAATGCCGACACGGTCGCAGGCGCCCTCGCCGGGGCGCTGCGAGCCGATCGCTTCCTCCTCCTCACCGACGTCGCCGGCGTGCTGGACAGGGCGGGCCGACTGGTTCCGGAGATGACCGTCGCCGAAGCCGAGAGGGGCATCGCCTCGGGCGCCATCACCGGGGGCATGCTGCCGAAGATCGAGACCTGCATCAGAGCGGTGAAGGCCGGCGTGAAGGCGGTCACGATCATGGACGGAAGGGTGCCGCACGCATGCCTGCTCGAGCTTTTCACCGAGGGCGGCGTCGGCACCATCATCCGCCCGTAACAGTGCCGCGACTGCCGAGCAGCAGCAGGCGCGCGGCAACATTGATCACCAGCACCACCAGGAAGGCCGCGGCAAAGGCGAGCGCATGCGCGCAGGCAAAGGGCTGGTTGATGAAGCTCCAGATGACGTACGTGAGATAGCCGATCGGCTCGTGCGGCAGCCGCCCGCTCCACACATTGTTTGACCAGCCGGCGGTATAGATCAGGGGCACCAGCGCTCCGAACGGGCCGCCACCGAATTCGGAGAGATAGATTCCGGCACCGACCCCGACCGGCACACTCGGGATCAGCGCGCCGCCCGAAAGGACAAAGGTGCCGACGATCGCATTGAGCAGGCCACCGCTGATTCCGTTGGTGACAGAAGTGAAGATCGCGGGCGAAAGCGCGGAGGCTCCGCGCGCGGCCACCAGCCCCGGGATATCCAGGAGCGGTGCAGCAGCCAGGAGAAACGCAACGACCGCCAGCGCCCAGCCCACCCGCCCGCGCGCGACGATAGCGGAGGAGTGGAAACTCAGCCGTGGCCTGGAGGCATTTCCGTATTGCCGCTTCAGTCAGGCTGAGCAGCGACCGGAGCAGGGCGATGCCGCCGGCTGTACCGGATCGCAGAGCGGCGCAGAGCGTGCGTAACCCCGGCCGCAGCAGTTCTCGGTCAGGAACGCGACGAGACCATTCATGACGCTGAAATCCGCGGCGTAGATGATCTGGCGGCTCTGCCGCCTTTTGTTGACAAGGCGCGCGTGCAAGAGGGCCTGCAGATGGAAGGTGAGCGACGAGGGCGGGATCCCGAGACGGTTGGCGATGACCCCGGCGGGAACGCCGGCCGGGCCCGCCTCGACCAGAAGCCGATACGCGGTGAGCCTGGCGTCGTGGGCAAGCGCGCCCAGCGCACCAACGATGTCATTCGGGGCCATGTGCGCAACTGGTGCCGTCATATCGCTCCTGTCCTCCGACTCCCGGCCACAGAAATCATATTTTGAAGGCACTCGAAAAGGGAAAATGGGCGGCGACCCCCCGATATGCCTCGGGCGTCCGATACTGTCGGGTCGCCGGATCACCCCTCGTGCCACCGTCCCGCTCTCCAAAGATCTCACGGTCGAGTTTCCTGTGGGCGGTCATCGAGACGTCATAAAAGTGAAATATATGCGACACGGACGGCGACTAGAACAGGCCCCAACCAAACAGGGGAGAATCTCATGGCCTCACGTGCAGCCCAGACCTCGCGCCTGCTCAGCGCTCGCCACGCGAGACTCTATCTGCCCGGCCTTGGCTTGATCGCGTTCGCGGTCGGCTCGACGCATCCGGCGCGGGCTGCCACCCAGATCACCGGAGCCGGATCCACCTTCGACTATCCGCTTTTTTCCAAGGCTTTTTACGTTTACGGCCAAAGCCACAGGGACGTGGCGGTGAACTACCAGTCCATCGGAAGTGGCGGCGGCATCCAGCAGTTCACCGCCGGAACAGTCGATTTCGGTGCGAGCGACGTGCCCATGAACGCCGAAGAACTGGCGCGTGCACACTTCGACGTGCTGCAAATTCCGGTCACGCTCGGAGGTGCGGGAATTGCCTACAATCTGCCCGGTGTCGCCAAGGGCCTGAAATTCACGCGCGAACTCGTCGCCGACATCTACCTCGGCAAGGTCAAGAAATGGAATGACCCCGCAATCGCCGCACTGAATCCCGGCGTGAAGTTGCCGAATATGCCGATAACCGTGGTCCACCGGTCCGACGGCTCCGGAACGACCTACATCTTCACTGACTTCCTGAGCCACGTTTCGCCCGAGTGGAAAGAGAAAGTCGGCACCGCCAAGAGCGTCCAGTGGCCGGCGCCAAGTAGTGTCGGCGGTAAGGGCAACGAGGGCGTCGCCGGCCTCGTGCGCCAGACGCCTGGTGCGATCGGCTATGTGGAGCTGGCCTATCTGCTTCAGAACGAAATGACGTACGGCCAAATCCAGAACCGTTCGGGCCAGTATGTATACCCGACGATCGACACCATCCGTGCGGCCGCGGCAACCAAACCCGACGTGTCGTCTACGAACTTCTCGATCGTGGATGCGGAAGGCGCCGAATCCTACCCGATCAGCGGGTATTCCTGGGTGCTGCTGCGCGAGCAGCCGAGAGACCCGGCGCGAGGGGCGTTGGTGAAGGCGGTGATGACCTGGCTCGTGAGCAAGGGCCAGGATCTTGCGGCCTCGGTCGATTATGTGCCGCTGCCGGCCAATGTGCAGGAGACTGCGCTGAAGACCATCAACGAGATGAAGGTTTCATGACCGCTGCGGTAGCAGTGCCGCGCCGTCGCCGCCGTTCCTGACCGAGAGCGTTTCCGGCATGTCTGGGGCGGCGGCGGGTGGCCTTGAGGATCGGTTCGGTCACACGCGGGTGCGCCCACGCGGCCGGTTGGCTGCATGGCTCTTCAGCGTCGCACTCTACGGCTCGTGCTTCCTGTTTTTCGCTGTCATCGTCGGATTGTTCCTCGAGCTTCTCTGGGGCTCGCGGCTCTCGCTCGGCAAGTTCGGGCTTAGGTTCCTTTGGAGCACGCAATGGAACCCGGTAACCCAGCAATTCGGTGCACTGCCCTTCCTTTACGGAACGGTCGTCAGCTCAGGTATAGCGCTTCTTCTTGCCGTCTGGGTTGGCGTGTTGGCGGGCGTCTATCTCGCCGAGTTCGCGCCGCGGCAGCTCTCCTTCATGCTGAGCCTGCTAATCGAGCTTCTCGCGGCTGTGCCGAGCGTTGTCTATGGCCTTTGGGGGCTCTTTGTCCTGGCCCCCATCGTCAGTTCCTGGATCGGCCCTGCCCTGCAGGCCGCGTTTGGTTTCCTGCCGATCTTTCAGGGAACAATCTACGGTGTGAACATGTTGACCGCGTCGCTCATTCTGGCGCTGATGATCGTGCCGACGATAACGGCCATCACCCGCGACCTTGTGGCAGCAATCCCCCCCCGTGTGAGAGAAGCCTCCCTGGCCTTGGGCGCGAGCCGCTGGGAGACGACCTACAAAGTTGTCTTGCCGCTCGTCCGATCCGGCATCTTCGGGGCTTGCATGCTGGCCCTTGGGCGCGCGCTGGGCGAAACGATCGCCACCACCATGGTCATCGGCAACCGTCCCGCTATCTCGGCCTCGTTGTTCGCGCCGGGCTATACGGTCGCCAGCGTGATTGCGAACGAGTTCACCGAGGCAACCACTAACCTCTATCTGAGTGCCCTGATCGAGCTGGGCCTCATTCTTTTCGTCGTCAGCATTCTCGTCAATGGAGCCGGCCGGCTCCTCCTCCAACTGCTCGTCCGGCCGCAATGACCCGCCCACCCATCAATGGGACGCCCCGCTGCGCCCACACGACTGGAAGCACCGGTAAACTTGTGCTGTCGGCGCGGCCTTCCCGCGTGAATCAGGATCGCGGCAGGCGGTCGTGAGCCCAAGCAGTCTTGGGGCCACACCCCGGCGCCGGCATCTGACCGATATCGCGTGGCGCGCTATCGCCGGCTTGAGCGCGGTCGCCGTGGCAGGAACCCTGCTCCTGATCCTGGGGTACATCGTTCGCGAGGGCATTGGCGCGCTCTCGCTTTCCTTCATAACGAACACGCCGCGGCCGATCGGGATTCCGGACGGTGGCGTCGGCAACGGCATCATCGGCACCATTATTATCATCGGAATTGCCGCGCTCATGGCATTTCCGGTCGGCGCTCTCGTCGGCATCTACCTCGGCGTCTATGGGCATGGCCGGACTGCGGCCTCCATGCGCTTCCTCTCCGACGTGCTTGCCAGCGTGCCAAGCATCGCAATCGGGCTCTTTGCGTACACCCTGCTGGTGCAGCCGTTCCACCATTTCTCCGCTTTTTCAGCATCCTTCGCGTTCGCGGTGCTGATGATGCCCCTCGTCATCCGCACGACCGAGGGGGCGCTCCGGCTTCTCCCAGCCGCACTCCGCGAATCCGCAGTGGCTCTCGGCGCCTCCGACTACCAGGTGACCGCGCGGTGCCTGCTCGTCGCCGCGCGTCCCGGAATCATCACGGGGCTCATTCTGGCGCTTGCGCGTGTGACCGGCGAGACAGCCCCTCTGCTCTTCACCGCCTTCGGCAGCCAGTTCTGGGAGTTCAACCCCTCCAACCCGATGGCCGAGCTTTCGCTGCAGATTTTCACCTACGCAATCTCTCCCTATCGTGAATGGCACCAGCAGGCCTGGGCGGGTGCCCTGCTGCTCATCCTCGCCGTCTGTGCGCTCGGCATCCTCGCACGCGTCGCCTTCCGGCAGCGGGCCACGGTCGAAACCTGAGATCTCCAGACTGGATGTTTGATCCTGGGGTTTGATGGTGCAATCCTCCCAACATCTGTGGCAGGAAGCACCATGGGCCAGGGCCTCCACGGCAGCGCCACGACGACTGAGGCAGTTCGCCGAGCGATACAACATAGTCAAGAGAGCTTGGAGGCTTCGCCAAGCGCCACGGCATCAGTCCCAAGAGCGTCGCAAAATGGAAGCGGCGAACCTCAGTCTATCTGCTCACAGGGCGCACGGGACAAGCTCAGCGGCGCTGATGCGGCGTCCGCTAGCCTGGAGCCGCCGCTGCAATCCTTCGATCTGCCGCGCCGGCTTGCCGCCGAAGCGCTCGGAACGGCGCTGCTGCTCGCCATCGTCATCGGCTCAGGCATCATGGGTGAGCGCCTCGCGGGCGGGAACGTGGCAATGGCGCTCCTCGGCAACACACTGGCGACAGGTGCGGGACTGGTGGTGCTCATCACCATGCTCGGGCCCGTCTCGGGCGCGCACTTCAACCCAGCCGTGACCCTCGTCTTCGCGCTTCGCCGCGAAATCGACGGGTGGACCACCTTGGCGTACATCGCGATTCAGCTTGTGAGCGCCATCATCGGCGTCTGGGTGGCACACCTGATGTTCGGCGAAGCCGTGCTGCAGATCTCGACGAAACTCCGGGACGGACCGGCGCAGGCGTTCTCGGAGGGCGTCGCTACGTTCGGACTGATCGCCGCGATATTGGGCTCGCTCCGGTTCCGGCCGGAGGCGACGCCGTTTATCGTCGGGCTCTACATCACGTCCGCCTACTGGTTCACGGCGTCCACCTCGTTCGCCAACCCCGCGGTGACAGTGGCGCGATCGCTCAGCAACACCTTCGCCGGCATCGCGCCGGCCTCGGTGCCGTCTTTCATCATCGCCCAGCTCGCCGGCGCATTCGCTGCGATGGCGCTCGCCGGCTGGCTCTTCCGGGAGGCACGCCCCGCATGAGCGACTTTCCGATCACAATCTATCACAACCCGAATTGCGGGACCTCTCGCAACGCGCTTGCGATGATCCGGGCGGCGGGATACGAGCCGACCGTGGTCGAGTATCTGCAAGCGGGCTGGACGCGGCCGCTGCTCGAAGGGCTGCTCGCTTCGATGCACCTCCGCCCCCGAGACATTATGCGGGAGAAGGGTACGACGGCCAGGGAACTTGGGCTGCTGGATCCAAACACGACCGACGATCGGATCCTCGAGGCGATGATTGCGCAGCCGATCCTGGTGAATCGACCGATTGTGGTCACCCCGAACGGGGTGAAGCTTTGCCGCCCATCTGAGGTCGTGTTCGAATTGCTTGACCGGAAGCCAGACAGCTTCACGAAGGAAGACGGCGAAGTGGTGGAGCTCTGACGCGCAGGCGCCCGGGGGCAGCCGCTGGCTCCGGGTTTTCACACACCCTGCCCCCTGGACGCTCCGGTGCCGAGCCATGCCACGGCTCGTCAGGGATCGGGACAGTCAGGCTTGCGGCCGGTGCGCTGAAGCCCGTACCCTTATGGCTGCCATCACAGAAAGGCTTCTGGCGCGACTGCCGCAACGGCAAAGCGCAAGCTTTGCTCGATCCAGCACCTGCGTCTCTCCGTCGAGCAGAAAGCTGGTGCCGGCTGGGAGGTCGATGACGATAGACCCGTTCTCCCGAAAGCGAATCGAGACGCTCGCCATCGCCCTCTCCGCCGGTCGACCGCATTCGATGCATTCTGCCGCCGAGGTCACCCGAAGTCGTTCACCGGCAGGAAGCTCGTGGTCTCGATGACACTCGGGAGCGGCCCGGCGAGCTTATGCACTGCAACCCGCGTTCCCTTGTACCACGGATTGGTGCTCATCGGGTCGGTATAGGGCGACGTCAGGCTGTTCGCCGTGCCGAGCCAATGGTACATGATCGCGAACAGCATGCCCTTGGGCACCGAATCGGTGACATAGACAGCAAAGACGCCGTTGCCTTCCTCGTTATTGATGCTCGCCATATCGCCACTTGCGAACCCCATGGCTGAAGCATCCTCGGGACTCATTTCGACATAGGGGAGTGGGATCGTCGCCGCTTTCTCGGCAAGATGCCGCTGGTGGTAGGCGGTTTGCCAGATGATCTGGTTGCGCCCCATGCTGAACCAGAACGGATACGACTGCTCACCCTCCGGCGTCAGATATTTCGCCACAGCAGCGGCGGACTTGTGATCGTCCCAGGGCCGCGTGCCGTACCATCCGAACTTGCCGTCAGTAGTGGCGAACTTGAACGTCGGATAGAGCCGCTCGGTGCCGACGAGTTCGCCCGTTTTCGGGTCCATGCGCACCGGGGTCTGGATCCCGTTCTGGCCGATCTCCCGGAGGAACGCATAGGTCACGCCCTTGAAGCCCTCGGGATCGAGCCCACCCGCTTCGGACGCCGGCACACGCGTATTGGCACTTGCGTAAAGATCCTTTTCGGCCGACGCGAGAACGTCTTCGCCGCTCTTCCAGTCCATCCCCGCGAAGCGCTTGGAGACATCGGACTTTCCATCAGCGGTGTAGAGCGCTTCGAGCCGCCGCCCGATCATGGCATGGATGTCCCAGTCCGGGCGGGCATCTCCCGGCGGGTCCATGAAACGGTCGTAGAGACGCAGGAGGCGGCTGTTGCAGTTCAGCGAGCAAAGCTCAGCCTCACCCCACTGCGCCGCCGGCAAGATCAGATGCGCATCCCGCGCGGTTTCGGTCTGATAAATGTCCTGCACGGTGAGGAAGAGGCCGTTCGTCTTCTCAACGCCGTCCAGAATTCGTGCAGCAAGCTCGGCCATCGAGCCGGGTTCCCCCGCCTGGCTGGCCGACACCGAAAGGAACCGCCCGAGTGCTGCCGTCCGCTCGCCGATGCGCTTGCGGAAAAGCTGGTTGTTCTGAGCGGCAAGATAGGGATTGCAGCCGATGACCCAGAACAGCTTTCCCTGGCCGGACTGGACGTATTTGTCGACATCCGGCGGCGGCTTCGGCCCTGGGTAGCCCGGCCGTGCATAGCCTTCCTGATGCCCGCCCTGCCGGCCCGTTCCGGTACCCGGCCGCCCGACACTCCAGGTCAGCGCGCCAAGCTGAGCGATCGCCGCCACCGTGTCGTACTGGCGGTAGTTCCAGATCACGCCTTTCTCATAGAGGATCAACGTGCGCTGCAGAAAGCCACCCTTCTTCCGTTCGGCGATCCAAGTGGCCGCCTGCTCGATATCGGCGCGCGGCACGCCGGTGATGCGCTCGGCCTCCGCCAGCATATCTTCGTAGCTCCGGTCGGCCTGCAGGCTCTTCGCCTTGTAGTCGGCGAAGCTCTTCATGTCCGTATGCTGGTTGAGGAAGGTCGTGTCGTAGAGCTTCTTTTCCCAGACCACTCGCGCCATCGCATTGGCGAGCATATAGTCCGTCCCAAGATTGGGGCGGAGATGCATCACCTGCGCCCCTGTCTTGCGCGCCGCATTGACGGTCGCGGTGATGCGCGGATCGATGACGATCATGCGCGCCGGGCCCATCGGCTCCGTTGCGTTGTAGAACTTTTTCTTCTCCTCCGTGGTAGCGCCCTGGAGATTGGGCATCATGTGCGCCGCAAAGAACACGGTCGCCGTCTCATAGCTGTTCGCGCCCCAAAGCACGATCGTATCGGCGAGGCGAGCATCCTGGGCCGTATAATTCAGCTCGTGCATGCCGCGGTCGCGCGTGCCCCACGTCTCGGAACTGTAGCCCGGGCGATTGTGAATGCCGGTGTATTTCATCTGGAGGCCGGTGAAAAGCAGGCGCCCGGTGCCGTAGGTGTTCTCGTAACCGCCGCCGCCACCACCGTGGTCGTAGATCTTTGCGGCGAGCTGGTCGGAGCCGTACCTGTCGAGCACGCCCTTGATCACACGCGCCTGGAGCTCAACCGCATCCGCCCAGGGGATAGCGTTGAACGTATCTCCAACCCGGAGCAGCGGGTAATGCAGGCGCACGCGCGTCGACCGGCTGTCGGACCAGGTTGTTGTCGCGTTCGATCCGCCACGGCTCGAATGGTTGCCCAAGAGGTTGATGGGCGAGTCCTTCGCCGGGACGATCGCGACGTGATAGTCGCGCCCATCGCGCTTACGGATGACGGAATGCATAGACTCGGTATAGGCAAGCCCGTTCAGAGCCACCTGCGGAGAGGTAAAGTCGAGTCCGAACGCGTTTGCGTCCGCGGCCGCTCCGCCCGCTGCGCCGTCCGGCCAGACATAGACTTTGTACCCGCAGCCGACGTTACAGTACTGACAGACGGTATTGTAGCTGGCCGCATCTTTGGGCGGCAGCGGAACAGATTCTTTGCGCCGATAGGTTGACATTGTCTGCTCCCGGTTATGTCCTGACGGGCGCGTCGCTGACGCGGCCCCAGACGAGGCCGCTCATGCGCACGGCCTGAATGTCTCCGGCTGCGTCGATCTCAAGTGCAATCTGCGGCAGGTAGTCGGACGCGAGCCCCTGATAGACCTGCCCATTCTTTGCCGGATCGAACATCGAGTAGTGGCATGGGCAGATGAAGCGGTCGCCGACGAACTCGACCGGGCAGCCCATATGCGTACAGATCGCGGAGAAGGCGACGATGTTGCTGTCAGGGCCGGCGCCTTCGTACGCCGCTCCGCTCAGCTTGACCAACCAAGCGGGAGATTTCTCGTCCGGATAATTGAACCCGACCGGCTTGCTCTGTTCAAGATCCTTGACATTGCCGACCTTGACCTGCGGCCACAGACGGCCATCGGGCATCGTGAACGCGGCAAGAGCGAGCACGGGGTCGGCAAGCACCCCTGCCGCCACGCTCGACTGCATGAGAAAACGTCGCGCCAGCGCCATCTCCGCCTCCCCCCGACGAGATTACGATCTTTCGATATTTATCGCATTATCATGCATGCGGCCAGCACGATTGTCAAATGAATTGCCGCCGCGACGCCCTCTGCCTCAACCGTTCCGGGTGCCGAGGAAATCCCGTTGCCAGCGCGTCTTCCCGATCACCAGCGGAAAGCCCTCGGCGAGACCCGTGTCGGGCTGACTGGGCCGTCCGACACGGGTCTCGCGGTTTATTCGAGCCCGCGATTCACGCCCTCCGACGATTCCGCCGCGGGCGATCGCGGGCCAGCCACTCGCGCCAACGTGGCCAAAAGCTCGCTCTGCGCAATCGCTGCAAGGATCCGCGTCCCCCGCTCAAAAAAGTGGCCGCCGCACCGCTGGTGCGGCCGCTCCTCGTGCCCGGCCGCGCGCAACCAGCGCATTGAGCGTCGCCTCGCGAATCGCCGCCGGCACGACATCGCTCATCGCTTCCCGCAACGGCTGCCAGCGGCGGCGGCACTATAACCGTAGGCTGAATCGGCGGACAGTCGATCAACTCCTGAATACAACGCCCCGGTCAGGTCGATGATAGGAGGCGCGCCGCGCACGGCGCCTTCGGAAGCGCGGGTCAGACCGGCTCGATGAAGCGCTCCAGCACCCGCTTGGCGCCGGCCTTGTCGAATTCGATGTCGAGCCGGTCTTCGTCCGAGGCAGTCACGGTGCCGTAGCCGAATTTCTGGTGGAATACGCGCCGGCCGATCCCGATCGGTCTGCCCCGCCGCTGCTTCGGCTCTGTCCAGGCGTCGCGCGCGGCAAGCACTCTGAGCGATGCGGGGAAGGCGGCGGGAAAAAACGGCTGGGCGGCAAGCATCCGCTCGCGCTCGAAGGTGGCCTGACCGGAGCGTTCGATCGCCTCCTCCGGCAGTTCGGCAATGAACCGGCTGGGGATCGCGCCCTGCCAGCCGGAATAGAACTGCCGCCTCGCCACATGGCTGACGATCGCGCGGTTGCGCGCGCGCGTCAGGCCGACATAAGCAAGCCGCCGCTCCTCTTCCAGTGCCTTCGCCCCCGACTCTTCGAGCGCCCGCTGATTGGGAAAGAGGCCTTCCTCCCAGCCGGGCAGGAACACCGTGTCGAACTCGAGCCCTTTCGCCGCGTGCAGCGTCATCAGGTTGACGCGGTCGCCTTCCGCCTGTTCGTCATTCTCCATCACCAGGCTCACATGGTCGAGGAACCCCTCCACGGTCTCGAACTCTGCGAGCGCGCGCGCCAGCTCCTTCAGGTTCTCGAGCCGCCCGGGAGCCTCGGGCGAGCGGTCCTCTCGCCACATCGCGACGTATCCCGATTCTTCGAGCATTCGCGCCAATGCCGAGACCGGCCCCTCGCTCGCCAGTGCTGCCCGCCAGCCAACAAAGTTGTTGAGCAGTGCCGCCAGCGATTCGCGCGCCCGCCCCTTCGCCCCGCCCTCGGCAAGCAGCCGCTCGGCTGCCGCGGCAAGCGGCACTGCATTGCTCTGCGCCTGTTCGTGCAGCCGGCGGAGGAACCCTTCGCCAAGGCCGCGCTTCGGCACATTGAGAATCCGCTCGAATGCCAGGTCGTCGCCGGGACGCGCCGTAGCGCGCAGATAGGCGACCGCATCCCGGATTTCGGCCCGCTCGTAGAACCGCAACCCGCCCACCATCCGATAGGGAATGCCCAATGCGAGCATCCGTTCCTCGAATGCGCGGGTCTGAAAGCCGGCCCGCACCAGGATCGCGATCCCGGACAGGCGATTGCCTTCCGCGCGGAGCGCCTCGATGCGTTGGCCGGCCATCCGTGCCTCTTCCTCGGAATCCTGGAGTCCGATGACGGCCACCTTCTCGCCGGCCGGCACCTCCCGTCCGGGGTGCAAGGTCTTGCCGAGACGCCCGGCATTGTGCGCGATGAGCGCGGCGGCAGCGGCCAGAATCGGCGCCGTGCTGCGGTAGTTCGCTTCCAGCCGCACCACCGAGGCACCCGGAAAATCCTGTTCGAAGCGGAGGATGTTTTCCACCTCCGCACCGCGCCAGGAATAGATGCTCTGGTCATCGTCACCGACGCAGCAGATGTTGCGGTGCTTCTGCGCCAGGAGCCGGAGCCAGAGATACTGCACGAGATTCGTGTCCTGGTACTCGTCCACCAGGATGTAGCGGAAGTTTTCCTGATACTGCGCGAGCACGTCGGTCTCTTTGCGCAGCAGTTCGGTTGCGTGCAGCAGGAGATCGCCGAAATCGGCGGCGTTCACCTCCGTCAGGCGCTGCTGATAGGCGGCATAGAGGGCGCGCGCGCGGCCGCGCGCAAAGTCGGTGTCTTCGGCCGGCGTGATGCGTTCGGGCGTCAGGCCACGATCCTTCCAGCGCTGGATTTGCGCGAGCAGAACCGGCGGAGGAAAGCGCTGCAGGTCGAGGCCCGCCTGCTGCATCAGCGGCTTCAGCAGCCGGATTTGATCGTCCGTATCGAGGATCGAAAAATCCGGCTTGAGCCCCACCAGCCCCGCGTGCCGGCGCAGCATGCGCGCGGCCAGAGCGTGGAAGGTGCCGAGCCACAGCCCTTCCACCGGGCGGCCGAGCATCGCCGCAACGCGCTCGCGCATCTCGCGCGCTGCCTTGTTGGTGAAGGTGACGGCGAGCACCTGCCAGGGCGCGGCGCGGCCGGAGAGCAGGATATGCGCAAAGCGCGTGGTCAGCACTCTCGTCTTGCCGGTGCCGGCGCCGGCAAGCACCAGGAGCGGACCCTCGAGAGTCTCGACCGCCTGGCGCTGCTCGGGGTTGAGCCGGGCGAGATGGTCACTCACGGCGCCAGTTCGCTGGCCCGCGCCGGACCGGACGGCAGGCTCGAGGCGGCAGGCCGCGACGCCTGCGGACGCACGCCCAGGATATGTGCGATCGCATAGGTCAATTCCGGACGGTTCAACGTGTAGAAGTGGAACTCGTCGACCCCGTTGGCCTGCAGAAGCCGCACCTGCTCTGCCGCGACCACCGCCGCCACCATCCGCCGGATCTCGGGATCGTCCTCGGTTCCCTCGAACATATCGCCGAGCCAGGCCGGCACGCTCGCCCCGCACAGCGTGGAAAAGCGTACCGCCTGTGCATAGTTCGAAACCGGCATGATCCCCGGCACGATGGGTGCGGTGATGCCGGCAGCAAGGCAGCGATCGAGGAAACGTAAATAGACGGCGGTGTCGAAAAAATACTGCGTGATCGCGCGGGTTGCACCCGCATCCAGCTTGCGCTTCAGGTTGTCGAGATCGGCCCCGGGGGTTGCCGCCTCGGGATGCGTTTCCGGATACGCGGCAACCGATATTTCGAAATCGGCGACCCGGCGCAGCCCGCCAACAAGCTCGGCCGCAAACGCAAAGCCCTCCGGATGCGACTCGTAGCGGCCCCCGCCCGGCGGATCCCCGCGCAGCGCCACGATATGCCGCACCCCACCATCCCAGTAGCGCCGCGCAATCGCCGCGATTTCGTCGCGCCCGGCCCCGATGCAGGTTAAATGCGCGGCAGGAACCAGCGACGTTTCCTGCACCAGGCGCACCACGATCGCATGCGTGCGCTCCTGCGTGGTGCCGCCGGCGCCGTAGGTGACCGAGACAAAACGGGGACAAAGCAGCTCGAGGCGGCGGATGCAGGTCCAGAGTTGCGCCTCCAGCGCCTCGGTGCGCGGGGGGTAGAACTCGAAGGAAAGCAGCGGCGGAGGCGTTCCCGGCGTGCGGTTCGGCAACGGGTGAAAACGCGGCCCGGTCAGCCACCGCTCCAGCACGCCCCCCACCGGCCATGAAATCGCCCCTGTCATGCGCGTCTCTTGGCCCGGATCGCCGGCGCAAAGCAAGAGCCACCCGCCGGGTGCGGGCTCCAGAGAACGGCTGCGTTGCCGACCCGCCCAGCCGTGCTAGTGTGCCGACTCTGACACTTGGTATCCAAAGCTGGGCCTCCGGAGTCGGCACACTAGCCTTTGTTTTCAGTGGCCTGCTGATCCCCTTACGGTTGCTGCCGAGGGCAGCAAACGACGGGGGCAGGACACTCGGTTCACGCCTCGGTTGCACGGCGCTTCGCAGGATCTCCGCCCTTGGCGCACATGCGCGGCATTCCTTCTGTCCTGGCACTCCTGGCTCTGGCCGCCCTCGGCGGCTGCGCCACGCCGCCGCCCGCAAGCCATCCCGAGGCGCTGGCAGCGTTCCGCCAGACCAACGATCCGCTCGAGCCGACCAACCGCGTGCTCTACCGGGTCAGCAACGCTGTCGCCTCCGTCAGCCTGACACCGATCGCGCGTGCCTATCGTTCCGCCGTGCCGGAACCCGTTCGCACCGGCATCACCAACATCTTCTCCAATCTGGGTGGCCCCTTCCGCTTCGGCAACGATGTGCTTCAAGCCAAGTCGCAACGCGCCGGCGATACCCTGATGCGCTTCCTGATCAACTCGACGATCGGGCTCGGCGGCATCTTCGACGTGGCGTCCGACTGGGGCTATCCGAACCATCCGGCCGATTTGGGCATGACGCTCGCCGTCTGGGGCGTGCCGTCAGGGCCCTATCTGTTCCTGCCGCTGCTCGGCCCCTCGAATCCGCGCGATGCGTTCGGCTTCGCCGCCGGCACGGTGGCAAGCCCGCTCAGAGCCCTGGGCAGCGGTGCCGCCGCCACTGCCTTCCACTGGGCTTCGCTCGGCACGACCACCGTCTCGCAATATGCCCAGAACCTGCCGGCCATCGAGTCGGTGAAGCGGACAGCGCTTGACCCGTACGCGACCTTCCGCAGCCTCTTCCGCCAGCACCGGCAGGCAGAGATCGAGGCTGCCGAACAGGGCGGCGGGCACACCATCCCGGTCTGGTTCGATCTGCCGAAGCAACCGAGCGAGTAAGCCCATGCTTGACCGCCGCAGTCTGGTTCTTGCCGGCCTCGTTCTCGTCCTCGGCCGGCCGGTCGCCGCCGAAGACGAAGTGACGGAAGCCAAGGCTTTCGTGCACCGCACCGGAGAGGCGATCCTGTCCGTGGTCAACGGCGACATGTCGCCCGGCGACAAGCACCAGGCCCTCGCGCGTATCGTCACCGATAGCGTCGATGTGGATGGCGTGGCGCGATTTGCGCTTGGGCGATTCTGGGGCCTGGCAACGGCGGCCCAGCGTGAGACTTATCTCTCTCTCTTCCGCCAGTATCTCGTCTTCAATGTCACCGGCCGCCTCAGCCAGTACAAGGGTACCACTTTCAAAATCGGGCGGGCGATCCCGATGAACGGCAATATCGCCGTCACGACCACGATTTATGTCCCAAACAACCAGCCTGCCGATTTGCAGTGGATCGTAAGCCTCAGCTCCGGCACCCCGAAGATCGTCGATCTCGTGGCGGAAGGCACCAGCCTGCGCGTCACGCAGCGCAGCGACTATGCGAGCGTGATCACCCGCAATGGCGGGCAGGACGTGCAGGCGCTGCTCGATGCCATGCGCGCGCAACTCACCCGGATGACCTCCGGCGGCAACGGCTGACACGAGCATTCCGGAACGGCTCGCGCAACGCTTCGGCCATCGCCGAAGCATCGTTCGCCCGGGACGCTCTAAATCGGCGCGTCTCGCCATGGAGCCATGGAATGCGCCCCGAACCTGCGCCTCTGCCCACCGCCGACCCGATCGCGGATCATGTCACGATCACGCCCTCCGTCCTCTACGTGGGCACGCCGGTTGCACTTCTGAGCACGCTCAATCCGGACGGCAGCACCAATATCTCGCCGATGTCGTCCGCCTGGGCCCTGTTCGACCGGGTCGTGCTCGGTCTGACCGCGAGCAGCAAAGGGCGCGAGAACGCGGTTCGCGAGCGGGAACTCGTGATCAACTTTCCAACGCCGGACTTGTGGTCGCGGGTCGAGGCGCTCGCCCGCACCACCGGCCGCGACCCCGTGCCGCGCCACAAGGTGCGCATCGGCTACGAATTCGAGCCGGAAAAATTCGACCGCTCGGGCTTCACGCCGCTTGCCTCCGAGATCGTCATGCCGCAGCGAATCGCCGAATGCCCGATCCAGTTCGAGGCCGAGGTCATGGACGTGCACGAACCCGGCGGAGAGTGGCCCGGCGAGCGGCCGGAAGCCTACCAGATCATCGAAGCGAGAGTCGTGCGGGTGCACGCGCATCGCCGCGTCGTCATCCCCGGGACGAACCATATCGACACGGCGAGATGGAGCCCACTGCTCTATGTCTTCCGCCATTATTTCGGCACCGGCCCCGACCTCGGGCGGACGTTCAAGGCAGAGGCGTAGACGCCGGTGCAAGAGGGAGAAAAATCGTGCCGAGTACAGCGGAATTCGCCGAAACAGCGGCCCTGATCGGCGATCCGGCACGGGCCAACATGCTGATCGCCCTGATGGATGGGCGCGCCCTGACGGCAACCGAGCTTGCCCGCGCCGCCGGAATCACGCCGCAGACGGCGAGCGGCCACCTCGCGCACCTGACAGAAGCGGGATTGCTGGCGATGACGCGCCAGGGCCGGCATCACTATCACCGCCTCGCCTCGGCAGACGTGGCACGCATGCTGGAAAGCATCATGTCCGTCACGGCAGGCCGCCGGCCTTTCCCCACCCGGCCGGCGCGAACCGTAACGGGGCCGCGCGATGCGGCGCTCCGCCGGGCGCGCACCTGTTACGACCATCTTGCCGGTCAGCTTGCCGTTGCGATGGCAGATCGAATGATCGCGCGTGGCGAGATCGAGCTTTTCCCCGACGGGGGCGCGCTCAGCGGGGGCGGCGCAGCCTTCCTCTCGAGCCTCGGCGTCGATCTCGAGGCGGCCCACGTCTATGCCATGCGCCGCGGCGGCGGCCGCATCTTCTGCCGCCCCTGCCTCGATTGGAGCGAGCGCCGGCCGCATATCGCCGGCGCCGTCGGCGCTGCCATGAGCCGTGCCTGGTTCGCGCACGGCTGGCTCCGCCGCGTCGAAGGTAGCCGCGCCGTCACGCTGACCAGGAGCGGCGAAATGGTGCTCGGCAAGGCATTCGACCTCGGGCTCGGCGAACAGGCCGCGTAAGGGTTTCGGCTTGCCTTTTCGCGGTTCGGCCAACGAAGCCTTGATCCTTATCTCTTCACAGTGCGCATCGTCTCATGGAGAGAGATGGACGTGCGTTTTCGAGTTCAATTCTCACCGTCTGTCGCGATTTTTCCCCGTCATGGCGGTGTTCCTGCTCTCCCCGACCCCCGCCTTCGCCGGATCACGGTCGACCATCATGCAAGTCAGCGCCACGATCGTCTCCTCCTGCACCCTGTCCTTCGAGCGCGGTTCCCTGATTCCCCGGGTCGAGAGCGCATGCACACGCGGCGAACGGGCCCGCGTTTCGCTCACGACGGCGCCCTCGCTTGCGGCGCCGCCTCCCGAGATATCTGCCCGGCCTGGCGAGGGCGGCACCGAATTTCTCGTCGTCACGTACTGAACGCGCGTTCAGTACGTGAGCTCCACAACGACCCGCTCCTAATCAGGTGATAGTGTCCGCATAGCTGCCGACCGTCAGCGCGCACTCCGCAGGCGCTCCACGGCGGAAACCAGCGCCCGGCGGATGCCCGGCTCGAGTGCCGAATGCCCGGCATCGGGAATGAGCGTCAGCCGCGCCCCCGGCCACGCCGCCGCCAGCTCGAAGGCCGAGCGGGCCGGGCAGATCATGTCATAGCGCCCCTGCACGATCTCGCCCGGAATTTGCGCGATCCGCCCCATCCGCCCCAGCAACCCCTCCGGCGGCAGAAAGAGCCCGTTCGCAAAGTAATAGGCCTCGATCCGCGCCAGCCCCAGCGCGGTCCTATCCTGCGAGAAGGAGGCAACCGTCTCCGGGCTCGGCAATAGCGTGCTGCACGAGCCCTCATAGATCGACCACGCCCTCGCCGCCGGCAGATGCACCGCCGGATCGGGATGTGTCAGCCGCGCCAGATACGCCCCAAGCAAGTCGCCTCGCTCGGCCTCCGGCAGGAAGCCTGCGAAATTCGCATGCGCATCAGGAAAGATCTGCGCCATCCCCGAGAGGAACCAGTTGACCTCCTCGCGGCGGCCCAGAAACACCCCTCGCAAAACGCAGGCCGAGACCCGCGCCGGATACGCCTGGGCATAGGCGAGTGCCAGTGTCGATCCCCAGGAGCCGCCGAACAAGAGCCACCGATCGATCCCAAGATGCCGGCGCAAGGTCTCGATGTCGTGCACCAGTTCGGCGGTGGTGTTCTGCACCAGGCTGCCCAGCGGACGCGAGCGGCCGGCACCGCGCTGGTCGAAGATCACGGTCCGCCAGAACCCGGGATCGAAGAAACGGCGGTGCACCGCCCCCGCCCCCGCGCCCGGCCCGCCATGCAGGAACAGCGCCGGCGCCCCGCGCGGATTGCCGACCTGTTCCCAGTACATCACGTGCCCGCCGGTCAGCGGCAGATAGCCGGTTTCATAAGGTCCGATCTCGGGGAAAAGATCGCCGCGCGGCATGGGGCACGGCTTTTACAATGCCCGCCTCCGGGAGGTGAAGCGCCCACCGGTCCGCATTGCAGACCCGTATTTGACAGCCACGGGGCGGGGTCACTAAGGTCCGCCGCTTTCATTTTGCAGGTGCGAAGAAGGCGGCCGCGGCTCCTCCCGGAGCGAAAGGCCAGAGCTTCCCCGAACGGCATGGCATGGCGATGAAGGTCCTGGTGCCCGTCAAGCGGGTGGTTGACTTCAACGTAAAGGTTCGGGTGAAGACAGACGGTTCCGGGGTCGAGACGACCGGGCTCAAGATGTCGATGAACCCGTTCGACGAGATCGCCGTCGAGGAGGCGATCCGCCTCAAGGAGAAGGGGCTCGCAACCGAGATCGTCGCCGTCTCGCTCGGCATCGCCGCCTGTTCAGAAACGCTGCGCACGGCGCTTGCCATGGGCGCCGATCGCGGCATCCTGGTCGAAACCGAGGTCGAGCTGCAGCCGCTCGCGGTCGCCAAGCTGCTCAAGGCCGTGGCCGAGCGGGAAGCGCCGCGCCTGGTCATCCTCGGCAAGCAGGCGATCGACGACGACATGAACGCCACCGGCCAGATGCTCGCCGCCCTGCTCGGCTGGCCGCAGGGGACATTCGCCTCCCGCCTGCTGATCGATGGGGACGGCGCCGTCGTCACCCGCGAGGTCGATGGCGGCCTGGAGACCGTCTCGCTCGCTCTGCCGGCCGTCGTCACCACCGATCTCAGGCTGAACGAGCCGCGCTACGCGAGCCTGCCCAACATCATGAAGGCCCGCCGCAAGCCGATCGAGACGCTCACTCCGGCCGCCCTCGGCGTCGATCCGACACCGCGCCTGACGCTGGTTTCGGTCGCCGAACCGCCGCACCGCCAGGCCGGCAGGAAGGTCGGATCCGTGGCCGAGCTGGTCGAAAAGCTGCGCACTGAAGCCAAGGTGATCTGATGGCGGTTCTGGTTCTCCTTGAACACGCCGAAGGGGTGATCAAGCAGCCCTCACGGAGTGCGGTGGCAGCCGCCGGGAGGCTGGGCGAGGTGCACGGGCTCGTGGCCGGCGCGGCAGTCGGGCCGGCAGCGGCGGCCGCTTCGAAGCTTCCCACAATCGCCAAGGTTCTGACCGCGGAGGATGCGTCTCTCGCCCATCCGCTCGCCGAACCGCTGGCAGCACTGCTCGCGAGCCTCGCTCCCGGCTACACGCATCTCTTTGCCGCCGCGACCGCGGCCGGCAAGAACGTGATGCCGCGTGCCGCCGCGCTCATCGATGTGCAGCCGATCAGCGACATCTCCGGCATCGTCGACGCGGCAACCTTCATCCGCCCGATCTATGCCGGCAATGCCCTCGCCACCGTCCGCTCGGCCGACGCTACCAAGGTGATCACGGTGCGCGCGGCAAGCTTCGATCCGGTGCCGGCAGAGGGCGGATCGGCACCGATCGAACCGGTCGCCGTACCGGCCCCCGATCAGAGCTCCCGCTTCGTCTCGGCCGAGCTTTCGAAGAGCGAACGCCCCGAACTCACCGCCGCGCGCGTCGTCATTTCCGGCGGCCGCGGCATGCAGAGCGGAGAAAATTTCAAGCTGCTCGAGCCGATCGCGGATCGTCTGGGCGCCGCCATCGGTGCCTCGCGCGCGGCGGTCGATGCCGGCTTTGTTTCGAACGATCACCAGGTCGGCCAGACCGGCAAGGTCGTCGCCCCTGACCTCTATGTCGCTGTCGGCATCTCGGGTGCGATCCAGCATCTGGCAGGGATGAAGGACAGCAAAGTCATCGTTGCCATCAACAAGGACGGCGAGGCGCCGATCTTCCAGGTCGCCGATTACGGCCTGGTTGCGGATCTCTTCACTGCCCTGCCCGAACTCGCTCGCGAACTGGAGAAGAGCCCATGAACCTCGAACGCGAGGCCGCTGCCGCCACCGCCATCGCTACCGCCGAAATTGCGCTCGAGACGCCGGAGATCGCCTCCGTCGGTGTCATCGGCGCCGGGCAGATGGGCAACGGCATCGCCCATGTCGCCGCCCTCGCGGGCCTCGAGGTGACGATGCTCGACGTCAAGCCCGAAGCGATCGAGAAGGCAATGGCGACGATCCGTCGCAACATGGACCGCCAGATCGCCCGCAAGACCATCACCGAGGCGGACAAGGAAAAGGCGCTCGCCCATCTGCATACGGCAACCGGGTATGACGCGCTCGGCGACTGTGATCTCGTCATCGAGGCGGCAACCGAGAAGGAGGAGATCAAGCGCAGCATCTTCAAAGGCGTCACGCCACATCTCAAGCCAAGCTGCCTGATCGCCTCCAATACCTCCTCGATTTCCATCACGCGCCTCGCCGCCACCACCGACCGGCCGGAAAAATTCATCGGCATGCACTTCATGAATCCGGTGCCGGTCATGAAGCTGGTCGAGATCATCCGCGGCATCGCCACCGACGAACCGACCTTTCAGGCAATCCAGGCGCTGGCAACCCACCTCGGCAAGACGACGGCGGTGGCCGAAGATTATCCGGCTTTCATCGTCAATCGCATCCTGATCCCGATGGTCAACGAGGCGGTATACGCGATCTACGAAGGCGTAGGCTCGGTCGCCGCCATCGATACCGCCATGCGCCTGGGCGCCAACCATCCGATGGGTCCGCTCGAGCTTGCCGATCTCGTCGGCCTCGATACCTGCCTCTCGGTGATGCAGGTGCTGCACGAGGGACTGGCGGACAGCAAATACCGCCCCTGCCCGCTCTTGGTGAAGTATGTCGAAGCCGGCTGGCTCGGCCGCAAGACCGGCCGCGGCTTCTACGATTATTCGCAGACACCTCCCCGTCCTACGCGCTAGAGCAGATCGCGATCAGACGGAATCGGCTGATCGCGTGAAGATGCTCGCCAAAACAAAGAGCTAGAGCAGTTACCGTGAGCCATGGCGAACGGAAATTGCTCTAGCAGCGTGTCGGATTGGCGCTGGCGCGGCGTTGTGAACGTCAACGAAGAAGGGGGGAGGTTAGGCGACCTGCAGGCGGTGAAGCCGCCTGCAGTTGTAAGCGAGGGTCACCAGCGTCCATTCACCGGCGA
>JASHOA010000060.1 GCA_030041375.1 Acetobacteraceae bacterium
ATCTCGACAGACCCGGTAGCGCTGGCACAACTCCGAAACGCTCCAGTTCCCCGTATCGTAGTCCAGCATCATTCGAACACGCTCTTCCATTCGGCAGGTCTCCAGAAACGGCATCGGCGGCCCTCCCTCCGATGCAACTTGACCTGTCGACCATCAACCCAGTCTAACATGTCGGGAATCTACCCGGTCTGTACCCCCTTGCCGCATCTCGGTCGCCCCTCTCAGCGGCGAAGAAATGACGCTTGGCGCGATTCCCGATCCAGCCCTGAACGAACTCTGCTTCGCCGGCGCGGCTGTTGCGGCTGGTGCAACGGCCGCGCCGATGCCGACGCAGAACGGCGCATCAATGCGCAGGATGCCTCGCGGACCTCCTGATCGTCCGCTCTATCCGAGCGAACCGAGGCGAAGCGTCCAGGGTGCAATGCTGATTTCCCGCAGAAGTCCGTTCCGGATCCAGGGATCCGCGGCGAGCCGCGAGCGCACTTGGTCCGCATCCTTCGCGCGCGCAATCAACAATACATCGGCAGTCCCTTCCAGCGGCCCGACCAGCAGCAGCAACCCCTCCACGTAAAGGCCGTCCATGAATTCGGCATGCAGCCGCCAGTCCGGCTGCCGCTCCATCGGGAGTGCATTGTTCCAGGCCGGACCTCGCGAACGCACGACGGCAAACAGGCTTTGCATCATCGTCTCTTGATCACCGTGCCGCCCGGCGCCTGGCAGGTCGGCATCATTTCGAGCCGGTTGATGTTCATCCGTGCCGGGAGGCCGACGATCCAGACCACCGCCTCGGCGATGTCCTCCGGCTTGAGCGGCGTGGTGCCCGCATAGATCGCCGCGGCGCGTTGCGCATCGCCGAGCCGCACCATGCTGAACTCGGTCTCGCCAACGAGGCCGGGCTGGAGGTCCGTGACATGCACGTTGGTGCCGTTGAGATCGGCACGCAGACCGAGGCTGAACTGCGCTACGAACGCCTTGGACGCGCCGTACACATTTCCGCCCGGATAGGCGTTGTGCCCCGCCACGCTGCCGATATTGATGATGTGGCCGCGGTCGCGGGCGACCATTCCGGGCAGGATGGCGCGCGTCAGATGCATGAGGCCGGTGACGTTGGTCGCGACCATCGTGTCCCAATTCGCAAGCGCCGCCTGTGGTGCCGGATCCATGCCCTTGGCGAGCCCCGCGTTGTTCACCAGCACATCGACCTCCTGCCAGCCGGCCGGCAGACTTCCCGGAAGTCGCGCCACGGCAGGCCCGTCCGTCACGTCGAGCACAAGCGGAAGCAGCCGATCTCCCAACTCCTGATGCAGTTCTTCCAGGCGTTCGCGCCGCCGCGCCGCCGCGATCACGCGATGTCCGTCGGCGACTGCACGGCGGGCGATCGCCGCGCCGAATCCCGCCGAGGCACCAGAGACAAGAAAGGTGAAGGGCATGGCCGGTCCTGTTGCTGTCAGCCCGATCATGTCAGGGAGAGCGGATCGCGCCAACCCGGCGGAGCGTTACCCCGGCAGTTTCAGATCCACCATCACCGGGCAATGATCGGAGAGACGCTCGCGCCATACCGGCGCGGTTTCACGATAAACCAGCACCCGGAACGACGCCGGATCCAGCCACTGTTTGGCAGCACCCCCGGCCAGAATCTGGTCGATGAAGGTGCTGAAGCGGCCGCCCCAGCAAGGGTTGCGATATCCTGCCGTCGCCACTGCGAGCGGCGTGATGTGTTCGAGCACGGCCAGGAACTGGCCGTGTGGATAAAGCACGCGATTGAAGTCTCCGAGCACCAGGAACGGCGTGCCATCGTGGACGCGTGCGGCAATCCAGTTCTCGAGCACCGGAAGCTGTTCGCGCAGCACGGCACAAGCAAGCTTGCGTTCGCTCAGCGGAACTTCCCAGCAGCCGGTCTTGAGATGCACCGCGAGAATCCGAAGATTCGTCCCGCCGAGATGCAACGTGACGTCGGCGCCGCTCCGCAATTGCTCCGGTGCGTCCGCCGGATACGGGTCGAGGCCGCGAACGTCGGGATTGGCGGTGAAGGCAATGCCGCGACGGATGGCGATTCCGACCCGCTGCACCACGTGGTCTTGGGTGAAATGCAAAGCGTACTGGCTCGGCGGGAAGACCTTGGCCGCCGCCGCCGGCCCGTCCACTTCCTCGATCGCCACTACGTCTGCATCGAGGGCCTCCGCATAGGCATGCAGGCGCGCGAAGTCCCCAGGCTCTCGTGGCTTGGCGTCCGGCGGCAGGGCCGGATCGCCAGCCGGGCGCAGCGTCAGCCATTCGAGATTCCAGGTCGCCACCTTGAGCACGGTTGCCGCCGCCGGCAGCGGGAGCAGGAGAACCAGCAGAACCAGGAAGCGGCGGATCATCAGGGCACCAGGGAGAATTGAGGTGAGGGGAGGGAACCACAAAGTTGTAGATCATCCAACGGGTGCACGCCGCAGTCGAGAAGAAATTTCGCGATTTGGTCGTAGAGTTCAGGCGGTCGCGTTCGGTCGGCAGCTTCGCCCCGCGGCACCCAGACGATCGTATCGTAGCGTGCCCTGGTCAGCAGGACGCGGTAGGTGTTTCTGGTGTTTGCGATCTTCTCGGCTTCCCGCGCCAGAATCCAGCCCGTGCCGCGAAATTCGCGCGCCTGCCAGCCATGACGTGCCCTGACGAGATCGCCGCCCCAGTAGACGCCCGCATAGTCGAGCTCGAGGCCTTGGCAGCAGAATTCGGTAGCCGGCACTTCGAGTGCATCCGACGCTCGTACGTCCGGCCAGCGGTCGAGGAACCAGCGGGTTACGGCGGCGACGTCCATGTGCGGCAGCTCCGCGCCGAGGCCTTCGGCCCGCAACCGCCGGGCGCCGGAACTGGCAAGCAACCCGGCGCGACATCCGCCACCCGAGCGTTCGCGCAATGCCCGGCGCATCGCTTCGCGATCGCGCGTCAACCGGAATGGCACGCCGCCTTCCTGGACAACGATATGCCGCGCCCGGTCGGCGGCGTCGGACAGCACGGCGTCCACCCATTCGGTGGCTGCAGAATTGCGGATCGCGCGCGCTGGCACGACAAGGCTGAGCCCCTCCTTCGCGGCGAGGCGTGGGCTCGGGGGCAAGCGCTGGAGCGAATCGCTTGCGGTGAGCGCGGCAATCGGCGCTTCGATCCGCCAGAGCGACCGGCACGACAAGGCAAGACCCCATTCGGCAAGTCCGCCTTCACCCGTGTGAATTTCCTGGCCGCCGCCCACGAGGCAGACGACGACGGCCCAATCATGGCGTCGTGCCATGATGTCGAGAATGTGCGCTGGTTCCGATTGGGTGAGTTTCGGGTTGCGATCGCGGGTTTTGCGGACCGCATACGCCTCCGACCAGCAGCGCTGCGCTTCATCAATGACGACCACATGCTCGGCTGGCATCTCATCGGCACGGGCCACGTAATGGTCTCGGAATGCCGGCAAGCGCTGGATCTGTCCCTCGACCTCGTGGCGCGCCTGGCGGAGTAGGCCCGATCGCCCGCTTGCCGCGTCGCGCGCGAGGGCCTCGCGGAGCACGTGCACAAGGGTGGGGTTGCCCGTCAGATACGCCGCTCCCAGGCGTCGTCCCACACCGAAGACGACATTGAGGCCGACCAAGGTCTTTCCAGCCCCGGGAACACCGGTCACGAACAGAGCGAGGTGCTGGGGGTTGGCCTCCGCGCTTTGCACGGCATCGAGGATTGCCGCGCTGGTTCGCTCGAGTTCTGCAGAGCCGGCGCGTGCCGAAGTGATCTCGGCTACGCCGTGCCCGCTGTAAAGGCGGCGTGCCGCTTCGACGATCCCGGGTACCGGCCGATAGGGCGCATTCTCCCAGGCGATCGCATCGATCGGATCGGGGGGCGGCGGAAAATGGGCGGCGAGCCCTTCGATGAGTGGGCCGAGCGAAGTCCTCGAGGCACACATCGTTTGAACGACGCCGGCAATCGGCAGCGGCCAGTCCGGCTTCGGGGCGATTGCCTCGGTCGCAACGAGAACGGGTACGATCGGAACGGACCGACTTGCAGCGTGAAAATCGCGAAGATCGAGTGCGTAATCCTCCGTTTGCCTCAGGTCGGCGGCACCGAACACCCGCGCACCCACCTTGAATTCAAGCACCAGCACCATCTGAGGTGCGATCAACACGGCATCGATGCGCCGGCCGAGCCGCAGCATCGGGTACTCCAGGAGAACCCGCCAACCAGCGGTCCCGGGCGTCGCCGCGAGGGTGCTCTGCAGGACAGCGATGGTTTCCTCCCACGCGCTGACTGCGGCAGCCTCCGTCTGGCGGAAATGCCGAACTTGCTCGGCGGCGAGGTGAGCCGTGATCGGAGCAGGCTCAGTGGCAACGAAGTCGGCCACCTGTGCCGAATAAAACGCCGCCGCCATGTTTCTACAGTTCGCGCGGGCCCGCTCAGGCCCTAGCGACAATCTCCTCCAGGGTGAGCGGACAGGCTGGTACTAGCGGCCGCGGCTTCTGTCCGTCGAGCGTATCCGGCAGCGCTTTGAGCGCATCGCCGTAGATCGCCGCGAGGTCGATTTTCTGTCGCATGGAAGGGCGATACTTGCGCCGTGCCCGGGCCCGGAAGCCACGCGCCTCGCCGCGCCATGCCGGAACATCCCGCGCCTCAGGCCACCCCTCGGCCTTCAGATCATGCACGAAGGCCTGGAACAGCCATGCCTCGACGGCGTCGATTTCGTTCCGGCCCACGCTCTCGATTTCCTCGGTGACGTTTTCCCAGTCCACCTGGTCATTGACACGTTCGCCGGCGGCCAACCGGCGCAACAATGCCGCTTGCTGCTCCGACCAGGTTACGACGTCGCTGTCATAGAGGTCGCTCATCGGGATCTCCTCGTCCGCCATCCTACCCTCCTCGCATCAGGACGGACAAAGGGCACGGTGGTGCGCTGGCTGCGGTCACCAAGCCGCGCTACAACCCGCCCGGCTTGGCCGGCCTCCGAAAGGCAGACTCTTATGATGCCCACCCTCTTCGTCAGCCATGGCTCGCCGATGACGGCGATCCAGGACACGCCGGCGCGGCGGTTCCTGCTCCGTCTCGGTGCAGAATTGCCGCGCCCGCGCGCCATCCTGGTTTCCTCCGCGCATTGGGAAACGCCCGCACCGGTGCTGAACGCGGTCGCGCGCAACGAAACGATCCACGATTTCTATGGCTTCCCGCAGGCGCTCTTCGCGATTTCCTACAGTCCGCCGGGGGCGCCGGAGATCGCCCGGGAGATCGCGGCAACCCTCACCACGGCTGGCTTCCAAGCGACCCTCGATGACAGGCGAGGGCTCGATCACGGCGCCTGGGTACCGCTTCTCCTCGCCTATCCCGAGGCCGATATCCCCGTGCTTCAGCTTTCCGTCCAAACCGACCTCGGCCCGCGCCATCATCTCGCCCTCGGGCAGGCGTTGTCGGCTCTCAGGGCGAAAGAAATCCTGATCCTCGGCAGCGGCAGCTTCACCCATGATCTCCGCCGGTTCGGCCGCGGCCGGCCCGGTATCGACGCGCCGGAAACGCCGGACGTGACCGAATTTTCCGAATGGATGGACATCCACATCCGCGCTCACGATGTTGCCGCGCTGCTCGATTACCGCCGCCTCGCACCGCACGCCGCGGACGAGCATCCGACGGAGGAACATCTGCTGCCGCTTTACGTTGCACTCGGTGCGGCCGGCAAAACCGCCGAAGCGACGCGCCTGCACGATTCCGTCGAGTTCGGATTCCTCCGCATGGATGCCTACGCCTTCGCCTGACGGCGGCGTCTCACGCCCAGGAAAAAAGCTCGACGCCGCTTTGCCGCATCCCGGCGGCCGCCTCGCTTCCCGCCACCCGGCGCACCAGGAGATGCGTGTGGAACACGCGCAGCAGCGCCGCCAGCCGGGACAGCTCGCGCCCCGGCTCCGCCGCGCCCTCGGGGATTCCGCTGGCCGCGAGTGCGATGATCGGAATCGTCCGGTGCGAAAGGTCGATCTCCGGCAATTCCGCCCGCTCGATCTCGATCCCGACAAAGCGGCAGAAAGGCGTGATCGTCTGGATCATGTCCGCAATCCGCGCTTCCGGTGTCAGCCGCGGAATGCCGGCCAGCATCAACGCAAGCCGCCGTTGCACCGGCTGGTCGAGACTGCGGCACACCTCGATGAAGCGGCGTCCGTGGCGGCGGTTGGCGAGCGCCTCGAAGCCGACCGGAACAAGATAGACCTTGGGTGCGCCACCGAGCACATCCTCGGCGATCCGTTCCGCCGCCAGGGTCAGCATGAAGGCATCGAGGTCGAAACTGTCGAACCGGGCGGGCGGCAGCGCCGCCGTCGCCGTGGTAATCTGCCGTTGCACCGCCTCGGGCAATGTGACGTAGGCGAGGGGAGCCGGCTGCTCGGGATCCGCCCCGGTTACCGGTTCCAGCACAGCCGCGGCGCGGTCCATCGCCTCGCGCAGTATCCTCTCCGCGTGACGCTCGATCCGGCCACGCTGCGCGGCCAGTCGCCGGTCCAGCGCGTCCATCATGAGAATAGGATCCGCGACAGCGTCCGACTCGCCCTGCAGTTTGGCGGCGATCGCCGTCACCGCCGCGCCGATGGCATCGGTGCCGGCCTCGATCAGCGCGGTGCGAATGTCGCGCGCGATCACGGCTGCGCGAAAAGATGCCGCCTCCTCGCCCTCGTCCCTGAGCCGGAGCAGGAAGCCGTGGTCATCCGTCCGCATGAAGCTTTCGTCGGGGCAAAGGTGCCGACGCAATACATCCTCCGCGGTCGAGAACGCCTGGTCGGCCTGTTCAGCCCAGCGTACACCAAGTCCGGATCGCATCGCCTCGAGCCCGGTCAAAGTGATCTTGCTTGCGAGCAGGGATCCGTTCTCCGCCGGCGCGCGCGGAAGCGGCTGCCTGTGGGGCGACGCCTGGCCGTGATGGATGCCGCCAGGCCGGTGGTGGAAGGTGATGACCCGGAAGCGGTCCAATCCCTGGCGATCGACCACCGCCGAGACAGCCGTTGTCGGCAGGATCGTGCCGTCCGACCGCAGGAGATGCACAGGAAACCGGCTCTGGCGCTGCCCCGCGGCATGGCTTTTGCGAATTTCGAGATCCTTGTCCCGTTCGCGTGCGTCGATGAAGTCGGTCCAGGGCCGGCCTTCGATTTCTGCTGGCGGCAGCTCGAGCAGATCCGCAAGTGGCGGATTGGCCATGCGGATGGCGCCGCTTTCATTGACGATCGCCACCGGCGAATCGACGAACAGAAAGACCGACGCAAGAAGTTGCTGGGCGCTCCGCTGTTCCTGCCGCTCGCGCAGCTTGTCCGTGATGTCGCGCCCCTGCACGACGTAGCAGGGGACACCGATGGGCGAACTCCTGAGCGACATGAAATGCAGCCCGAGCCAGCGCTGCTGCCCGCTGCGGTGTAGAGAGAGCAGCTCGAGCTGCAGCGAATGCCCGCGATCGACCGATTGGCGGATCGCGGCGAGCGCACTCTCGTTTGTGTGCGGTGCGATCAGAAGATCGAGCGGCTGCCCGAGCGCCTCCTCAGCGGAATAGCCGAGTGCCAGTGTGAAGGCGTTGTTGACCTGCTCGAAGCGCAGCCCGAGCCGGGCGCTCTCCATAGAAGTTGCGATGACAACGATATTGCCCGACTGTTCGAGCGCGAGGCTGGCCAGCTCGGCCGCATCGGCGGCAGATATCTCCCTTGCGCGCAAGGCCAGTCGATCTCCGTGGGTAGAGCCGGGGGGTCCGCCAGCATGGAAAGAGAGTGGTAAAGGAAGCGATAAGCCAGTGTCTCAGGTAGGGGCAGGACACCGGATCGTGGCGGAAGAGAGTGGGTGTCGAACCCACCGGAGGCCGGCTCACGGCCCCTCCCGGATTTGAAGTCCGGACACCCCACCGGGGGCGATTCCCTTCCCCGATCCCGCCGTGGCGCCCAAGCCAAAGAGATCACGCCGGGCAGCGTTGATCCGGCGCAGATCCGCGCGGCGCAAGGTTACGCGGTGGCGGTCCAGGAACTCAAGAAGCTGGATCGCAACCTTGCGGCCGTTGCCGAGCCGGTCACGGAACGCGGCCGCGGCAAAGGCATGGACAGGCGCGGCGCTGGCCACTTCCTCGGCGATCGCCACGATCTCGGCCATCGTGCTGCGAAGAAAGAAATGATCCGTCGCCACCTCATCCGCTTCGCCCATGCGCGAGGCAACTTTCAACAACCGCCGCACTTCCGCATCAGGAGCCTGAAGCGCGCCCGCAAGGTCGCGGACACGCGGCGGGCGAAAGCGCGCGCCGCCATCGAGCATCGGCTGCACGCGTTGCCAGAGCGAAGCCTGGGCGGCCGAGAATTGCGCCCGATGGGTGGGGAGTCTGACCCATGCGCCGTCGATTGCGACATCGCGCGAATCGGCCAGTCGCTCCAGCAGGGCAGCGAAAACCGGTGCCGGCCAGCGCGGGCGGAGTTGGCACCGAAGCTGCTCTCGCGCCATTCCCTGCCAGTCCGGGTTTTCCGCGTGGAAAATGCCCAGCGTGCGAAAGATTTCCTGCCGAAGCCTGTCCCGACAGGCCGCGGCAAGCGCGAACCGGGCCCCGTCAGCGGACAGCATGATCAGGCCAAGGCGTTTCACAATCGACTCGATCGCGGCTATCGGCAGCGCCCGATCGCGAGCGAATGAGAGAAGCTCGACATGAAAAGGCGGCTGCACGACCGCACGGGCAAGCGCCTCGGCGGAATCGGCCGCGGCAAGCGCTGCGAGCGCGGCAAGCCGCTCCGGGGCCCGCCGCCGGCGCGCCGGCGTACGGAGATCGACGAACTGGCCGCCGCCGATCGTGCGGCTCGCGTTCGCCTCGCGCAGGATGAAGCGATCGCCGCTGGCGGCCGCGATGGACCGCTCCAGCACGAGCTGCACCCATCCTGAACCACCGGGCAGAAGCGGTGCATCATCCAGCGATACGACCTCTGCGGGGACTTCCGCCGTCGCGTGATGCAGCCTCACCGGCAGCCACCGCGCCAGCTTCTTGGTCTCGGACGGCAACAGGCGAAGCCTCGCATCGATGCGCGAGGCAGGGCAGTGGAGCCATGGTTCGAGCACCATATCGCCGCGCCGGATCGTTCCCTTGCCGATGCTTTCCCCCACGAGATTGAGCGCCGCGCGCTCGCCCGCGCATCCGCTTTCTCTTGGCCGGTTCTGCGCATGGATCGAACGCACGCGCGCGGCGTGCCCGGCCGGGCTTACCAGGACCCGATCCCCGACCGCGACCCTCCCGGAAAGCACCGTGCCGGTCACGATGGTGCCGGCACCGGGAAGCAAGAAGGAGCGATCGATGGCGAGCCGGAATGAAGCGGCATCATCGCGCGGCCGGCAGGCCGCGGCGGCGGCATAAAGCCGCTCCTTGAGCGCCTCGATCCCGGCTCCGGTTACGCTCGAGACCGCCACCGTTTCTGCGCTGGCAAGGCCGGTTGCGGCCAGCAGGTCCGCGACCTCGGCCGCAAGCTCGGCCAGCCGCCCGGAGGAAACGCGATCCCGTTTCGTCAGGACCACCAGGCCGTCGGTCACACCGAGTAGATCGACAATCGCCAGATGCTCGCGCGTCTGCGGCATGATGCCGTCATCGGCCGCGACCACCAGCATCACGAAGTCGATGCCCGCAGCGCCGGCCAGCATGTTGCGGATGAAGCGCTCATGTCCCGGCACATCGACGAAGCCGATCACCGTGCCGCCCGGCGCTGCCAGGTAGGCGAAGCCGAGATCGATCGAAATTCCCCGCGCTTTTTCTTCCTTGAGTCGGTCCGTGTCCACTCCCGTCAGTGCCCCGACGAGCGCTGTCTTGCCATGATCGATGTGTCCGGCAGTGCCGACGATCACGGGCCTTGTCCGGCATCTTCGCCAAGGCCGGCGAGATTGGCGGCGAATGCCGCCTCGTCTTCGAGGCAGCGGAGATCGAGCAGAAGGCGCTGGCCGGCAGTCCGCCCGAGCACCGGCACGGGGAGCTTCCGCAATGCCTCTGCAAGCCCGACGAGCGCACGTCCGGCGTCCGCATGGCTGAGGCTTGCGATCGCGAGTGCAGCGCTTGGAATGGTTTCAACGGGCAGCGCGCCCGATCCGATCTCGCTTCGACATGATACGGTCTCGACGGCAAAATCCAGGCCGAGCGCAGCCTGAAGCAGAGGGCGGAGCCGCTCCGCGACAGCCCGGATGTCGCTCTCGGAACGTGCCAGCAGCCGGATCGTCGGCAGATCGAGGGCGAGCCGGTCCGGGTCGCGATAGAGCGCGAGCGTGGCGGCGAGTGCGGCGATCCGGATCTTGTCGATTCTCAACGCACGCTTGAGCGGATTGCGGTTGATCTCGGCAATCAGGTCCCTCTGCCCGACGATCAGCCCCGCCTGCGGTCCGCCGAGCAGCTTGTCGCCGGAAAAGGTCACCAGATCCGCCCCGTCCCTGATGGCTTCGGCTACGGTCGGCTCGCTGGGCAGCTTGAAGCGGCGGAGATCGACCAGCACGCCGGAGCCGAGATCATGCAGAAGGGGAACGCCCCGCTCATGGGCGAGCGCCGCCAGCGCCGAGGCGGGCACGGCGGCAGTGAATCCCGCGATACGGTAGTTCGATGGATGGACTTTCAAAACAAGTGCGGTCATCGGCCCGATCGCCGCCGCGTAATCTGCCGGATGCGTACGGTTGGTAGTGCCGACCTCGATCAGCCGCACTCCGGCACGCATCATGATCTCGGGCAGCCGGAACGATCCGCCGATTTCGATCAGTTCGCCGCGCGAAACCACCACTTCGCGTCCCACGGCAAGGCTGTTCAGCGCCAGCAACAGGGCGGCTGCGTTGTTGTTGACCGCCGTCGCATCCGCCGCACCGGTGAGCGCGCACAAGAGGTGGCTGAGATGCTCGTCACGCTCGCCGCGGCTGCCGGTTCCGAGATCATACTCGAGCGTGACCGGCCCGCGCATTGCCTCGCTGGCCGCAGCCATCGCGGCCTGGCCGAGCGGCGCGCGGCCGAGATTGGTGTGCAGCACGGTTCCGGTCAGGTTGAAGACGGGCCTGAGGCTCGGTCTTGCGCTCGCGGCCAGTCGCTCGATGACGATGGCGCCGATGGCCGCCGCGTCCGAGTGCGGCACTCCGCTTGCACGCAGTTCACTCAGCGCGGCGCGCACCGCCGCCACGACGGAGGGACGTCCGAACCGGGCGATCGCCTCTTTGCCCGCCGCACTGCGCAGCACGGCATCCACGGCTGGCGGACGGCACATCCGGGCGCAACCGCCCCCTGCTCGCGGTCCTAACCGGCCCGGAACGGCGAATGTTCGGCCAGTGCCGCCATGTCGGCAGAGATCTCTGCGCGCTCGTGGCGAAGAAAGTCGGCAACCGCATGTCGCAGGCCGGGATGCGCAATCCAGTGCGCGGAAAAGGTCCGCGCCGGCAAGTAGCCGCGTTGGATCTTGTGCTGGCCCTGCGCGCCCGCCTCGACCCGCTTCAGCCCGCGTGCGATCGCGAATTCGATCGCCTGGTAATAGCAAAGTTCGAAATGCAGGAACGGCCACTCTCCGCGGCAGCCCCAGTTGCGCCCGTAGAGCGTATCTCCGCCAATCAGGTTGAGGGCCCCCGCTACCGCCTTGCCATCCTGCTCTGCCAGCATCAGCACGACCTTATCGCCCAGCCGCTCCGCCAAGAGCGGGAAGAAACAGGGCGTAAGATAAGCCGAGCCCCATTTGCGATCGACGGTCGAGGTGTAGAAGCCATAGAAGGATTTCCAGTGCCTTGGCTCGATCTCGTTGCCGGAAAGCACGCGGAGCGTGAGGCCAGGCGCGGCCTCGCGGCGCTCGCGCCGGATCGCCTTGCGCTTGCGCGAGGAAAGCGCGGAGAGGAAATCCTCGAATGTCCGGTAACCCTCGTTCTGCCAATGGAACTGCATGCCGGTACGCTGCAGCCAGCCTGCCGCTCCCAGGGCGGACCATTCAGCTTCATTGCAGAACGTTACGTGCACGGAGGAAAGGTCAAGCTGCCGGCATGCTTCCTCGAGCGCCGCCGCCATCGCGGCCAGGGGCACGCTGCGGGCGACATCGGCGGTTGATGGACGCATCAGAAGCCGCGGCCCGGGCACCGGGCTGAATGGCACCGAGACTTGCAGCTTCGGGTAATAGGCGCCGCCCGCCCGCTCGAAGGCGTGCGCCCAGCCATGATCGAACACGTACTCGCCGTAGCTGTGGCTCTTCGCGTACATCGGTGCCACGCCGACGATCGACCCCGAGGCATCGCGCAGCACGGCATGCTGCGGCAACCAGCCCGTGCGCGCCGCGGCCGAGCCGCTTTCCTCCAGCACGGATAGGAAGGTGTGACTGACGAAGGGGTTCGTATCGCCTGCGCACTCGTCCCAGTCCGCTCCGGGGATGTCGGCGATCCGCGGGTGGAGAGTGAGGCTGAGGGCAGTGGTCCCGTCGGGCATGCAGCCGATATGGCAGCCTCCGCGGGCGCGGCAAAGCCCCTCAGCCGATTTCGAACAGCCCCTCGACTTCGACCGCGGCATCGGCCGGCAGGGCCGGCACACCGATCGTCGTCCGCGCATGCCGCCCGGCTTCACCGAACACCGCGACCGCCAGGTCGGAGGCGCCGTTCATCACCTGTGCCTGGCCGGTGAAGCTGGGTGCGGAGGCGATGAATCCGCCAAGCCGCAGCACGCGCCGTACCCGGTCCAGGTCGCCACCGCAGGCCGCCTTCAGGTGAACCAGCACGTTGATCAGGCACTGTCGTGCGGCGGCTTTTCCATCCCCCGCTGTCACCTCGGCGCCGACCCGGCCTGTCACCGCGATTTTCCCGTCCACTGCCGGCACCTGGCCCGAAACGACAACGAGGTTGCCGGTGATCGCCCACGGCACATAGTTCGCGATCGGCGCCATGGGTTGCGGCAGCGTGATGCCAAGTTCGGCAAGCCTTGCCTCGATTCTCCCGGCCATGCGCTCTCCCCCGGCTACCTGGAAACCAGCCGGAGCGCACGCCGGCGCGCTCCCGGCGATGCACTCGCAGCAGGCAGATCGAGCGGCAGCAGCGGTGCGCCCGGCGCTTGGGCGGCACCGAACTCGGCCGGATCTTCGGGTTCCGCTGCCGGCAGGTCGCGCCGCCCCAGATAATTCGCGGCAAGATTGCGGAACGCATAGTCGATCATCGAGGTCGCACGCGGCACCGCCGCGTCCCCATCCACGGTCCCCGCCGGCGCGAAGCGTGTGCAGAGGAACGCCTCGACGAACTCCTCGAGCGGCACGCCGTGCTGCAAGCCGAGACTGACTGCGGTGGCAAATGCGTCCATGATGCCGCGTACCGCCGGCCCCTCTTTGTTCAGCGTAACCGCGATTTCGCCGAGACGTCCGTCGGCATATTCCCCGGTCCGGAGATAGAGCCGGTGCCCGGCTATGCTCACCTTCTGGGTGTAGCCGCGGGCGCGTGCCGGCAAGGCTTCCTTGGCACTGGGAGCGGGTGCCAGCGGCCCGGCCGATATGAGCGGCGCAGCTTCATGCAGATAGGTCGCAACCTCCTGGTGCATTGCGGCCGCAGCGGCGGGCGACACGATGGGGAAAGGCCGCTCGCCGGCGAGCATGCGCGCCAGTGCCGCCTCGGCGCTGATCCCGCGCGCCGCAAGCCAGGCGCGCGCCGTGTGGGTGAGCCCTCCTTCCGGTCGCAGCGGGCCGAACGCCGGGGCAACTGCCGCGGTCTCCACGCCCAGTAGTCCTTCCGCGGGACCCGCAGGGGCAAGCGCGGTGGTCGCGGCGTGGAAGAGGGCAGGGGCGCTCGACACCTCTTGCAATGCCCTAGCCGCGGCCTCCGTCAGGCCCGGCACCGGCGCCTCTGGCGGCGGCGGAAGATTTTGCCCCGGCACACGCGAGGCCCGTTCCCGAAGCCGTGCCAGCCGAGCGGAGGCGGCGTCTGCCCGCCCGCGCAACAGCGCGGCAATGGCGGCGCCAAGATGGCGGGCCGCCGTACTTTCATAGTCGAGCCCAAGGGCGGCGAGCAGCCCCGCCAGATCGGCCATCCTGACCGCAATCCGAGACGCATCCGGGCGCGCCAGGGCCAGCGTGTAGACGGCCGTTTCGACCGCTTCGGCAAAATCGCCGACCGCGAACCCGAAGCCTGGAACATGGAAAGCAGCGAGATTCAGGGCAAAACCGCTGACCTCCCCGGCACGGCCTTGCCAGATGCCGGCGTCCGGCGCTCCCCTTCGGCACAGCAGAAGCGCGCGCAGCCGCTCGGCCAGTGGTACCTCGAGCCCGATCGCCACCGCGCGCTCTGCCAGCGGGCGGATGAACCCCTCGGCGGCCACCGCCAGCCGCACCGGCCCCGCGCCGCCCGCCAGCGCCGCCAGCGCCGACGCGGCCGATTCGTCCCAGGAAGCCGGCAGGCTCACCAGGCGCAGCGGCGCATCCGGATCGCTGCCTGCCAGCGTGCGTCGCATCCGCACGCCATGCCAGAAGGAAGCTGTTCTCATGCCTTCATGCTAGGCACTCGCAGGCGGCTGGCAAGCATATTTTGGGCTCAGGTGTCCCTTTAGCCACAAAATCCTGTGGACGAACACCACTTGACGCTCTGACCCGCCGGGTGATGGACCGCCTGCCGCGCCTTCACTATATCCACGTCATGACGCTCGGCACACTGCTCTTCACTTGGTTCCGCGGCCGTCTGGTCGGCCGGGACGGCGCCGGTAACCGCTATTATGAGGAGCGCCGGCCGCGCCGCCGCCTGCGCGCCCGTCGCTGGGTCCTCTATGCTGCCGCGCCGGAAGCTTCCGCCGTGCCGCCCGAGTGGCACGCCTGGTTGCATTACACGACCGATGCGCCGCTGTCCGGTTCGACACGCTGGCCCTGGCAGAAACCGCATCTTCCGAATTTGACCGGCACCCCGGCTTCCTATCGGCCGCCCGGCCACGACTACGAGGGGGGGCGGCGCTCCCCGGCCACCGGCGACTACGAAGCCTGGTCGCCGGGACCTTGAGTGTGGCCCGGCGCGGCGCCGCCGAGATTGCGACCGGCGCGGTGATCCTCGCTATTGCCGCCGGGTTTTTCGCCTATGCGCTGGCGCATTCCGGAGCCGCACCCTCCGGTGGTTATCCTTTGCACGCGGATTTCGATAGCGTCGCCGGTCTTCCCGTGGGCTCGGACGTCCGGCTGGCCGGGGTGAAGGTCGGACGTGTCATCACCGAAACAATCAATCCGGAGACCTACCTCGCCGAAGTCACCTTCACCGTGGCTGACGGCATCCGCATCCCGAAAGACAGCAGTGCCGCCGTCGTGAGCGAGGGGCTGCTCGGCGGCTATTATCTCTTGCTTCAGCCGGGCGGTGACAGCGCCATGTTGCCGCCGGGCGGCCGCATCGGCATCACCCAGTCTCCCGTCAATCTCGAAACGCTGCTCGGCAAATTCATCTTCAGCATGACCAACGCGGCAAGTTCCGGGGCGAAGAACGGAGAAGCTGCCCCGGCCGGAACCAAGCCGTGATTCCGCCCGCCCCTGCCACATGGCCCCAGCCCGACGGAACGCCGGTCTCCTGCCTCGAAAAGCTGCGCGTGCTCCGCGAGAATCATGCCGAGCTGACGCAGGTCCTGCAGGATGCGTTCGACGATGCGGTGCTGATGGGCGTGGACGAAGCGGCCATGCGCCACCTGCTCGCGGAAATGGTGCACGGTCTCGAGTCGCCGAAACGGTCAGGAGCCGGCAAATGACGGCGCAAGCCGTGCGCATTGCGCTGCCCGCCCTGCTGCTCGCTTCTGCATTCCCGCTCTGCGGCGGCGCGCAACCAACCCCGCTTGTCGCGCCCGCCGCACCCTCGCCCGCCTTTCCCGCACCGGTGCAGGTTGTGCCGGCCGCTCCGGTTCCAGTCGCTCCGGCTCCGGCTGCTTCGGCTCCGGCGGCTCCCACTCCGGCTCCGGCCGCTCCGGCGCCAGCCACTCCAACGCCGGCCGCTCCGGCGGCTGCCACTCCGGCGCCGGCCGCCCCGGCGGCTGGCGCTGCACCGGGCGCCGGCGCCAGCCCTGCTACGCCGCCGGCCCAGGCGGCGGCCCCTCCGCCTGCCTGGCTGCCGCGGCAATCCGCCGAGTTGCAGGTCGTGGAAAAGATGAATGCCACCCACCGCACGCTCGAGGTGCCGGTCGGCGGCACGGCCAAGGTCGATGCGCTCGCGATCGCGGTCAAGGCCTGCCTGGTCCGTCCGCCCGACCAGCAGCGCGATGCCGCGGCCTATCTCGACATCACCGGCAAAGACACGGCTTCGCCTGTCTTCCAGGGGTGGATGCTGGCCGCCGAGCCTGCCGTCTCTCTGTTCGAGGATCCACTCTACGATGTGCGGGTGACCGGTTGCCGCTGACCCGGCAAACCATCCTTCCGACAATCGTCGATTGAGTGGGATCGCCGTGCAGTCGCGCCCCACCTTCCCGGAGATCGCGGCCCTGCCGCGACTGCCCCCGCTCAGCCGGCTGGCGTTGCTGCTCGACCTCGATGGCACGCTGCTCGAACTGGCGCCCGTTCCCTCCGCCGTGCGGGTACCGCACGGGCTGCCGGACTTGCTCCGCCGCCTGGCAACCCGGCTCGATGGCGCCCTGGCTTTGATCAGCGGCCGCTCGATCGAGGAAGTGGATGCGCTTTTTCCCGGGCTTGGGATCGCCGTCGCAGGCGAGCACGGCGCGGTCCTGCGCCGTGCTCCCGGTTTGCCGCTCGAGCGCCCGAATCTGCCCGAGATTCCGCCCGATTGGCGCGAAAGCGTCCGGACACTGGCCGCCGCACATCCGGGCGTGCTCCTCGAGGAGAAACCGCATGGCTTCGTGCTCCACTTCCGCCAGGCGGAAGCCTCGGCGACGGCCCTCTTTGCGGCGCTCGAGAAACTCGTCGCAGGCCCGCGCACCGGGTTCGCCCTGGTTCCTGCCATCATGGCGTGGGAGTTGCGTCCTGCCTGTGTGGACAAGGGCATCGCAGTGCACCACCTGCTGCAGCGCCCGCCCTACGTTGGCCGCATACCGCTCTTCGTCGGCGACGACGTGACGGATGATGATGGAATCCGGGCTGCTCGTGAACTCGGCGGCTTCGGCTTCCAGGTCGGGTCCACATTCGGGACCGTGCCTCGTGTGCGAAGCTGGCTTCTGACCCTCGCGGAGGCCGGCGAACACGGGAGCGCGGGCGCGCCATGCGTCGGCTTGTGATCGTCTCGAACCGGGTGCCCGGGCTGAAGGAACGTTCGGCAGCAGCCGGCGGTCTTGCCGTTGCCGTGCGGGATGCGATGGCGCGCCGGCGCAAGCTCTGGTTCGGATGGTCCGGCCGCACCATCCCGGGGCCGACGCGGACCGTGCCCTCGCTGACGCGCGTCGGTTGGGCCGATCTCGCGACGATCGACCTCTCCGAGCGGGATTACGCCGGCTTCTACATCGGATTCTCCAACAGCACGCTCTGGCCGCTGCTGCACTACCGAAGCAGCCTCACGGAATATCGCCGCCGCGACCTCGCCGCGTATCTGGCCGTCAACAGTGCTTTCGCCGACGCACTCGTCCCGTTGCTGGAGGCCGACGATCTGATCTGGGTGCACGATTATCACCTGATCCCGCTCGGTGCGGCACTGAAAGCGCGCGGAGTAACGACTCGCCTGGGCTTTTTCCTCCATGTGCCCTTTCCGCCTCCGGAACTTTTTGCCACCCTGCCGCGATGGGAAGAGCTGCTCGGCGCGCTCGACGCCTATGACGTGATTGGCGTGCAGACATCGAAGGATGCCGCTCACCTCAATGAGGCGCTGGCCGCCGCGGGCGTTGCGCCGCGGGCCGAACCGTTTCGTGCCGGCATTGATCCGGCGGCCTTCGCCACCCTGGCACGCCGCGCCGCCAGGGGCCGCGATCCGCTCCGGCTCGCCGAGAGCATCGGCGGGCGCGCCCTCGTGCTCGGGGTGGACCGCCTCGACTATTCGAAGGGCCTGCCGGAGCGCTTCCTCGGCTTTGCCGCGCTGCTGCAGCGCTTTCCCGAGCATCGCGCCAAGGTGACGATGCTGCAGATCGCGCCGATCTCGCGCAGCGAAGTAGCCCAGTATCGCGCGCTCCGCCGCGAACTCGACGAGCTGGTCGGTCGCGTCAACGGGGAGTATGCGGAATTCGACTGGACTCCGCTGCGTTATCTGACACGCAGCGTGCCGCGCCAGACGCTTGCCGGCTTCTATCGCCTGGCCCGGATCGGGCTCGTAACGCCGATCAGGGACGGGATGAACCTGGTCGCCAAGGAGTACGTGGCGGCCCAGGATCCCGCGGATCCGGGCGTGCTCGTACTGTCGCGTTTCGCCGGCGCCGCAGAAGACCTGCCGGGGGCGCTCCTCGTCAACCCGGTTGACCCCGACGAAACCGCCGAGGCGCTGAACACCGTCCTGACCATGGATCTCGCCGAGCGGCAGCGCCGGTGGCAGGAGATGATGACAGCCGTCGAACGCACCAGCGCGGCCAACTGGGCCGGGAGTTTTCTTGCCCGCCTTGAAGGCGTCGCTTGATCCAGCCCGGGAACGAGCTAAGGTCGGGACAGATTCCGGTGGCCCGCAAGGGCTGAAACGGGAACGCGTGAACCGCGGCTGCCCCCGCAACTGTACGGTGGCGAGCCTGGCCTGACGACGCCATTGCCCGCAACGGGCGAGAAGGCAGCACCAGGTAACGACCCCCAAGCCAGGAGACCGGCCGGAATCGAGACTGTTCGCACGCCTCGGGCGGGGTGCACCGAGGCAGCGGGGGAAAGCCCCGAGGCGGCCGTCGTCCTGAGAAGAGGGCCGCCGCGCGCATGATGCAGGATGGCCCATCACGGAGGAGGCTTTCCTGCGCATCCTTGCTGCCATCCTGTTTCTGGTTTCCGTTCCTGCGCTCGCGCTGGCGCAGACAACCAGCCTGCCAGGCAGCAGCGCAGACCAGGAAACCGTGACCATTCCCGAAACGATCGTGACGGCCACCCGCGTTCCTACGCCCCTCGAAGACATCCCCGCCGGCGTGACGGTGATCACCAGCCAGATGATCGAGGACCGCGGCTACACCACCCTCGTCGATGCGCTCTCCGCAGTGCCGGGCCTTCGGGTGGTGCAATCGGGCGGCCCCGGCGCCAATGCCAGCGTCTTCATCCGCGGCACCGACAGCAATCAGGTGCTGGTGCTGGAAAACGGTGTTCCCGTCAACGATCCCTCGGATCCCGGCGGGGTCTTCAACTTCGGCCTGGATACGCTCACCGGCGTGCAGCGTATCGAGGTTATCCGCGGCCCGATGTCGAGCCTCTACGGCTCCGGCGCGATCGGCGGAGTGATCAACATCATCACCACCCCTGGCTCCGGCCCGCCCGAGGCGAGCATGAGCGTTGCCGCGGGGCTTCCCGATGCGAATCAGGTCGAGGCCGGGCTCTCCGGCGCCAGCGGGCCGTTCGATTACCGGTTGGACGCGAGCACCCTCACCGAGGAGGGATTCGATGCCACACCGCGGCGCGAAAGCGTCTATACCGGCGAGCGGGACGGCTTTCAGAATCAGCAGGGCAGCCTCGATCTCGGCTGGACCATTGTCCCCGGCACCCGACTTTCGTTCTACGCCTCCGGGCGGCACAGCCTCGGTGGCTTCGACACGCTCGGCTCACCCGCCTTCGATGCACCGAACGAGGTCGGCTACTCCACCAGCGCTCTCGGCACGCTCGCACTCTCGAGCCAGGTGCTGCCGTGGTGGCAGACCGTGCTGATGGCATCAGGCGTTTACGACTTCCGCCATTACGTGGACCCGCTCAATCCGGCGGACCCGAACCAGGAGTCCAACAACGATCATTACCAGGGTACACGCTTCGACCTGCAATGGAACAACACGATCAATCTGCCCGATGCGGGGCCAGCACGGGCACAGACCATGGCGTTCGGATTCCAGCGGACAGCCGATTTTGCCAATGACAGCCTGGACGACAGCTACTTCGGCGTCCCCTTTGTCCAGGAAACGCACGCCGAGCAGATTTCCAGCGCCTGGCATACCGGCATTCAGAGCACCCTCTGGCGGCGCCTCACTTTCACCGGAAGCCTGCTTGAAGATGCCGTTTCTGCGGTCGGCAATGCCTTCACCTGGCGAGGCGGCGTCGTGCTCGCGGTGCCGGAGCTCTCCTCCCGCTTCAAGCTCTCGGGCGGGACGGCCTTCCTTGCCCCCTCGCTCTTCGATCTCTTCGGCTCGGGTGGCGGCTTCCAGGGCAACCCCAACCTCAAGCCGGAGCGCAGCATCGGCTTCGAGGTCGGCTGGACCACCACGCTTCCCGCCTTCGGGCAAGCCGATTTCACAAGTCTTGGCGTGACGTATTTCCACACCGATGTCAAAGACCTTATCGAGACCGTCTTCTCGCCGGTCTACACCACGGTGAATATCGGGCTCGCCCACTTGCAAGGCGTGGAAACCACCCTTTCGTTTCATCCGCGCCAGTGGCTTTCCGCCGATCTCGCCTATACTTTCACCGATGCGCGCGATGCCGATACCGGCCAGCTTCTGCTGCGGCGGCCGGAGAATCAGTTCTCCGCCAATCTCCTGATCCGCCCGTGGCCCCATGTCACGATCGCACCCGAGATCCTCTATGTCGGGCCGTTCGAAGATTCACTCGTGGACGATAACGGCTTTCCTGCCGGCACCGGGCTCTCGCCTTCCGGGACCATCGTCAACATCAACACCACATGGCAGCTCACGCCGCGCCTCGCACTCTTCCTGACCGGCAGCAACATCTTCGATTCGAAGTTCGAGCCGGCCAGCGGCTTCGCCTATCCCGGCGCCTCGTTCCTGCTCGGTGCGCGCACGAGCTTCTGAGCAGGTCAGGCTCCTGGTTTCCAGAGCACCGTCTTCCCGCTCTTCTCGTTGTCTTCACGCGCCATCACGAACAGCAAATCCGAGAGCCTGTTGAGATAGCGGACCAGCGCCGGATTGAGCGGCTCGGCAGCCGCCAGCCCGACGACCCGTCGTTCCGCCCGGCGCACGATCGCCCGGGCCAGGTGCGCGGTCGCTGCCACTTTGCTGCCGCCCGGGAGCACGAAGCTCTGAAGCGGCGGCAGGCCTCGATTTCGCGCCTCGATCGCCTCCTCGAGCGCTTGCACCTGTCGCTCCTGGATGCGGATGCGGGGCTTGCCATCTTCCTCCGGCACCGCGAGATCGGCACCGAGGTCGAACAGATCGTTCTGCAATCGGCGCACCAGCTCCGCCCTTGCCGCATCCTCCGCGACTGCCTCACCAAGCAGGCCGAGCGCCGCATTGCCTTCGTCCACGGCGCCGATCGCCTCGATGCGAAGCGAATCCTTGCGCACGCGCAGGCCATCACCGAGCGAGGTTTCGCCCCGATCGCCGCCGCGTGTCACCACTCGGTCGATCCTGACCGTCATTGGCTGCCTTCCGGGTTGGTCAGCACAAAGCGTATCTTGAGGAGCATGGTGGAGGAAACGGGCCGTCCTGCCGCGTGCGCGGGAACGAAGTGCCAGCCCTCGACTGCCCTCCGCGCCGCCGCATCCAAGAGCCCGTAGCTCGAAGTGCGGAAGATATCGACCCCCGTCACGCTGCCGTCCGTTGCGATGTGAACTTTCAGGATCACCGAGCCCTGTTCACCCTCCTCGACCGCCTGCCGCGGGTAGGCGGGGGGAAGGTTCCGCACTGCCTGGTCGAGCGCTGCCGAGATCACCTGGCTTCCGGAAACAAGCCCGGTGCCGGTCGAGCCCGGTTCGCCGATGCGAACGAAGGTCGCTGCCGGCTCGGCTGGCTGCATCGCTTCGGCATCCGCGGCGGGTGCCGGCTGTGCGGTCAGCATGGCAGGTGGCGGCGCCGCCGAAGGCTGGCCTGGGTACGCTGGCGCCGCCACCGGTTTGGCAGCAGACTCACTAGCCGCCGCCGGCGCGGCCTGGCTTCCCACGGCGGGGGTGTCCTGCTCCACCAGTTCAACCTCGGCGAGCACCGACGGCGACTTCAGACTTCGCCCCGGCAAGAGCCGGGTGCCCGCCACCAGGAGAAGTGCTAGGGCGGCGTGCAGCGCGACCGAGCAAAGAAGCCACCGGTGCATTACTCGGGCAGAAGATGCGGCAGACCGTCCTCGCCGAAGCGAAGTCCGAATGCCGCCGCCGCCGCCGGCAGGGCCACCAGGGGCGCCGCATCCGCCACGATCCGGCCCCGGTCCAGGACCACCAGCCGATCGGCATAACGCAACGCAAGCTCGATCGCGTGCAGCACCACGACCACTGTCCGGCCCGACGCCGCCACCGCCCTCAGCAGGCCCATGACGGCAAAGGCCGCTCGGGGGTCGAGATCGGCCGTCGGTTCGTCGAGCAGCATCACCTCGGGCTCGGTCGCAAACACGCGGGCCAGCATGGCCCGCCGGACTTCGCCCCCGGACAGGCGATCGATCCGCTGGCTTGCCAGCTTCGCCACCCCGGCCTCTGCCAGCGCCCGCTCGACCGGGTCCCGCTTGCGATCGCCGTGCGGTATCCGCCCCAGAAACGCAACCTCTTCCACCGTCAGCCTCCAGGCCGCCCGCGGGTCTTGCGCGAGATAGGCGACACGTCGCGGATCAGGCTTCATCAAACCCGGAAGGATGCCGCACAATGCTTTCAGAAGAGTGGATTTTCCGGCTCCGTTCGGGCCCGCCAGCGCGGTCAGGCAGCCGCCATGAGCTGCAAAATCAATACCATCGAGGATCCGGCACCCGCCAAGCTCGACCGACAATCCCCGGGCCGCAATCATCTCCCCATGCGCCGCGCGATCACCACCAGGAGCGGCGCTCCAAGCAGCGCCGTCAGCACACCGAGCGGCGGCTCGGCATTGAGCGGAAGCACCAGCACTCCAATCCGCACCAGCATGTCCGCGGCCAGCAGCAGCACGGCGCCGGCAACGACCGAGGGCAACAGTAGCGCGGCCGGTCGCTCCCCGAACCAGGGCCTGAGCAGGTTCGGCACGGCCAGCCCGACGAACCCGACCCCGCCCGCAACCGCGGCCGCCGCACCGGCCGCGAGAGCGGTCCCAAGCGCCACACGACGCAACGTTTTCTCTGCGGGAATGCCGATGCTTGCCGCTGTTTCTTCACCTAACGATAGAGCATCCAGGCCGGGTCCAATGGAGATCAGCAAGGCGATACCGAGCAGGATCGGAGGGGCGGCCAGCGCACAGTCGAGCAAAGTGCGATCCGCGACTCCGCCGAGCAGCCAGAACGTCAGTTCGGCCAGCGCATAGGGGTTCGGCGCCAGCGCGAGCGCAAAGGCGAGCAGCGCGGCAGCGGCTGCGGAAAGGCCGATTCCGGCGAGAATCAGCGAAGGCCCGGTTGGTGCGCGGCCGGCGAAAACCAGGAGGGCGATGGCGCCCACCCCCGCACCGAGCAGCCCGGCGAGCGGGAGCGCCGGGGCGAAGGCGGCAGCAAGCCCCCAATAGAACGCGATCGCCGCACCGAGCGCTGCCGTTCCGGAAATGCCGAGTAGCCCGGGATCGGCAAGCGGATTGCGCAGCGCGCCCTGCAGCGCCGCGCCGGAGGCGCCAAGCCCGCCCCCGACCAGGAGTGCGAGCAGGCCGCGCGGCAGCCGGAGCTGCCAGAAGATGACCGGCGCCGGCAGACCGACCCCGGCCGCTCCGATCATCAGGGAGGCGACAAAAAGGAGCCCGAGCAAGAGGACAAGGAAGCGCATCACCGCGCGATCGCTGCCGCCGCGCGGGCCGCGAAGGGCGAGCCGCACATCAGCCACGCCGCTGGGACGGTGCGGCGCGGCAGCCTGGCCAGTGCCGGATTGTCCAGGAGCCCGGTCGCAAGCGACGGGAAGCCCTTCGCCTCCGGCAGGAGCAGGACATCCGGCGGATCGGCGAGCAGCCGCTCGAGGTCGATCCAGCTTCCGGACGCCGCATCCCGATAGCCCGCCGCCCAAAGCACGGCCCCGGCGAGCGAGCCGGGGCCGGCCGTAAAGCCACGCGGTTCCAGCAGGATTGCCGTGGCTCGATGCACTGGCTGCGGCAAGCCCGCCAGCGTCGCATCCATGGCGGCAATCGTCGCCTTGCCGCGCGCTGGTTTGCCGAGCAGCACGGCGAGCCGCTCTATCTCGACGCGGATTGCCGCAAAGGATTGCGGGTCCGCGACCATGACCACGTGAACACCAAGCGCCTTGAGGGCTGCCGCCACTCCTTGCGCGCCGTAGCGCTCCGCAAGCACCAGGTCCGGATGAAGCCGGAGCACGGCCTCCGCCGAGGGGCGCACCGTCGGTAAATCCCGCGCCCGCCCGGCGACCGCCGAAAGGGCCGGGTCGCGCGCCAGTGGGGAAAGCCCGGCGATCTCGTCCGGCGCCAACAGGACCAGCATCTGGTCGGTGCAGAGATTAAGCGAGACGACCCGCAAAGCCGCCCTTGCCGCCGTCGTCCCCGGAAGAAGAAAGAGGCCGAACAGGAGCACGCCCCGAAGCAACCCCGCTCGACTCACAGCACCGGCACGCCGCGCTGCTTCGCCTTCATTTCTGGCTCGACATGGATCGTCACGAGGAGGTTGCCCATCTCCTTGCGCAGGGCTTCCTCGATCCGGTCGCAGATGGCGTGCGCCTCATCGACTCGCATGTCCCCAGGCACCACCAGGTGGAACTCGAGATAGCTGAAACGGCCGGCCGTACGCGTCCTCAGATCATGTGCTTCGATCGCGCCGGCCGCGTGATCGGCAACGAGCTGGCGGATGCGCTCGCGAATCCGCGCATCCGGCGCCTCGTCCATCAGCCCGCCGACCGAACTTCTGATGATCTTCCAGCCAGAGAACAGGATGTAGCACGCAACGGCAACCGCCAGCAGCGGGTCGAGCCAGAGCGCCCCGCCGCGAACGGCCAGGATCAGCCCGAGGATGACCACGAGCGAGGTGACGACGTCGGTCAGAAGGTGCCGTCCGTCGGCCGCCAGCGCCGGCGAGGGGCCACGCCTGCCTTCGCGAATCAAGAGCGCCGCCCAGGCCGCGTTGCCGCAGGTGGCCAGCGCGTTCAGGCCGATGCCGACCAAGGCGGCCCTGACCGCCATCGGATGCCACCAGACCCGCCAGGCATGGTTGAGAATGAGGAGGGCGGCAACGACGATCAGCACCCCTTCGATCACTGCAGCGAAGAATTCGACCTTGCCGTGGCCGTACGGATGATTCGCATCCGCCGGCATCGCGGCATAGCGGAGCGCGCCGAGCGTCAGCGCCGCCGCGGCAACGTTCACCAGTGTCTCCAGTGCATCGGAATAGAGCGCCGCACTGCCGGTGACCCACCACGCAAGCCCTTTCAGGGCCAGGATGACGAGGCCGATCCCGATGCTGCCGATGGCGATGCGCTGAAGCCGCTGCACGATGCTTTCCCGCTCTCCGGCATTCCGCTGTAGCAAGAAGGCGGAGCAGGCGTCATCCGCCGCCGGCGGGCCCCGGGCCCGGCGGCCTCAGGGGATCGGGAGCAGGCTCCGGGCATGCGCCGAAAGGCGAGCCGTTTCCACCACTTTCTGGACCTCCCAGCCCTCCCGGAAATCCGGACCCTTGGCCTCTCCGCCTCCGATCGCGGAGAGGAAGTCGGCCACCTCGATGGTCTTCAGATCGTTGAAGCCAAGCTGGTGGCCGCGTGCCGGGCAGAACAGCCCGTAGGGCGGATGCTCCGGCCCGGCCTCGATTCGCACGAAACCGCGCCGGAACTGAGGTCCATCTGCGCGATAGAACAGAAGCTCGTTCATCCGCTCCTGCGTGAAGACGAGCCCACCTTTCGATCCGGCAATTTCGAACCCAAGCTGCATGCTCCGCCCGCTGGCGACCCAGCTCGCTTCGATCGTGCCACCTGCCCCGCGTGCAAATCGCACCGTCAGGCGTGCAATGTCATCGACCGTCACCGCCCGCCGTTCCGCACTTCCCCGCGCAATCGGCCTTTCCGTCACCACCGTTTCGAGATCAGCGAAGACCGAGACGATCGGGCCGAGCAGGAAACGGGCGAGCCCGATGATGTGGCTGCCAAGATCGGCCAGCACGCCCCCGCCGGCGGCCTCCAGCCGCCAGGCGAACGGCGCCTCGGGATCGGCCATGTAATCCTCGGCGTGAATGCCCCGGAAACTGGTGATCTCACCGAGTTCTCCCCCGGCGATCATCTCCCGCGCCAGCCCGAGCAGCGGATTTTTCAGGTAATTGAAGCCGACCTGGGTCGCCACGCCGGCCGCCTCGGCCGCCTCCATCATCCGCCGCGCCCCTGCCTCATTCGTCGCCAGCGGCTTCTCGCAATGCACATGCTTGCCTGCCGTGATCGCCGCCAGCGCCATCTCGTGATGCAGTTCGGTCGGCGTCGTGACAGAGACGATCGCGACCTTCGGATCCGAAACGAGCTCCTGCCAGTCCTCCGTCATTCGCCGAAAGCCGAAGCTCCGCTCGGCGCGCTCGGCTCCGGTGCGATCATTGTCGGCGACCATCTCCAGCACTGGCCGCACGGCGAGGGGAAAAAGACTCGCCGCCGTCCGGTAGGCCAGCGCATGGGCTTTGCCCATGAACCCGGTGCCGATGACACCGACGCCGATCGTGGGCCCCCGGTCGTCCACGCTGGCTACACCGCGACCGCCCGTCCGCTGCCTGCCGATTCGAGGGCGGCGTCGGCAAGCCTGAGCGCCCGCCGTCCGTCTTCCAGTGAAAGAGGCATCGGCCCGCCCCTCTCCACGGCCGCGAGGAAGGCATCGAGCTCGAGCCGGTATGCCTCCGCATAGCGTTCCAGGAAGAAATTCAGCAGCGGTTCCCGCCCCTCCGTTTCCGTGCCGTTATATCGGCGCAGCGTCGAGGGCCGGAGGTTGTCGTTCAGCAGCATGCCGCGCGCACCGAACACCTCGATCCTCTGATCGTAACCGTAAATCGCCTGCCGGCAATTGTTGATGTGGCATTGCCGGCCCGATTTCGTCCGCATCACGATCATCAGGGTGTCGAAGTCTCCCGCGGTTCCGATCGCCCGGTCCACCAGCGCCTCAGCGGTTGCGAACACCTCGCACGGCTCCTCGCCGAGCAGCCAGCGCGCCATGTCGAAGTCGTGGATTGTCATATCCCGGAAGATTCCGCCTGAACTCGCAACATAGGAGAGAGGCGGCGGTTCCGGATCCCGGCTGGTAATGATCACCTGCCGGACCTCGCCGATCTCGCCCTGGTCGATCGCCCGCCTGAGGGCGGCTGCACTCGGGTCGAAGCGGCGGTTGAATGCAACCATCGCGCGCGCCCGGAGCCGACTCGTTTCGGCAATCGCCGCATCCACCTTGCGGATATCGAGATCGACCGGCTTTTCGCAGAGCACGGCCTTGCCGCGCCGCGCCGCCTCGAGCAGCAGATCGACATGCGTGTCGGTCGGCGTCCCGATGACAAGCGCGTCCACGTCCGTCCGCGCAATGACTGCCTTGGGATCGGTCGCAGGTTCGGCACCGAGCGCGCCGGCAAGACTCTCCGCCGCCGCCGCAACCGTGTCGGCAACCGCAACCAGGCGGCAGCGCCGGTTCGCGGCGGCGTTCGCCGCATGGATGCGGCCGATGCGCCCGGCGCCGAGAACCGCGATCCCGATCATGCCTGCACTCCCTGAAGGGCTTCCGGGCACGCTCCGCGGCGCGCCTTCCGCGCCAGGTCAGCATGGCGGCTTCTGCCGACCCGATCAACCCACCCCACGGGCAGACTCCGGTGCTACCGCCAATTGACGCGATTGCGCCGACGGCGGATAGGCTTGATCCGTTGGGTTGCACACCGCAACCCGGAGCCAGCGGCATCAGGATCGGATATGGACCGAACGCTCCCCCTCGCCGGAAAGATCGCGGTCGTCACCGGCAGCACGCAAGGACTCGGCGAGGCGATTACCCACCTCCTCGTCGATCGCGGAGCAGCCGGCGTCATCATTACCGGCCGCAATGAGGAGAACGGCCGGCGCGTCGAGCGAGCGCTCGCCGGCAAAGGCGCCACCGCCCATTACGTTCGGGCGGATCTCACACGCCTGGAGGAGGCGCGGAGCGTCATCAAGGCGGCAGGAGAACGGTTCGGTCGCATCGATATACTGGTCAACGCGGCAGCCATCACCGACCGCGGAACGATCTGGGACACCAGCCCCGATCTCTTCGAGCGGATGATCGCCGTCAATCTCCGCGCGCCTTTCTTCCTGATGCAGGACGCGCTCCTGATGATGCGAAAGAACCGCACCAAAGGAGCGATCGTGAACATCCTTTCGATGTCCGCCTATGGCGGGCAGAGTTTCATCACCGCCTATTGCGCTTCCAAGGGAGCTTTGCTCACTCTCACCAAGAACGTCGCCTTTTCCGTCATGCGCCACGGCATCCGCGTCAACGGGCTTTGTGTCGGCTGGATGGACACCCCCGGGGAAGACCGCATCATGCGCACCTACCACGCGGCCACCGACGGTTGGCGCGAACAGGCGGAGGCCGGGCTGCCGTCGGGCCGGCTGGTGAAACCCGAAGAGGTCGCGCGTGCGGTCGGCTATCTCGCCAGCGCCGAATCCGGGTTGATGACCGGCGCCATCATCGATTTCGACCAGTCCGTCCTCGGCTGCTATGAGGCCGCGCCACAGCCGGCACCGCTCGAGAAGGCCGAGCCGCTGATCGCTGCAGGCGCCTGAGCCGCGGTTTTTGCCGATGTGTCACGCTGCGCCGTCGGGCGTCCGCTCTTTCCCTCATCCCGAGCGGGTGGGGCAGTAGATGGCCATATCAACGACCCGCGAGTCACGGGCCGCGGGCTTGCGCCGCCTGCTGGAGGAGGCCGTGCTGGTGCCCTGGGCCGGCGTGCTCCTCGGCCTGATCGGCGTCTGCATCGTCGTCGCGGCGATATCACGCTACTTCCTGACAGTCGACAACATCCTCGGCAACGTCGCGTTGTATTTTTCCTGGTTCGCCATCGCCGGCTTCGGCGAGGCACTGGTGATGATCGGCGGCGGCCTCGATCTTTCGGTTGGCTCCATCATGGGGCTCTCCGGCATGGTGAGCGCATTGGTGCTGGCGAACGGAATGCCGCTTTGGCTCGCGCTCATCGCCGGCCTGGCAGTCGGCGCCTTTGCCGGTGCCGTCAACGGGTTCGCCGTCACGCGCATCGGTCTCAATCCGTTCATCGCCACCCTCGCCACCCTCGGTGTGTTCCGCGGCATGGCTTACGGGATCGTACTCGGCGAGGCGGTCACGCCGCCAAACAACGCGGCCGGCAAAGCGTTCACGGCGCTCGGCGGCGCCCTCGGCGTGGTTCCTGTGCCGGTCATCGTCATGGTCGTGCTGGCGGTGGGGATGTACGTCGCCCTTGCGCATACACCGTTCGGGCGTCATGTCTACGCGCTCGGCGGCAACGAGGCGGCGACCCGGCTGCTCGGCCTCAACATCAATCGGCTGAAAATGATCCTCTACGTGCTGTCGGGCCTGACCGCAGCCGTGGGTGGTATCCTGCTCACCGCCCGCGCCGGGACGGCGCTTCCGGATGCCGCCGAGGGCTATGAACTCGGAGTGATTGCCGGAGTGATCATCGGGGGCGTCAGCCTGACCGGCGGGCAGGGCACCATTCCCGGCGTATTGATCGGGGCTGCGCTGCTCGGTGTCATCAACAACGGCATCGTGCTGGCCGGCTTGGCCGGATACTGGCAGCAGCTCATCATCGGCCTCGTCATCGCCGCCGCCGCCGGCCTTGACGTGCTTCGCCAGAGGCTCGCATACCTGCGCTCGGCCTGAGCCGGAAAGAGCGTCGGCATCGGGCAAGACCAAACAGGAGGAAACGCCATGCCGAAGACACGGCCCGTCTCGGCTTCGCTCCGCCGTCGCACCCTCATCCGCGCCTCGGCACTTGTCGCCGGCGCCGGATTGCTCGCCCGGCCCTACGTGGCGCGCGCCGCCAAACGCTACACGATCGCCGTGATCCCCAAATCACTCTCCAATCCGGCCTTCGATTATGCCCGTTGGTCCGCCGAGACGCGGGCCCAGGAACTCGGCGACGTCGACCTGATCTGGACCGGCTCCAGCACGGCGGATGCCAATATCGAGGCGCAGACGATTTCCGGCCTGATCAATCGCCACGTGGATGCCATGGCAATCGACGCCGCCAACACGGAGCCACTGGTCGCGCCGATCAACGAAGCAGTTGCCAAAGGGATCATTGTCATCACCTGGGATTCGGATGTCCCCCAATCGAAACGCAAGCTGTTCTACGGCGTCGACAGCTTCAAGATGGGCCAGTTGCTCGGCGAGAACGCGATCAAGTTCATGGGCGACACAGGCACCGTGATCCTGGTCAGCGGCCCGCCCGGAGCCAGCAATCTCGCCCAACGGCTCGCCGGGGTGAAGGCCGTGCTTGCGAAATATCCGGGCGTCAAGACCCTCGGCCCCTACTTCGACTATGACGACATGCTCAAGGGGCAGAACCTGACCGACAATCTGCTGGTGTCGCACCCTGACGCCGGCGCCATTGTGAACGTCGCAGCGGTGGCGTTCTTCGGCAAAGTGAGCGCGATGCCGCAGGTGATCAAAAACAAGGGCAAGGTGAAGCTGATCTGCAGCGATACCCTGGCGGCCGAGCTTCCGTTCGTCGCGGACGGTTATGTCCAGGCCCTGGTCGGGCAGGACTATTGGGGCTGGGGCTATCAGACGGTGAGCATCATTCACAATCTCCTCACCAATCCGAACTGCCACTATCCGGAGCTGGTGCCTCAGGGGTTGCCTGTGGTGACCGCCGCCAACGTCCAGGAGTGGATGGGGAAGTGGAAGGGGGCAACGACGCGGGAGGGAGCTGCGAAGGCGTTCCAGGAGGCGCCGATCGGCTGCATGTAACGATGCGGAAATGACCGCGCCGCTGCTTTCGCTCCGCGGCATCTTCGCGCATTACGGCCCCGTCCATCCGCTCGACGGGCGGATTTCGACCTTTTCCCCGGTAGCGGGCCTAGACTCGTGTCGGGCTGACCGTGCAGCCCGACACCGGTCTCGCGGTTTATTCGAGCCCGCGATTCACGCCCTCCGACGTTTCCGCCTCGGGCGAGGCGCGGGCTAGTCGGCGACAACGGCGCGGCGAAGGGAACGGCGGCGCATGACCGAGTTGGCCGGCTATTGGCAGCAACTCATCAGGGGCCTTGTCATCGCCGCTGCCGGCCTTGACTTGCTTCGCCAGAGGCTTGCATACCGGCGCTCGGCTGAGCCGGGAACAGGCCCGGCAGCGGGGAAAACCAAACGGGAGGCATGCCCATGACCAAGACACCCCTTACCTCTGTTCCGATCCGCCGCCGCACGCTGGTTGGCGCCGCCGCCGCCGGGGCCGGCGCCTCTTTGCTCGCCCGGCCCTATGTGGCGCGCGCCGCCAAACGCTACTCGATCGCCGTGATCCCCAAGGCACTCGACAATCCGGTCTTCTATTATGCTCATTACGGTGCCCAAACTCGCGCCAAGGAACTCGGCGACGTGGACCTGATCTGGACCGCGTCCACCACCTCGGATGCCAGCGTCGAGGCGCAGGTACTGTCCGGCCTGATCAATCGCCATGTCGATGCCATGGCAGTGGACGCCAACGCGGCGGAGCCGCTGGTCGCGCCGATCAACGAAGCGGTCGCCAAGGGAATCACGGTCATCACCTGGGACTCGGATGTGCCGGGCTCGAAGCGCAAGCTGTTCTACGGCGTCGACAGCTATAAAATGGGTCAGTTGCTCGGCGAGAACGCAATCAAGTTCATGGGCGACAAGGGCACGGTTATTCTGGTCAGCGGCGGGCCGGGGGCGCCCAACCTGAACGCCCGGCTCAAAGGCGCCACCGACACGCTCGCTAAATACCCCGGCGTCAAGACGCTCGGCCCCTTCTTCGACAACGACGATCTCATCAAGGCGCAGAACCTGATGAACAATCTCCTGATTTCGCACCCGGACGCCGGCGCCATTCTGAATGTTGCCGCGGTGGCGTTCTTCGGCAAGCTGAGTGCGCTACCGGAGGTCATCAAGAACAAGGGCAAAGTGAAGATCGTCGGCAGCGATACGCTGGCTCCCGAGCTCCCTCTGGTCGCGGACGGCTATGTGCAGGCGCTGGTCGGCCAGGACTATTGGGGCTGGGGCTATCAGACGGTGAGCATCATCCACAATCTCCTCACCAACCCGAACTGCCATTATCCGGAGCTGGTGCCGCAGGCGATGCCGGTAGTGACCGACGCCAACGTGAAAGACTGGATGGCCAAATGGGAGGAAGCAAAAACCGCGGAAGGAGCCGCGAAGGCGTTCCAGGAGGCGCCGATCGGCTGCATGTAACGATGCGGAAATGACCGCGCCGCTGCTTTCGCTCCGCGGCATCTTCAAGCATTACGGTCCCGTACACGCCCTCGATGGGGTGGATTTCGATCTCTTCCCCGGCGAGATCGTCGGCCTCGTCGGCGACAATGGCGCCGGGAAGTCGACCCTGATCAAGGTGATGTCGGGCGCGGTCGTGCCCGATGGTGGTGCCATCCTGTTCGAGGGCAAGCCGGTCGTGTTGCGTTCGCCGCAGGATGCGCGTGCGATCGGCATCGAGACCGTCTATCAGGATTTGGCGGTCGTGCCGTGGCTGGACGTCGAGGCGAATCTTTTCCTCGGCCGCGAGATGACCGGCAATCGCTGGTGGAATCGCTGGTTCCTCGATAAGCGGGCGATGCGGCGCGAGGCGGCGCACCACATCGCCTCGCTGCAAGTAGGACTGAAATCGGTGCGCCAGCCGGTCGGACTGCTATCCGGCGGGCAGCGGCAAAGTGTTGCGGTGGCGCGGGCGATTTCCTGGGGGCGCAAGGTCGTGATCATGGACGAACCGACCGCCGCACTTGGCGTGCGCGAGTCCCGGGGCGTGCTCGATCTCATCAAACGGGTGAAGGAACGCGGCCTGGCGGTGGTCCTGATCAGCCACAACTTGCCCCACGTGTTCGAAGTCACGGACCGCATCTTCGTGCTCCGCCAGGGCACCGAGGCCGGCACTCTGGTCACGGGCGAGACGCACGTGACCGACGTCGTCAGCCTGATCACCGGCGTCAAGGTTTCCGCCGCCGTCGCGTAAGCCGTGTGGTTCGCTTTATGCCTGCCGGGTATCGATCCGCTCTAGCCCGCAATCGCCCGAGGCGGGAACGTCGGAGGGCGTGAATCGCGGGCTCGAATAAAGCGCGAGACCGGTGTCGGGCTGCACAATCAGCCCGACACCGCTCTAGCCCAACTTGCGCAGTTGGCGGCCCATTTCCGACATTTGCGGCCATTCGCGCTTAGCGAAATCAAGGGCCTGAGCGGCGAAAAATACTCTTTCGGTCGTGTAGTGCCGACCTTGGCTATTGACAAGCCGCTGCGAACGTGAGTCTGCTTCAATGGTTCGCCAATCGATGGAAAATTGGTGGTCCGGACAGCAAGTTTACCAAAAATGTAGTGCCGACTTTTGCGCTAACGCATTGTTTTCATTGGGACGGGCACCCGATTCTGCGCAAGTTGGGCTAGAGCAGATCGCGATCAGACGGAATCGGCTGATCGCGTGAAGATGCTCGCCAAAACAAAGAGCTAGAGCAGTTGCCGTGAGCCATGGCGAACGGAAATTGCTCTAGCCTCTGACAGCCGGGGCTCTCACTCCGAGTGCCAGGGCCGCGCCGGTCAGCATCAGCATCATGCCCGCCGCTTCCGCTCGCGAAACGGTCTCTCCGAAGCTGAGCATGCCGCTGATCACGGCGATGATCGGCACCACAAAGGCATAGGTTGCCGAGCGGCTCGGTCCCCAGTCGCGCAGCAGCACGAAATAGAACGTGTAGCCGATCAGCGTTCCGAAGACGACGATATAGAACCAGCCGAGCCAGGCGAGGAGGCCCCACTCGCCGCCTGCAGCAGCGCGCGCACCCGGCTCGAAACCGAGCGAGAGCAACAGCAACGCTGCACCGCCGGCAAGATAGGTAAGCCCCGAAAGCAGCACGGCCGGATGACGCGCGAGCAGGGGGCGCGCCAGCACAGAGCCCGCGCAGGAGGCCAAGGTTGCCGCGACGATCGCAAGCATGCCGAGCGTCTGCCATTTGTCGGCGCTGCCGATTGCTTCCGCCGCCGGCCAGAACAGCAGGGCCAGCCCGAGAATTCCGATTCCGATGGCAATCCCCTGGCGAACCAGGAATCGTTCCTCCCCGAGTGCAACGCCGAGCAGCAGCATGACGAGCGGCGTCAAAGCCGAGTTCAGCACCGCTGCGAGCCCGGACGGGATGACCCGCAGCCCCCAGTAGAGCGGCGCGTAGGTCAGTGGAATGAGCAGGGCCGCGGAAATCAGAAGCCGCGGCAGATCCTCAGCCGGCACCATCCGGCCGCGGCGACGCCGCGGCGCCCAGTGATAGCCAAGCACCACCAAGCCGGCCACGGCGAAGCGCGTACCTGCGAACAGCATCGGCGGCACGGCATCCACGCCGAGTTTCGTTGCCACCCAGGTCGTGCCCCAGATCAGGCAGATCGTTGCAAACAGGAGATGGCGGTACGTGAACGGCATCGGCCACACATACTCTTCCGCCAGTTGAGCAGGCACCCACCCGGGCGCTTCCCCGCCTCAGCTTTCCTCGCTCCGGACCACGCTGGCATGGACCCGCCTGGCCAGTTCCGCCGGCAGCGGTCCGGCCGCCGCGGCAGCCAGACAGCCGGCAAGTTCGCTCCGGTTCTTCACCCCGAGCACCAGCGTGTCGATGTCGAGCCCGAGCGCATAGCGGTGCCCGAGGATCGCCGGATCCGTGCCGAGTTCCGCTGCGAGTCGGCGGAATCCTGCCGCCCGCTCGAAGTCGATCCGCTCCGGATGTTGCGCGGGCAGCGGACGGTCGAGCCCGGCCGTCAGTGCACCAGCCTGCACCGCACGAATCCCCATCACCCCCACGCCATTCGCCCGTGCCGCGGCGATCACCGCCCTTGGCTTTGCCGGCCCCGCGAAGAATTTGAGGCTGCCCGGCGAATCGAGGAGATTGGCGATGCACTGTACCGCCGCCGGTCTCGGCTGTTCGTGCAGCAGCCGGATGATGGTGTCGGGATGGCCGATGCCGGTCAGGCCCCAGGCGCCGATGATGCCTTCCCCAGCCAGGCGCTCGAACGCCGGGCGAACATGGGAATCGAAGCGTTCATAGGGGGTCATGCGCTCGGCCGCGTCCGGCCGCCGCAGCAGGAATCCCTCGTCCGGTACTACATTCGAGTGCAGAAAGAAGAGATCGAGGCGCGGAAGCTTGAGCCGCTCGAGGCTTCCTTCGATCGAGCGCCTCAGTGTGCCGTCGATCTCGGCGGCGGGAAGATTGCCGAGATTGCACTTGCTGGTGACGTAAACCCCGGCGGGTAGCTTACCCCCGAACGCCTCACCCACCACCCGCTCGGCCAGGCCATTACCGTAGCGGGGGGCAAGGTCGATCCAGTTGATTCCGGCGGCGACAGCCGCCTCTACCGTGGCGATACACTCCTCCAGGGTGGTTTCGCCCCACAGCATGCCGATCCCTCCCCCGCCGAGCGTCAAGGTCGAGACCGGCGGAAGCGGCCCGAATGAATGTTGCTGCATGCGTGCTACTCCGATCAGCCCCGGCGCGAGATTGGGTGGCATCTGCCTTCGCGGTCCGGGCGCCGGCAATGAGGAAGTCGTACTCCCGATCCGCCGCCGCGATGCCGCTTGCCGGGCAACCCGCAACAAGAGCCGCGCCCGCGCCGATCTTGCTAGACCGGGGTCGGGCTGACTGTGCAGCCCGACCCCGGTCTCGCGCTTTATTCGAGCCCGCGATTCACGCCCTCCGACGTTTCCGCCTCGGGCGATCGCGGGCTAGGCAGCGTTGTCACGCATCGGCACACGAAGATCGCTATTCCCGCCCGGCGATGAGCGGATTGCACAAAACGACGGCGGGGCGCATGCGCACCCCGCCGCCCAGGCCCGCTCCTCTACGCTACTGCGGCAGCGTGAAGATCGCGAGCGCATCTCCGAGCGGATAGGTCATCTGGAAATTGCCACCGGATGCGACCGCGATGTACTCGTGGCCATTCACCTCGTAGGCCACCGGCGGCGCGTTCACGCCGGCACCGAGATTGAAGCGCCAGAGCAGCTTGCCGGTGGTGGCATTGAAGGCATCGAACCAGCCGTCGCCCTCGCCGCTGAAGACGAGATTGCCGGCAGTCGCCAGCGCACCGCCCATCATCGGCTGCGGCAAGGTCTGGTTCCAGGCGATCTTGCCCGTGTTGACGTCGATCGCCGTCAGCGTCCCGTCTTGCACCCCGCCGGGCACATTGGAGAAGGTGCTGCCAAGCCTGATCAGGCCGGGGATGCTGTGGGTGGTTGCCTCGGTCTTGAACGTCATCAGCTGGTCCATTCCGAGGACATAGACGAAGTGCGTGACCGGCGAATAGGCGGGCGGCGACCACTCGCTGCCGCCGTTGGCGCCGGGCAGGCTTTGCACGCCCGCGACGGTCGGCTGGGCAAACATGTTCTTCTGCTGGTCGAACGGCTCGGACTTGCGGATCAACTTGCCCGTCTCGCGATTGACGATGTAGTACCAAGCCGTTTTCCCGGCTTCTCCGGCCGCTGGAACTGTCTGGCCGTTGTCGGTAGTGTCGAACAGGATCACGTTGCTGACCGCGTCATAATCCCAGACGTCGTGCGGCACTTCCTGGTAGGCCCAGGCAAAGGCGCCGGTCTTGGCATTCAGCGCGACGATCGAATCCGTGTACAGATTGTCGCCCTCGCGCACCCGGCCGTTGAGGTCGGGGTTGGGGTTGCCGACCGAGAAGATCACCAGCCCGCGCTGCGTATCGATCGCCGGCGTGGTCCACACGCCGCCGCCGCCATACTTCCAGGAATCACCGGCCCAGGACTTCGGGTCCGTGGTATCGAAGCGCCAGACCTGCTGGCCGTTGCTTGCGTTGTAAGCGGCAATGAAACCGCGGGTCGCCCACTCGCCGCCGGAGCTGCCAATGATCACCATCCCGTTAAAGGCCTGCGGGGCCATCGTCTCGGAATACCCGATCCTGGGATCGGCAACCGACTGCGACCAGGCCACCTTTCCGGTCTTGGCATCGAGCGCGACCAGGTGGGCGTCGATCGTGACGAAGTACACGTTGCCGTACGCGGCAACGACACCGCGATTGACCGGGCCGCAGCAGATATGATTGAGCCCGTCGTTATAGACATAGCGCCACATCTCGCGCCCGGTCGCGGCGTCCATCGCGATCACCGCCTGCTTGCTGTCGACCATCGGCGTGGTGATGTACATGACGCCGTTGACGACCACCGGGGTCGTCTCGAAGCTGGCCGTATATCCCGTCTGCGCAATCGCCACCGGAACCAGCTTGGTCACGTTGTCCGCGTTGATCTCGTTCAGCGGCGAGAAGCGCTGATTCAAATAGCCGTGGCCCGAGTTCGTCCAGTTGGCGCCTCCCGGGTCGCTCAGCATGGCATCCGTGACGTTCACATCCTGAGTGACGGTGGGCGAGTTCGCGACCGCCACGTTGCCGCCGCTCTCCGAAGGTTGCGTCGCTGCCAGCGCAGCCGGGCCGGCAATTCCGATGCCCAGCACGAGCGCGAGAGCCGGCCCGGCCCACGTCATCGCTTTGTCTCGCCATGCCGGCCGCTGCTTCGCTGAGAGCGATCTTTGATCTTTCATCCGTTCCTCCTGTCGCGTAGCTGTTTTCATGTCAGCCAGGGGTTTCGGGACTCACGTACGGGCTTCCCTGGCGGCCCGTAGGTAAAACGGTACGGCTTCTCAGCCCTGTTTCGGGTACGGCAGCATCTGCACGCAGGTGACCGAATTCTCGTCGAGAGAAGCGCTTCCTGCCGGGTAGTGGTTGACCTGCAGAATGTAGGCGAAGGCTTCTTCGTAGTCGCTCTTCGTCAGGCTGCCAGGCGCATCGTAAGGCATCTGCGAGGAGATGAAGCCGAACAGGTCCGCGCCGGTGATCTTGGTGAACTGGAGCCAGGCTACGAACTGCGGACCGGTGAGCGGCGGCCCCGCCCCTCCGGCAAGGGACGCCAGATGGCAGGCGGCACAATGCGTGTCGAAGACGGTCTTCCCTGATGCGGCCTGCGCCGCGCTGTACCAGCCGGCACTGGCCGGCCCGCAGGCAAGCGCGGCTGACCCTGGCGCTGCAAGGACCAAAGTTCCCAGCACGGCAATCCGCAAGACAACCAATCGCCGCGACAACAGCGGTCCCCACTTCGACGCCATCCTTCCCTCGAACGTCTCTTCGCGCCTCCGGTCCCTCGGGTCGGTCGGAGGTTCTTGGCGAGAAGCTAGCGTTCCCGGTGCATCCCGGCAAGGAATATCCAGCCCCGGAAAGAAGAAGCCGCCAGCCGATCGCGCCCGCGCATGGAATCGCCGCGCCGGCGCCGGGCGAAAATCGAATCTGCAGGCCCCGGCGCACCATGTCAGGATCGGCCGGATACTCTGAGGAGGCCAGGCTCCATGATGTTCGCAATCGATCCGCTGACTGCCGCGGGAGTGCTCGCCTCGACAGCGGTAATGGATGCGGTCTATGTGCTGTTCACCGCCGCAGTGACAGGCAGGCGCGCCGTATGGGCGGCGAACTGGAGCGGCCTCTGGTATCTGCTCTCGGCGTTCGCGGTCATCAACTATACGCAGCACGCCGTGTATATCGTGTTTGCGGCCGGCGGTTCCTGGATCGGCGCCTTTTCCTCCGTGCGTTGGCTGCGCAGCCGCTGACACCGGGAATCACGCATAAGTGACGCGGGTTTCCCGCGCGCCGCCATTGTTCTCCTCTCCCGGAGGGAGAGGAGCAGGGGGCCGGGATCAGTCACTCGTCGACGAAAGTGGTTGCTGGAAAGAACTGGCGGCGCGTGGACGCACGTCCGCTCTTGCACCGCCCGGCGCCCGAGCGATAGGGTCGGCTCTTCCCCCGCGAGGAGCTCGGTATGCTGTTGGCCCAGGTGAGCGATCTGCATCTGCGCCCGGTGGGGCTCGCCGCCGACCGCGTCGTCGAAACCAACATGCTGGCCGAACGCGCCTTCCGCGCGATCGCCCGGATGCGACCGACCGTCGATGCGGTCCTGCTCTCGGGCGATCTCACGGAATCCGGGGTCATGGCGGAATATGAGGTACTGGTTGCATTGCTCGGGCGGCACATTGGCTGCCCGGTCCTCGCCATTCCCGGCAATCACGACCAGCGGGAGAATTTCTGCGCCCGCCTCGCCCATCTTCCCGGCGTCATCGAGGACTCCGAATTCGTGCAATATACCCACGATCTCGGCCCGCTGAGGCTGGTCATGCTGGATACGGTGGTGCCGGGGGCGGCTCACGGACAGCTTTGCGCCAGGCGGCTTGAGTGGCTCGAACGGACACTGAGCGAAGCACCGGCAAAGCCCACCATCATCGTGATGCATCATCCGCCGTTCGACTGCGGGATCGCCCATATGGACCGCATCAAGCTCATGGAGCCGGAGGAGTTTGTTGCGATCGTCGGTCGGCATCCGGAGGTCAGGCGCATCCTGTGCGGGCATGTGCATCGCCCGGCCACCACACGCATCGCCCACGCGATCGCGATGATCGCGCCCTCGATTGCACACCAGGTGGCGCTCGATCTCGATCCTGCGGGGCCATCGGCGTTCGTCATGGAGCCGGCCGCATTCCAGTTGCACTACGTGGACGCAGGCGGCGAGGTCGTTTCACACATCGCCTATGTCGAGGATTTTCCCGGGCCGTTTCCCTTCGTCGCCGGCGCCGATCATGCGGATGACTGATCGCCCTGCCTCCGGTCGCCATTCGCGCTGAGCCCGCGATCGCCCGCGGCGGAATCGTCGGAGGGCGTGAATCGCGGGGTTAAACAATGTCCTCGTGTCCTGCCCCTTTCGTTTGCTGCCGCCGGCAGCAAACGAAAGGGGATGAGAGGCCACTCCAGGCAGGCTGAACACGCTCACATCGTCGCCCAGCCTTGCAAGGGTAGCAGCCTCGCAAGGCACTCTTCTCTGCGATCGGGCGCCGGACCAGGCCCGGCGCCCGCCCTGGCCTCCGATGCGGAGGGGCGTTTGCGGATCAGACCGAATAATACATCTCGAACTCGACCGGATGCGGGGTGTGCTCGAAGCGGAACACTTCCGTCCATTTCAGCGCGATATAGCTTTCGATCTGGTCGGTGTTGAAGACATCGCCGGCCAGCAGGAATTCGTAATCCGCCTCGAGCGCTCCGATCGCTTCACGCAACGATCCGCACACCGTCGGAATGCCCTTCAGCTCCTCCGGCGGCAGATCGTAGAGATCCTTGTCCATCGGGTCGCCCGGATGGATTTTGTTGCGGATGCCGTCCAGTCCGGCCATCAGCATCGCGGCGAACGCGAGATAGGGGTTGGCAGCGCCATCCGGGTAGCGGACCTCCACCCGCTTCGCCTTCGGACTGGTGGCGTAAGGAATGCGGCAGGCCGCAGAGCGGTTGCGCGCCGAATAGGCGAGCAGAACCGGGGCCTCGAAGCCGGGGACCAGGCGCTTGTAGCTGTTCGTGGTCGGGTTCGTGAAGCAGTTGAGCGCCTTGGCGTGCTTGATGATGCCGCCAATGTAATAGAGCGCCGTCTCGGAAAGATCTGCATAACCGTTGCCGGCGAAGAGCGGCTTGCCGGCCTTCCAGATCGACTGGTGACAGTGCATTCCGGAGCCGTTGTCACCATAGATCGGCTTCGGCATGAAGGTCGCGGTCTTGCCGTAGCTGTGAGCGACATTGTGGATGCAGTATTTGTAGATCTGCATCGCATCCGCCATCGTGACGAGCGGGCTGAACTTCAAGCCAAGTTCGTGCTGGCTCTGCCCCACCTCGTGATGGTGCTTCTCGATCGTCACCCCCATCTCGCCCATCGTGGCAAGCATCTCGGCACGCAGATCGCTGTCGGAATCGACCGGTGGCACCGGGAAATAGCCGCCCTTCACCGCCGGCCGATGCCCCATGTTGCCCTCGGGATAGTCCTTCATGGAGGCTTGCGGCCCCTCGGTGCTGTCGAGTTGGTACATGCCGTAGTTGCCGCCGGTCCCGAACCGGACCGAGTCGAACACAAAGAACTCCGCCTCCGGACCAAAGAAGGCGGTGTCGCCGATTCCGGTCGATTTCAGATAGGCCTCGGCCTTCTTGGCCGTCGAACGCGGATCACGCCCGTAAGGTTGGCCGGTAGACGGCTCGAGGATATCGCAGAACAGAATGAGTGACGGCTTGGCCGCGAACGGATCCATGCACGCGGTCTCCGGATCGGGCATCAGGATCATGTCGCTCTCGTTGATCGCCTTCCAGCCGGCGATCGAGGAGCCGTCGAACATGATGCCGTCCTTGAAGGCATCCTCATCGATGGTCGCGGCAGCCTGGGCGGTATGCTGCCACTTGCCGCGCGGGTCGGTGAATCGCAGGTCCACGAATTCCACCGCGTGTTCCTTCATCATTTCCATGACCTTGCTCGCGCCGCCGGTGGGCGCGCTGGGTCGCTTCGCCATTCGTCTCTCCATCCTTGCTCTGGGTCAGTCCTGGTCCTCGGCCTGCTCGCCGGTTACCGGCAAGCCGGTCCGTCGGCTCTCAGATCGCGTCCTCGCCCCGCTCGCCGGTGCGGATCCGGATCACCTCCTCGATATTGGTGACGAAGATCTTGCCGTCACCAATTCTGCCCGTCCGCGCCGCCGTCATGATGGCCTCGATCGCTCGTTCGGCCAGGGCGTCGTCGCACACCACTTCAAGCTTCGCCTTGGGCAGGAAATCCACGACATACTCGGCGCCGCGATAGAGTTCGGTATGGCCCTTCTGCCGGCCGAACCCCTTCGCTTCCACCACCGTTATTCCTTGCAATCCGACCTCGTGCAACGCCTCCTTCACTTCGTCCAGCTTGAACGGCTTGATCACCGCCTCGATCTTTTTCATGGCACGCTCGCGCCCGGCAAGGCCGGAGCACGCTCCTTCTGCGTCCGCACTCCTGCGACCCCGCAAGCGCTTCGGCGGGCCGCAACGAAGGCTTGCACGCACCGTGCCAGAATGGCAATGGCCGTCGGCCGCCGGCAGACGGCGCAAGATCCACACCGCAACCGCCACTCCGGTGGGCGATTTCCGTGCATTCTGCCTGCTTCTGAGGCAGCCCGCCGCGACCATGACGCAGGAGCTTGCGTTGTCGCGGCAACTCCGCCATATCCCGCCCGCCGCGCCTCGCCGGCCCGCCTCGGGCGGCCGGCAGGGCCGGTAATTCACACGCGGGGCGCCTTTCCCGGCGATGCCGGGTCCGGTGCTCAAGCCGCTTGGCCCCGCGGAGGCTCAACCGGACGGAAGGAAAGGCCGCGCCAATGGCGATGCCCGAGTTCACCCTGCGTCAGCTTCTCGAAGCCGGTGTCCATTTCGGCCACCACACGCGCCGGTGGAATCCGCGCATGGGGCCCTACCTCTACGGCGTGCGCAACCAGGTCCACATCATCGATCTCGAGCAGACGATGCCGCTGCTCTTCCGCGCGCTCGGCGCCATCCGCGATGTCACGGCCAGTGGCGGACGCGTGCTGTTCGTCGGCACCAAGCGTGCGGCAGCCGAATATGTGGCCGAGGCGGCAAAGCGCTGTGGTCAGTACTACGTGAACCACCGCTGGCTGGGCGGCACGCTGACCAACTGGAAGACCATCACCGGCAGCATCAAGCGGCTGCGCCAGATCGAGGAGATGCTGGCGGGCGAGGGCCACGGCCTGACCAAGAAGGAGGTGCTCGAGATCACGCGCAGCCGCGACAAGCTCGAGCGTGCGCTCGGCGGCATCAAGGAGATGGGCGGATTGCCCGACATCCTGTTCGTGATCGACACCAACAAGGAAAGGCTCGCGATCGAGGAGGCCGGCAAGCTGCATATCCCCGTCGTCGCGGTCCTGGACAGCAACTCCGACCCGAGCGGCGTCACCTATCCGATTCCCGGCAACGACGATGCGATCCGCGCCATCAACCTCTATTGCGACCTTGTCGCCGGCGCCGTGCTCGACGGCATCAGCGCCGAACTGGCGGCCTCCGGGGCAGACCCCGGCGCCGCCGAGGAACTGCCCGCCGGGCGGCCGGTCGCGGTCGCGGCCGAGGAATTGCCGGCATCCGGTTGAACAGGGGGTGGTAATGGCGGACATACGGGCAGCCCAGGTCAAGGAGCTTCGCGAGAAGACCGGCGCCGGAATCATGGACTGCAAACGGGCTCTTGCGGAGACCGGCGGCGAAATCGAAACGGCGGTGGACTGGCTGCGCAAGAAGGGCCTTGCGGCGGCGGCGAAGCGTGCCAGCCGCGCCGCCACCGAAGGACTTGTCGGCATCGCCACTTCCCCCACCGGCAGTCCCCAGCGCGCAGCCATGGTGGAGGTAAATGCCGAGACCGACTTCGTCGCCCGCAACCAGACCTTCCAGGCCTTCGTGGCGGCGGTCGCCGCCGTCGCGCTCGAGACGGGGGAGGATGTCGATGCCATCCTCGGGGCGCCATATCCAGGCGCTTCCGGCCGTACCGTCGGCGACGAACTCGGGCGGCTCGCCGCGACCATCGGCGAGAACATGACCCTTCGCCGCGCCCGCGTGCTCTCCGCCCCGGTCGTCGCCAGCTACGTGCACGCCGCCCTTCGCCCCGGCCTTGGCCGGATCGGCGTCCTGGTCGGGCTTACCGGCATCGGCGAACCCGAGGCCGTTCTCGAGCTCGGGCGCCAGGTCGGCATGCAGGTCGCCGCCGCCCGGCCCGAAGCGATCGACATCGCCGGCGTCGACCCCGCCGCGCTCGAGCGTGAAAAGGCAGTCCTGGCTGAGCAGGCACGTGCCTCGGGCAAACCCGAGGACATCATCGCCCGCATGGTGGAAGGACGAATCCGCAAATACTACGAAGAGGTCGTGCTGCTGGAGCAGGTCTGGGTGCATGACGGAGAAAGCAGGGTCCGGGCGGTGCTGAAAAAGGCCGGAATGGCGCTCACCGATTTTGCCCGCTTCGCCCTCGGCGAGGGCCAGGCCAGCCCGCCCCGCGCCGAAAGCGCAGAAAGGGCCGCCTGAACCGCTCTGCTTGTTCGCTGCCTGAGCCCGTCCTATGAGGGGGCTTCCTCGACCGGGAAGCACCTCCGCGATGCTCCACCAGCCGGCCTACAAGCGCGTCCTGCTGAAGCTCTCCGGGGAGGCTCTCCTGGGCCGGCGGGAGTTCGGTCTTGATACCGACACGCTGAACGGGATCGCCGCCGACATCGACGACGTGGTGGCGCTTGGCGTCCAGGTCTGCATCGTGATCGGCGGGGGCAACATCTTCCGCGGGGTCTCGGCGGCGGCCGAGGGCATGGATCGCGCCCAGGCCGACTATATCGGCATGCTGGCCACCATCATGAACGCATTGGCCCTGCAAAGCGCGCTCGAAAGCCGCGCCGTGCCAACCCGCGTCCAGTCCGCCATTCCGATGGCCAGCGTCTGCGAACCCTACATCCGCCGCCGCGCCCAGCGGCACATGGAAAAGGGCCGCGTGGTCATCTTCGCCGCCGGCACCGGCAATCCCTTTTTCACCACCGACACGGCCGCCGCGCTCCGCGCCACCGAGATGCACTGCGACGCGCTCTTGAAGGGCACCCAGGTCGATGGGGTCTATTCCGCCGACCCGCGGAAGGTTCCCGGCGCCGCCCGCTACGATACGCTTTCCTACCTCGACGTGCTCGCCAATGATCTCGGGGTCATGGACGCGGCGGCGATCAGCCTCGCCCGTGAGAACGGCCTGCCCATCCTCGTCTTCAACATCCACGCCCCCGGCGCCTTCGTCCAGGTGATGCGCGGGGAAGGACGGTTCACCCGTATCACCGAGGTGGTATGATTGAGCGCCAGTCCCAAACTCATTGATTTTCGCTATTAACTTGGCTCGAACGGCAACAGACTCGGCGCGGCTTGAGGCGAGAGGAGGCGGGCGGTGGCGGCAGATCTGGCAGGGCTCAAGGACGATCTCCGGCGGCGCATGGACGGCGCGCTCGAAACGCTGCGCCGCGAGTTCGCCGGGCTGCGCACTGGCCGGGCCAATCCCGCGCTGCTCGAGCCGGTCAAGGTTTCCGCCTATGGCAGCGAATTGCCACTCGTCCAGGTTGGCACGGTCAGCGTCCCGGAGCCCCGGATGATCACCGTTCAGGTCTGGGACCGCGCCCTGGTCGGAGTGGTGGAAAAGGCGATCCGTGATGCCGGGCTCGGCCTCAATCCCGCCTCGGACGGCCAGGTCGTACGTGTGCCGATCCCGAACCTCACCGCTGAACGGCGGGCCGAGCTTGCCAAGGCTGCCGGCCGCTACGCCGAAGGCGCCCGTGTCGCGGTGCGAGCGGTCCGGCGCGACGGCATGGAGCATCTCAAGCATTTCGAGAAAAAGGGCGAGATCAGCCAGGACGAGATGGCCCGCTGGCACGACGAGGTGCAGAAACTGACCGACGCCTACGTCAAGCGCGTGGACGATGCATTGGCTGACAAGGATCGGGAGATCCGCCAGGTCTGAGCGATGCAGCCAGCAACCGAGCAGCGCCCGCTCCCGGCAAGCGGACCGCCGGAACCTGAACTCCCGCCGCGCACCGCCCCGGCGCACGTCGCCATCATCATGGACGGCAACGGCCGTTGGGCAAAGGCGCGCGGCTTGCCGCGCCTCGCCGGCCATCGCGCCGGCGGCGAAGCGGTTCGCCGCTCCATTGCCGCCGCCATCCGCCATGGCGTGCGCTTCCTCACGCTCTACGCCTTCAGCGCCGAGAACTGGGCTCGTCCGGCCAGCGAAGTCCTCGATCTCACCGGCTTGCTCCGTCACTACCTGAAAAGCGAAATCGCGAACCTCGCCGAGGAGGGCGTCCGGCTGTCCGTGATTGGCGAGCCAGGTCGCTTCGCCCCCGATATCCAGACCGAACTCGCCGCCGCCGAACGCCTGACCGCGGGTAACGAGCGGCTCTTTCTGACGATCGCCCTGTCATACGGGGCACGCAACGAAATCCTCGCCGCCGCACGCGCGGCGGCAGCCGCGGTCCTGGCCGGCAAACTCCGCCTGGAAGACCTCGACGAGCCGCGTTTCGCGAGCTTCCTCGCGACCGCCGGCACCCCCGACCCCGACCTGATCATCCGCACCAGCGGGGAACGCCGCCTCTCGAACTTCCTGCTCTGGCAGGCGGCCTATGCCGAACTCGTCTATCTCGACGTGCTGTGGCCGGACTTCGGAGAAGCTGATTTTGCAGCCGCCTTGGCAGAATATACACAGCGGGAACGGCGCTTCGGTGCACGGCCGGGTTGACCCGATGCGGGCGCGCTTCGAGGATCTGCCCGAGCGGCTGGCCTCGGCATTCGTGCTCGCTCCGGTCGCGCTCGCCTGCCTGTGGGTGGGCGGTGTGAGTTGGGCGGTGCTGGTCGCCCTGGCCGGTATCGGGCTCGCCACCGAATGGGTCCGCATCGTAACCGTTCGGCCAACCGCCCTGCCGGGCCTCGCCCTCCCGGTCCTGGTCGCCGCGGCCTGCCTGGCCACCGCCGCCGGATTCGTCGCGCCGGCACTGGCCCTGCTCGGCGTTGCCGCCGCCGGGTTGGCGACGGCCGGAGATTCCGGCGCCGCCGGCCGCCTTTGGCTTGCCGGAGGCATGATCTATGTCGGCCTCGCCGGGATGGCCGCGACCTGGCTCCGGCTCGGAACCGCGTCCGGGCGCGGCAATGTGCTGTTCGTGTTGGCGATCGTCTGGGCCAGCGACACCGGCGCCTATCTCGTTGGCCGCTTCGTCGGCGGGCCGAAGCTGGTGCCGCGGATCTCCCCTTCCAAGACCTGGGCCGGAATGGTTGGCGGCGTGGTCTTTGCAATCGCCGCCGGGCTGGTGGTGGCCAAGCTCTTTGCAGCCGGCGCTACCCTCGGCGGCATTGCCGTCTCGATCGCGCTCGCCGCCGCGTCACAGGCCGGAGACCTGCTCGAGAGTGCCTTCAAGCGGCGCTTCGGGGTCAAGCATTCGAGCCGGTTGATCCCCGGGCACGGCGGCCTGCTCGATCGGCTCGACGGCGTGCTGGCGGCGGTCCCGGTGGCTGCCATCCTGGTGCTGGCACTCGGCGCGGATGCAGAACTCTGGCGATGAAGTCGGTCAGCATTCTCGGCAGCACTGGCAGCGTCGGGCGGCAAACCGTCGCTCTCCTCGCCACCCATCGCGACCACTTCCGCCCCCGCGCCCTGGTGGGCGGCAAGAACGCCGCCCTCTTGGCCGAGCAAGCCCGCACACTCGGCGCCGAGCTGGCCGTGATCAACGATCCCGCCGCACTGGGCATCCTCGAAGCAGCGCTGGCAGGCAGTGGCATCCGCGCCGCCGCCGGCAGGGACGCGGTCCTCGCCGCCGCTTCCCTCGAGGTCGACTGGACCATGGCCGCCATCACCGGGGCCGCCGGCCTGCCGGCCACGCTCGCTGCGATTCGCCGTGGCGGGACCGTTGCTCTCGCCAACAAGGAAGCTCTGGTCTGCGCCGGCGAGGTCATGCTGGAGGCAGTAGCCGCTGCGGGTGCGACGCTGCTGCCGGTCGATTCCGAGCACAATGCGGTGTTCCAGGCACTGGCCGGCAGCCATCAGGCGGCGCTCGAGAAGATCGCGCTCACCGCCTCCGGCGGGCCGTTCCGCACCGCCAGCCTGGACGAGATGGCACGCGCCACCCCCGAAACGGCGCTGCGCCATCCTGTCTGGTCGATGGGCGCCAAGATCAGCATCGACTCCGCGACTCTGATGAACAAGGGTCTCGAACTGATCGAGGCCGTGCGGCTCTTCTCTCTGCCGAGCGAGAAGATCGACGTGCTGGTCCATCCGCAGGCCGTCGTGCACGGGCTGGCCTTCTACGCCGATGGCAGTGTGCTCGCCGCGCTCGGCGCGCCGGATATGCGGATCCCGATCGCCCACGCACTCGCCTGGCCGGAGCGGCTGACAACCCGGGCGCCCCGACTCGACCTTGCCGCGCTCGCCCGACTCGACTTCGCCGAGCCGGACGGCACGCGCTTTCCCGCCCTCCCTTTGGCGCGGCAGGCGATCGCCGCCGGCGGCGGCGCGCCGGCCATCCTGAGCGCCGCCAACGAGGTGGCGGTGGCGGCCTTCCTGGAGCACAGGATCGGTTTCCTCGACATCGTAAGAGTGGTCGAATCGGTGCTTCAGGCCATGGGCGCGCCCCCTGCTTCGACGCTCGAGAGCGTGCTTGCTCTCGATGCCGAAGCCCGCCGCCGGGCTCACGTATTCGCGCGCGGGCCGGCGCGGCACCTTGAAGGCGCCACGCTCGACGGGGCATCCTGGGCCCGATGATCGATCTCCTGCGCAGCGTCATCTCCTTCGCGATCGTGCTCGGCGTCCTGGTTTCCGTGCACGAGTTCGGGCATTACCTGGCGGCGCGACTCTGCGGAGTGCATGTGGAGGCGTTCTCGATCGGCTTCGGTCGCGCGTTGGCAACCTGGCGCGATCGACGCGGGACCGAATGGCGCCTTTCTCTCCTCCCGCTCGGCGGCTTCGTGAGGCTGCACGGCCAGGAGCCGCTCGAAACGGTCAGCCCCGAAGAACGGGCGCGCTGGCTACCCGGCCGGGCCTTCCAGGAAAAGCCGCTCGGCGCGCGGGCGATCGTCGTCGCCGCCGGGCCGTTCGCCAACTTCGTGCTCGCCGTCGTGCTGTTTTTCGCGCTGTTCGCAACCGCGGGCCGGCCCGTGGTGCAGCCGGTCGTCAATGGAGTCGTGGCCGGCAGTGCGGCGGCGATGGCCGGGCTCCGGCCGGGTGACCGCCTGGTCGCGGTCGGCCGGCATCCGGTCGCCAGCTTCACCGACATCCAGCGCCTGGTCGAGGCGCGCCCCGATCAGCCGCTTGCGCTCACCGTGCTGCGCGACGGCCGCACGCTCAACCTTTCCGCGAAGACCGGGGCAACGATGCTCGCCGGCCGGCGCATCGGCATGCTGGGGATCAGTGGCAAAACGACCATCTTTATCCGCCTGGGGCCGGTCGCTTCGATCGCTGCCGCCGGCACGGAGAGCTGGAACGTGACGGTCGCCACAGTTGTCGGCGTGTGGCAGATCATCACCACCCGCAAGGGAAGTGCCGACCTGGGCGGCCCGCTCCGCATCGCCCAACTCTCCGGCCGCGTCGCCGCACTCGGCATAGCGAGCCTGGTGTCCTTCATTGCCGTGCTCTCGATCAATCTCGGGTTGATCAACCTGTTGCCGATTCCGGTGCTCGACGGAGGACATCTCCTGTTCTATCTGGCCGAGGCCGCGTATGGCAGGCCGCTTTCCGCTCGCGCACAGGAAATCGGGCTGCGCGCCGGCATCGCACTCCTCGTCTTCATTTTCGTCTTCGCGACCTGGAACGACCTGATGCATCTCGGCGTCGTGCAATGGGTGCGGAGTCTTTGACCCGGGCAGGCAGATGGCGGCGCTTGGCGCTCAGTGCCAGCCGAGCTTATGCTTCCCGGCTACCCTCCTTCTCCGGCACGGCTTCACCCTGAACCAATGCCGGCACGCCATCGGGAAACCCGCCTGTTGCCGCGCATCCAGTTCGCTGCCTTCATCCTCGTCGCGCTTGTGGCGATCCCGCCTTGGCTTGGCCCCGTGGCGCGGGCAGCGCAGCCCGCCTCCGCTGCCCAGCCCGGCGTCGGGCGAATCGCCGACATCCGTGTGGCGGGCAACCAGCGGATCGAGTCGAGCACCATCCTCTCTTACATGCTGCTCCGGCCCGGCGATCCGTTCGACCCGAGCCTGATGGATCGCAGCCTCAAGACGCTGTTCGCAACCGGCCTGTTCAGCGACGTGAAGCTCACCCGCCAGGGCGATACGCTGCTGGTCACCGTCAAGGAGAACCCGGTCGTCAACGAGGTGGCCTTCGAGGGCAACCACCAGCTCACCGACAAGGATCTCTCAAGCGGGATCACGCTCCGCACGCGCGCCGTCTTCACGCCGGCCGCCGCGGAAGCGGATCGGCGGGCCATTCTCGGCCAGTACGCGGAAAAGGGCTATTACGCCGCGACGGTCGTGCCGAAAATCATCAAGCTGCCAGAGAACCGGGTCAACGTGGTGTTCGAGATCAGCGAGGGGAAGGCCACCTACATCAGCCGCATCGTCTTCGTGGGCAATGAGGCCTTCGGTCCCGGCACGCTTTCCGGCGTCATCAGCTCTCGCGAAGAGGCGTGGTGGCGCTTCTTCAGCTCCGCGGACAGCTACAACCCGAGCCGGGTCGATCTCGACGAGTCGCTGCTGCGGCGATTCTATCTGCGCAACGGCTACGCCGATTTCCGGGTCGTGCAAGCCCAGGCCGAATTGTCCCCGGATCATCGTTCCTTCGTGCTCACCTACGTGCTGTACGAAGGTGCGCGCTACCGCGTCAGCTCTGTCAAGGTGATCTCGCACCTGCCCAAAATCTCCGGCAAATCGCTGCTGCCGCTGGTGGAACTTTCGGCTGGGGACTGGTTCGACGGCGACGCGGTCGAACGTTCGGTGCAGGCCATCTCGGACCATCTGCAGAACGGCGGCTATGCCTTCGCAGAGGTGCATCCCGACATCACCAAGGACGCGAAGAAACACACCATTGCGCTTGTCTTCAACGTGGTGGAAGGCCCGCGGGTCTATATTCAGCGCATCGCCATATCCGGCAACACGCGCACGCAGGACCAGGTGATCCGCCGCCAGTTCACGCTCGCGGAGGGTGACGCATTCAGCGCCGCCTCGATCCAGCAGACACAGCAGCGCCTCAAGGACCTCAACTACTTCGGCTCGGTGAACATCACGACCGCGCCGGGTTCCGCGCCGGACCGTGTGATCGTCAATACCAATGTGACCGAGAAAGCCACCGGCCAGCTCACATTGGGCGGCGGCTACTCGACGGATATCGGCGCCCTGCTGAACGTCGGACTGCAGGAAAATAATATCGTCGGCAGCGGCATTGATGCCGGTATCACCGGGGTCCTCGCGCAGCGGGCAAGCGAGCTCGATCTATCCGTGACGAACCCCTATTTTCTCGGGCGGAATCTGCTGGCCGGGATCGACGCCTTCGTGCTGACGAACAACAATGAGACCGTCTCCTCGTACAGTGAGAACCGGGTCGGCTTCACGACCAGGCTCGGCTACAGCTTCAACGATCACGTACAGCAAGTCTGGACCTATTCGCTGATCAATCGCGATATCGTCGATGTGCCGACTACGGCGAGCCCCTATGTGATAGCGGCCCAAGGCAACTCGTTGCTTTCGCAGATCGGCCAGACGCTGACGTTCGACTGGCGCGACAGCCGGATCGACCCGACCAAGGGTTTCGTCGTCCGCGGCGGAACCGATTTTGCCGGCATCGGCGGGGATGCGGACTTCATCCGCCTGCGTCTCGACGGCGCCTATTACTTTCCCCTCACGGGGACGCTCGGCCAGGGATGGGGGATCAGCGTCAGCGGCGGCACCGGCTATCTAGTGCCGATCGACCATCCGCCCTCGATCATCGACAATTTCTTCCTCGGTGGGGCCAATCTGCGCGGCTTCCTCGATGGCGGGGTGGGCCCGCACGACGCCACAACCGGCGACAGCCTCGGCGGGCGTTTCGTCTGGACGCAATCGACCGAATTGCGCTTCCCGCTGCCCGTCAACCCCGATCTCGGTCTCTCGGGTCGATTGTTCGTGGACATGGGCTCGGATTACGGCATCAAGGAGAATCACGGACCCGTCGTCGACTACGCGCAACCGCGCGTCGGCACCGGCATCGGCTTCTCCTGGGCATCGCCCTTCGGATTGCTCAACTTCGATTTCGGCTGGGCGGTGGTGAAGAAGCCGTTTGACCAGACCCAGGTGTTCCGTTTTGGGTTCGGAACTACGTTCTGATGTTGAGATCAGCGCCAATCGCTGCCCGCTGTCTGGGGTCATGAGAATGCACTGCAACCGCTGTTGGCACCCTGCGACCGACCGCCAGCGCGCGGTCCGATGGTCCCGTCGTAGCAGTCGGAAACCGACCGCCACTTTCAATCCACTCCCGCGCGCACTCCTCGCCGTCGTGCTCGCGGCCGCCATTCTTCACCCAGCTCCGCTCGTCGCCCAATCGACGCCGAGCCAGGGTCCGGGTTGGTTCATCCCAGGCGCACCGCAGCATCCCGCGCCTGCGCCGGCCCCCCACCCCGCGCCCGCGCCACCCCCGCCGCACCCTGCTCCGGCCTCGCTTCCCGCCCTGCCTCCCGTCCCGCAACTGCCGGCCTTGCCGAAGGGTACGGCGCCCCCGCCGGCGGTGATGGGGGTGCTCAGCGTACCCGACGTCTATCGCCAATCGACGGCGGTCCAGGCCATGGAGAAGATCATCAACGCGCGGCGCAACGCCCTCAGTCAGGATGCGGTGAAGGAACAAGACGTCTGGCGGCAGATGCAGGCCTCTCTCGCCGCGGAGCGAGCGAAGTTGACACCGGCCGCGATTCGTGCGCGCGAAACCGCATTGCAGAACCGGATCACCAACGCCCAGAAGGAATTCTCCGGCCGCAACCAGCAGATCCAGGAAGCCGCGCAATACGCCATCGACGAAGTGAACCGGATGCTGGTGGCGGTCATCCGCCAGGTCGCGGAGAGCCGGGGCATGAACCTCGTCCTGCATCGCGAACAGGTGGCCCTCAACATGAACACCTACGACATCACCGACCAGGTTGCCCAGCAGCTCAACAAGGTGTTGCCGAAAGTCACCGTGCTCCCCGACAGCGAGATGCCAATCGGACCGCCAGTCGCCGCCGCTGCACCAGGCAATGGTCTCTTGACGCAAGCCGCCCCCGTTCCAACCGGACCTCTGCCCCTGCCTCCCGTCGCCCCGCCAGGCAGCGCCGCGAAACCCTGACCGATGCAGGCTCGGGCGGCCATCGCCGGTGATCCTCGCTTCTATGCCGCGAGCGGCCCTCTCCCCTTGAGTGCAGTCGCCGCCGCGGCCGGCAGCCCGCTGCTCGCCGAGGAGCGATTGCTGCGCGGCGTCGCCCCGCTGCAAACGGCAGGACCCGCCGAGGTGAGCTTCCTCGACAATCCGCGCTACCTGCCCGCGCTGGAGGCGACGCGCGCCGGCGCGGTCGTGCTTCGCCCCGAGCTGGCCGCCCGCGTCCCCGCCGGGACCACCGCCATTCCGGTCCCCGAACCATATCAAAGCTGGGCGCGGGTCGCTGCGCTGTTTCATCCACCACCCTCGCCGCGCCCCGGAATCCATCGCACCGCCGTGATCGGCGAGGGTGCAGTCGTCGATCCTTCGGCCGAGATCGGGCCGCTGGTCGTCATCGGCGCCAGAGCGGAGATCGGGCCCGGCTGCCGCATCGGCCCGGGGGCGGTCATCGGTCCGGGTGTGATTCTGGCCGCAGAATGCCGGATCGGCGCCCACGCCAGCCTGAGCTATGCCCTGCTCGGTGAGCGGGTCACGATCAATCCCGGGGTCAGGATCGGACAGGACGGGTTCGGATTCGCGGTTACCGAACTGGGCTTCCTGAGCGTGCCTCAGCTCGGCCGGGTGGTGATCGAGCACGACGTGGAGATTGGCGCCAATTGCACGATCGACCGGGGGTCGGTGCAGGATACACTGATCGGCGCCGGATCGCGGCTCGACAACCTGGTTCAGATCGGGCACAACGTGCGGATCGGCCGGCTCTGCGTCATCGTCTCGCAGGTTGGTGTCTCCGGTTCGACTATCATCGAAGACTTCGTGATGATTGGGGGGCAGGCAGGCCTGATCGGGCACCTGCACATCGGGAAGAAGGCGCGGATCGGGGCCCAGGCGGGGGTGAAGGACGACGTTCCCGCCGGCGCCGACGTCGTCGGCACCCCGGCCGAGCCGAAGCACAGCTTTTTTCGCCAGGTCGTGCTCCTCAGGCGCCTGGCGGCAGGCAAGCAGGCGGGCGGTGGATCCGCCGGCAAAAAAGCATGGTGAGGGCGATCATGGACGCGACGGTGATGGACCGCCAGAACGAGCACGGTGAGCGCGGTGCCGCGAAGGGCTACGCCATCGGCATCGAGCGCATCCAGCAGATGCTTCCGCATCGCTTCCCGATGCTGATGATCGACCGGATCGCCGAACTCGTGCCGGATCATTCCGCGATCGGTATTAAGAACGTGACGATGAATGAATCCTATTTCCAGGGCCATTTCCCGAACCATCCGGTTGTCCCCGGCGTGATGATCATCGAAAGCATGGCGCAGACCGCCTCGATGCTGGTACTCGAGACCCTGGGCGAGGCTTCGAACGGCAAGGTCGTCTATTTCATGTTCATCGACAATGCCAAGTTCCGCCGCCCGGTCACGCCCGGAGACCAGATGCAAATCCACGTCCTCAAGCAGCGCCGGCGCGGCAACGTCTGGAAGTTCAGCGGGGTCGCAACGGTCGACGGCGTCGTGGTGGCGGAAGCGACGTATGCCGCCATGATCGTCAAACCCACCGAGTTGCCGTCTCATTCCGAATAACTTCGAGCGGAACAGGGAAATACAACCCCCGGTTTTGAGTCGAAGCAACATCCGGCAACAATCATTGACTTGGTGGCTTCATCGTCGCTCGTCATCGTCGCCGGAGTTTTGCCTTGCTGCGCTCATACCTCGCTGACGAACTGCGAAAGTGGCCAGGTTGATGGACCGTCTGCCCGAAACCCCTCTGCTGCTCGAGCCCGAATTGAAACCCGCCTCGGCGCTGCGCCACGCCAAGGCCGTCGTCCATCCGTCCGCGCTCGTGGCCCCGGGGGCAAGGATCGCCCCCGGGGCCTCGATCGGCCCCTGGTGCCAGGTCGGCCCCAATGTCGTCGTCGGCCCGGACGCCGAGATCCACGCCCATGTGGTCGTCGATGGCCACACCAGGATCGGCGCCGGTGTGCGGCTTTTCCCATTCTGCACGGTCGGGCTGGCGCCGCAGGACATGAAATATCGCGGCGAGCCGACCGGCTGCGAGATCGGTCCGCGCACCCATGTCCGCGAGCATTGCACGATCCATCGCGGCACCGTCACCGGCGTGGGCATCACCCGGGTCGGGGCCGATTGCCTGGTGATGGCCGTGGCCCATGTCGCTCACGACTGCCAGATCGGGGACGGGGTGATCGTCGCCAACAATGTCGTGATGGGTGGCCACGTCGAGATCGGCGATCAGGCCGTCATCGGCGGTTCGGCGGCACTGCATCAGTTCATCCGGATCGGCCGCGGTGCGATCATCGGCGGCGTCTCGGGGGTCGAAGCCGACGTCATCCCCTTCGGAGCCGTGCTTGGCAATCGCGGCCGCCTCACCGGCCTCAATGTGGTGGGCTTGCGTCGGCGCGGCTTCGATAAGGCAACGATCCACAAACTCAGGGCCGTTATCCGCTCGCTGTTCCGCCACGAAGGCGTATTCGCCGCGCGGCTGGCGGAAACGCGCCAGCGCTACGGCGATGATCCGCTGGTCGCCGAGATCCTCGCCTTCATCGACGCGCCAAGCCGCCGTGGCCTGATCCGTGCGACATTGCGCTCGGAAGGCGAGGAGTTACTCGGCTGAAGAGGACCGGCGGCAGCAGCGACGGCGAAGCGGGTCGTTCAATTCAAGGGCACAACGCTTGGTCGCACCGGCTCGCTTGGCGGCAGCACCGGTGAGGCAGAGGATTCGTGTTCGCAGATCCCGATCGCCGACCGGAGCGCTCGCACGGTGGAAGTGAGATGAAGCGAGCTCGCCTCTTCGGCGAGCATCCTGAGGCACTGGACGATGCCGCGAGCGGTCGCGTGGCACGCGACAGGCTGGGACGAGTTGCGGTCACGCATCGATGGAAGATCCCGTGAAGTGGAAAACTCTGGCCACTGCGGCAGTGCGTTACACACACAAGTCGAAACCTTATGCCGCAGGCACCGGCAACGCGGCAATACAAAATCCGTTGAACATGGTGAAGCCGGGTTTCTCGTCGAGGCCAATGCGGCAAGCTCAATTCTCCATGCAGCAACAGCGTTATTTCTTCGTAAATGGTACTGCGATACGCACGTCAACGGAGATCTCCGAAACGAGTGAGTGACAAGATCAATCCAACCTTGGGTATTCTCGCGGGTGGCGGCCCGTTGCCTGGCCAGGTCGCTCAGGCAGCGCTGGCTCGCGGCCAGAGTGTCTTCCTGCTGGGCTTTGAGGGTTTCGCAGACCCCGCTGTTCTCGCTCCGTATCCGCATGCGTTCGTCCGCCTCGGCGCGGCCGGCCGCATCCGCGAACTTCTCAATGCTCATGCATGCCGGGATCTGGTCATGGCAGGAGCCGTGCGCCGTCCCTCGATGCTCGATATAAGGCCGGATGCCTTCGGCGTGCAGGTGCTCGGAAGAATCGGCCGCGCAGCTTTCGCCGGCGATGACACGATCCTGAGCGCTGTCGCCAGGGTACTGCACGAAGAAGGATTCGTCGTTCGTGCTGTGGACGAGGTGCTGAGCGAGGCCCTCGCTCCCGCGGGTCTGCTCACCTGCGCCGCTCCCGATGCCTCTGCCTTCGCCGATATCGAGCGCGGCATCACCGTCGTGCAGGCGCTGGGCCGGGTCGATGTCGGGCAGTGTGCAATCGTGCAGCAGGGGATCGTGCTCGCCGTGGAGGCTGCGGAAGGTACCGATCAGATGCTGATCCGCGCGGCGGCTCTCGCCCGCCCCGGGCCGGGCGGCGTTCTCGTCAAGCTCGTCAAGCCCGGCCAGGACCGGCGCGCAGATCTGCCCACACTTGGCCCCGAAACCGTCCGCATCGCCGCGGCGGCCGGACTCCGCGGCATCGCCTTCGAGGCCGGAGGTACTCTGATCATCGACCGGGACGCCACGACCGCGGCGGCGAACGAGGCCGGTCTGTTTCTCCTCGGTCTCGATCCCGCTATCTTGCCCTCCACCGCGCAAGGAGAACGTCGATGAGCACCAACGGCTTCCGCTATCTGCACACGATGATCCGGGTCAGGAATCTCGACCGGAGTGTGCATTTCTACACCAGGCTCCTCGGCATGAAGGAGTTGCGCCGGCGCGAGGTTCCGGATGGCAAGTACACGCTCGCATTTGTCGGATACGGTGAGGAATCGGGCAACACCGTGCTCGAACTCACCTACAACTGGGGCCAGGACGATGGCTACGATCTCGGGACCGGCTTCGGTCATCTGGCCCTTGGCGTCCCCAACGTCGCTGCGACCTGTACAGAGCTGCGGAAAGAGGGAGTAAAGATCACGCGTGAGCCAGGCCCGGTAAAATTCGGTACCACGGTGATCGCTTTCATCGAGGATCCGGACGGCTACAAGATCGAACTCGTGGAACGTCCCTAGCCCGCGATCGCCCGAGGCGGAATCGTCGGAGGGCGTGAATCGCGGGCTCGAATAAAGCGCGAGACCCGTGTCGGGCTGCACATTCAGCCCGACACAGTCCTTCCGGTTCCGCACTTCATTGCCTCGCGCTTGCAAATTGCCGCGCTCCCGATTCAAACGCGCGACGCAGCGCCACGCTTCATAGCCCCGAAAATGCCCCGGTCGGCTTGACATCGCGGGGTTTTCTTGCACCGTTGTGGCGACCAACCGGCGTTCGGGAGGGCGATGTGCTCGCTCCTGCGCAAGCGTTGCCGCGTCGTCCGCATCAACGGAAGCTGTCCGCCGGTGAGCGTGACATTCGCGTGGCCGGCAAAGCGCGCTGCCACCTCCAGTGAGCCGCTGATATGCCGGTCAACCCTGCAGATAGTCAGGTCTTTGGTACTCTCTACGGTTCGGATTCGATGCGCGCCGTCTTCGACGATCGCGCATATCTGCAACGCATGCTGGACGTGGAAGCAGCACTCGCTCGCGTGCAGGCTCGACAGGGCATCATTCCCACCGATGCAGCCCGAGCGATCACCGATGCCGCGAAACTCGAGCATCTCGATCTTGGCGCGTTGGCCGCGAGCACGCGCAACGTCGGCTATCCGGTCGTCGGCCTCGTGCAGGGCTTGAACCGAGCCGCCGGAGAAGCCGGGCGATGGACCCACTGGGGCGCCACAACCCAGGACATCATGGATACCGCGCTCGTCCTGCAGGTGCGTGCGGGGCTGAGCCTGATCCGTGAAGAACTCCGGGCCATTGTCAAGGCCCTCGGCGAGCGGGCAGAGACCCACCGCCACACGCTGATGGCCGGCCGGACGCATCTGCAGCACGCCCTCCCGATCACGTTTGGACTGAAATGCGCGATCTGGCTGCAGCCGCTTCTCACCCACCTTGCTCGCCTCGGCGAACTCAGCCGCCGCATCGAGTTCGTTCAGTTCGGCGGTGCAGCGGGCACGCTCGCCTCGCTCGGCGACCAGGGGATCGCCGTCATGGAAGGTCTCGCAGCGGAACTCGATCTCGCCGCGCCATTGGCCCCCTGGCACGTCCTGCGCGACGGCTTGGCCGAGGCGGTCGGATTCCTCGGGCTCCTTTCAGGCAGCTTTGCCAAGATCGCGACTGACGTGATTCTCCTCGCTCAGACGGACGTCGCCGAGGTCGCCGAACCATACGTGGAAGGGCGCGGCTCCTCTTCGACCATGCCGCAGAAGCGCAATCCCATCGCTTCGGAATACATTCTCGCGGCGGCGCGCATGGTGCAGGGTCTGGTGCCGGTGATGCAAGGTGCGATGGCGCAGGACCACGAACGCGGCACCGGGCCCTGGCAGGTTGAATCGCTGGTCTTGCCGCAGAGCTTCGTGCTGACCCACGGCGCCGCTCTCTACACCCGGGTCATCGCGGAAGGGCTGACCGTCGATGCCGAACGCATGCGCCGTAATCTTGACGCGGATGGTGGCCTCAGCCTTGCGGAAGCGGCAATGATGGGCCTCGCCCCGCATCTCGGCCGCCTGGAAGCGCATCACCTCGTGCAACACGCCGCCGCCGTCGCGCGCGCAACCGGAATGTCATTGGCCGAATCGCTCGCCCGCGAGCCCGCCGTGTCCGCCCGATTGAGTGCCGAGGCAATCCGACGCCTGACCGATCCCGGAACCTATCTCGGTGCCGCGTCGCTCTTCATTTCGCGCGTGCTCGCCAAGGCATGCGAGACGCTCGATGCCACTGGGCCTGGCCGGCACACGCGTGGTGCGGACCGCTGCCACGCGTGACTGGGCGAAAGACACGACCTCCCATGCGCACCCAGGTTGGAATTGTCGGAGCGGGTCCCGCGGGCCTGATGCTCTCCCACCTCCTGCACCTGAGCGGCATCGAATCCGTTGTCATCGAAAGCCGCACTCGCGAATCGATCGAGGCGACGATCCGGGCCGGTGTTCTGGAGCAGAGCACGGTCGATTTGATGACCGAAACGGGTGTGGGAGATCGGCTCAGGCGCGAAGGATTCGTGCACCATGGCATCGCAATACGCTTCTCTGGTCGCAGCCATCGGATCGATTTCCAGGCGCTGACCGGTGGCCGTGCGATTACGGTCTATGCCCAGCATGAAGTGATCAAGGACCTGATCAGGGCGCGGCTTGGCGCTGGAGCAACGATCCTGTTTGGTGCCAGGGCGACCGGCGTGGATGACGTTCAATCCGCACGGCCAAAGGTGCATTTCATCCGGAACGGCAGGGACGAGGATCTATCCTGCGACTTCGTGGTCGGAGCCGACGGCTCTTACGGGGTGTGCCGCGCCGGCATTCCGGAGAGTGCACATCAGGATTATGCGCGGATTTATCCTCTGGGCTGGTTCGGAATCCTGGCGAAAGCGCCGCCCTCATCGAACGAACTGATCTACAACAGTCACGAGCGCGGGTTCGTGCTGGTGAGCACGCGCTCTCCCCAGGTGCAGCGCATGTATTTCCAGTGCGATCCGTCCGAATCAGTGGAAAGCTGGTCTCAGGATCGAATCTGGGCGGAGTTGCAGACACGCATCGCCGGCGGCGGATTCCGACTGAAAGAGGGGGAGATATTCCAAAAGGATATCATCCCGATGCGCAGTTTCGTCTGCGAGCCGATGCAGTATGGCCGCTTGTTCCTTGCCGGGGACGCCGCGCACATCGTGCCGCCGACCGGGGCGAAGGGGCTCAATCTCTCGATCGCCGATATCCATGTCCTCGCCCGGGCGATCAGTGCTTATTATGCGTCGAAGGCCACCGACCTGCTTGACGCCTATTCCACGACAGCCTTGAGGCGCGTATGGCGCGCGCAGCACTTTTCCTATTGGATGACGAGTATGCTGCATCGCTTCCCGGACGCGAACGCGTTCGACCGCAAGCGACAGTTGGCCGAACTTGAATTGCTGATCAGCTCGCGTTCGGCACAGACCCTGCTCGCACAGAACTACGTGGGCCTGCCACTCGGCTAGAGCAATTTCCGTTCGCCATGGCTCACGGTAACTGCTCTAGCTCTTTGTTTTGGCGAGCATCTTCACGCGATCAGCCGATTCCGTCTGATCGCGATCTGCTCTAGCCCGCGATTGCCCGAGGCGGAATCGTCGGAGGGCGTGAATCGGGGGCTCGAATAAAGCGCGAGACCTGTGCCGGGCTGCACAGCCAGCCCGACACGGGTTTAGAATGGCTGCATCACAACCATGACGACGATGACGACCAGCAGCACCAGCGGGACACCGGCGGCACCGCGGTAGAAGTGCGGCGAGCGGACATTGCGTCCATCGCGAAAATCCCGCCGCCACCTCGAGAGTATTCCGTGAAACCCGCTCATCAGCAGCACCGCGACCAGCTTGGTCCACCACCAGCCTGCCGACCACGACATGGCTCCCGGCGTCAGCACGAGAAGAACGCCGAACAGCCAGGCAGCGTACATGCAAGGATTGATTGCACGCTTCATGAGCCGCCGTTCCATGTCCTGGAGACCTGCGCTTTCCGCACCGTCGACGGCAGCCGCGGCATGCTCCACATAGAGCCAGGGAAGCGTCAGCATTCCGGCCATCCACAGCACGACCGAAATGACATGCAGCGCCAGGGTGAGGCGGAAGAAGGGCAGCAGGGCTTCGATGGTCATGTGTGCCGACTCTTCTGCGAGACGAAAGCCTCCTCGATCACGATTTCAAACGACCGGCTGAGGCGTTCTTTCCGAACGCCGCACCCCGTAAGCGGCAATGCCATATCGTTCAGCAGCGACGCGTTCCCGTCGGTTCCCGAGCCATCGCGCCGGTCGCCAGGGTCTCAGCGGAACAGCATCAGGCCATGGCTTCCGGCTACTGCACCAAGAATCGTGACCAGGCTGGCGATCAGCAATACCCAGTGCAGCCGCTCAGCGTTGCGAAAACTGGCATCCGGTGCCACTCGTGCATGCGTGAGGAAAGCGCGGTGCAGGAAGAAGGGTTCCAACACGAAGAGCAGGATCACGAACAACACCCAGACGGCCACCATCGCGCTCATCCACCACATAGCGGGCACCCCGAACCACCGCCACGCATCCAGCCGCACCACCATGTAGAACCCGGTGGCGCCGGCAAGCAGGATGGCGCCACGTGCAACCGGGGCGAACCGCCGCTCGGCTGCCTCGAAGATCGCGAGCCGCTGCTCCAAGTCCGACAGGCGCCGCACCGCCGGTAGCAGCGCCAGAGTCGCAAAGCCGACGCCCCCGATCCACAGCACAATGGCGAGCACATGCAGTGCCAGGGCGATTGCCACATCACTCATGTTGGAAGATCCGTGTCTCGAACGCGATCAGGTAACAGCTATGCGGCTGCGCACCCTGCCACGAAACACCCGGCACGATCACCGTCCCGACCACCGAGGGAAGCCAGGCGGAGCATAATGATGCCGGCGGCGCCCGTCGGTCTTCACGACCAGTGATCGTGAGCCGTCGAACAGCGCATAACGCGAAGGCCAAAAATGCAAGGACCGCGGCCCATTGGGGATGAGATCGAGAGCGTCATCGGGCATGGGTTGAGCTCTCTCGCCCGGGCGCCCGCGAGAATGGCGCCTCCGAGGCCCGCCGCCACTGCCACCGCGCGTCCCCGAAAGGCTTCAGAGAAAGCACCGGCACCCGCCACCACGATCTGCTTGGTGGATCGCGCCCTTCCGGGGTATGCTCAGGGTCAATGGATTCGAATGAATACAGGCCATCCTCTGACCATGCGGCACGGCCATGCGCCTGATCGTGTTCTCCGATTACGCGCTCCGAATGCTCATGTACGCCGGGGGCTGCAACCGGCTTTTCACCATCGAGGAGGTCGCCACCGCTTACGGGGTCTCCCGCACGCACATGATGAAGGTCGCGAACGTTCTCACCCGCACCGGTTATCTCAAGGCGGTGCGCGGCCGCTCCGGGGGCCTCGTTCTCGCCAAGCCGCTCGGCAAGATCAACCTGCGTGAGCTGGTGGAGGCAACGGAGCCAGACTTTGCGCTCGTAGAGTGTTTTGGCTGCAACAATCGTTGCCCGATCACCCGCTCCTGCAAGCTGCAGTCCGCGCTCGCCGAGGCGCTCGACGCCTTCACCAGCGCACTCAGCCGCTACACGCTCGCTGACCTCGCACTCGCACCCGCCGAGGTCCGCCGCCTCAACCGGCACTGACACGATTTTCCAGGCTGCGCCGTGGACCCGCAGCCCCTCACCCGTCGCCGCAGAGCTTGCGCAGCACAACCGCGTTGTTGTGATCCGCATCACTGGCCCCGAATACGAGCGTTGTCCGCCGGTTCCGCGCAACCAACTCCCGAAGCTCTTTCAGCGCCGCGCTGTGCGAAAGCTCGGCTCGATAGCGCTTCTGGAACTCGTCCCACTTCCCTGGATCGTGCCCGAACCATTGCCTGAGCGCGGTGCTGGGTGCGACCTCCTTCAGCCAGACATCGATCGCCGCTTCGCTCTTCTTCACGCCCCGTGGCCACAGCCGATCCACCAGCACGCGCATGCCATCGGCCGGACCGGGCGGCTCGTAAGCCCGCTTCAGGCAGACCTCGCTCATCAGTGGGCAGCCTGGGGCTCCGGCTTTGCCCCTGCCTCGTCAAGGGTAGCCAGCATCAGGTTGGAATGGGCGTACGCTCCGCCGGCGCGCATCTCGGCCGCGACCCATATCGCCTCCATCAGCTCCTGAGGCGAAGCCCCGGCCCTGACCGCCGCCTTGGTGTGGCCCTTGATGCAATAGGGGCACTGCGTCACGTGCGCGACCGCCACGGCGATGATCTGCTTCATCTTCGCCGAAAGCGCACCCTCGGCAAACGCCGCACGACTGAACGCTTCGAACGCCGCAAGCTGATCCGGTGCCAGCTTGCGTCGCTCGGCCGCCAATTCCCGAGAGGGCTGCGGGTACATCTGGTCTGTCATCTCTGCTGCTTCCTTTCCCTACTGATGCCCGCTGGGACACCCGGCCACGACGCCTCCTTCCGGCCGCGCCTCGCCGTTCAACTCTGACCGGCGACAGAACGTGATCCGAAACCGCACCGGGCCTTCCGGAGCGACCTCGTGCGCAATGCCTGGCTCCGTCACTGCCGGCGGGCATCCCGGCGCAAGCATACGCTCGATGCCCATCTCCGGCACGCGAAACATGAGGCGACCCTCGAGTACCTCGATCAGTCCCCACACTCCTGGTGCCGTCCGGTGCGCATGCAACAGGCCCTGCGGGATGGTGGTCTCGGTGAAGACGGCGGTACTGCGATACGGAACGACCCCCTCGGGCAGCTCTGCGATCTTCCCGTTCACTCCGGAATCCTTTTCCTCGCCGTATCACGCGCCACTGATACATCTATCAATAATATATGTTATCGGCTTAGCCAAAACAACCCGCGCTGCAGACGACTCACGCTGGAGCACCCTTCGCAAAGAGCAGCCCGCCCGCCGCCTACGTCGAATAATCCGAAAAAGCAGCCCCGGCGTAGCGTGCGCGGTAGTCGGTGCGAACATTCACCAGCGCGACCATTCCCGCATCCACCTTGGCCTGGGCGCGCTCCAGCGCGGGCCGGATCTCCTCCGGCCGCTCGACATACTCGCCATGGCACCCGAGCGCCTCCGCCATCCGGTCGAAGCGTGTATAGCCGAGGTCGCGCCCCGGCTTTTCCCGCTTCGGATCGGCAGTCCAACCGCCGTTCAGGCTGATGACGACAAGAATCGGCACGCGGTGCCTAACCGCGGTATCGAGCTCCATCGCATTGAGGCCGAACGAGCCGTCTCCGTGCACGACGATCACCTGCGCCTCCGGCTTGGCGATCTTGGCGCCGACACCGAAGGGAAGCCCGACACCCATGGTTCCGAAGGGCCCCGAGTTCAGGCGATGGCCGGCGACGAAGGTCGGCATGGTCTGGCGGCCGAAATTCAGCGTCTCCTGGCCATCCACGCAAAGAATGGCGTCGCGACGCGCGAATTCGCGGATCTCTTCGAGCAGGCGTATGGGATGGATGTCGCCATCCTCGGCCGGACGATTGCTCCCCGCCTGGCGACGCTTTTCTGCCTCGCCATCGGCAAGCGCCTGGCGCCAGGATTTGTAGGTTTCAGGCGTGATACGAGTATCCACGGCCTCGATCAGCTGCCTGAGCACGCTACGGCAGTCGCCCACGATCGGAATCTCGATTGCGCGCGGTGCAGTCGCCAACTCCTCGGGGTCGATGTCGATCCGCGCAATGATGGCCGCGCCATTGAATCGCGGCGGTGCGGCATGGCCAATGATGTAGTTCATGCGCGTCCCGAGCACGATAATGAGATCGGCCTCGCGAAAGGCGGCACTGCGCATGGAGAGATAGGAGAAGGGATGGTCGTCCGCTACAACGCCGCGGCCTTGCGGAGTGGTGTAGAAGGGAATCCCCGTCCGCTCGACGAAGTCCTGCATCTCGGCCGAGGCACGGGAGAAGATCACGCCGCTTCCCGAGACGATCAAAGGCTTTTTCGCGCGGGTGAGAGCATCGACCAGGCGGGCGACCTGGCGCGGATCGCCGAGCGGTCGGGAATCCAGGAGTGGCCGGCCCGCAAAGCTCCAATCGACCGCGTTCTCGTCGATCTTCTGATAGAGGATATCACCCGGAAAATCGAGATAAACCGGGCCCGGCTTGCCCGCCATCGCTCTCTGGAATGCGGCATTCACCTGCTGGGGAATGCGCTTGAGATTGTGCACGCGGTCGACATGCTTGGTGCAGCCGCGCATCAGCCGCACCTGGTCGATCTCCTGGAAAACCTGGCGCCCGAACTGGCCGATCGGGCTGGAGCCGCCGATCGCCACCACCGGCGCGCAGTCGATCAGCGCATTGGCCACTCCGGTGATGAGGTTGGTCACACCGGGCCCGCTCGCAGCCATGCAGACGCCGGGCCTCTGCAGAAGCCGGCTGTAGGCTTCGGCCATGAAGGCAGCCGCCTGCTCGTGGCGGACATCGATCATGCGAATGCCCTCCTTGATGCAGGTGGCTTCGGCCAGCAGCATCGGGCCGCCCATGATGAAGAAGATGTGCTCCGTTCCCTCCTTCCTGAGCGAGCGGGCAAGAATCTCCGACCCGGTGAGTTCCGCCATTCGTTTGTCTCCTCCCCTGTTCAGGCGCCCGCGCCGGTGGCAACACCGAGCCATTCCGCAAGCACCGCCTCGGTGTGCTCGCCGAGCAAGGGGGCGGGACGCACCGGTGGCGGGCGGCCGGAAAAGCGCACCGGCCAGGCCGGCATTCGATAGGCGCCAATGGTCGGGTGATCGATCGTCTGCATGATGCCGCGCTCAGCGAAGCTCGGATCCTCCAGCAATTCGGCGGTATCCAGCACGGCGCCGGCAGGAATGCCGGCATCGCCAAGCACGCGCATCGCCTCGTATTTGTCGTGCCTTCGGGTCCACGCCGCCACCATCTCGTTCACCTCGGCCTCGCGCTCGAGACGTGCTGCCGAGGTGGCGTAGCGCGGATCCTCGCGCAGTTCCTCGCGTCCGATCACGCTGAGCAGCCGCCGCCAATGTTCCGGGTTGGCGCGGCTCGTGTAAACATACACATAGTCGTTCGGGCCGCCGCCCTGGCATGGATAGATGCCCATCGGCGGGTTGCGGGCCAGCACGCTGCCGGCCCCCGCGCGGCCCGTGGGCTGGCCGGTCCGGGTCTGCGTTGCAAAGGCGCCGCGCATGTACTGAAACATCGCATCCTGCATCGCGACCTCGATATGCTCGCCCGCGCCCGTGCGCGTGCGGCGATAAAGCGCGGCCACGACCGAGACCGCAAGCAGCATCCCGGTGCCGGTGTCGCCGATCGTCGGCCCGGGCTTGAGCGGCGGGCCATCGGCCTCGCCGGTGATGCTCATCGGCCCCCCGCAGGCCTGTGCGATCATGTCGAAGGCGAGGTTGTTCTCGAACGGCGAGCCGGCACCAAACCCTTTCACCTGGGCGTAGACGATCGCCGGGTTGAGGGCGCGGATCGTTGCCGGTCCGAGCCCCAGGCGCTCGATTGCGCCCGGGGCGAAATTCTCCACGAACACGTCGGCCTGCTGCGCGAGCTTCCGGAGAAGCGAAAGCCCGCCGGAGGTCTTGAGATCGAGCGTGATCGATTTCTTGTTGGCGTTGTACTGCAGGAAGTAGTGTGCATCCGCTCCCGGCGGCGGATTGATGGCGCGGCCTGGATCACCGCCCGAAGGATTCTCGACCTTGACCACCTCTGCGCCGAGCCAGGCCAGCGCTTCGGTGCAGGACGGCCCGGCCTCGAATTGGGTGAGATCGAGCACACGCACGCCGCTGAGGCAGTCCTCTCCGCCCATCGCACGCCCTCTCCGCTTTCCTTTTCCTTGAAAACGGAGTTTGGCGAAGATGCGCGCGGTGTCCACCCCAGTTTATTCGAGCCCGCGATTCACGCCCGCCGACGATTCCGCCTCGGGCGATCGCGGGCTGGCTCTTTATCTTCGGTGGCCTGCTTATCCCCTTTCGTTCGCTGCCAAGGGAAGCGAAGGGCGGGGGCGGGACACTGGCGCTTTACGGTTCGTCTTCGGAGCGGAGGATGCCGAGCCGGAGCATCAGGCCAAGTGCGGCACCTTTCACCGGGCGAAGGAGCAGGAGAGCCAGAACGACGGTGAGCGGGATCAGGATCGCTGTTTCCACGACGAGGGGAAGCCGCATCGTCAGTTCCATCAGCAGCAGAACCGCAACCACGACTGCGCCGACAATGAAGATGGTGAATACGGGTCCGCTATCGTCCACCGGAACCCTGCCCAGCGGAGCGCCGCAGGCCGGGCAGGCGGGGACGATACGAAGAAAGCCCCTGAACAGAGGCGTCCGCCCGCAGGCCGGGCAGCGGCCTTGGAAACCCCTGGCAACAGCAATGAGCAACGGCGGGTTCGGCCAGGGTGGCGGCGGCTGGTTCCGCTTCGGCTGCCAGCGGACGGGCATGTCATCCGGCATCTTCTGTCTTCGGTCCGAGACGAGGCGGCGCGCAATATGCGCCGCCCGGCACCTCCGGTCGTGCAGAAAGTACCGGCCCCGCCCGCCGGCCATGGCGGGCCGCCAGGGGATCCGGTAACGATTGAATGACCGTGCCTGCGACAGGCATGCTCCAAAAGGTCCGCGCATGGAACATTCGACGATCGCCGCCAACGGTACCTCGTTCCATCTCGTGCGTCATGGAACCGGGAAGGAGCTTCTGTTGCTCCACGGCTGGCCCGAGTTCTGGCTCACCTGGGAGCCGGTGATGACCCGCCTCGCACCGCGCCACGCACTGATCGCGCCCGATCTCCGCGGCTTCGGCGCCTCGGGCAAGCCTGCCGGACCCTGGGGTGCCGAGGATCATGCCGCCGATATGCTCGCCCTCCTCGACGTACTCGATATCGCGCACATCGGCATCATAGGACATGACGTCGGCGGTGCAGTGATGCAGGTGCTGGCACGCCGTGCTGCCGGACGCATCGCCGGCCTCTTCTTCTTCGATTTCGTCTATCCGGGCATCGGCCGGCGCATGGGCGAGCCCGATCGGCTCAACGAAATCTGGTACCAGTCCTTTCACCAGATGGAATGGGCAGCCGCGCTGATCGGCCGCAGCCGTGCCGCCTGCGGCACCTATATCGGCCATTTCCTCCGCCACTGGGCGCATCGCAAAGAGGCTTTCGACGACGTCCTCGAGGCCTTCATCGACAATTTTCTCCTGCCCGGAAACCTCGAAGGCGGCTTCGCCTACTACCGCGCCGCGCATGCCGGCAGAGTCGCAATGATGGAAGGCAACAGCCCGTCTCTGCCGCCGATCGCGATCCCGACCGCTGTTCGCTGGGCCGCGCACGACGTGCTGTTTCCTACCGCATGGACCGACCGCCTCGGCGAGACCTTCACCAATCTCGACCTTTCCATTCTGCCTGCCGTCGGCCATTTCCCCCATCGCGAAGATCCCGATCGTTCCGCAGCCGAGATCGCCGCCTTCTTCGCCCGCATCGGCTGGTACTGACGGCTCCGCTGCTCGACTGGGAATTCAGGAACAACAACGGGCCGTTTGCGCGCTCGCCTTCATCCCGATGTCACCACGCTGGCGCTGATCGTCGCCCGCGTCGCCATTCGCCGGGGCGAATCCGAGGCAGGCCGGATTCTTGAAGCAGGTGAAACGGCTGCGCTCCTCACGAAAGCCCTGGTCGAGCGCCGGCTAGCCCGCGATCGCCCGAGGCGGAATCGTCGGAGGGCGTGAATCGCGGGCTCGAATAAAACGCGAGACCCGTGTCGGGCTGCACAGTCAGCCCGACACCGGTCTAAGAATCGTACTGCCTGCCCGGCTCTCCGGCGGCTCAGTGAATCCGGTTCTTGACGAACTTGCCCTCCAGCATGATCGCTGGAATCTGCTTTCCTTCGCCCAGTAAAACGCCAAGGTCCCGGTAGGGATCGCCATCGACGACCAGGAAATCAGCTCCCGCTCCCGGCACGATCTCGCCGAGTTTGCCAACTCGGCGCACGATCTCAGCATTGACGATGGTCGCCGAGCGGATGATTTCGGCCGGGCTCATCACCGCACTGCGGATCGTGAACTCGTTCATCTGGTCGTTCTGCAATTGGCCGAGCAGATCGGTGCCGAATCCGATTTTCACGCCGGCCCCGCGGGAGATCTCGAGCGAGCGCAACCCGGCCTCGAGCACGATCTCGTTTTTGCTCAGGCTGTAACGCGTGAGTCCGTATTGGGGTCCACGCTTCCTGAGAGAGTCGTAGGTAACAAGAGTCGGCACCAGATAGGCGCCACGCTCGGCCATCAGCCGCGCGGTCGGCACGTCGATCAGGTTGCCATGCTCGATCGTGCGCACGCCTCCCCTGACCGCGCGCCCGATCGCCTCCGCGGTGTAGGCGTGCGCCAGCACATAAGTGCCCCACCGGGTTGCCTCCTCCACCGCGGCCTCGATCTCGTCCATACGGTATTGCACGCTCTCCAGCGGATCGGCCTGCGAAGCGACCCCACCGGAGACCATGATCTTGATCTGGTCCGCGCCTTTCCTGAGCTCGTCGCGGACCGCCCCGATCACTTCGGGAACACCGTCGGCAACCCGCGCCGTCCAGGTTCGCCCGGAGCAGCAGGGGCATGCAAAGCGGGTTTCGGTGCGGCGACGGAAGTCGCCGTGCCCGCCGGACTGGCTGATCGGCTGGCCGGAAATGAAAAGCCGCGGCCCGATGAAGAGCCCGCTGTCGCGCGCGCTCTTCATCCCCCAATCCGCGCCACCGGCGTCCCGCAGCGTCGTGAATCCGCGCATCAGCATGGCGCGCATCGCAACCGATCCCTTGGCTGCGAGCAGGGTCAAGGGAACGTCGGAGAGGAGCGCCAGATTCACCTCTGCCAGCACGATGTGAATATGCGCATCGATCAGTCCCGGCATCAGCGTCCGCCCTCCGAGGGCGATCCGCTCCGCCGAGGCGGATGCAATCGGCCGGTCCGCTACCTCTTTCACCACTCCGTCCTCGACCAGCACCTCGATTCCCTCGACGAGTTCGTCGCGCCGCGGATCGAGGAACCGGCCGCCAGTGAACAGGTACCCGCTCATACCGCCTGCTCCGTCCGCCGCTCGCCGGGAAAGGCCGCGTCGATCTCCTCGAAAAGTGCTGCATCTTCCCCGGCTTGCTGCCATGCGGCGGCAACTTCCTGATAGACCGCAGCAGCACCGAGGTAGATTTCCGCCCCTGGCCTCTCGCCGAGGAAGTGTGCGATCTCTTCCATTTCTCCAACGAACCGATGCGCCTTCGGATACATCCGCGGCATCCCGCGGGTGAGGAATCCTGCCATCGCAGGCTGGCTCGCGACCAGCTCTGCCGCGAGCGCGCCGGAAACGCCCTCGGCAGCAGCACCCGTAGCAGCCGCCACGCCGAGCGCAGTGAGGCCCTTGGTGAGCGAGGCATAGGCAAGCTTCAGCGCCGACGCGGCGCCGGCTCCGCCCGTCATCACCCGCACATCCAGGCCGAACGCCCTGAGCTCGGCAAGACGCTCCGCCGCCTCGCCGGAAGCGTAAAGGCGCGGTCCCGCGTCATCATCCTTCGGCGGTCCACCGATGATCCCGCCATCGACAAAGGGGCTTCCTGTCGCACCGATGATTTTCGCGATCGCCCGCACTGTCGCCGGTGCCACCGCGTTGCAATCCGCATAGAGAACGTTGCCGGCCATCCGCGCGAGTACCGGTGCGAAGCGTTCGGCCACTCTCACCGCCGCTGCCGGCGGCACCACGGAAAGAAACATATCGACGCTGTCGATCAGCAGAGCGTCGTCGTCGACGTTTTGCATCCGCGCAGCCGCCGCGCGCGCCCGGCTGGCCTCGCTCCGCCCGCCGAGTGAGGTGAAGACCTCTGCGCCCTTCAGCCTGAGCCGCCGCGCGATCGCGCCACCCATCTCCCCGCACGCCACGACCGCAATCCGCATTCCCCGATCCTCAACAGTGCTGGTTGCGACCATAGGCGGCAGGGCCGTCACGCAGAAGAGGGGTCAGACACTCGCTTCAGCCGGTGCGAAATAGCGCCGTGCGAGCCCCTTCTGGTTCTCGTAGATCGAGCCTTGATGGGCGGCCGGCGGCAGCGGCAACCTGACCGGCACGGCTGCAAGGCGCGGCGCGAGTGTCGGCCGCCCGGCCACCATCAGTTCGTCGAATGCCTCGATTCCGGCCGGAAACCCGAGCAGCGGCCAGGCATCGGCGGCGCGGAACTGGAACAGCAACAGCCGCCTCTCACGCGCCGATGTATTCGGTGCAGAGCCATGGACCGTGCGCGCGTGGTGCACGGTGATCGTACCCGCCTTGCCCGTCAGCGGAACGGCACGCGAAAAATCCAGCTCTTCGCGCGCCGGATCCATCGCCCCGCAGAAGACACCATCGGCGTGGTGGTCGAACACCGGCCCGCGATGGCTGCCCGGCACGATCAGAAGCGGTCCGTTCTCGAGCGCCATGTCGTCCACCATCACGCCGACCGCCGTGAGATCATCGTTGGTATGTGGATAGAAGGCCCAGTCCTGGTGCCATTCCACGGCCGCCCCGAATCCGGCGGATTTCATGTTCAGCTTGGCGGTGTCGAAGCGGATGTCCGGGCCCCAGAGATCTGTCAGAACCGCAACGATCCCGGGATGCCGCACGATACGGGCAAACGCCGGATGGTGCAGATGCGGTGCCTTGATCCGACGTACCCGCGGTGCGTCCGGCCGGTGGCTGTCTTCCAGGTCGTAGATGTCCGTATGTCCGGTGAGCCCGCGCGCGCCGGCAACCAGCTCGTCGGTCGCCCGCCTCAGTTCGGCGATCTCCCCCTCATTCAGCACGTCCGGCACGACGATCGCACCGACCTTTCGGTATTCCTCGATCAAGGCCCGGCTCAGCATTGCTTCCTCCGCGTTCGCCTGCAGAGAAGCGTATCAGCCGCTCCGTCGCCGGTCCATGGCGCCGGGGATTCCAAACCGGGCCGCCCGTTGCCGTGGTGCTCGTGCGCCGCCGGGGCGTGGCAATCTGATTGCCGCTTCGGGCTCGCATCGCTCTGGTGTAAATCGGGAGGGCGTCACCAAAAGCTCACCAACGCACAACGATCCATCTCGCCGCTGACCGGACCCCGCGTTGACCGGCCGGGTCCGCCATGCTGGCCTTGAGCGTCCGGGAAAAGGTGAGGGGAGATGTCGATCATCGCGAATCAGGCTCTGCGTCGCATTCGTGCCGGTGAACTTGCAATCGGCTTCGGCCTCCATCACCTGCGCAGCGTCGCTGCTCCCCAACTTGCCGCCGCCGCTGGCTTCGACTGGATTTTCATCGACACCGAGCACGGCGCTTTCTCGGTCCAGGAAGCAACGCAGCTTTGCCTGGCTGCGCTGCCCACCGGCGTCACCCCGATCGTGCGCGTCTGCGCCGATGCGATCGATGAAGGAACACGCGCGCTCGACAATGGTGCGATGGGCATCGTCGTGCCGCATGTCAACACGACGAAGCAGGCGCGGCGAATGGCGGAGGCGTTCCGCTACCCGCCGCTCGGCCATCGGAGCTGGGGTGGCCCGTCGGCGATCTACGGTTTTTGCCCCCCGACTGTTGCCGAGGCGCAGGCGGCCATCAATGACGAGATCCTTCTCTGCGCGATGATCGAGACGCCCGAAGCCGTCGCCAATGCCCGTGACATCGCCGCCACTGCTGGCATCGACGTGCTGCTGATCGGCACCTCGGATCTGTCGACGGAAATGGGAGTTCCCGGCCAGATCGGCCATGAGAAGGTGCAGCGGGCCTACGCAGACGTTTTCGCTGCCTGCCGCAAGGAGAACAAGATTCTTGGTATGGGCGGTGTCTATGACGAGCAATGGGCAACGCACTATATCCGGCTCGGCGCACGCTTCATCCTCGGCGGTGGCGACCATGGTTTCATCGTCGGCGCCGGCACGGCCCGTTCCGCGTTCCTGCGCGGCTTTTCCCCGGCACCTGCGGAGAAGCGGAAGAAGAAGGAACCCGCCTGATCCTGCTTCCCCAACTCGGTGTGAACGACCGGGGGAGAGCGCCGCCGGGATCAAACATCTAATTACGCGAGAAGGGCCTCGGCGCAGGCGTCGATGATCGTTTCGGAATCGATCCCGTACTCGCGATAAAGATCGGGAACGTCGCCGCTCTGCCCGAAGCGATCGACGCCGAGCGGAAAGATTCGCTGCCCGCGCACCGCGCCAAGCCAGGAATGCGCCGCCGGATGGCCGTCGAGCACAGTGACGATGCGCGCATCAGGCGCCAGAGGAGCGAGAATACGCTCGATATGCGAACGAACCTGTCGCTGGCCGCCACGCCGGGCGCGCCGGGCGGCAAGCCAGCCGGCATGCAGACGATCAGGGCTGGTGACGGCAAGCAGGCCGGCCGAGGGTTCTTCCTCCTTGAGGGCCTCGAAGGCCGACATGGCCTCGGGTGCCAGCGCGCCCTGGTAGGCAAGCGCCATCCGTGCCCCCTCGGCCGGTGCCAAGATCCAGTGCGCGCCGGCGATCACGGCATCGGAATCGAGATCGCGTTCAGGTTGCGGGATCTGCCGCGTCGAAAGCCTGAGCCACACGGCAGAGCCTTCCGGCTGTTGCATGAAGTGCAGCGCATGGCGAAACAGGATTGCCAGTTCGTCGATATGCGCCGGCTCGAAGGCGGCAAGCCGATCGGCGGCCATGCCGATCAGCGGCGTGTTCAACGATTGATGCTGGCCGCCTTCGGGCGCCAGCGAGATTCCCGATGGCGTCGAAACCAGGAGGAAGCGCGCGTCCTGGTAGCAGGCATAGATCAGCGCATCGAGCCCGCGATTGACGAACGGATCATAAACGGTGCCGATCGGCAGGAGCCGCGCCCCCAGCATGGCATGCGAGAGGCCGGCCGCGCCGAGCAGCAGGAACAGGTTCTGCTCGGCGATCCCAAGCTCGAAATGCTGCCCGCTCGGGCTCATGCCCCAGCGCTGTGCGGAAGCAAGCCGGGCATCGCGGAACACATCGTTTCGGGTGTGGCGATCGAAGATGCCGCGGCGGTTCACCCAGGGCCCGAGATTGGTGGAAACGGTGACATCCGGGCTGGTGGTCAGGATGTGCGCCGCAACATCGGAAAGCTCACCCTCTCCCCTGCCGATCTCGGCCAGGATCTCGCCGAAACCTGACTGGGTCGAGTTCTTCTTGCCTCTTGCCCGCGGAGCAGGAAGGGTTGCCGGAATGGCTATTGCAGGGGCCGAGAGGCGACGACCATCGGCGGCGAGCGGGCGGGCGAAGGGAACCGAGGCGATGAAGCGGCTGAGTTCGGCTTCCGGTGCGGCCAACCCCTCGAAAGGGTCCCACTCGTGGCCCGGCCGGATCTGCATCGCGGAACGGAAATTCTCCATCTGCTCGGGCGTCATCAGGCCCGAATGATTATCCTTGTGGCCGGCAAAGGGCAGGCCCATGCCCTTGATGGTGTAGGCGATGAAGCAGGTGGGCAGATCGCCTCCTGCGGTCGCCGCCTCGAGCGTCTCGATGATCGAGGCAAGGTCGTGTCCGCCGAGATTCGTCATCAGCTCCGCCAGTTCGGAATCGGAGAGCGGATCGATGATGGAACGGATCGCCCCGTCGCGCCCGAGATCGGCCAGGAGGGCGTTCCGCCACGCGGCCCCTCCCTGGAATGTGAGCGCCGAATAAAAGCTGTTCGGGCAATCGTCGATCCAGCGGCAGAGCGCCTCGCCGCCCGGGCGGGCGAAGGCGGCGTTGAGTTTGCGTCCGTATTTCAGCGTGACGACGTTCCAGCCCATGTCGCGGAACAGGCCCTCGATGCGGCCGAACAAGCGGTCCGGAACAACGGAATCGAGGCTCTGGCGATTGTAGTCGATGATCCACCAGAGATTGCGCACGTCATGCTTCCAGCCTTCGAGCAGCGCCTCGTAGATGTTGCCCTCGTCCAGCTCGGCATCGCCTGCCAGCGCGATCGCACGGCCGGGCGGAATGTCCGGGCGCGCCAGGCCGTGGCTCTGCACGTAATCCTGGATCAGGGCGCTGAAGCTCGTCATCGCCACGCCGAGGCCAACCGATCCGGTCGAGAAATCGACCTCGGCCCCGTCGCGCTCGCGCGACGGGTAGGATTGCACGCCGCCCAGTGCGCGGAAGCGCTCGAGCCGCGCGCGGTCCTCGCGGCCGAACAGGTAATTGACGGCGTGGAACACGGGTCCCGCGTGCGGCTTGATCGCGACCCGATCTTCCGGCCGCAGCAGCGCGAAATAAAGCGCCGTCATCAAGGAGACGACGGAAGCGGATGAGGCCTGGTGCCCGCCGACCTTGAGGCCATCACGGTTGGCGCGGATGTGATTGGCGTTATGGATCGTCCAGGCGGAAAGCCAGAGCAGCTTGCGCTCGATCTCCTTGAGCAGGAAAAGCCGCCGCGCGCCGACAGGACTGGCATCGGGATCCACGCTCGCCGCAAGCGTCGGAACATTCATCGCTCAGTTCCACCCGCGCAACAGCCGCCGCACGGCAGTCGAGGCATGGCGTTTGCCCGCCCCCACGTAATCTTCGTGGAACTCCTCGATCCGTTCCGGATCGTAAAGATAATTCACCATCATGGTGGCGCCCTCTTTCACGCCTTTCTCCGAGACATCGGCCAGCATGTTGATCCGCTCCAGCCGCGCTCCGTTGGTCAGATGGAAGTGCGCGACCGGATCGAGTGCACGGTGGCCTTTCGATTCGACAAGCAGATAGCGGGCAAGCAGCCGCCCGAGCACAGGCTCGGCGGCGCGCACGGAGGCCGCATCGCGGAACCAGCCGCGGCGGGCAAGGATTGCCGCCAACGCCGCCGCTCCTGTCTCGGCCGCCGGGCGGTCCGCCGGCGCCGCCGTTCGTAGCGCAGCGTCCTCCTCGGTCGAAAACAGCTCCATGGGCTTGGCGCTGAGCATCTCGTCGAGCCAGTGGCGGAACCCAGGCACCGGGGAGAGGGTGGCGAAGGCACGCAGGTTGCGGAATTCGCCGGACAACTCGTCGACAACCCGCTTGATAAGGAAATTGCCGAAACTGATTCCCGTGAGGCCGCGCTGGCAGTTGCTGATGGAATAGAAGATGGCGGTGTCCGCGGCATGCGGATCGAGCAGCGGCGCCTTTTCGTCGAGCAGCCCCTGAACGGATGAGGCCAGTCCTTGCACCAGCGCCACCTCGACGAAAATCAGCGGCTCCTGGGGCATCCGCGGGTGGAAGAAGGCGTAGCACCGGCGGTCGGAATCAAGACGGTTCTTGAGGTCGCGCCAGGATCGGATCTCGTGCACAGCTTCGTAGCCGACCAGCCGTTCCAAGAGCGATGCCGGGCTCGACCAGTCGATCCGGCGAAGCTCCAGGAAGCCGACATCGAACCAGCTTGCAAGCAATCCGCGCAGGTCCGCCTCCAGCGCCGCGAGCGCCGGCGAATCAACCGTGAGGTTGAGCAGCGCGGCGCGCAGGTCGACGAGGAACTTGACCCCGTCCGGAATGGTCGTGAACTGCCTCAAGAGCTTCACCGGCGGCGGCTCGAGCGCGCGCCTGAGATCGACCAGTGCGCCGGCCCGAAGTCCGGCATCGCTCTCTTCCACGAATGCGCGATAAGCCGCGCCGATGTATTCCGGATCCGGATCGAACCCGGCGAGCGTCTCCAGGAAAGACTTTTGCCCCGCCGCATCGAGCTGCAGATAGGCGCCGGCGAGACGTGCGGCACGGTTGCGCACGCTGACCTCCCCGCCGCGCCCTTCGAGGCAGGCCTGCATCTGTTGCGCCACCGATTGCTCCGGCTGGTCGGGTGCGCTGGCCGAGATGTCACGCCAGACGCGTGCCAGCCGCCGGCGCGCCCAGCCGAACAGGCGCGCTTGCCCCTCGGCCGGTGCTGCCAACTCGTTCATCAGGTTTTGCCTGGCCATCGTTGCTGTCCTCTGCGCCGAGAGATGGTAGCGCACAGGCAGAAGCGGCAGAGCCTCTGTCGCGGAAAGTTCAGCCGGCGGAGGCCCTGCTCCGCACACCCTTGATGATCGCCGAGAAGTCTTCCTCGGCGTGGCCCGCGGCGGCAAATTCCGAAAAAAGCGCCGCCGCCTTCCGGGCCAGCGGCAGGGAAAGCCCGGCTTCGCTCGCCGCCGCTGCACCGAGATTGAGGTCCTTCAGCATCAGCCGCGTTGCAAAGCCCGGCTTGTAGTCGCTGTTCGCCGGGCTTGCCGGAACCAGCCCGGGAACCGGGCAGTAGCTCGTCAGCGACCAGCACTGGCCGGACGAGGCCGAGGCAACAGCGAACAGCCGGTCGGCTGCGAGCCCGAGCTTCTCGGCCAGCACGAAGGCCTCGCTGACGGCGATCATGCTGACACCGAGGATCAGGTTGTTGCAGATCTTCGCCGCTTGTCCCGCGCCCGGCCCGCCGCAATGCACAATGCGCCGGCCCATCGCCGCGAGCAGCGGCTCCGCGCGCAGAAACGCCTCTGCCTCGCCGCCAGCCATGAAGGTGAGGGATGCAGCCCGCGCGCCGGCGACCCCGCCCGAGACCGGTGCATCGAGTGCCGCCATCCCGGCTCGGCCGGCGTGCTCGTGCGCAGCTCGTGCCGAGCCGACATCGATCGTCGAGCAGTCGATGAAAAGGGCACCCGGCGGCGCCGCGCCAAGCGCCTGCTCATAGACATCGAGCACGTCGCTGCCGGCCGGTAGCATGGTGAACACGATCTCGGCCTCATGCACGGAAGCCGCCAGGCCGGCTGCGAGGGAAAGCCCGGCCGCCGCCGCGGCTTGCTCTGCCCCGGCCGCAACATCGAAACAGGCCAGGCTGTGGCCCGCCTTGGCGAGGTTCCCCGCCATCGGCAGGCCCATGTTGCCAAGCCCTATGAATCCGATCCTCGCCATCCCTCGTTCCTTCCTGCGAATTCCGCGAGCACGTCCCGGATCGACAGGGGCAAATCCTCGGCGATCAGGCCACGCCCCACTCTGGCCGCTGCAACCCCGTGCAGGAAGACACCCGCCGCCGCCGCCTCCCGCGCCGCCATCCCTTGCGCAAGCAGGCCCGCGATGAACCCGGCAAGCACATCGCCCGTGCCACCCGAAGCCAGGTCCGGCGGCGCCGAGTCATTGATGGCCACCCATCCGTCCGGTGCGGCAATGATGCTGTCGGCTCCCTTGAGCACGACGATTGCCCCCGTTCGCGCCGCCGCCGCGCGCACCGCCGCCAGCCGGTCCTCGCCAGGCGGTCCGAATACGCGGGCGAATTCCCCCGCATGCGGCGTCAACACCGCCGCACCGCGCAGGCCCTCGGGATTGCCGGCAAAAGCAGTCAGCGCGTCGGCGTCTGCCACCACCTCCTTTTCGGCGGCCAGGAGCGCCGGCAGACAAGCCCTGGCGAATGCGACGCCGAGACCCGGACCGGCAACGAAAACACCGCGCCGCGGATCGGCCAGAAGCTCGGCAACCGGCGCTTCGGTCACGATCACGCCCGGCGCACCGGCACGATACACGGCTGCCGCGGCAGGGCCCGGAGCGGCGATCGCAACCATGCCGGCCCCGATTCTTCTCGCCGCCGCGGCGGCCAGCCGCGCGGCTCCGGTCATCGTCTCGCCGCCGAGCACGGTGACATAGCCGCGATCGTATTTGTGCCCCGCGAGCTTCGGAACCGGCAGCCGCCACAGCGCCGGGCCGTTGACGAAGGTTCGCGGGCCGATCGCTCCGAGCACCGAGGCCGGGATGCCGATTTCGGCCAGCACAACCTCGCCGCAGAGTCTTCGGCCGGGCAGCAGAAGATGGCCGGGCTTGCGGCGGAAGAACGTGACGGTGAGCATCGCCTCCGGTGCAAAGCCGCGAATTTCGCCGGTTGCACCATCGAGGCCGCTCGGGATGTCCACGGCAACGACGTGCTGCGCCGTGCGCAGCACTTCGGCCACTCCGCCATCGACCGGCCGGGAAAGCCCGGCGCCGAACACGGCATCAATCACGAGTTCGGCGCGTGCCGCCGTCGCAGCAGAAAACGCGACCTCCGGTCCATGCCAGCTTGCGGCGGCCAGCGCGGCATCGCTACCGGGCCGCGGCGGCGCCAGCGCGGCGAGCGCCACCGGCCAGCCCGACGCCGAAAGGTGACGGGCGGCAACATAGCCGTCCCCGCCATTGTTCCCCGGCCCCGCCAGCACGAGCGTACGGCAAGGCACAAATCGACGTCGAACGGCGCGGGCAACGGCTCGGCCGGCATTCTCCATCAGTTCGATCCCCGGCATGCCGCCTTTGATCGCGGCTTCGTCGGCTCTGCCCATCTCCACCGGATCGAGCAGTTCGGGCGCCAGGTTCGCCCTCATGGCGCGCGCCCGCCGCTCGCTCTCAGCGCGGCGAGATCGCAACATTTTCGCATCACCGAAGGGAGTGCCTCTGCCGCAAGCGCATCGCTGGCGCAGAGGAAGCCGGGCGCTGCGATGGCCGCAACGTTTGCCCCGTAGAGCGTGATGTGCAGTGTGAAATGCGTGAAGCCGTGCTGCACCACCCCGAGCCTCCGCCACTCGGCCTTCACCGGCGCGGCCGCCAGTGCAGCGCGGCGCGAAAAGGGTCTCTGGCGCCAATCCGTCCCCGGAAGCTCGCTCATTCCGCCCAGCAGGCCGGCTGACGGGCGGCGGCGCAGCAGCACCTGGCCAAGCCTGTCGGTCAGCCAGAAATGCGCGCCGTACCGTTGCGGGCGCGGTTTCTTCACAGCCTTGCGCGGCAGTGTTGCGGCGATGCCCGCCGCAGATCCTGCGCAACCCTTCTGCCAGGGACATCGGGGGCAATCAGGATCGGCCGGCCTGCAGACCGTGGCGCCGAGATCGAACAGCGCCTGGGCGAAATCGCCCGGCCGCGCAACGACCGCCGGGTCCACGGCGAAAGCGGCGGCGAGAGCGCGAATTTCCCGCATCGCTCGCGGCAGCGGCGCCAGCACCGCATGCCGCCGTGCGAGGACACGCGCCGTGTTGCCATCTACCGGCACCACTGGAACATCGAAGGCGATGGCCGCGATCGCCGGCGCCATGTAGGCCCCAATTCCCGGCAGCTTTGCCAGTTCCACCGGATCGCGAGGCAGGGCACCCGCCACCGCAACGATCCGCGCCGCACGAGAGAGGTTGCGTGCCCGCGCGTAGTAGCCGAGCCCGGCCCAAAGGGTGAGCACCTCCGCCTCGTCGGCCAGAGCGAGGGCAGCGATGCTCGGGAAGCGTTCGAGAAACCGTGCGAAATAGGGCGCCACCGCCGCAGCCGTCGTCTGCTGGAGCATCACTTCGCTGAGCCAGACATGGTAAGGATCGGGGCGGGTGCCCGGGGGCGCGCGCCAGGGCAGAGTGCGGCGATTGTCGTCGTACCACCGGAGCAGTGTGCAGGCGGCGGACGTGCCAGCCAGGAGTTCGACCACGAAAGGCGGTATGGCCGCCTCAGCACCGGCCGACAAGGGAGCCGAGCGGCACCCCTATGGGCCGCGGCCGCTCGCCGCCCTGCTGCCCGCCCTGACGGGTGCTGCGTTCCGGCGCCGCTCGCCGCTCGCGGCCCGGCTGCTGGCAGACTGGGAGACGATCGTCGGCCCGGCCATCGCCGCGGTGACCGTGCCGGCACGCGCTGCCGGCGGTGTAATCAGCATTTCCTGCTCGGGGCCGATCGCGCTCGAATTGCAGCACCTCGCGCCCAAGCTGATCGAGCGCATCAATATTCATTTCGGCCGCGTGCTGGTGAAAAGGCTCTCCTTCCGCCAGGTCCCGCCGCCTGCACCCGAAGCGCCACCACGCACCCTGCATCCGGCTCCGGAATTCGAGGCGGCGCTGGCGGCACGCCTTGCGAGCCTGGACGATGGCCCGCTGCGCGAGGCTTTTCTCAGGCTGGGCCGGGCAATGCGGGCAGGCGCGGAGAGATCGTGATCTCGGCTAACCGACCGGGCACACACCGAAATTGTTCACGCCCGGGTGGCGTCCCGGTACCGGCCCGATATCGATGTGGGCAAAGGCCGGCTGATCGGCGGTCGGGAACGGCGTGTTGCCGGCCGGGTAGCAGTTGGATGCCAGCAGGAAGGCAATCACCGAGGCGTATGCTTTCGGCGACAGCGAATGCGGTGCGTTGAATGGCATGTCGTTGAGCACGAGGTATTGCAGCGCCTCGACGGTCCAGCCGTTCTTGTGCGCGGAGGTCAGAAAGTCCATCCCCGCGACTGATGGCGCCGCCGTGCCCTGGAGGTTGGTCCCGTGGCAGGCAACGCAGTTGTTTGCGAACACCTGCGCACCTGCCGCCGCCTGGGCCTTGGTGTAAAGAGCGGGCACGCTACCGCTCGCTCCGGTAGGGTCAGCCGCCTTGGCGGCGGTCTTGACCGGTGCTGCCGCGGGAGTGGCCTCGGCGTGCTTGCGGCAGTCTGCGGCCACGAGTGCAGCCGCCGCCGTCGGCAGCACGATCACTCCGTTCACGACCTTGAGGGAGTTTTCGCCCGGGCTTTCCGCCAGGGCGTGCACGCCAACGCTCGCCGGCACGGCGACCCAGGCGATGTAACCCCCGTGCACGCCGTAGGATGGCGCGTGGGCGGGGTCGGAGCAGCCGTCCACCACGGTTGCGCCCTCGGGCACGCCGAGCACGGTGTTTGCGAGCGCGCCCTCCAGGCCGCCGAATACGCCGACCTCGTCGGGCCGGCCGCGTGCGACCTCGAGATAGGCGAGCGCACGCGAGGTGGCGAGCGCGTATTCCATCAGTTCCCGCGCCTTGTTGGCGTCCAGCAGGTGGGCAACGGCGCCGCGCACGTTGGCCTCCGCGCCGTCGAGCGGCGCGGCCCAGACCGGCGTTCCCTTGCGATGCAGCAGGGCGTCGAGGTGGCCGAGTACGCCCTCAGCGTCGCCGGGAGTGCCGGCCGCCGCGCGGTACTCGGGCCCGTTCACACCTTCCAGCGCGTTGATGGCGCGCTGGCTGGCCCGATGATAATAGTTCCGATCGGTTACGTAACTATTATTGGCGTGCAGAATTTCCGCGATTGCCGCCTGTAAATCCGAGAGCGCGGCGACCATGCTCAGGTGATCGCCGGTAGATGCGGCGAGCGTTCCGCGCGGGAACGCTGCCAGCCCGAGGCAGGCACCGAGCAGAAGGAAAACGGCCGGCCCGATTCTTCGGGCCGGCCGCGACAGTTTGATTTGGCTCAAGCGCATTGCGCGCTGTCGTCCTCCTTACTGGCCGAGCGTGAAGACGCTGATGACAGGCGCCGGCCCCGATGCACTGCCGGACTGCGGCAGTTCGGGGATTGAGGCGTTGCCGGCCGGGCCGGAAGCGACGACGATGTATTCCTTGCCGTTCGCTACATAGGCTTCGGTCGGCGCCGTGATGAAGGCGCCCGTGTCATAGCTCCAGAGGATATTGCCGGTCTTGGCGTCGAACGCGTTCTCCGCGCCGCCGAGATTGCCGGAGAAGACCAGCCCGGAAGCTGTCGTCAGCGCACCGCCATAGTTCGGCAGGTTGAAGTGGTGACGCCAGTTGAAGACCCCGCTGCCGACGTCGATCGCGTTCATCTGCCCGGTGTCCGGACCCACCAGCTTCGGGAACCCGCCGCCGAGGTAGAACTGGCCGGCGATGTAGACGACATCCTTGGTCGCGGTCCAGAAACCGCATTCATTCTGGCTCGGAACGAACAAGGTGTTCGTGGCCGGATCGAAGGACCCGCCCTCGTACTCCACGCCGCCCAGCGTGTTCGGGCAGGCGTAGTTGCCGGCGAGGCTCGGCTGAGTGTCCTGGTTGAACTGGAAGCTGACGGGCGTGTGGCTGAGCAGCTTGCCGGTCTGGGCGTCGAGAATCCAGACGGAACCCGCCTTGTCGCCGCTGGCGATAAGCTGGCGATCCTGGTTGTCCACCTTGCCGGTGAACAGGATCGGCTGCATCACCGGATCCCAGTCATGCGTGTCGTGCGGGATGAACTGGTAGTACCATTTGAGCTTCGGCTGAGCGCCCGAGATGTCGAGTGCGACGATCGAATCGGAGTACAGGTTGTCGCCCTGGCGGACGGTGGCCAGGAAGTCGGGTCCCGGATTGCCGAGATTCGTGTAGAGGGTCTGGGTGGCGGGGTCGATCGTCACGCCGGTCCAGGCCGAGGCGCCGCCGCGCTTCCAGGAATCGCCGCTCCAGCTATCGTTGCCGGGCTGGCCCGGGCCAGGCACCGTGTACCACTTCCAGATCACGCTGCCGTCCGTTGGGTTGTAGGCGGCGAGGTTGCCCCGCCCGCCCCAGTCGCCGTTGGAGACGCCCAGCAGCAATTCGGCCTGGCCGTTGCTTGGATTGAACCAGGGCACCGGCGCCATGGTGTAGAAGGCGTTGGCGGTATCTTCGACCGTTACCTTGTCCCATACCTTCTGCCCGGTCTCCGCGTTGAAGGCAATCAGGTGCCCATCGAGAGTGCCGAGATAGACATTGCCGTCCACCAGCCCGATGCCACGATTGGCGGAGAAGGAGATGACGTGCGGATTGTCGGTGAACGACCACTTCAGTTTGCCGGTCACGGAATCGAGCGCATAGAGATGATCATGCGCGGTGGTGACGTACATCGTGCCGTTGTAGATGATCGGCGAGACTTCCATCGGTCCGGTGTCGCTGGGATGGAAGGTCCAGGCCAGATGCAGGTTGCCGACATTGCCGGGGCCGACTGCCGTTGCATTGGTATAATGGTTGCCGGAATAGCTCTTGGCCGGCAGGATCCAGTTGGCGCTGTCGGTGGCGGCGTTGAGGAAGTCCGAAGCGTTCGGAGTGCTCTGCGCCAGGGCCGTGCCGGCGCCAAGCCAGAGCACCGCTGACAGCCCGAGTGCCGCCGGAGCAAGGCAAGCCACACCCGTCTTCAACCTTTCGCGTAAAGTCATTTGGTTCCCTCCTGATTCGCTGGATTCTGCGGGGTCAAGACACCGCGCGCGAGACGGGACCCGCGCTCAGCTTAAATGGAAACCTCGCATCCTCGCGCCGACATGGCAAGCCCCTATTTTTATGCAGAGTCTGGCAGCAGCGGAGCAACAGCATGGCGGTGCCGGGGCCATTCCCGCAAGGGGTGAAATCGCTCCGGGGAAGTTCGCTCAGAACAGCGACGGAACAGCGAGAGGGGCGGGGCAAAGCGGCCGGAATCAGTGTGATGAGCCGGATCCGGGCAGCTCAGGAACAGCGGCATAACAGCGCGGTTTTCAGGGGAGCAGGTTGGCGATCGTACCGGCAAGCTGGTAGAGGCGGTGCTCGATCGCATCGGGCACGAAGCAGGCGTACGACATCATGTCGCGGCGATCGGAGAATACCCTGGTGTCCCAGAAGACCTTGCTGGAGAGGGTGTCGACCTGTTTCGGGTCGGGCGTGGCGGCGTCCTGGGCATCATGCAGCGCGGTGATCTCGCCGCGGATTTGCGCCGCGTAGCTCTTCTGGCGGGCTCCGAAGCGATCGAGACCCTGCACCACCTCGAATCGTTCCCGATCCAAGAGCGAAAAGAGCCCGCCCATCAGGGCGAGTAGCTGGGTCTGGCTGTCCTTGCCTGCCTTGGCAGCAAAGTCCTTGATCTCGGCGTTCGCTTCGGCAATCGGCACCCGGCGTTGCACGAGGCGTTGGGCGAGGGCGGCGGCAGCGGGATAATTCTGCCAGTCCGCCAGAAACTTCCCGAGCGGCGGCCCGCCCCAGAAGGTGGCAAGCGACATATGGTCGATCTTGATCTGTTCGCAGGGCCAGTTCGGATCGAGCGCGGTGGTGTTCTCAGAGGCCGCGATGGCCGGCGTGGCGGCGGCCCAGAGGAGCGCGCAGACGAGCGCGCATGCGTATCTGTATTTCATGTTGCCGCTTTTCATGTTCCCGCTCCGGGCCGGCGCGCCATCAGCCCGCGCGCCGGATCGTAGGCGAGGATGGCCGCCGCCGTAAAAGCGATGGTGCAGCCGACCACGACTAGAAGCGCGGTCAGGTTCCAGGTCGAATAGAGGCTGAAGCGGGTCAACTCGACCACGTAGGTGAAGGGGTTGAGCAGGCAGGCCTTGTAGAGGATCGGGCTCGACTGCTGCACCTGCCACAGCGGATAGAGCGCCGAGGAGGCGAAGAAGAGCGGGAAGATCACGAAGTTCATCACGCCGGCGAAATTCTCCAGCTGGCGGATCAAAGAGGAGAGCACCATGCCCATTGCCGCCAGCATGAAGCCGCCGATGATCAGCGCCGGCAGTACCGCAAGCCAGCCGGGATCCGGGATTTCGACCCCCCACAGCCAGGCCACGACCAGGAATGCGTAACACTGGATGATCGAGATCACGGTGGCCGCGGAAAGGCGCGCGATCAGCAGGAACCAGCGCGGGAAGGGACTGACCAGCAGCACCCGCATGTTGCCCATCTCGCGGTCATAGACCATCGAGAGCGAAGACTGCATGCCGTAGAAGAACTGGATCATGGAGAGCAGTCCCGGCACGACATAGGTGCTGTAGAGGATGTAGGTGTGGTAGGGGGGAGCGATCGAAACGCCGAGCACCTGGCGCCAGCCGGCGGCGAAGATGACGAGCCATACCAACGGGCGGACCAGGGCGGCGAGGAAGCGACCGCGCTGGTGGATGAAGCGCAGCGCTTCCCGCCACAGCACACCCTCGAGGCAGATCGCGTAGCCGCCGAGCGTGAGGCCATGCCGTGCGCGGCCGAGCGTGGTGGCGCTCATGCCCCGGCGTCCTCGGTCTCCGGCGCCGGCACCGCGGTGCCGGTGAGCACGCGGAAGGCGGATCGGAGATCAGGCGCCTGGGCCAAGGCGATGATCTCCGACATCTCGCCCGCTGCCAGCACCTTGCCCAGATGCAGCACGATCACATGATCGCCTGGTTCGATCTCGTCCAGCAGGTGCGTCGCCCACAGTACCGCGACCCCGCGCATTCGGGACAGTGCCCGCACCTGCTCGACGATCGCTGCCTTGGAAGCAACGTCGAGGCCGACGGTCGGCTCGTCGAGGACGAGCACGCTCGGCTCGTGGATGAGGGCGCGGGCGATTTCGACCCGCCGCATCTGCCCGCCGGAGAGCCGCCGCGCCTTGTCGCGCGCGCGCTCGGTCAGCCCGACATCCTCGAGCACCGCGGCGGCGCGCGCCTGCGCCCGCCGGTGGCCGAGGCCGTGCAGCGCGGCGTGGTAGAGAAGATTGTCGCGCACGCTGAGGTCGAGATCGAGTGTGCGGGCCTGGAACACGACACCAAGCTCGGCGAGTGCCGCACTCGGGCGGCGGGCGACGTCGAAGCCCTGCACGGTGATGCGGCCGTGCCGGGTATCGAACAGGCGGGTGATCAGCGAGAAGAGCGTGGTCTTGCCGGCGCCGTTCAGGCCGAGCAGGGCGGCAAATCCGCCACGCGGCACGGCGAGGCTCACATCGTCGAGCGCACGTCGCTCTCCATAGGAATGACTGACCCCTTCGACGCTGAGCGCCGGCGTTCCGGGGTCGGGAGCCAGCGCCGTCAGCTCGGCGAGATCGGAACCATCCACGGTGGCCAGCTCAGGAGTCAGGGATTTTCTTTCCTCTTTGCAGTCGGCCTATTTGCAGTCGGTCAAGGCCGCATCCCGGATGTCGAAGCTGATGGCCTTGGTCAGATCGACGTGGTGCAGAAAACAGGTCCGGCCTTTTTTATCGACCAGCTTCACATCGTAAATCCCGGGATTGAGGCCCGTCAACGTCAGGCGTTCGCCGAAATCCAGCTCCTTGTCGTCGTCGTTCAGGGCCTGGTTCGGACCCCATTCTGTGGTGCCGGCCGGGGCCAGGTAGACGCCGGTGAAGCTGATCACCGCGGTGTCATTGTAGGCGAAATGATTCGCCGCCGCGCCGGCCGGCAGGCTGATGCCGACTGCCAGGGCGGCGAAGACTGCAAGTGTTACGAATTTCATGACGTTTCCTCACTCGCTTCAGGTTGGACAGAAGGGGATTTCTCTCACGATGGAGCGGCAGCAAAGTGCGCCTTCCCCGCTCTCGGGCAGCAGAGTGGAGGGCCGCCCTGTCAGCTCGGCGAGATCAGGACCATCCATGGCTGCTGCCCGACGGGCACGGTGTTGATCACGCGAAGCCGCGTGACATCGATCACCGAGACGTCGTTCGAAAGCCCGTTCGCGGTCAAGAGGTATTTCTCGTCCGGCGTGAAGTTCGCATGCCACGGGCGCTGGCCGACCAGCAGGTATTTCTTGACCGTTGCATTGAACATTTTGCTGCTCGTCGAGACATACGAAAGAACCTTGCGCTCCGGCACATCGACCACGGCAACCCGGTTGGCCGGGCCGAGGCATACGAAGGCCCGCTTGTCGTCGCGGGTGATGTTGATGCCGACTGGCTGAATGAAGGTGCTGCGCAACCCCTCGACGACGAAGTGGATGGTATCGAGCACCTTGAAGGTCTTGGCGTCGATCACGGTGACCGTGCCGCCGAGTTCCGAGGACACCCACACTTCCCGCCCGTCATGGGTGAACGCGGCCCAGCGGGGCCGCGGCGGGACCAGCACGTTGGCGAGGTTCTTCCCGGTGGCATAGGAAAAGAACTGCGCCATGCTGGTCGTTTCGGTGGTGTTGGCGACGAGCTGCCCGTCGGGGCTCACCGCCATGCCTTCCGGTTCCACCCCGGTCGGCATCTGCACCAGCATCTTCTGGGTGTCGATGTTCCACACCGTCACCAGGGCGTTGTTCTCGTTCGAGACGTAGAGCGGATTGTTGCCCGGCTGGCGGAGCGCGGCGTACTCCGGATCCGGCGTGTTGATCGAGCCCACCACCTTCCAGCTCTTCGTATCGAGGATGTCGATGCGGTTGGAATCGCCGAGACAGACCAGGAGCCGCCCGCCGTCGCTGGTGAGATCCATCCCGCGCGGCCGCTGCCCGGTCGGCACCGTCTTCACCGTTTTCATCGCAGCGAGATCGATGACGCTGATCGTGTTGTCCTTTTCGTTCGAGGCATAGGCCATGCCGCTGAGCGCGGCTTCGGCGGAGGTCGCGCTGGCGAGCAGCAGTGCGGGCGGCAGCCCGAGCAGGACGGAGCGGCGGCGAATCATCGGTTCAGCCCTTTCTTGCCTAAGAGAGTTTGCACTTCGTTTCAGGCTTGTCCGTCCCCAGCGTGTCGAGCACCGTGCGCTGGTGCAGGAAACCCGGCTGGGGCGATACCGAAACCACGAGGCGCCCGGAATCCGAGAGCAGGATCGCCTGGCGGACCTGGCCGTTCCAGTCCCGGATCGAGAGGCTGAGGCCGCGATAGGCGCCGAGCTGGAAGTCCGGCCCGCGCATGTAGGCCATGATCTTGTCCGGCTCGAGCGACTGCGCATAGCTCGCCGCGGTGCCGATCATCCGTGCCGCAACCCAGGCGTTCATGTCGAGCGCGGTCATGAATCGATGCGCATAAGCGACAAAGCGGTCCTGCATCTGCCGCCCGCCCCACTCCTCGCTGTTCGGATCCCAGCTGGTCGGAATGAGGCCGGCTGAGCCGGCGACGAGTCGCGCATCCCAGGTGCGGTAGGGCAGGTAGCCGGCGAAGACGGAATTGTCGTCGGCGGCCACCAGCACGTCATAGTTCGGTGCATTCTGGGTGAAAACGGGAAGCTCTTTCTGCAGATCGATCAACCCGGTGTCGGTCTCGCGCGAGCCGACCTTGCCCTTGTATTGGCGCTCGGCGACGATATGCGCGCCGAAAATCTTGGCGGCGCGGCGATAGGCGGCGGCGAGCCTGAGATCGCGCGGATGTTCGCCGTAGGCCAAGAGCCAGCGCGGCCAGCGCTTCCAGATCAGATACTGCGCCAGCGCATCGGCCAACATGTTGTCCGAGGGCGCAGTGTGGATCAGGTTGCCCCGGCAATCCTCTTCGCGCAGCGAATCCTCGGCCGCGCCGGCGTTGAAGATCGTCACGCCATGCGGGGCGCCGGCGTTGGCCATCTTCAGCACATCGGCCGCAGGACGATCGGTGATGACGAGCCTGATGCCTTTGCCGATCAGCGAATTGAGCGCCGCCACCGGATCTTCGTTGTCGCGTACCTCGACCGCGGCGAGCGCGAAATTCTGATTGAGAAAACGCCCGGTGGTGTTGTTGTCGGCAATCGCGACCTCGGCGCCGGCGCGGCCATCGTTCGGGGCCGGCTGGAAGATGTAGGAGAGCGTGTCGACCTCGTGCAGCCAGTGCACATAGCCGATCGTGAGGGTCGGTGCCGGCGCGGCGGCTGCCGGCTGCAGAAGACCCGCGCCTGCGGTGACGGCGAATGCACCGAGCACGGCACGGCGCCCGGTGAGCGGCCTCTCTTTTGTCGACAGCCGAGACTCGATCATCGGTCGGCCTCCTCCCGCGGCGTCATCCCGTGACGCCACCATCTTCGTGTCCGCATCGAAGAGCAAAACCCAAGGCGAGGCAAGGGATGCAACATGACATCCCGTCCAACTTTGCTGCACAAAGTGCAAAAGATTTTGGCAGCTTGTGCAGCAGGCTGGCAGTGACTTTCATGGATGAGTGATTCACCTTCACTCCCGGCTCTCGCCCTCCGCCCTCACTCCCGCCCGCCACCGCCACCACCATCATACCCAAGGCGGCAATGCAGTGAGATACAAGGGGAATGGTGGGATGGGGCGTCGGGGGTCTTCCTCGTTCGCGAATCTCTCGGCGTTCTCTCCCCGGCGCTACGGCGCCTCCTCCGCCGGCTCGGCGCCGAGGAAAGGAAACTGGTTCAGCAGTCTTTGCTTGAGCACCCGCCCTGCCATGCCGTTGGCTGGCGCCGCCCTGGTGCCGGTCGGCCAGTCCGCTGCCAGCCTGGCCGGCTTGCCCGCGAGCACCAGCACGCGGTCGGCGCAACCGAGTACCGGATCGAGATTGTGCGTCGAGAGCAGCACCATCGCGCCCTCCTGGTGCGCCGCGCGCGAGATCATCTGGGAAAGGCCAGCCGCAGATTTCGGATCAAGCGAGGCGAACGGCTCGTCGAGCACGAGCACCGCCGGGCGCCCGAGCAGCGCCCGGACCAGCGCCACCCGCCGCGCCATGCCGAGCGACAGCGCCTTCGGATGCAGCGCCTCGGTGCCGGCCAGCCCGACCTCGGCGAGCAACGGCGAGATCTCCGCCGCCTCGTCACCGGCGATCAGCCTGAGATTGGCCCCGACGGTGAGCCAGGGCAGCAGCCGCGGCTCCTGGAACATCACTCCGAGCCTTCCGCCCGGCAGTCGGACTTCACCTTCGAAGTCCTGCTCGAGTCCAAGCACGATTCGCAGGATCGTGGTTTTGCCCATGCCCGAGGGCGCGAGCAGCGCGAGGACCTCACCCGGTGTGGCTTCGAAGCGGACCTCGCCCAGCACCTCGTGCCTCTGGCCGGCCGCATCGAGATAGGACTTTCCGGCAATCCGCACGGCGAGTTCGGCGGATGCCGGTGGATGCGGCCTCCCGATGGCGCCGGCGCGGGAGCGCCCGGATCCTTTGCTATCGCCGCCAGGCATTGGCATGCCGTTCCCACGGCCTGAGCAGAAGGCTCTCGACCAGCAACATCAGCGCCGCGAAGGCAAAGCCGTAGGCCAGGATACCGGCGACGTCGAAGGTCTGGAACAGTTCGTCCAATGCAAAGCCTACTCCGTTCGGCCGGCCCAGGAGTTCGACCACGAGCACGATCTTCCAGGTGATCGAAAGCCCGCTGCGGCCGGCCGCGGCAAGATAGGGCGCGAGCTGGGGGACGATGATGCGCCTGGCGCGCTGCCGCCAGGCCAGGCGATAGACGCTGGCAAGCTCATCGAAAGCCGGATCGAGCGCACGCGCACCTTCTCTCAGCGTCACCATCACGGTCGGCATCTTGACCAGAGCGACCGCCAGTACCGCCGCGACATCATTCAGCCCGACCCAGATATAGCAAAGCACGATCACGACCAGGACGGGAAGGTTGAGAAGGATGACCAGCCAGGGATCGATCAGCGTGTCCGCGCGTGGCGAGCGACCGGCGAGATAGCCGACCGCGCTGCCGACCAGCATCGATGTCGCGAAGGCAGCGATGACCCGGAGGCAGGTGATGCCGATGTTCCACGGCATCACGCCGCTCAGGCAGGAACGCCAGACGAAGCCGAGCACGGCCGGCGGCGCCGGCAGCAGCGATGGCTTCGCGGCCAAGAGCGCCGCGCCCCACCAGAGGCCGAGGAAGGCGGCGAGCGACAAGAGGCGCAACCGCGCCGCGGGCGGGATCACGATGGCGCGGGCCAGAAGATCCCTGGCGGCAAACTGGCCAACCCGCCGGTGGCGGCGGTACCCCCCTCGCGATGCAGGATCGCGAACAGCCGCTCTGCCGCCTGCTCCTCTTCGGCCGGTGCGACCGGCACGATGCCGGCGCGGAAACGTTGCCTGAGCAATACGAACAGCCGATCGTCCGGGGCGTCCATCAGCGGGCGGACCGGCCCCCAGGCGGTATCGGAGCGAAGGAGGAGCGTTTCCGCCGCCGTGCTGGCGGCAAGGAAGCCGCGGATTGCCCGTGGCTGCTGCCCGGCCCAGGCTTCCCGGAAGACATAGCCGATCAGCGGCGGATGCGCCGGCAGGCCGAGCGCCTCGGCGCACTCGGAGACGCTGACCAGGGGGTGGAGGCCCGCGATCTCCAGCGCGGCGGCAAAGTTCCAATAGGTGAGCACCGCATCGAGATCGCCTTCTTCGAGCTTGGCGCTCAACAGCGGCGGCGCGGCGTAGACGATCTCGGCGGCGCGGGCGAGATCGAGGCCGCTTTCGCGCCTGGCCGCTGCGCGCACGATCATCCAGGACTTGTCGAATGGCCCGCCGGCGATGCCGAGGCGCTTGTGCGCGAAATCCTTGAACGAGCGGATCGTCGAATTCCGCGCCAGCACGATGGCGCCGCTGGCCGAGGAGAAGGGCGCGAAACGCAGCTTGAGCCCGCGTGCCCGCTCGGCGCCGACGAACAGCCAATCAGATACGATGACATCGACCGAATCGCCCAGCAGTGCCACCTTCGCCGTGTCGTTGTTGGCGAGTGTTTCGGTTTTCAGCGTGAAGCCCTGGGCGCGGTCGAGCGCATGGCTGAGCATCACGCTGGCCACCCAGCGCACGGTACCGAACGCCAGCACGCCGAGCCTGACCGTGGGTGTCGCCACGGGAGGAGGGGCGGCCGATGCGGCACTGCCGGCGGCGAACAGGCCGGCGGCGCCGAGGAGGCTGCGGCGAGCCAGCGCGGGATGCTGTTTGATCATCCCGCTCTTCGTTTATTTTCTCGATCAATTTCATGGCTTTGATGGATCGCTTCGCGATTCCACCAGAAGCCATATCGATCCCGCTTCCGGCCGCCCAACCGGGGCCAGGCTCCCTCCTTCATCCGCCCTCCCTTCCAACGCTTAACTTTCCACCGCCCCCTTCGGGTTGCAAGATGGCGCCGCCTGCATCCGCGGCATCCCCGGAGCGGATTTGCCGGCCGGACCAGCACCCCGGACCACTTCGCGAGGAAATGAGGAACATGCGAAAACTGCTCGTGGTTCTGTTGATCACGTTTCCCCTGACGGCGTTTGCAGCCGCCTCCGGCAACGCGCCCGCGGCGGGCGCGACGAATGACTATCCGACCTCGGCGCGCGCCGATTACGTGTTCGCCTGCATGGCGGTCAATGGCGGGACGCACGAGGCGCTCGATCGCTGTTCCTGCGCCATCGACGTGGTGGCCTCGATCCTGCCCTACAGCGAATACGTCTCCGCCGAGACGGTCCTCGGCATGCAGCAGGAGAAAAGCTTCCTCGCGATGGAGTTTCAAACCGATACGGCGAAGAATATCGTCCGTCGCCTGCGCGAGGCCGAAGCCGAGGGCGAGGTTCGCTGCTTCTGAAGGCGGCTCGCGTGTCCGTCTCCCGGTTGGGACAGAGTGTCCTCCATGTCCGCTCCACCTGTCACAGGTTTGAACCGTTTCGTAAAGGAAGCAACCGGCCCGGCGCCGTCCATCCTTCTGAAATTGCATTGCGGCGCGGCCTACGGGCGAGATTGGCATGGCAGTTGCTTAAATTTAATCACGGCATTTGCTTGACAGCCATCACGGCGATTGCTTGACAGGCGCCGTGACGGTCTCGTCCGGACTGGATCCGGACGAGCATGACGAACGCAACGCCAGGCAATCAGCCTGAGTGGAGGAAACCGAATGGACGCATGGCCGAGCGGCTAACCCATCCGTGACGACAGCATGTGCGTAGGTGTCCCTGACGTCCTTCGGTCGCTTCCGGAGGCGTCCCTGAGTATGCGACTTCAAGGGAGGAATGGAGATGAGACTGAGAGAGTCATGGGTCGCATTCGCGGCTCTGGGGGCGTTGGCGGGGGCGGTGATCGCCGCACCGACAGCAAACGCCCAAAATGCCATGCCATCGCTTCAGCAAGCGGCGGCAAACACCGGGAACTGGGCGATACCGGCGCTCAACTATGCGTCGACACGCTATTCGACGCTTGACCAGATCAACGCCAGCAATGCGGGGCAGCTCCAGGTCGCCTGGACCTTCTCCACCGGCGTGCTGCGCGGGCATGAGGGCCAGCCGCTGGTGATCGGCGACGTGATGTATCTCGTCACGCCCTTCCCGAACACCGTCTATGCCCTCGATCTCAACAACAACGAGCGCATCATCTGGCAGTACACGCCGACCCAGAATCCTGAGGTCATCCCGGTGATGTGCTGCGATACGGTGAACCGCGGCGTCGCCTACGGAGATGGCAAGATCATCCTCCACCAGGCGGACAACACGGTGGTCGCGCTCGACGCGCAGACCGGCAAGGTCGACTGGTCGACCCCGCTCGGCAGCTACAAGGTCGGCGCCACCGGCACCGATGCGCCGCTGGTGGTCGGCGACAAGGTATTCGCCGGCGTCTCGGGCGGCGAGTTCGGCGTCAATGGCTTCATTGCCGCGCTCAGCCTGGCGGACGGACATATCATCTGGAAGGCCAACTCCGAAGGGCCCGACAGCATGATCAAGTTCGATCCGAACACGACCACATCGCTCGGCAAGGTGGTCGGCGCCGATTCCAGCCTGAAAACCTGGAAGGGCGACCAGTGGAAGATCGGCGGTGGGGATACCTGGGGTTGGTACTCCTACGATCCCAAGCTGAACCTTCTCTACTACGGGTCGGGCAACCCCTCGACCTGGAATCCGGTGCAGCGGCCGGGCGACAACAAGTGGTCGATGACCATCTTCGCCCGCGACGCGGATACCGGCGTCGCCAAGTGGGTCTATCAGATGACCCCGCACGACCAGTGGGACTATGACGGCATCAACGAAATGATCCTCGCGGATCTGACCATCAACGGCCAGCAAGTGCCGGTACTGGTCCACTTCGACCGCAACGGCCTGGCCTACGTGCTGAACCGGGCCACCGGTGCTCTGATCGCCGCCAACAAGTACGACTCGGACGTGAACTGGACCACCGGCGTCGACATGGATCCGTCCAGCCCGAACTACGGCCGGCCCAGCGTCGTCGCGCAGTACGCTCCAGGCTCGCGTGGTGCGAACGTCAACTACCAGGGCATCTGCCCGGCCGCCCTCGGCAGCAAGGATGAGCAGCCGGCAGCCTTCGACCCGCAGACCGGCCTCTTCTACGTGCCGACCAACCATGTGTGCATGGACTACGAGCCCTATCCGGTGGCTTACACCGCGGGCCAGCCCTATGTCGGGGCAACGCTCTCGATGTTCCCCGGGCCGGGTGGCTACATGGGCCGCTTCATCGCCTTTGATCCGGTCACCGGTAAAACCGTCTGGGCGATCAACGACCAGTTTTCCGACTGGGGTGGCGCGCTGACCACGGCCGGTGGTGTCGTGTTCTACGGCACTCTGAAGGGGTATCTCCGCGCGGTCGACGCCAAGACCGGCAAGATCCTCTATAACTTCAAGACCCCCTCCGGCATCATCGGCAACGTGATGACCTACATGCATGGCGGCAAGCAGTACATCGCCGTGCTGTCGGGCGTCGGTGGCTGGGCGGGCATCGGTCTCGCCGCGGGCTTGACCGATCCGCACGCGGGGCTCGGCGCGGTCGGCGGTTACGCCGCGCTCAAGAACTACACCGCACTCGGCGGCCAGCTCACGGTGTTCGCGCTTCCGGGATCGTGAGTCAGTCTCGCTTGCTGACGTGACAGACTGGGGCCGGCACCCCGAACGGGGTGCCGGCCTTTCCATTCTCATCTCCGCCCGTCATGATCGGCGCCGGGCCGACAATCGATCTCACCATCTCAAGGAATCCAGAGCCGTGACGGTCACTTCCCGCCTCGTTCTCATCGCTTTCGCTCTTGCTCTCGGGTGCGGCGTCGCGGCACTGGCGGCGGCGCCCGGCAATCCGACGCCGGTGAAGGAATCGGGCGGCATCTGGACCGACAAGGACGGCGCGCCGACGTTCAACATTGCCAAGGACGGCAGCGTCGACTGGGGCACGTTCGTCGGCTTCCTGCGCTACAATGATGCGTGCCTGCGCTGCCACGGGCCGGACGGTGCGGGCTCCTCGTACGCTCCGGACCTCACGCAGGCGCTGAAGGGCATCGACTACGCGCAGTTCATCGCCTTCGTTGCCGGCGGCATCCAGGCGGTGAATACTGCCCAGCAGCTCGTGATGCCTTCGTTCGCGACAGACAAGAACGTGATGTGTTTCATCCAGGAGATCTACGCCTATCTCCGTGCCCGCGCGACCGGCGGGCTCGGCCGCGGGCGTCCGCCCAAACATGCCCCGGCACCCAAGGGCTTCGACGAGGCGTCGTACAAGTGCCTCGGAATCCAGATGTGACCGTGATGCCGCGCGGCTCGCTCGGCGGCTGGTGCGGGCTCGCTCTTTGCGGGCTCATGCTGGCGCTCGGTACCCCGGCGATGGCGCAGGCGCCGGGGCTCGGCATCGGCGCCGAGCTTGTCGACCCGCACGTGTTCCGGGTCTGTGCCGACCCGAACAATCTGCCCTTCTCGAACCAGGCCGAGCAGGGATTCGAGAACAAGATCGCCGCCGTCCTTGCCCAATCCCTCGGCAAGCGGCTCGGCTTCACCTGGCAGCCGCAGGTATTCGGTTTCCTGCAGCTGACGCTGTTCAACTATCGCTGCGATGTCGTGATGGGCATCACCCAGGGCGCGACGATGGTGGGAAACACCAACGCCTACTATCGCTCAGCCTATGCGCTGATTTTCCGCCCGCATGCCGGCTTCGACGGCATCCAGAGCCTCGAAGATCCACGGCTCAAGGGCAAGGAGATCGGCATCATTGCCGGCACGCCGCCGGCAACGATTCTGGCCGAGAACGATCTCCTGGACCATGTCCATTCCTATGAGCTGTCGATCAATACCAAGTTCTTCGCGCCGGCGCAGGACCTCGTGCACGACCTCGAGCAGGGCAAGATCGACGTCGGCATCCTGTGGGGACCGATCGCCGGCTACTTCGCGAGCCGTTCGCATGGCGCGCTCGCCATCGCCCCGCTGCTGCACGAATCGAGCGACGGACCGCCCATGACGTTCAGCATCGTCATGGGCGTGAGGCAGGCGGATGATGCCTGGCGGCGGACTCTCAATGCCATCATCGACAAAGAGCAGCCGGAAATCACCCGCATTCTCGAGAGCTATGGTGTGCCGCTGCTCGACCCCCGCAATCACGTGATCTACGCCGGCGGCTAGACCCGTGTCGGGCTGACTGTGCAGCCCGACACGGGTCTCGCGCTTGATTCGAGCCCGCGATTCACGCCCTCCGACGATTCCGCCTCGGGCGATCGCGGGCTAGCCCCGTGCCGGGCTGACTGTGCAGCCCGACATGGGTCTCGCGCTTGATTCGAGCCCGCGATCACGCCCTCCGACGGTTCCGCCTCGGGCGATCGCGGGATCGCATGGTCCGCGGCACGAATCATGAGCGGCTTCAAGTGTTTGGCACGACGGCGAACCGAGCCCGGTAAGCGGATGGGCTTGTGCCGAGAATGCAGCGGAAGTGATGGCGCAGGGTGGCCGCGGTGCCGAAGCCGCAGGCAGCGGCCACGTCCTCGACAGGAAGTGCTGAGTCTTCCAGCAGCTCGCGTGCCCGGCCGAGGCGCTCGGTCAGCAGCCAAGCTCCAGGGCTGCTCCCGGTCGCCTCTTGGAAGCGCCGGTGCAAAGCGCGCGGACTGACGGCGGCCTCGGCCGCCAAGCGCTCGATTGACCAGTTCTCTCCGAGTGCTGCGCGCACCCGGTCCAGCAGCCCGGCCAGGCGCGAGCCGCCGGCTCGTTCGCGCTGCACAGGGTGCTCCACGTACTGCGCTTGCCCGCCGTCGCGGTGGGGCGGAATGACCAGTCGGCGGGCCACCGCATTAGCCACCTGCGGACCCCAGTCGCGCCGGATCAGGTGCAGGCAAAGATCCAGCCCCGCCGCGCTGCCGGCGGCGGTGAGCACGCTGCCCTCGTCCACGTACAGCACGTCGGGCACCAGGGTCAGGCCAGGGTGGCGGGCTGCGAGCGCGTCGAAGTAGCGCCAGTGCGTCGTGGCCCGCCGTCCGTCCAGCAGTCCTGCGGCCGCCAGAACGAACGTGCCTGAACATAGTGAAAGCACCCGTGCTCCCGAAGCGTGCGCGGCCCGCAGCGCTTCGCAGAGTGCTGTTGGCACCGGCGCGTCTGCACTACGCCAGCCCGGCACGACGACGGTGCCGGCGCGCGCGATCAGATTCAGCTCGCCGTCCACGCCTACCGTGATGCCGCCAGCCGCCCGCAACGGACCCGGCTCTGCCGCAGCGACGGCAAAGCGGTACCAGTCCGGTCCCATCTCCGGCCGGGGCAGGCCGAACACCTCGACAGCACAGCCGAACTCGAACGTGCATAGTCCGTCATAGGCCATCGCCACGACGAGCGGATTGAGGGGTGGAGCGGACGGCTTTGGCATGATCTTGACGCTATACGGCAGCCGTGCCGCTGCCCAGAGCGAAACGAAACGGCGCAATGTAGGGACAGGTCATCGGACAGGAGCCAGTCATGCACCCGAACCCCGTCACCCAGATTCCTGCGGCATCGTCCGCCGAAGTCCTCGACCACTTCACCCGTCGCCTTTCCCTTGAAACGGACTGCGCGGATGTGCATGAGGCCATGACGCAGGCCGGCGGACTGCCAGCCGGTTTTGTGCTGCTGGACGTGCGCGGGCCAAAGGCCTATGCGCGCTCGCACGTTCCTGGCGCGCTGAACCTTCCGCATCGGCAGATGACGGCCGAGCAGATGGTAAGCTGGCCCGAAGAAACCTTGTTTGTCGTGTACTGCGCAGGTCCCCACTGCAACGGGGCTGACCGCGGGGCAATGCGCCTGGCGCAACTGGGAAGGCCGGTGAAGCTCATGCTCGGCGGGATGACGGGCTGGGCCGACGAGGGCTTTCCCTATGCCACGGGTGAGGCGGCGGGGTCGGTGCTGGATGCCGGCGTGCCTGTCACCCATGCGGCGTGACTGCACCCTTGTTCCGTTTCGCGATCCGGCCACTGTGTTCTTATTCGGCCCCCGCTCGCACCCGACCAGGCGGGAGCTTCAGCTCTCCGCGGGCTCCTCCGAAGCGAGACGAACGCCGTGCCGGCGCAGCTTGCGATAGAGCGTGTTGCGGCTGATGCCGAGTGCGGCCGCCGTTGCGGTTGCGTTCCAATGCCGGCGCTTGAGCTCGAGCAGCAGACGCTCGCGTTCGGCGACGGCGAGCGGATTGGGGTCATTCGAACCGGCGACTGCCGGGCAGAATGAAGACGGCTTGATCTCTCGAGCGGCCGGTGGATCAGCGGCGGCAAAAGCCGGACCAAGATGCCGGCGTTCGAGTTGCTGGCCCGAGGCCAGGGCGATCGCCGTCGCCAGCGTATTGCGAAGCTCGCGGATATTGCCGGGCCAACAGTGGGCCAGGAGGGCGCCCAGCGCATCGGGCGCGATCGTAACCGGCAGGCCGCCGTTCTCCTCGGCAGAAATGGCTCGGACGAGCCGCTCCATGTCGCATCGTTCCCTGAGCGGCGGCAGGGTCAACACGAGCCCGCTCAAGCGGTAATAGAGGTCTTTGCGGAAACTGCCCTCCTGCACCATGCGCCCAAGGTCGCGGTTGGTCGCACTGATGACGCGCACATCGATGCTGATCGGCCGGCTGCTGCCGAGCGGCATGACTTCCTTTTCCTCGAGCAGCCGCAACAGCCGCGCCTGCAGCGCGAGCGGCATGTCGCCGATCTCGTCAAGGAACAGAATCCCGCCATGCGCCGCGACCACCTTGCCGCGCATGCCTCCGGCACGCGCGCCGGTGAAGGCGCCGGCGTCGTAGCCGAACAGCTCGCTCTCGATCAGCGTCTCGGGTATGGCCGCACAACTCAGGGCGACGAATGGCTTGTCGCGTCGTTCCCCGCTTTGGTGCATGGCGCGAGCGAACGTGTCCTTGCCGGTTCCGGTCTCGCCCTGGAGCAGGATGTGAATGTCGCGGTTCATCACCCGCTCGGCGCACCAGACGTTATGCGCCATTACCGGGTCGCCCAGCCGGTGCTGGGCAAGGTCGGCGCGTTGCCGCGGCGGCGGTGCCAGGCTCTTCGCTGCCAGAGTCGTGGGCGGCGGTTCCTGCGGCGGCCAGATTCCGGCGTAGAGAAGATGCCCGGCCCGGCTCGCAGCCGGCCAGATCTGGTAGGGTCGCGCCTGTGCATCGGCGAAGAAGCGGCTCGGCGAAACATCCAGCAGTTCCTCGATGCCGCGCCCGACCAGCAAATCGTGGCTGTCGATGCCCAGGCGTGCCGATGCCGTGCTGTCGGAAGCGCGGATGCGGGCATGCTCATCCACCGCCAGCATGGCCGCGTGGAGCTGGTTCACCATCTCCACCTGGTCGTGGAAACGGAGAATCCAGCAATCCTTGAAGCTGCTGGTGAAATAGGACTGTTCGATGATGCGGGTCGAGGTACTGACCAGCGCCAGTGTCGGCACCTGGCTCTGACGGCTGTCGGGGCAGTCGAAGTGCGATGCGTCGAGCGCGCCAAGCAACTGTCCGTTCGGGCCCCACAGCGGTGCGGCCGAACAGGTCATGCGGACATTGCGGGCGAAGAAATGCTCTTCACGATGGACGAGGCGCGGCTTGCGATCGTGCAGGCAGGTTCCGGGCCCGTTGGTGCCTTCGTGCCGCTCGTCCCAGATGAAGCCCGGAGCAAGATCGACCCGCCGCAGCAATTCCTCGTGGCCGGGTTCGCACATCCGCTCGAGGATCAGCCCCTCGGCATCGGTCAGCAGCAGGAGATAGTGGGAGGGTGCGATCTGCCCGAACAAGCGCCGCATCTCCGCGCGCACGATCTGCGCGAGCGGACCAAGCTGGGCCCGCCTTTTCTCCAGGAGCTTGCTGCCCACCCGTTCGCTCGGCGGGTTGCCACCCGGCTCGAGGTGATGATCCCTGAGGCAGCGCTCCCAGGCGGCCACGACGTACGGTTCGGTCTGCGATCTCAACAGGCTGCCGACAATGCCGGCACAGCTACGCCGGACGAACTCGGCATGGCTTTCCGCCTTTTGCTCCGGGGCATTCGTTGGATCGACGGAACCTTCCCTGCGCATGCGAAAGCCACCTCCCCTTATCGCTGCCGCCTTGCGCTTGGAAAGTGCGCGTTCGCGGTGCATTTGTTCTTCGATACAGATTGTCCTCGTTTTCGGCGCCGCTGTCACGACTCCGATGCGCCGGCCCCGGGGCGGCGCGTCCGGCGGGGATGCAAGCACGTGAAATCGCACGATACTGCCATTCCCGCCGTCCTTGGCACGGGCCTTGCACGCACGGGCCTTGCACTTGCAGTGCAAAGGATGTGTAGTCGACGCCTCCTGTCGGCGCTGCCGGGGAGGGGCTGCGTGCGGTACGCGCCCAAGGTTTCGACAAGGACGGCCAGGCCGGAACCGATTGGCCGTTCGGGGTAGCGCGAGGAGGGGAAGCGATGCGGCGGCGATGGCAACGCGTGGTACCGGCGTTTCTGGCCGTCGCGGTGTTCGCTCTGCCATTGGCGGCGCTGATGCCGGCCAAAGCAAGAGCCGATGAGCCGCTCGGGGAGCAGCTCTACAAGAAAAACGACTGCGTCACCTGCCACGCCATAGACCACCAGATTGTCGGCCCGTCCTACCAGGACGTCGCCAAGAAATATGCGGGCCAGAAGGGTGCCGTCGACATGCTGGTCAAGGCGGTCAAGGACGGCCATGTCGGCACCTGGGGAATGGTGCCGATGCCTCCGCATCCAACCATGTCGGATGCGGACATCAAGACGATCGTCGAGTGGATTCTGTCGCTCAAATGAACGGGGCGAGGAAACCCTCGGCAATCCCGGCCCGGACAGCTTTCGCCGCGCGCGGGCCGACGACTGCGCCTGAGAGTGAACCAACATCGAGAGAGAGGTAGGAGGGAACCATGTCAGGAACAGGAATCCATGTCAGGGGCCATTGCCGCTGCAGCACCGATCCGGTGCGCTTCGAGATCACCAAGCAGCCCTACGAGGTGCATTATTGCCTCTGCACGGACTGCACCGACATCTCCGGCGGCGCGCTGGCCATCCTCGCAGTGGTCGAGAAGAGCGGCTTCAAGGTGACCGAGCACGAGGAGAAGATCAAAAACTTCGACACCAAGCCGACCGCGCATCGCCGCTTTTGCGGCACGTGCGGCTGCCACATGTTCCTCTATGTCGACGCGTTCCCCGATTTCGTGCTGGTCCATGTGCCGACCCTCGAGCGAGCCGACAATCTCGGCGCGGCACCGGATCGCTGGGTGTTCACCCGCTCCAAGCACCCGATGGTCACCATTCCGAACGATGGGCTTCCCCGTCACGAGGGATGGGCGGGGACGGCGAAGGCCGCCTGAATCGATCGATCGCGAGGGGCCGTTGCCGTCAGGCAACGGCCTGCCGGGCATCCCGTATCAAGAGTTGAGGTAGCGTCATGGAAACGCGCGCTGCGGTTGCATTCGAGGCCGGCAAACCACTCAGCATCGAAAAGGTCCAGCTGGCCGGCCCAAAGGCCGGCGAAGTGCTGGTCGAGATCAAGGCCACCGGCGTTTGCCATACCGATCACTACACGCTCTCGGGTTCGGATCCCGAGGGGCTCTTCCCGGCCATTCTCGGGCATGAAGGCGCGGGAATCGTGGTCGAGGTCGGGCCGGGGGTGAGCACGGTCAAGGCGGGCGATCACGTGATCCCGCTCTACACGCCGGAATGCCGCGAGTGCGAATACTGCCTCAGCCGCAAGACCAATCTCTGCCAGAAGATCCGCACCACCCAGGGGCGCGGCCTGATGCCCGACGGCACCAGCCGCTTCTCGTTCAATGGGCGGCCGATCCTGCACTACATGGGATGCTCGACCTTCTCCAACTACACGGTCCTGCCGGAGATCTCGGTTGCGAAGATCCGCAACGACGCGCCGTTCGACAAGGTCTGCTACATCGGCTGCGGCGTCACGACCGGGATCGGTGCGGTGATCTTCACCGCCAAGGTCGAAACCGGCGCCAAGGTCGTCGTCTTCGGTCTCGGCGGCATCGGCCTCAATGTCGTGCAGGGCGCGCACATGATCGGCGCGGAGATGATCGTCGGCGTCGATCTCAATCCGAAGCGTGAAGCGCTGGCCCGCAAATTCGGCGTCACCCACTTCGTCAACCCGGCCGGGATCAAGGACCTTGTCGGCCACCTGGTCGAGCTCACCGGCGGCGGCGCCGATTACAGCTTCGAGTGCGTCGGCAACACCACGCTGATGCGCCAGGCCCTCGAATGCTGCCACAAGGGCTGGGGGGTGTGCACCATCATCGGCGTGGCCGGAGCGGGACAGGAAATTTCGACCCGCCCGTTCCAGCTCGTCACCGGACGGGTGTGGAAGGGCACCGCCTTCGGCGGCGCGCGCGGTCGCACCGATGTGCCCCGCATCGTCGATTGGTACATGGACCATCGCGTCAAGATCGACGATCTCATTACCCACACCATGCCGCTCGATCGCATCAACGACGCGTTCCACCTGATGGAGAAAGGCGAATCGATCCGCAGCGTCGTGTTGTACTGAGCAAATACCGAGCAAAGCGGCGCGAGCGAAGCGGAGCGAGCGTGATGACCTGAAGTCATCACGCTCGCGCCTTTGTTTCAGCGATCACGATTTTCTTTCATCGGTGACTCGCCCTCACCCCTACCCCTCTCCCAAAGGGAGAGGGGAGAAAAAGTAGGCCCAGAGGGAGAGAAGAATTGTGTGGGGCGCGCGGTTTATTCGAGCCCGCGATTCACGCCCTCCGACGATTCCGCCGCGGGGGATCGCGGGTATCAGGCCGAGGCCGGCTCGACTTCCGCCTTCGCGTAACGGCGATAGGCGAATTCGGGCGGAACTGCCTCTGCACTTTCCGTTTTGGCCAGTGCGAGCAGCGCGGGGTGATGGGGTGAAAGCGCGCAGGCCGGATCCGTCGCCGCGGCGTCGCCCAGGATCGCCATCGCCTGGCAGCGGCAGCCGCCCCAGTCGATTTCGCGACGCTCGCAGGAGCGGCAGGGCTCGGCCATCCACGACGTGCCACGGAAACGCTCGAAGGCGTCGGAATGTTCCCAGATCTCGCCGAGCGGCCGATCGCGGACATTGTCGAAGCGAAGTTGCGGAATGCCCTGAGCGGCGTGGCAGGGCAGCGCCAGGCCGGAAGGTGTCAGGTTGATGAACTGCCGTGCCCAGCCGCCCATGCAGGCCTTGGGACGCTTTGCGTAATAATCCGGCACCACGTGATCGATGACGAGCCGGCCCTTCAGGCGCTCGCGCGCCGCCGCTACGATCTTCACGGCCTGGCTCACCTCATCGCGCGTCGGAATGAGGCTGGCCCGGTTTTTCAGGGCCCAACCATAGTACTGCACCTGGGCCACCTCGAGACGACCGGCCCCGAGTTCGACGGCGAGTTCGATCATCTCCGGCAGATGCGCGAGATTCTGCCGATGCATCACGGCATTGATGGTGAGTGCCAGCCCGGCGCCACGCACCAGCCGGGCCGCCTTCAGCTTCTTTGCGTGGCCGCCGGGATAGCCGGCAATGCGGTCGGCGTTTTCCGCCAGCGTATCCTGCAGGCTGATCTGCACATGATCGAGCCCGGCCTCCTGCAGCGGCGGAAGCCGCCGCTCGTCCAGCAGCACGGCCGAGGTGATCAGGTTGGTGTAAAGCCCGGCGGCATGGGCGTGCGCAACCAGCGCCACGAGATCGGTGCGCACCATCGGCTCGCCGCCGGAGAAATGGATTTGCAGCGCGCCGAGCGAAGCTGCCTCGTCGATGACGCGCTGCCAGGTTGCGGTATCCAGCTCGTCGCGTACGCGTTCGAGTGCGAGCGGGTTGGAGCAATAGGGGCAGCCGAGCGGGCAGCGATGCGTCAGCTCGGCGAGCAGGGCCAGCGGCGGGCCGGGTGCGGTCATACGATCAGCAATCCCTTGTCGTGCAGATTCTGCAGCATCTCGATGACGTCGCCGAGCACTTCCGCGCGCGGGGCGGAATGCCGCCCGGCCAGCACATCGGCCATGTCGCCGATGCTGGCTGCGCTATCGCAAAGCCCGAGCACTTCGGCCGCCAGATCGTCGAGCATCAGCACCCGCTCGGGGCCGAGGAGAACCCAGCCGCCGCGCGCGCGGTCCTGCTTCAGGCGCACGTGCGGCGACAGGCCGGGGCGGCTTTCGGCCGTCAGCGTCGTCGTGGTGCTCATCCGGACCAGCCGAACGCCCCGGGCGGCACCTGGCCGGGGGCGACATAGGCGTGGTGCAGCGCGTCGAGCTGCGCCCATAAGAGATCGCACTTGAAGGTGAGGGCGGCGATCGCCGCGTGCTGCTGCTCGGGAGTGCGTGCGTGCTGCCTGACATAGTCGAGCGCGAAATCGGCGTCGCGCGGCGCCTGGTCGAGGCGGGCATTGAAATAGGCGAGCGTCTCGCGGGTGATGAAGTCATAGTTGGCGAGCATCCCCGCCACGCGCTCGGAAATGATCGCCGGGGAGAAGATCTCGGTGAGCGAGGAGGCGACCGCCTCGAGCAGGGTCCGTTCCCGCACGAAGGCGACGTAGGCATCGACGGCATAGCGGACGCCGGGCAGCACCCCGGCGGTCGAGAGCACGTAGTTCCGGTCCAGCCCGAGATCCGCGGTCAGGCGGAGCCAGCGCTCGATGCCGCCCTCGCCCGGGCCGGTGCCGTCATGATCGACCAGCCGCTGGCGCCAGACGCGGCGCAGCTCCCGATCTTCCGTGCGCGCCATCAGCGCGGCGTCCTTCTGGGGAATGCGGCACTGGTAATAGTAGCGGTTCAGCGCCCAGGCCTGGACCTGGCGCCGGTCGAGCTTGCCGCCGTGCAGAAGCCCGTGGAACGGGTGGCGGTTGTGATAGCGCTCGGCGCCGACCGCACGCAGCGCCTGCTCGAGTTCGGCGGCACTCATCAAGGCCGTCACAGCGCAATCTCCATCCTGTCCTCCGCCACCTCCCAGCCTGCCTCGGCGAGTCTCTGTCGCTCCGGCGAATCCGCCATCAGGATCGGATTGGTATTGTTCACGTGCACGAAAATTTTCCGCCGGATGCCGAGCGCGGCAAGGCCGGCGACGGTGCCATCCTCTCCCCAGACGGCGAGGTGCCCCATGCGCCGGCCGGTCTTGGTGCCGAGCCCGAGGCGAATCATTTCGTCATCGGTCCAAAGCGTGCCGTCGAAGAAAACCAGCGGCGAATCCCTGAGCCGGGTGAGCAATTCGGGCGAGAGCGCGGCACAGCCGGGCACGAAATGGAATCGCGCGCCGTTCGCGGTCTCGCTGACAGCGAGGCCGAGCGTATCGCCGGGGGCGGAGCCATATTCCGGCCGCTCGCCCGTCTCGGCGTAGAGGGCAACCTTGCCCGGCACGGCAAAGGCCTCCACCGTCAGGCCAAGCGGCTGGCCGGCGAAATCCGTTACCGCTCGGGCCTCGCCAAGAACGATCTCGCGGCGGGCGACGAAGGCAGGATCGAGCGCCCTGAACATCGGGTTGGCCTCGATCAGTGCCAGGGACCGCCCCGAGGCGTGCAGACTGAGCGGCTGGCTTTCGCGCAGGTGCAGGAGCCCTGCCACGGCGTCGATTTCGGCGTTGGTGAGCAGCACCGCCCGGATCGGGCTGTCGCGGCCGCTGCCGTTCGGATGCAGGGCGGGGTTGGCGGCGATCTGCTCCCTGAGATCGGGCGAGGCGTTCAGAAGAAGCCAGTTCCGTCCATCGGCGGACACCGCGAGCGAGCATTGGGTCCGGGGGCGGGCGGCGGGGTCTCCGTTGCGTGCCCGCAAGCAATTAGCGCAGGAACAGTTCCATTGCGGGAAACCCCCACCGGCGGCCCCGCCCAGAACGATAATGTGCATGTCGTAAAACGGGTTGCACCGGAAGCGATGAGCGTGCTCATCGGCTCCCGGCGCCTAGGCGACCCAGTCTGTCAGTCCAGATCGGCGCAAGCGTAGGAATTGATTTCCATGCCAACGGCGATCTCGACGACCTTCGGCTTTGTCCACATGGATTTAACTCCTCCCGGACATCACAGCTCCGTTCGCCGAATGCGAACCGGGAGCAGCAAAATACTGCCTCCGATCGGCAGCCTGTGCAAGCTTCCCCAGGTTAAAAATCACCTGCATAAAGTGCAGCATGATTCCCATTTTGCCGCTACCGCCGCGCCTGCAACCGGGGCGTGCCGGGCGCGGCGCGTGGGGGCTTGACCGCAAGCTTCCGGCACCCCCTTTTGCTGAGCGGATCGCCGCTCCGGCCGCCGTCGCGGCGGGGGCTCAACTGGTCGAGGTTCCACGCATGTCCCTCTCGCGCCGCTCTCTCCTCGCCGCCGCCGCCGCCGCGGGCGCCGCGTTGGCCCCATCGCTTGCCGGTGCCGCGACCGACCCCGCCCTCGGCCCGCGGACACTCGGCGATCCGAAGGCAAAAGTGCACGTGATCGAGTATTTCTCGCTGACCTGCACGCATTGTGCGGCCTTCGCCAACGAGACGATGCCCGAGGTGGAGAAGAAGCTGATCCAGCCTGGCACCGTCTACTGGATTTTCCGCGATTTCCCGCTCGACCGGGTGGCGCTGACCGCGGCGATGGTGGCGCGCTCGCTAGAGCCCGACCGCTATGCCCCCTTCATCTTCGCGCTGTTCGCGAGCCAGGACCGATGGGCCTTCGCCCCGAACGTGAATTCGACGGCGGAGATCGGCAAGCTGGCGGCGCTGGACGGTATGTCCGAGGCCGATTTCTCGGCTGCCATCAATAACACCGCGCTGCAGAACTTTATCCTCGCCGAGCAGCGCCGCGCCGAAGAAAAATATCACGTCGACTCGACGCCGACCTTCATAATCAACGGCAAGCCGCATGCCGGCGAGATGCCTTATGCGGACTTCGCCAAGCTGATCGCCGCCGCCGGCGGCTGAAGGGGATTGTTTGCCCGCCTGCTTCACCCGCCTGCGCCTGGTCGGGTTCAAGAGCTTCGCTGAGCCGGTCACTATCGAAATCCTTCCCGGCCTCACCGGGATCGTCGGGCCGAATGGATGCGGCAAGTCGAACGTGGTCGAGGCGCTGCGCTTCGTGATGGGCGAAGCGAGTGCCAAATCCATGCGCAGCGGCGAGATGGAGGACGTGATCTTTGCGGGCACGGCGGCCCGCCCGGCCCGCAACCTGGCCGAGGTTACGCTGGCCATTGAGGCCGGCGATTCGCCGCTGCCGGTGCCTTTCCACGAGGCGGCGGAGCTGGTGATCAGCCGTGGCGTCGAGCGTGCCCGCGGCAGCACGTTTCGCATCAATGGCCGTGAGGTTCGTGCGCGCGACGTGCAGACATTGTTCGCCGACCTGGGCAGCGGGCCGCGCGCCTCGGCGATGATCACCCAGGGTCGTATCACCGCGCTGGTCGGGGGGCGGGCGGAGGAGCGGCGCCTGTTGCTGGAGGAAGCGGCCGGCATCACCGGGTTGCACGCCCGGCGCCACGAGGCCGAACTCAAGCTTGCGGCAGCGGAGGCCAACCTGGCCCGGGCCGAGGAGGTGAGGGCGGGTCTCGAGGCCCAGCTTGCCGCCCTCCGCCGCCAGGCACGGCAGGCCAGCCGCTATCGCCATCTCGGCGACGCCATCCGGGCGGCGGAGGCCGATCTGCTGGCGATCGCCCGCGCCCGCGCCGAGGCCATGCGGGCGGCGGCAGAGCAGGCGCTGCGGGCGGCCCGGCTCGCGCTGGCGGATCGGACCGCCGTTGCCGAAAGGGCGGGGGCACGCGCTGCCGAAACCGCTGCCGCGTTGCCCGAGAAGCGCGAAGCAGAGGCAGCCAGCCGGACCGCCCTGGAGAGGGCACGCCTTGGCCGTGAGCAGATCGCGGCGGACGAGGCGCGCGTCCGCGCCGAACTCGAGGCCTGCGCCGCGCGGCTGGCGGAGCTCGACCGCGATCTTGCCCACGGAGCGGCCCTGGCCAGCGACGCTGCGGCGGCCGAGGCGCGGCTGGCCGCAGAGGCCGGCGATCTTGCCGCTTCGCTTCTCCGCCGCCCGGCAGAGGCCGAGGCGGCCGGTGCCGCGGTCGCCGAAGCGACCGCCGCGGCCGAAGCAGCGGAGGCGGCGGCCGACCGCGCGGCGGAGGCAGCCGCCGGCGTGCTGGCCCGTGCCGGTGCCTTGGAGCAGGAGCGGCGCCGTCTCGAGGACCGGCAGCGGCGGCTGATTGCCGACGAGGCCCGGCTTGCCGCGGAAGAGACCCGGCTTGCCGCCGCCGCGGTTGACACTCTGCGCCTGGAGGCGGCGGCGGGCGAGGAAGCGGCCTCCGAGGCGGCCCTTCAGGCGGCGCGGGCCGAGCGGGACAGATGCGCTGCCAGCCGCCAGGCGGCCGCCGCGGCGCATGAGGCGGCGCGGGAGAAACTGGCGCAAGCGGTTGCCGAACGGACTCGCCTTGCCGCCGAAACCGAGGCCCTCGCCGCGGTTCTCGCTGCCGGAGGCGAGCCGGGTGCAGAAGGGCCCTCTCTCGGCGAAACCCTCATTGTTCCGGCCGGGCTCGAGGCTGCCGTTTCGGCGGCGCTCGGCAGTGCGCTGGAGGCGGCGGCGAGCCGCTGGCGGGCGCTCCCTGCCGGGGGGGCGGCGGCCGCTTCGTTGCCCGAAGCGACGATCCCGCTTGATGCGCTGTTGCCCGTGCCGGCGGCATTGGCGCGTGTCCTGCCGCTGGTCGGAGTGATCGAGAACGCCGAGCTGGGGGAGCGCCTGCAGGCGGCCCTGGCGCCGGGACAGGCGCTGGTCACGCGCGACGGCGGCCTCTGGCGCTGGGACGGCTATTCGCTCAAGCCCGGCACCGAGAGCGTGGGCGCGGTCAGAATGGTGGCGCGCAACCGGCTGCTGCTGCTGGGCGATCAGCTTCGAGCGGCCGAGGAGTCCGCGGCGAGCGCGCAGGCTGCCCGGGAAGCGGTTGCGGCTTTCGAGTCTGCGGCGAGCCGGGCGGCAGCCGAGGCGGAAGCGGGGCATCGGGGGGCCGAACAACGCTCCGAGAAGCTGCGCCGGGCCGCCGATGCGCTGCGCCGGGAGGCGGCGGCCGTTGCCGCCCATCGCGAGGCACTCGCGCTCCACACCGAACGGATTGGCTCCGAACGCAGCGAACTGGAGCGTGCTTTGGCGGCGCTGCTCGCGGAGTGCGCGAATCTCCCCGACCCTGCCGCTGCGCGTGCCGTTCTCGAGGCGGCGCGTGGCGAACTCGCGGCGGCGCGCGGGTGCGAAGCGGTGGCGCGCTCCGAGCAATCGGCCCTGGCGGAGCGGAGCGCCGCCGATTCGGCGCGCCAGTCAGCCATTGCGCGCGAGCGGAAGGACTGGGCTGAGCGCAGCGAGGCCGCCGCGGCGCGCACTTCCGAGCTTGCGAGTCGGCGGGCCTTACTCGCTTCCGAACATGCGGCGCTCGCGACCCGGCCGCAGGAACTCGCCCGCACGGCCGCCCAGGCTCTCGATGCGCTGGAAGCTGCGGAAGAAGCGCATCGGCAGATTCAACAGCGGCTCGCCGGGGCTGAGCAAGACGCGGAAGCGGCGGCGCGCGCGCTGCGTTCGGCGGAGCACGACAGAGGTTCGGCCCGCGAACAGGCGCTGCTTTGCGAATCCTCTCTCCGCGAAGCCGAAGCGGCGCTTGCCACCGTGGATGAGCAGATCCGCGAGCGCCTGGGGGCCCATGCCGCGCTGCCTGAAGCGGCAACGGCGGCGGATGCCGAACAGGCGGCGCGCCGGCGGCTCGAGCGGCTGATGCGTGAGCGGGAAGCGATGGGGCCGGTCAATCTTCGCGCCGAGATGGAAGCCGGCGAGATCGAAACGCGCATTGCCGCGATCACCCGCGAAGGGGAGGAGCTGATCGGCGCCATCGCCAAGCTGCGCGGTTCGATCGGCTATCTCAATCGCGAAGGGCGGAGCCGGCTTTCGGCGATGTTCGCCGAGGTCGATCGGCATTTCCACGCGCTTTTCCAGCGCATGTTCGGCGGCGGGCGGGCGCATCTCGCCCTGGTCGGATCGGATGATCCGCTCTCCGCCGGGCTCGAGATCTACGCCGAGCCACCCGGCAAGAAGCTGGCCCAGCTCTCGCTTCTTTCCGGCGGCGAGCAGGCGCTGATCGCACTGTCGCTGATATTTGCGGTCTTTCGCTGCAATCCCGCGCCGATTGCCGTGCTGGACGAAGTGGACGCTCCGCTCGACGACGTGAATGTCGGGCGGTTCTGCGCATTGGTCGAGGACGTGGTGCGCGAATCGGGCACGCGGATGCTGATCGCAACGCACCATCCGCTGACGATGGCACGGATGCAGCGGCTTTATGGCGTGACAATGCAGGAGCGCGGTGTCTCGCGCCTCATCTCGGTTGATCTTGCGTCCGCGGTCGAGATGGCGGATCCGCCGCGCATGGCGGCCGAATAGGAGCAGCCCGGCACGGGTCTAGGACATTGTTTGAGCCCGCGATTCGCGCCCTCCGACGATTCCGCCTCGGGCGATCGCGGGCTAGCGCTTTATTTGAGCCCGCGATTCACGCCCTCCGACGATTCCGCCTCGGGCGATCGCGGGCTGGCCGCCTCCGGCGCTGCTCAGTCGGAAGAGCAGTGCCGGCCGGACGGCAGGAGCTTGTCGACGATCTCGACCTGCTCCTGAACCTGATGATCCGTCGGCGCGAGAGCGGCCGCCGAGTGCAGCTCCTTGCAAGCTTCCTGGAGCGCCGCCAGTCGCAAGCCTTCCGGCGTCTCCGGGCCGATTTTCCGGAGCAGGGCGACCGCGAGGCCGTAGTGTGCGCTGGCCATGGCGGGGCCGAGCGCGACCGCCTTCATGTATTCTGCGGCGGCCTCATCGAGCCTTCCCTGCGCGAGGAACACATTGCCAAGGTTGTTGTGTGGAAGGGCCGTATCGGGGGCAAGCGCGATGGCGGCGCGATATTCGGCGATCGCCTCATCCGGCTTGCCCTGCTCGAAGAGGGCGAGGCCAAGACCATTGTGCGCAAGCGCGAATTTCGGATCGAGGGCGATGGCTGAGCGGTATTCGGCCGCAGCCGCAGCCGGCTTCTGCTGATCCAGGAGAACGTTGCCGAGGCCGTTGCGGGGAAGGGCGGCCTTCGGATCGAGGGCGATCGCCTTGCGGTATTCGCCGGCCGCCGGATCGTCTTCGTGCCGGTCGAACAGGACGTTGCCAAGTCCGTTATAGGCCAGGGAGAATTTCGGATCGAGGGCGATCGCCTTCTCATATTCCGCCGCCGCCGCCTCCGGCTTGCGCTGATCGCGCAGAATGTTGCCGAGGCCGTTGTGCGGAAGAGCGGATTTCGGATCGAGTGTGATGGCGATGCGATATTCGGACGCCGCCTGATCCGGTTGGCCCTGGTCGTAGAGGACGTTGCCAAGGCCGTTGTGCGGGTCTCCATATGTCCGGTCGAGGTTGATGGCCTTCCGGTATTCGGCGGCGGCGGCGGCGAGGCTGCCCTGATCATAGAGAACGTTGCCGAGCCCGTTATGCGGATAGGTCAGCGCGGCGTCGAGCGCGATGGCGCTGCGATATTCGGCGGCGGCGGCGGCGAGCTCGCTTTTGTCGAACAGAACGTTGCCGAGCCCATTGTGCGGGACGGCGGAGTCGGGACCGAGCGCGATCGCGCTTTGGTATTCCGCGGCGGCCGCGTCGAGCTTGCCAAGATCGTTCAGCGCGTTGGCAAGGCCATTGTGCGGGCTGGCGTAGAGGGGGTCGAGCGCGATCGCCGCGCGATATTGCCGGGCGGCGGCGGCAAACTGATGCTCGCTCAGCAGAACATCGCCGAGCCCGTTGCGTGGGAGGGCGGAACGAGGGTCAAGCGCTATCGCGCGGCCATACTCCGCCGCTGCCGGCTGCAGTTGGCCCTGGTTGCGGAGGACGGCGCCGAGGCCGTCATGCGGGTAGAAGGACCGGGGATCGAGCCGAATTGCGGTGCGGAACTCCTGGCCCGCCGCGCTGACGTGCCGTTGCGCGAGGAGAGCGTCACCAAGGCCGTTGTAAGCGATGGCGAATCCGGGATCGAGCGCGATCGCAGCGTGATATTCCGTGGCTGCCGGCCCGGGATTGCGTTGCGCGAGCAGCACATTGCCGAGATTGTCGTGAGTGGCGGGAGATTGGCCATCCCGATGCACGGCCATGCGCAATTCCGCCAGGGCAGGAGCGAGCCGGCCTTCTCCGGCGAGGGCAATGGCCAGCCCCTCATGGGCGGCGCCGGATGCCGGGTCGAGCGCGATCGCTTTCGAAAATTCGCTGGCGGCGGCAGCAAATTTCTGTTGCTGGAGAAGAACGCTGCCGAGGTCGGCATGGGCGGCGCCGGAGCCGCGATCCAGGCGGATCGCGGCTTGATACTCGCGGGTGGCCGAATCGAGGTTCCCATCTGTCACATAACCGTTGCCGAGGCTGCGGTGGAGGGCCGCCCCGGTCACAGGAGAGGCGGCGGCGATCACACTCGGCGCCGCCCGATCAAGAAGGAGATCGGGATCTGTCGCGTCGCCGCCGGGGCCGAGGGAAAAGATCACACGACCGTTGCCACGCAGAACGAGCGAAAAATGCGAGCCATTACCAATGAACTCCCCCGAGACCATCAGTCGCTGTCCGGCTCCGAGAGCGGCGCCGATCGCCATGGCGACCGATTCGAGGGACAGGCCGGGCCCGAGCACGACAACGGCCGGCAGCCGCGCCCGGTCGGCGAGATCGCGGATCGGGGCCGGGGCCGGCAGGACAAAGGGATTTGGCAGGGATCCCATCTCGAGCGTGCGGAGCGGTGGCTTCGATTGCGCAAGCGCGCTGCTGCTTCCCACCGCGGCGGGTGAAGCGGACGCCAGAAGCCGCTCGATGGCGTCGTGCAGACGCTGCGCGGCAACCTCAGGTCCGTAACCCCGCGTGGACAAGGAAGGTGGTACGGAAATGGCTTGGATGGCGAGGGTGGGTCTCAGAATTTCGCGTGCCAGGAGAATCAGTACGATCAAGATGGCCGCCGGAACGGCGACATTCAGCATGAGGTTGAGCAGGCGCTGCCACAGCGGCAGAGAGAAGCGGCCCAACGCCGTCGGGAAGCGATCCTGAAGGCCGCCGACGCCGCGCGGTTTTGCAGAGGATGCGGTGCTTCCGTCAGCCCCCGGTGCGGCCGCCGGTGATGCCAGCCCGCTGCCGCTTTCCGCTGCGGAAGACACCACGCCGCCGCCGCTCGGATCGCTCATCGCTTCCGGCCTCGCCCTCCGGCCCCGCGATCAGCGTTGCGGCGCACCAGCCGACGGGCCGACACTGACCTCCGCGGAAGATTGGGCGCTGGCCGAACAGCCGCTGCCTTTTTGCTCGACGCGCTTCTGAGTGCTCTTTCGTACCACGTCACCGCCTGCCTGCGCTTCCGCCTGAGCGGACGACTGTGCGCTGCAAGTGCCTGTGCCGCTGCTCGATGCAGACGCCGTGGCATGTGCCGACGCACTCGCCGAGGCCGCGACAGAAGTCCCTTGCGTCGCACCGGCCGGTCCGGGCGAGGAACCAGTGCCGGCCCCGGCGTAGAGGAACCGCGCTCCTTCGCCGGCCAGCCATTGCGCCCTCGCTCCGGGCATTGTGGCAACCATCAGCGCGAGCAGCAGAACCGTGCCGGCGCCGGCGAAATCCATTTCCAGCATCTCCTTTCTCCCCCTGGACAAGCTCCCGATGCTGCTCCCGATGTGGCGCGATCACTGAACGATACAAGCGGAACGGCCGGATCCCGGGCACTATAGATGGTCAGCGGTTCCGGCAAGGAATCCCGTCATGCCGATCGAAGGTTGCTCGTGCATAAAATTGAGACTGGCGTCGGGCCGCAATTGGGCCGTATTTGCTTGATACGCGGCGGCGACGATCAGTGACTGCGGTCTCTCTGTTCAGAGTTCAGAGCAGCGCGGGAGGTGGCGCATGCGTGGGGAGGCCGGTCAGTCGCAGGGCCGCGCCGAGTGCGCTCACATGAGGAAGCAAGCCATGCGAATCCCGCGATCGCGTCTGTTGCTGCTGGGGACGATCAGTACGCTTGCGATGGCAGCAGCAGCCGTTCCCCTGAGCGTGCAGTTTGCACAGCCGGTCGTGCATATTTCCAAGGCGTTTGCCAAGGGCGGTGGCGGCCACGGCGGTGGCAATGGCGCTGGCAATGGTAACGGCGGCGGGCATGGCAGCACGGGCAATGGCAGCGCGGGCAGCGGCCAAGATGGCGGAGCGTCGTCCAGCAGCAGCGCCGGTGGAACAGCGAGCGTTGGCGGGACTGGCTCCAGCCAGAGCGCCGCAAGCTCGTCGAACACGAGTTCCGTGGGCGCCAGCACGGCGGGGGCGGATTCCAACAGCACCGCCAGTGCCACCAGCACGGGTGCCGGGAGCGCACTGGGCATGGCCTCGGGTCTGTCCCAGGCGGTGACGGCGGCGAGCGGCCAGTCTGTCGCGGCCGCCGTCGGCACGGCAACATCGGCGGCGAGCGTCGGCAATGGCGGGGCAAGGACTGCCGCCAACGCCAGCTCTCGCGCAGCGGCATCGCAGACCGGATTGGCGGTCGCCAGTACCGGGTCGAACGCCAGCGTAACGTCACGAGGCAGCGCCTCGGGTTCTGCCAGCAGCACGGCCAGTGCCGCCGCCGCCGCACAGCCTACCCACGGCAGTGTGATGGCGAGCAGCACCAACAGCACGGCCAACGCCACGGTGAACGGCTCGGGCAGCGCGCAGGCGAGCGATCATACCGTTGCCATTTCCAACGGCCGGGTGGCGATCGCGAAATCCTTCACGAGCGGGCATGCCACCAGCACGGGCGGCACTGCCTCCTTCAACGCCGACGGAACTGTGACTGCGCAGAATGGCCCGGCGACAGCCACCGCCAACTCCGAGGTGGCCGGCTCGGTCGGTGGATCCGGCACCGGCACGGTCGCGGCCCACTCGCACGAGATATCGGTGGCGATCGATACGCCACACGGCGTGAAAAGCTTCACCATCAGCAGCGGCGGAGTGAAGGGCAGCACCACCGGCGATGACGTCGCAACCGGCTCGTACCACGCCGGTGGTACTGCAACCGCTGCGAACGGCTCCTCGCTCACCTCGACTGCGCACAGTTCGGTCTTCGGCTCACTCACGGGCAGCGGCAACGGCACCGCGCACAGCCTCGCCGCCTCCTATTCCGCCGCCCATATGACCAGCCAGGGAATTCAAACTGCCTCGCTCAGCCTTGGCCGGGCGAGCGCGACGCCGCACGCCTTCGCGTCCTACGATGCCAGCGGCAGCGGTACCGGCAACGGCTTCGCGATGACGCCAATCGGGGCCGGTCCGATTGGCGTGGCTGCGAACTCGAGCGCCAATGGCTCAGTCGCCGGCAAGGGAACCGCGGGCTCGTTCTCCTTCGATCACTCCGTGGCTGGGGTCGGCACCGTGAATGGCACGACGACACTCGCCGGAACATCGGTGTCGAGGGGCGGCCTTGCGACCAGCGGGAACGGCACGGCCGGGTTCAACAGCAGCGGAATGGCCGACGGTTCGCTTGCCAATGCCGGGGCGCCGGTTGCGTCGCTCGGCGTGAACAGTTCGGCGACGGGCCGCTTGCCCGGCACGTCAGGGGCCCCGTTCGATGCGATCGGTGTCGGCGGCGCCAATGCCACCGGCAACAGCAATACCGGGAGTGTCTCGACGCACGCGAACACGGATGAGAACGCCTTTGGAGGCCCGTCCTCCAGCCATCCCGGCGTGACCCTCGCCGGAGCGAGCGGCGTCGGGCACGCAACGGTGGCGATCACGCCCTGAGCGGCGGCAGCGACTGTCTTCGAGCCCGCGATTCACGCCCTCCGACGATTCCGCCTCGGGCGATCGCGGGCTAGTACCCGGAATCACACATGGGTAACACAGGCTCCCTCACCCGGCGCTCCGCGCCGCCCTCTCCCAGAGGGAGAGGGTAACGTGTTTCGAGGTCATGTGAGTGAGTCATCCATGAGCGAAAGTTGGTACTAGTCCTGGAAGTCGGCCTCGATCTCGGCCATCAGCGGGCTGGTGAATCCGTGCGTCTTGAGGGCGGCGAAATCCGCGAGCACATCATCCTTCCAGGATTTCCCGCCGTCTGAGCCGTCGTTGGCGACGGCCTGGTAGCGGAGATAGATCGTGCGCGCGGCATCGGTCTGGCCGAGCATCATCAAAGCGTCGGCGCGGTTTATCCGCAGCCAGACGAGCCCGGGGGCGAGCGCAATCGAGGAATCGGCGGCATCGAGGGCTTTCGCGAAGGCGCCCTCGATCAAGAGGTGGCCCGAGACATTGCCGATCGCGCCGGCAGCAAGCCGGACCGTACGCTTCGCATCCGGATCGTCCGGGTCGTTGGCCAATGCGGCCCGCGCGAGCTTGACGGACCGCGCGAGCCAGGTCCGTGCCTGGTCGAGCGTACCCTCCGCGGTCAGCATCTCGCCGACCCGGCGTGCGCCGTCCGCATCGCCGCCAGCGGCCGCCTTCCCGAACCAGGCCTTTGCCTCGGCGTTGTCCTGGGGCACACCCTTGCCGATGGCGTAGAGGTTACCGAGATTGTAGTCGGCGTCAGGATTTCCGTTGAGGGCAGCCTTTCGGTACCATGCCGCGGCCTGGGCATCATCCTGGCTGACGCCGTCGCCATTCTCGTAGAGAGAGCCGATATTGTTGGCGGCCACCGGATCACCCGCGGCCGCCGCCTTCCGATACCAGGTCATGGCCTGGCCATAGTCCTCTGCGACCCCGAGCCCATGCGCGTAGAGGTACCCGATATTGACCTCCGCGCCGGCATCGCCGGCACCGGCAGCCCGCAGATACCAGCGCATTGCCGCGGTGTCGTCGCGCGGGACACCGCGTCCGTACTGGAACAGCAAGCCGATATTGTTGGCTGCCATCGAATTGCCCGCGGCAGCGGATTTTTGGTACCATTCCAGGGCCCTGGCATAGTCCTGACGAACCCCGATGCCCTGGTTGTAGAAGTACCCGGCCTTCAGCGCAGCATCGGCATCGCCGGCTGCCGCAGCTTTCAGGTACCAGTTCATGGCAGCCGCCGGATCCGGCCTGACGCCGCGGCCGAACTCGTAGAGGTGGCCGAGATTGTATTCGGCGCTTGCGTTTCCGCCGAGCGCACTCTTGCGGTACCACTCCGCGGCCTTGGCGTAGTCCTGCTTCACTCCGAGGCCGTGCTCGTAAAGATACCCGATGTTGCTCTCGGCGAGATGATCCCCCGCCTCTGCCGCCTGCCGGTACCAGTACATGGCCTCGAAGTAGTCCTGCTTCACGCCGTGGCCGTTCTGGAACAGAAATCCGATATTGTTCTGCGCCTTGGAATTGCCGGCGGCGGCGGATCTCTTGTACCAGGTCATGGCTTGCGCGAAGTTCTGCGCCACGCCGATCGCGTTGGCATAAAAATAGCCGACCTCCAGCGCGGCGTCGGCGTCGCCCTCGTTCGCGGCTTTCAGATCCCAGCGCATGGCGGCCGCCGGATCCGCTTTGACGCCAAGGCCATTCTTGTAGAAGTACGCCACATTGAAGGCAGCACTCGCGTCCCCTTCGGCGGCGGACTTCCGGTACCAGTCCAGCGCCGCCTTAAGGTCGCGTTTGACGCCGATCCCGTGCTCGTACAGAAAGGCCACGTTGAACGCACCGCTCGGCGAGCCTGCTTCGGCTGCCTTGCGGTACCATGCCATTGCCTTGGCATCGTCGCTGGTGACGCCGAAGCCGTGCTGATAGAGCCAGCCGATGCCGTTCATGGCGGGGGCATTCCCGGCGGCTGCCGCGCTTCGGAACCAGCGCATTGCCTCGGCGTAGTCCTTGGGGACGCCGAGGCCGTTCTCGTAGAAATAGCCGATATTGTCTTCTGCCCCGATATTTCCCCCGGCGGCGGCTTTGCGGTACCACGCGATCGCCGTGGCGTCATCCTGCGCGACGCCGATGCCGTGCTCGTAGAAGCGGCCGACATTGAACGCTCCGTCGGCACTGCCTTCATTCGCGGCCTTGAGGTACCAGACCAGTGCGGCTCCCGGATCGGCTTTGACGCCGAGTCCCTCCTCGTAAAGGTAGCCGAGATTGGAGGCGCCTTCCGGCCAGCCCTCGTTCGCGGACTTGAAGAACCAGGCCATCGCCTGACCGTAGTCGCGCGAGACACCGACGCCGTTCTGATAGAGCCAGCCGATATTGCTGGCGGCCGCTCCGTCGCCGTTCCCGGCGGACTTCAGGTACCATGCCATGGCCTGTTTCGGGTCGGCTTTCACGCCGCGGCCGTGGTCGTAGAGGTAGCCGATATTGTTCTCGGCCGCGGCATTGCCCTGCAGTGCCGCCTTCAGATACCAGGCCATGGCCAGGCCGTAGTCCTGCGTCGTGCCGCGCCCTTCATCATAGAAATAGCCGAGATAGAATTCCGCCGACGAGTGCCCTTTCTCGGCGGCCCGGCGGTACCATCCGGCAGCCTTCCTGTCGTCCGGGGGGAGGCCGTAGCCGTACTCGTAGACGCGACCCATCTGATAGGCAGCATCGACCGAACCGAGGGCCACTGCTTTCTGGAACGATCTGATCGCGGCGGCGTAATCCTTGTGCCCGCCCTGGCCGTTGAGGTCGCTGATGCCGGCATTGTCGGCCTGGGTTGCCGCCTGCAACCGCCGCAGCACGAGTTGCTGGTGGACGAGGATGGGCGCGCCGATGATCACCAGGAGGCCCGCCAGCACGCCCGCACCGATGCTGCTGCGGCGCTTGAGCGCCCGGCGACGGCCGCTCTGCTCGAGGAAACGCATGGCGAGCGCGAAGTCCCCGCCATAGCGCTTCGCCCAGGCCTCGCTCGGACTCTCGCGGCTCCGCCAGGCGAGGGCGGCGGCCAGATAGGGCATCCGGAGCAGCCCGCTCTGCCGCTTCGCCCACCGGCTCGCCGTCTCCTCGAGATAGCGGTACTCATCGGCGGCCTTGGCCTCGGCGTTGAGCCACTCGCTCAGGCGTTTCCATTGCCGGATCAGGCTTTCATGGCTGATGTCGACCGTCGTTGCGGGTTCCAGCGGGCCTGAGGGAGAGGTGACGAGGAAGTTGCAGCCGGCATCGCGGAAGGCCTCGACAATGGCGGCAACGGCGGTGGAATGTCCGCCGGCCAGGGCGACCAGCTCCGAGATCCGGCACGGCCGGCGGACCGCGGTTGCGATCGAGGAGCCGCTCACCAGCGCGCGGAAGACGGGCCCGGCGGAGGTGCTGTGCTCGGCCGGGATTCCGGCCAGCACTTCTTCCGCGTGCGCATCGAGCGCCCCGGCGAGGCCGCCGAGCGCCTCGTAGGCGACCTGGCTGAGCGTGACCGCCCCGGACGGATCCGCTTCCCGGGCCTGGAGCCAGAGCCGGTTCAGGACATGTTGAAGAAGCGGCAACTGGTCGGCGCGCCGGGCCAGAAGCTGAAACTGCTCGACTCCGCGCTCGCCTTCCCAGGGGGCAAAGCTCGCCAGATCGTTCAGAAGCGTGTTCACCAGTACCGGTTCGATCGCAAATCCGCACACGGCGGCCGGCCCGACGATGGCCTCGCGCATCTCTTCGCGCGTCATGCGGCGGGTGAGATAAATCCCCTCGTTGATCCGTTCGGCGAGATCCGGAATGAGCGCGGAGGGGCCGAGGAACTCCGAGCGCATGGTGAGCACGACATAGATCGGAAGGTCTTCGGCCTCGGCGCTTTTGATCAGGAGGGAAACGAAGGCCTCGGCCTCATCCCGCCCGGCAAGGTCCGCGTATCGGAACAGTTCCTCGAACTGATCGATGAGAAGCAGGAGGTTGGTGCGCTCGGGCAGATTTCCTTCGCTGCACCACTCGATCAGCGAGCGGGGGCCGCGGCGGAGCTTGCGCGCGAAATCCTGGGCCTCCGCAACCGCACCGCCGGGGCTCGGCAGGGCGAGCAGAGCGCGGGCCAGATTTTCGATCGGCCGGGCGCCGGGGCGCATCTCCGCGATCAGCCAGCGGGGTCCGGCGCCGGCCATCAGCCCGAGTTCCAGGGCATCCAGAAGCCCGGTGCGCACCAGCGAGGACTTGCCGCTGCCGGAAGGCCCGAGCACGGCGAGGAATCGCGTCTTCGCGAGGCGCGCCACCATCTCGTCGACGCTCGACTCGCGGCCGAAGAAAAGATCCGCTTCTTCACGCCGGAACGGGCGGAGTCCCGGATAGGGCAGGCGGGGCGGGGCGTTCACTTCTCGAGCGCCTCGAGCACCGGTTTCAGTGTTTCCCTGCTGACTGCGCCGGGCACGCGGATTCGCTGCAGCTCTTCAAGCCGCATGCCGTGCTCCTTGTTCTCCGGCGGATCGACGATGACTTCCAATACCTTCGGTGGAGCGGCACGCTTGCCGCGCAGCTTGTTGTAGAGACGAAGCTGGCCGCGCACCCAGAACGGCGCGTTCTGGCCATTCACCAGGACGAGCACGTCGCATTCGAGCATGTTTTCTTCGAGATCGGCCCGCACTGCTTCGGGTGGTCCGGACAGCACCGGCAATCCTGAAGGCTGGGTGATTTCGCTCTGGATGCGGCGCGCCAGATCGAGATCTTCGAGCGACGCATCGATGAAAACAGAGGCGGCGGATGCGGCCGGCCTGGCGGTCGGGGCGGGCTTGTTCGCCTGCCGCTCGACCGCGGCCTTGAATCCCTCCAGGCTGTCGACGATGACGTGCTCGCCGCCGAGCAGGCGGCGATGTTCGGCGTTGCCGACGGCGTCAACCTTGAGCTCCGGGCTCCGCCATTGCATCACCGGAACGCCGGCGGCGAGAGCCGCCGCCGCCTGCCAGGCGGTGTAGCCTTCGGGCATGTCCGGCGGCCGGCGCCCGGGTGAGGCGCTGAGCAACTGCACGAAAAGACCGGCACGGGAGAGATCGTGGGCGAATGCAGCGCGGAACGCCTCGCCGCCCTGCGGATAAACCTCGGCGGGCAGCACGGCGACCTTGAACTGCGCGAGGTAGGTTCTCACCTGCTCGCATTCCTCTTCGAGATCGTCGGTCGCCTGGGCGAGCAGGACAGCACGGCCGGCGGCGCCGTCCGCCGGCGCCGTCCGCGTTCCGGCTGCCGGCGTGTCGCGGATCTGCCTGAGCTTCCGCGCGATCTCGCTGGCAAGCTGATTGATACGGATGCGATATTCGTCAGCGCCCGCCCGGAGCGGCAGCGAGATCGACCCGTGCTTCTCCCAGAACGGCATGGCGATGTGGCTGTCGAGCGGCGGCGGATAGGTGTCGCGGTCGTCCGGCTCCAGGCACTCCACCGCAAAGAGCCGGGTCTCCTCTCCGTCGTGCCAGTCGTTGTTGGTTGTGAAAGCGGCAAGTTCCTCGCGCGTCCAGGGGCGGGCGGCGTAGTTGGGCGAGGTGACGGCGAGCAGGACGGCCGAGTTCCGCGCCGCTGCCCTGAGCTTCGCGAGCTGGTGGTTGGAGGCGACGGTGGTGCGGTCGAAGAAGACGCTCGGGGTGTTGCCGTTCAGGCGCTGGGGCAGGAACCCCCGGAGATCCTCCTGGAACTGCTCGACCCAGCCCTTGCCGGATGAATCGCGAACGTCGTCGGCGTGGGCATAGCTGATGAAGACGTCGTATTCGTACCGCGTGTACGACATGGCTGAAAAATCGCGCCCGGGATCATTCCTCCGGCGGACTCTTATCTCCCGCGTGGGGGAGACAAAAGGGGGATGGCCCGGCGCCCGGGGTCACATTCACGGGACGGCACCCGGATGTCGGCGCCCCTTGCCAGGGGCCGGAACGGCATGCAACGGTTCGCAAGCGTGCCAAAGGTCGCGGGGGGCCACGGGAGACGATGCGGCTTGGCCTCAGGGCTGTCGGGTTCGCGATTCCCGCGCTCTCTCTCTTTTCCGGCTGCGCGGCCGTGGACAGCTTCAGCTCGCGTGCCTTCACCTACAATGACCAGGCCGCAACCATCGAGGAGCAGGAGCTGCTGCTCAACGTGGTGCGCGCCGCCTACCGCGCGCCGCTCCAGTTCACCGCCTTCACCCAGATCACCGGCCAGGCCGGGGTTTCCGGTACCGCCGCCTTCACGCTGCCCTTCAACCCCACTCCCTCCAGCTTCCCGCGCAGCGACGTTGCGAACCCGTCGGCAACCCTTTCCGGGACCGAGGCCTTCACCCTGGCCAATCTCAACACCCAGGAATTCTACCGGGGAATCCTCTCGCCGGTCCCGCTGGCAACGATCGAGCATTACATCGAACAGGGATACCCGGAGACCGTGGTTCTCACCCTGCTGGTCGGGCGCATCGACTTTGCCGTCCCGGGCGGTGCTTCCGGATCGCTTTTCAACAATTTCTATCACTCCGGATTCAACCGCTTCGAATCGGCAATCCTCGGGTTCGTCGATCTCGGGTTGAGAATGGAGACGGTGACGAACGTGCAATCGGTCGGCCCGCCGCTGCCGGCCGAGGACATCGACAAGGTGCGCGCGCTGGCGCCCCTGATCAACGCCGACACCACGCTGCACCGCTTTACGCCGAGCACCGACCCCGATCTCAGTGCCGAGGAACGCAACGCGCTCACCGCCCGGCACGCGGGCGAATATTACCGCCTGCAGACCACCAGCGAGGTCAGCCGATTCTGCTTCGACGAAAGGTTTCGCAATCTCCCGGAAGCGAGCCGGGCGCTGGCCGGGGCGGGCCTGATTGCTCCGGGCGAGACGGTCACCGGCTTTGCCGCGACGCTCGCCACCAGGGCGGAGGAATGCGGCGCACCGGGGTACCTGCGGAGACGGGCGGAAGCGCGCACGGGCTATGCCGAGCCCGACAACCGGCTCACGCTCGAGGTCGAGAGCCCGAGCGGCGTGGCACGGCAGATTTCGCTCGGCCTCTCTATCACCATCCGATCGGCAGAGGGGATCATCTATCATCTCGGCGAAATTGCGCGCGGAGAGCTGGCGATCGGCGTGGGCTCGGCTGAGCCGCCGCCGATCGTCAGGACCGCACTCGGCGATGATCGTCTTTTCACGGTCGGGCATCGCTGCAGCGGCGCGCCGCGCGAAATCAGCATCACCTATGGCGGGGCACGCTACTGCATCGGGATCGACCCGTCGGGGGCGGACCGTTCCGCGGAGGTGATGCAGATCGTGTTGCAGCTTCTCGCGCTCGAGAACGCGGCCAAGAATCTCCCCGCGCCGGGCGTGATCTCGATTCTGGCTCCATGACCCGCGGGCGCTTCACCCCGGTTGCCGGGGCGGGACGAGCGAGGACGATCTGACGATGCGCCTTAGCATCTATCGCCTCCGGGACTGGTTCCTGCTCGCCCCGCTCTTCTGCGCGGCACTGGTGCTCGGCGTCATCGGCTTCGAGCATTGCACCGGACAGAATTGCCAGGTGTCCTCGCTCGGCGGCGCCATCGTTCGCACGCTGCTCCTGATCCGCCCGAGCCAGACCTTCTCGTTCGATGTGGATCCCTGGCAGCTCGTGATCGCGCAGTTCCTGATGTTCGCCGTCCTGCTGCTGGCCGGGCTGATGGGCAGCGTCAAGCTTTTCGTACACAACCTGCGCCATGATGTGCACCTGGCGCGTGCGCAGGCGATGCGCGGGCATGTCATCGTGTGCGGGCTCGGCGAGACCGGCCTCGAGATCGTGCGGGGGTTGAGAAGGGCGGGAAAGGCGGTGGTGGCGATCAGCCGCGAGGAGAGTTCGGAGGCGGCCCTGTCCTGCGAGCGCATGGGAGTGCCGATGCTGAGCGGGGATGCGAGCCGCGTTGAGACGCTCGACCATGCCGGCGTGCGCCGCGCCGGCGCACTGGTGGCCACCACGGGTTCGGATGCCGTCAACCTCGATATTGCGGCCGCCGCCGGCCAGCGCGCCGCGGGACGGGTGAAGCCGCTTGTCATCCGCCCGGAAATCCGTGCGCCCTGGCTGATCGATGCGATCGCCGCGCCGCGCGGTGCCCTCTTCGATTCCACGCTTCTCGTGCATCCGCTGCGCGTGCAGGAGGTGGCAGCCAGGATTCTCCTGGGCAGGGCCAGCTTCACCCGCCGTCGCGACTCGCAACGGCGACTTCTGCTGGCCGGACTGGGCGATCTCGGGGCGGCGATCCTGCAGCATGCGGCGCTCTCCACTTTCGCGCTGCCGGGCGTGAAAGCCGAGGTCGTCTGCTACGACGACAAGGCCGCCGCACGCGAAGCGGCGGTGCGCTCCGCCCCGTGGCGAAAATTCCTTGATCTCGACCTCCGCCCCGCCTGCTTCGGCCCGATCGAAGATCCGGCCCGCGCGGTGGACTGGGATGCGATCCGCACCGATCTGGCGGCGCATCCGCCGGATGCGGTGATCGTGGCGCTCGGCGACGACAATGCCGCCCTCGAGGCCGCTTTCGGCCTGCGCGACGCGCTCGACCGGCTGCGGCATTTCGCAACGCCGCTCTATGTTCGCACGCGGCACGCCGAAGGGCTTAGGCAGTTGCTGTCCCGGATGGCGGAACGTCCGCTGTGCCCGGAACGGCTGGCGGGTTTCGGCGATCTTGGCTCGCTCACGGCGCCGGAACAGCTTTTCGACGAAGCGGCAGACCGGATGGCGCGCGCGGTGCACGCCATTTATCTCGCCGGGGCAAGGGAATGGGAGGGACCGGCGGCGGTGGCGTGGGAACGGCTGGCCGAACGCTTCCGCCGCAGCAGCCGCGCGAACGCGGACCATCTGCCGGTCAAGCTGGCCTTTGCCGGCCTCAGGCTTGCCCCGGGACCCGGTCAGGGGGCGAGGCTCTCGGAGGACGAGATCGAAAAGCTGGCAGAGGCCGAGCATTTCCGCTGGAGCCGGGTATTGGAGGCGGAAGGCTGGCGGGTCGGCCCGCGCGACGAAGCGGCGAAGACGCATCCCCTGCTGGTTCCGTGGCCGCAACTTCCCGCACCGGTGCGGGCGGAGAACCGTTCCCGGACCGCCGATATTCCGCGCATCGCCGCGGAGGCGGGACTGGTCATCCGGCGCCTGGTGGCGACGGATCCGTCCGCTGCAGCGCCTGGGGCGGACGCGATCGCGGTTCTCGTGCTCGATCTCGAAGACAAGCCGGCCTGGCGCGCCGCCGAGGCGTTGGCGGCCGGGGCGCCGATCGCGGTGCAGGCGCGGGGCCTGGCACGGGCCTCGATCGGCGATCTCGCCGACCTGGCCCGGGACTTTCCGCGCGCTGCGGCGTCCGTGGAAGCCTGGGCCGAGCCGGCGGGATGAATGCCGCCCTGCTGCCGGCGCCGAAGCCGCGGCTTGGCTTCCGCGTCGGCGTCACCGGTGCGCGGCCGAACCGGCTGGATCCGGCCGCGGTGCCGGCTCTCGCCGCCGCGGTGGGTGCGGTTCTCGGGCACATCAGGATGACGATCGAGGCGCTGGCGGCGGAGCCGACGACACGCTCGCTCTACGCGCCGGAGCCGGCAACGTTCCGCTTCATTTCGCCGCTCGCCGAGGGTGCGGACCGGATCGCGGCCGAGGCGGCGCTCGCGCAGGGCTTTCGCCTGGAAGTCCCGATGCCGTTCCCGGAGGGCGAGTACAGGAAGACCTTTGCGCCGGAGCTGCCGCCCGGTTTCCCGCCATTCGAGCCCCTGCTCGCCAGGGCGGTGACAGAGAGAGGCGAGGCGGCCACGCTCACTCTCGACGGCAGCCTCGAGGCTGCCGAGCCGGCCTTTCGTGCGGTCGGCCGCCTGGTCGTCCGCAACAGCGACCTTCTGATCGCGATCTGGGACGGCAAGGACGGCAAGCCTGGCGGCACCGCGGAAATCGTTCGCTACGCCGCCCATGCGCAGGTGCCGATCTGGTGGATCAAGGCCGAGGCCGATGCGCCACCCAGGCTGCTCGTGGGCGCGGCCATGTTCGAGCGGCGCGAGCACGCGGCCGAAGGCGCGGCAGCCGAGGCGGCGCTTTCTCTGTTGCTCCGGGCGACGATCCAGCCTCCGGAGCCGGGGGAGCCCGCCCGCCATGGCTGGCTTGGGGAAATCATGCATCGGTTCGCTCTTCTCTTCGGTGACCGGCGCGAACCGCTGCCGGCATTTTTTGCCGAGACCGAGGAGCCGCGGCGCCCCTGGCCGTGGGGCATCTACGGGTGGCTGCTCGAGCGGCTGGCGCCCCCCCTTCCGGAAGCAGAAGGGCCCGTCGCACCGCCGCTTCCGGAAGCGACCGATGAAGTGGAAAGTTCCTGGGAGAGAATCTACGCGGCGGCGGACCGGCAAGGCACCAAATACGCGGACCGTTACCGTTCGTCCTACGTGCTGGTCATCGGGCTGGCTGCCGTTACGGTGGCGACGCTCGGCCTCGGCCTCGCGCTGCCGGGCCCCGCCAGGCAGGGATGGACGCTGCTCAGACTGGCCAGCCTGATCCTCACGGTGTTCGAGTTCCTGGCCCTGATCGGCATTGCGGCGATCGTTGGTGCGGCAGAGCTTGGGCGCTGGCACGAAAAGTGGATTGCCTATCGGCTGCTGGCGGAGCTCTGTCGCAAGGAGCGGGTGCTGGCGAGGCTTGCCTGGTCGCTGCCGCTGGCGCGGGTCAGCGCGCTTCCCGGCCAGGAGGAAGCCGGCAGAGGGCCGCGCAATGCCTGGGTCGCCTGGACCGTTACCGCAACGATGCGCACGGCATCCCTGCCGCTGGGAGCGATTGGCCGGCACGTGCCGCGCGCCCGCGCTCTGGGCCTTTCGATGATCGCCGAGCAGACCGGCTATCACCGCGGGCGGCGCGCGCGGAGTGCGGCTTTCGTGCGGCGCCTGGCGCTCCTGACCGATGTGGCATTCGGGATCACGGTGCTGCTGGTGGCCGCGAAACTCTCCCTGACTGCGGCAACGGGCAGCGCCGGTGTCTCCGTCCGTTGGCTCGGCATGTTCTCGGTGGCGCTGGTCGCGCTTTCCGCGGCCTCGGTCAGCCTGCGTTCCTATGCCGAATTCGGACTTCTCGAGCTGCAATCGGAGCGCATGCTCCGCCTCTTTGCCGAAACGAAGGCGGAGTTCGACGCGCTCGATCCCGGGCGCCCGCTTGCCTCCGCCGCGCTTGGTGCCGTGCTGCATGGACTGGCGCTGGCGATGCTCGAAGACGTGCAGGGCTGGTCGCTCCTGTTTCGCACGAAAACGCCGGAGACGGGCTGAGGGTCGTGTCTTCCGTTGAATTTCCGCTGTGGGTGGGAAGCAGACGGGCCGCTTTCGAGCGGCAGCGAGGCCAATATCCAGACGTTTGTCTGGTGGCTCGATCTGGCCGATGGCGGAACGTCCCCTCTCAGACCGGGTCACCACGCCCGCCCCTAAGGGCGCGCCTACCTGAACCGGTCTAGCTGTGAGGTTTCAATAGGTTGTCCATCCGGTCCTGTTCGGGAGGAGCTGAGGGTGTCGAAGCCATAGCTATCCAGGAGAGAGACCGGATGAACGTGCACAAGAATGCCCGCCTGACGCCGATTGGTCGAGAGCGGATGGTGGACCTGGCGCGGCGCGGACAGACGCCGGCGGCTTCCGCGATGACCGTCGGCGTCTGCCCGCGCACGGTGCGGAAATGGCTTGCACGATACGAACAGGAGGGCGTGGCCGGCCTCAACGACCGCAGTTCGCGGCCCCACCACCTCTATCGGCCGACACCCCAGCGCGTCGTCGACCGGATCACAGCGTTGCGACGGCAGCGGCTCACCGGCCAGGCCATCGCCGCCACGGTTGGTGTCTCGCGGGCGACCGTAAGTCGCGTGCTCAGGCGGCTCGAGCCTCCACAAGCTCAGCGCCCTCGAACCCACCGCACCGATCCGCCGCTACGAGCGCGCGAAGCCCGGCGAACTCCTCCCCATCGACATCAAGAAGCTCGGCCAATTCACTCGGATCGGCCATCGTGTCACGCACGACCGCACCGGCCACAGCAAGACGCGCGGCAGCGGCTGGGAGTTCGTGCACGTCGGCATCGACGATGCCTCCCGCATCGCCTTCACCCAGATCAAACCCGATGAACGCAAGGGCAGTGCCTGCGCCTTCCTCAAAGCCGCCGTCGCTTCCTCCGCCAGCCTCGGCGTCAGGGTCGAGCGCGTCATGACCGACAGCGGTTCGTGCTATCGTTCGAGAGCCTTCGGCAAACTCTGCAAGCAGCTCGGCCGCAAGCACATCCGCACCAAGCCCTACACGCCAAAGACCAACGGCAAGGCCGAACGCTTCATCCAGAGATCCTTGCGCGAATGGGCCTATGTCCGCGCCTGTCCAACCTCAGCCGACCGCGCCGCCGAACTGCCAATCTGGACACACCGCTACAACGGGCATCGTCCTCATGGCAGTATCGGATCACAGCCACCTGTCAGCCGCCTCGGCTTGACCGGGAACAACCCGCTGAGACTCCACAGCTAGAGTGTCGCGTCCGTAACCGGATCGAGACGAGAGGATGCAAAGCCGTGGGGAATGAGGTTGGCGTGCGATAGGCTGAGGCGTCGTTGCGGGGGTGGGGAGCGATGGCGGAGCTGGTTCGGCATCTGAAAGTGGTTGCTGAGCTGGGATCGGGCGTGGTTCCCGAGGCCGAGGTGCCGCGTATGGAGCAAGAGGACTTTGCCGTCCCTAAAACCCTCGGCCTGACCTTGGATGAGAGCAAGAAGCCGATGGCAGCCAGTCAGGTGGAGATTGTCTTCGCTCAGGTCGCCTCGGTGGGGGAAGGTTCCGATGGTGCGAGGACTGCAGGGCAATGCTCGTGAGCAAGGGCTACCACCTCACTACAGTTCCGCTCTCGTCACGCCTGGTGACCCACCAAGTTTGTTCAGTCGTTGACCGGACGACAGTGTTCAAGTATACAGGATTTTTCAATGATACTGGTCTGGCGGACGAGCGTTCCCGGGGGACGCTAAATGGGCTACAGGGCCATTTACGCCTACGCCTGGGACCTCGTCGAAGTTGGCGTGTCCGCGGCGCTTGAGCGTTTCGGTTCGCTCGGTCTCGACACGGTGACGATCGCGGGGAGCTATCATGCGGGCAAATTCCTTCGCCCGCACGGGAAGACAGGAAAGGTGTACTTTCCTGAGGATGGCGTCGTCTACTTCAGGCCTGATCCGAAACGGTATGGCCCGATCAAGCCGGCTCCGCACTCGATGATCCGGGCAGGCACGGATATCATGCGTGAGCTTACGGACCAGGACGGGCTGGCGACAAACGTGTGGCTCGTGCTCCTCCATAACACGCGGCTCGGCGAAACGCATCCCCGGTCGACCGTCGCCAATGCTTTCGGCGACCGCTACGTCTACAGCCTCTGTCCTTCGGCCCCGGATGCGCGCGCTTATGCGATCGGCCTCGCGCTCGACGTCACCGAATCCTATCCGGTCGCCGGAGTGTCACTGGAGACGCCGGGCTTTCTGCCCTATCCACACGGCTACCATCATGAATTCTCGCTCAATCGTCCGAATCGTTGGCTCGATTCCCAGCTCGGCCTCTGCTTCTGCGAACATTGCTCGGCCACCGCCAGGCGCGATGGCCTCAAGATCGAGCCATTACGCCGGCAAGTTGCCTCCGACATTGAGGCATATCTCGCGAGCGGCGTCGATTTTCCCGCCGACATGGCGGAGGCGTTCTGGCTTGCGGACACGCGTACCGATGGAGACTTGGCTGCGTTCCTGAACTGGCGCTGCGCCGTCGTGACCTCACTGGTGCGCGAAATTCGTGAGGCTGTTCGAAGAGACGCGACTGTCGCGGTGATCCCCTCCGTCGCCCGACCAACCGGCGGTGCTTGGTATGAGGGGACCGATCTGAAGGCGCTCGCTCAGGCGGCGGGAATTATCGAGGCCGGCTTCTACGAGCCGGGCCCGACGCGAATCAAGGCGGACCTCCATGACGTCAAACGGCGACTGCGGGGATTGGGCGCGCTCCGCGGCATTCTGCGCCCTGCCTTTCCCGACTTCGAAGCGAAAAACGATTTTCTCGAAGCCATGCGCTGGCTTGGCGTTGGCGGAATACGTGAAATCGCCTTTTACAACTGGGGTCATGTGCGCGACGCGAACCTCGACTGGATTCCAGCAGGCCTCTCGGAGCTTGAGGCAGTCGCGTGACGTTCGCGGGGAAGTTCGTCGCCGTCACAGGCGCCGCAGGGGGCATCGGCCAAGCGCTCTGCCGGCATTTCGGCCGCGAAGGCGCGAAGATCGGCGCGGTTGATCGCAGCGCCGCGGTTCGCGACTTCGTTGCGGCTGTTGCCAAAGAGGGGATCGCGGCCGAGGCCGAGGTCGCCGACGTCGGCGACCCCGAGGGCGTTGCGCGCGCTTTCGCAGGGCTCACCGCACGGTTTGGTGCGGTCGACATTCTCGTCAACAATGCCGGCTTCTCAAATCATCCCACGCTCGCTCAGACCAATCCCGCAGGCTGGCGCGACGCGCTCAATGGCAACCTCAACGGCGCGTATAATTGCGCCTACACCGTGCTGCCCGGAATGCGCGAGAGGGGTGGGGGCGTCATCATCAACATCGGGTCCGTCAACGGTTTGGCCGCCCTCGGCGATCCCGCCTACAGTGCCGCGAAAGCCGGCATGATATCGCTCACTCGATCTCTGGCGCTGGAATATGGGCGGTACGGCGTGCGGGTGAACATCGTGTTGCCAGGCACTGTCCGCACGCCGATCTGGACCGAGAGAACGAAGAAGGATCCGAAGGTGCTCGCGACGCTCGAGCGCTGGTACCCGCTGCGCCGGATCGTCGAACCGGAGGACGTAGCCCGCGCCGTCGGTTTTCTCGCATCGGAAAACGCCGCTGCGATCACTGGTGCCGCGCTGCCGGTCGACTGCGGTCTGACCGCCGGCAACATCGTCATGGCGCGCGAGCTGACGCTCGAGGACCTTTGAGGAGCAGCCGTGGACAGGTTTTACATTGGCGTGACCGGTGTGAGGGCTCTGGTGCAAATAGGGTGAAGGGCAAGAGGTTCTGCTATCGGTCGCTGGTGTTCTCGGCTCCAGACCGGTGTCGGGCTGACTGTGCAGCCCGACACCGGTCTCGCGCTTTATTCGAGCCCGCGATTCACGCCCTCCGGCGATTCCGCCTCGGGCGATCGCGGGCTAGCCGCGGCAACGTCACGCCGGGGGCTGAGACGGAAGGCGATGGTGGTCCCCGCGCGATAGAGATAGACCCATTCGCCGCGGACCTTCACGGAGGTCTCGTCCACACGCCATGACGCTCCGCCCGGCCGCGCCAAGCGGTTCCAGTGGCGCTCACACTCGGGCGCATGATGGTGGTGTGGGCCATCGATCGGCCCCGTTCGGCCATCATCTCCGCCAAGTCCCGGAAGCTGGGCTTGAAGCGCAGATACCACCGCACGCACAGCACGATGATCTCGCGATCGAAGTGCCGTCCCTCGAACAGCTCCTCCAATCTCAGGGAGCTGGCCATCGCGCCGCCCGCAATCCCCTTGGACCGCTCGGAGATAGGGCAGCAAGCAAATTGCCTCAGAGCCGACGCGACAATCTGATTGAGGGGCTGGACGAGAAAAATGTTATGTTATACTATTGCGGCCTGACCTCCTTCGCCCGGGCATGAGATGAACATCAGGATCGGTTCGACCACAGCCAGGACCATGGCTCGCCGGTCGCTCTCGGTGGCAGTGGAGCGAAGGAAAGCGATCGCTATCCTCGTCACGGCCGCTTTCCTGGCCGTGGCGAGGCCGGGATGCGCAGCAGCGGCGCCGGCGGCATCCGGAGCGATCGATGCTGTCGGCGCGGAAAACGAATACGCCGACGTGATCGCTCAGATCGGCGGCCGATTCGTTCGGGTGACGGCAATAGAGACAGATCCCAACACCGATCCGCACGACTTCGAGGTGAGCCCAAAAGTAGCCGCCGAAATCGCCGGCGCCCTCCTGGTCGTGAAGAACGGGCTTGGTTACGACTCCTGGGCGGACAAGATGATTGCCGCTGCTCCGAAGGCCGATCGTAAGGTCATCGACGTTCAGCACCTTCTGGCTCTGCCGGATAGTACTCCCAATCCGCACCTGTGGTACGATCCGCGGACCATGCCGGCGGTCGCCAAGGCCGTTGCGGAGGCGCTCTCTCTGCTGAATCCGGCCGAGGCCCTCTATTTCCAATCCAACCTCAGGAAATTCGACGCCTCGCTCAAAGCCTGGTCGGCGGCGATTGCCGCCTTCAAGACGAAATATGCGGGCACACCCGTCGCGGTGACCGAACCGGTCGCTGATGACATGCTGCAAGCGGCAGGATGCGACATCCTCACGCCTTTCAGCTTGCAGGCCGCGATCATGAACGGCAACGACCCTTCTCCGCAGGACGTCACCCTGCAAAATGGCCTGCTCACGGGCCGCAGAGTGAGGGTGTTCGTCTATAATCAGCAGGTCACCGATACCCTGACCCAATCTTTCCTCAGCCTCGCCAGGAAGAACGGCGTTCCGGTTGTCGGAGTGTATGAGACCATGCCTATCCCCGGTTATGATTATCAGTCCTGGATGCTCGCAGAGGTCACCGCACTGCGGAACGCGGTAGCGGACCGGATTTCGACCGAGACACTGCAGCCGAAACATTGAGGCCCTCATGCGGGAGGAAAGCGGGGTTCTCGCCGTCCAGCGGGTCAGCGTTTCGCTTTCCGGTCGCCGCATTCTGGACGAGGTCGATTTCGCGCTGCATGGCGGGGCGTTCTGCGGTCTCATTGGCGCCAACGGCTCCGGTAAGACGACTCTGCTTCGCACCATCCTCGGCTTCGTAACGCCGACCAGCGGCAGGGTCGTGATCGACGGCGGACGTCGCCTGGCGCAGATTGGCTACGTGCCGCAAAAAATTGTCCTCGACCCCGCCATTCCGATGCGCACGCGGGACCTCGTTGGACTCGGGCTCGACGGCCATCGCCTGGGACTCCCTCTTGCCGCAAGAGCGCGCCGGAGGCTGGTGGATGCGATGCTCGAAGCCGTCGGCGCGACTTCGTTTGCCGAGCAACGGGTGGGCGAACTCTCCGGTGGCGAGCAGCAACGAGCTTTGATCGCACACGCCTTGATCCGCCGCCCCCGCCTGCTTCTGCTGGACGAACCGCTGGCCAATCTCGATATCAGGAGTATCGCCGCCACGGTATCGCTGCTGCGCCGCCTTGCGCTCGAGTACCGAATGACCGTGCTCCTCTCGACGCACGACATGAACCCGCTGCTTCCGGCCATGGACTGCATTGTTTACCTCGCAAACGGGCGGGCTGCCACCGGCCGCACGGAGGATGTGGTTCGCGGCGAAGTGCTCAGCAGGCTTTTTGGCGAGCATGTCGATGTCATCCGCGTGCATGGCCGAATCCTGGTCATCGCCGCCGGCGCCGGGAATGGCGCCAGTACGGATATCGAGCGCAATCCTGAGCACGTCGTCCAGGTGCCCTGACCGGCATGAGTTCTCTCCTCTCCGCGCTGTTCGAGCCCGGCTGGAACTCCAGCGAACCGGTCCTTACGGCCGTCGTGATCGGCGGGGGAGCCGCAGTCGTCTCCGGGGTCGTCGGCGTGTTGACAGTGATGCGAGGGCAGTCCTTCGCCGGGCACGCTCTGGCCGATGTCTCCAGCGCCGGAGGTGCCGCGGCTTTTCTGCTCGGATTGAACCCGCTGCTCGGGTTCCTCCTCATGGGCATCATCGCCGCGGCCGGGATGGAATCGTTCTCCGCGCATCGCATCCGTGAACGGGACCTTGCAACCGGCGGCGTGTTGGGCGCCGGCCTCGGTCTCTCTGCTTTGCTGCTCTATCTGGACGTCACTTCGAAAAGCACTACGGGCGCTGCGATCACGGTGATGTTCGGGTCGATGTTCGCGATGCCTCCCTCGGTCGTCCCACTCGCCCTGGCGGTCGGCACGAGTGCCATTCTCGCGATCGCGCTGCTGTACCGCCCCTTGCTGCTCAGCTCGCTCGATCCGGCTCTCGCTCGCGTACGCGGCGTGCCGGTTCGGTTGATCGGGCTTTGCCATCTGCTCGTGGTGGCCTTTGCCGTCGCCCTCTCGGCAGTCACCGTCGGCGCAATTCTCTCAACGGCGCTGCTGATCGGCCCCGCCGCCGTGGCGCTCCGCATCGCCGGGCGGCCGGGCGGCGCCATGCTGCTGGCTGCCAGCATCGGCGTCGCCGCGACCTGGGGCGGAATCCTGATTGCGTATGACAGCTACGACTGGACCGGCGGGCATGGTTGGCCGGTGAGCTTTTGCATTGTCACGATTATCTTCCTGGCCTACCTCGCTGCCGGCTGCCCGGCGCGGGACAAGGTTCGCGCCGCAGCCCGCCCGGGCAAAGGCAGCGTGCAGGCTGCTGGCCGGGGCTGAGTCATGTTTGCGAGCTTCCTGGTCAATACGTGGATTGTCGCAACGATCGTCGCTGCCACCGCCGGCGTGGTCGGCTTCTTCGTCGTGCTCCGTGGCAACTCCTTCGCAGCGCATGCACTGCCGCTCGGGACCTTTCCCGGCGCCGCGGCTGCCAGCTTGCTTGGCGTCAATCCGCTGTTCGGCCTGCTCACGTTCTCCGGCCTCGGAGTGATCGGCATCAGCCAACTCGGAAAGGCCGGGCGGCCGGAAATCGCAACGGCTCTGTCCCTGGTCATGCTGCTCGGCCTCGGTGCCTTGTTCCTCAGCATGAGCAACGAGTACTCGCAGGCAACCTATGCTCTGCTCTTCGGGGAGGTTCTCGGCGTCAGCAGTCTCGATATCGTGCCAGTGGCTGTCGTCAGTGTCGTTTCCCTGGCGCTGACGACACTCCTGTTCCGCCCGCTGTTGCTGAATGCCGTCTCGCCCGAGCTTGCAGAAGCCCGGAGTGTTCCGGCCGGCCGAACCGATATCTTGTTCCTCGGTATCCTCGCGCTCACCACGTCGGCGGCGGTCCCGGTAGTCGGGGTGCTTCTCGTGTTCAGCCTGACGATTGGCCCGCCGTCCGCCGCGCGCGCGCTGACGAACCGGCCAGTCGGGGCCATGCTGCTATCGGCAGGTCTTTCACTGCTGACGGTGTGGGCCTCGATTGCCCTTGCGTTACTATTGGGTTGGCCCGTCGGTTTCTTTGTCGGGGGCCTCGGCGCGCTCGCCTATGGCCTCGGGCGGGTCTGGATGGAATGGGTGCGCTCCCGTCGATGCCGGGCGCTATCCGGTTGATATGGAAGGCGGGTCTTCGAGGACGGGCGCGCGCAGGTGGCGCATGTGCCATTGATCTCGACCATCGCCCCGGCGGGTTGAAACCCCGCACGTTGTGCTGCGCGCTCGAGAGCTTTCTCGATGGCTGGGTCTTCGATCTCGTTGACGCTGCCGCATTGACCGCAAATGAGAAACTGCACCGCCCGGTGGAAATGATCGGCCTGAGTACAGGGGATGAACGCATTCATCCGTTCGATCTTGTGGATGAAGCGCTGCTCCATCAGGAAGTCGAGCGCGCGATAAATCGTTGGCGGGACCGCGTTCCTGTGGGTCGCCTTGAGACGATCGAGGAGCTGGTAAGCGGTTGAGGGACCCCCGGTCTCCAGAATCAGCCCCAGTACGCGGCGACGAAGGTCGGTCAGCTTGACTCCCTGCCGCGAGCAGGCTTCTGCCGCGGCTTCCAACTGCCGCTCGATTGCGTGGTGCTTATTCTGCTTCATCAGAAAATCCCGGCCTTGGATTCTTACCACTATAATGGAGCATCATTCCGCGCTTTGCCACGGCTGCCATGCAAACGGGGTGCACCTTTCCTCGCCCGCCGACGATTCCGCCTCGGGCGATCGCGGGCTAAGATCAGCATGATCATGGCGGCAGTGGCGGGCCGGCGAAGCAGCAGCAACAGAGCGGCGCCGAGGCGGAGCCGGCGCTTTTACTCCTGACCCGGAAAAGCAGAGGCCCTCTACCCCGCCATGCGCTGAGCTCGATCGGCAGCAAAATAAGCGTCGACGGCACGCTCCATCGCCTGTGCGATCAGAGTGCGGTGCGCCGGCGTGCGGAGTTGTGCTTCGTCAGTGCGGTTGGACATGAACCCCATCTCCACCAGCACGCTCGGAATATTCGCGGATTCCAGCACGACGAAGTTGGCATGTCGTGCCGGGTTGACGAGAAGCTCCACCGAGCGGCCGAGAGAGGTGACCACATCGTTCTGGAGATGCGCCGAATCGAGGCGCGTCTCCTGGTCCACGAGGCCGGCCAGGATCTCGGCCACGGCCGGGGACACCTTGCGAAATCGCCGATCGGTGATGAACCGGTCGGCACTGTTCTCGCTCGCGGCGATGGCTGCTGCCTGTGGGTCCGAGGCCGCTGTCGAAAGCCGATAAACGCTCGCGCCACGGATTGAATGGTCGCGGATCGAATCCGCGTGCATCGATACGAAGAGATGCGCCCGCTTCTGCTGCGCCATCTCGACTCGCGTCTCAAGCGGGATGAACACGTCCTGCCAGCGCGTCATCGCCACCTGGTAGCGCCCGCTCGCCTCGAGCCGGTTCTTGAGGTCGTAAGCGGCGAGCAGGGCGATGTGTTTCTCATAGGTGCCGGCGACGCCGATGGCGCCGGGATCGCGCCCGCCATGCCCGGGGTCGAGCATGACGAGGGGCGGAATCCGATCGGCTGGCGGGATGGGCGGCAGTGGAAGGCCGGCACGGCGCGCGGCGGCACGAGCCAGCGCCGGAAGCATCATCGGCGGCAGAAGGAAGCTCGCCGCCAGCCCGTGACCAAGAAGCAAGCGCCGTTCGATGGTCATGCGTCGTTCTTAACGCAATATCTCCGGAACAGCACCTTAAATTTTGATAACTCGGGCGTGAGAGGTGCTTCGGAATTCCGGCGCCCCCTCTCTCGCCGGCAATGACGCCCAGGTCTACCCGTGACCGCGCACTAGGTGTCTCGATTCTGAGAAAGCATCAGTATTTCGTGGGTGCGGCGAGGCGGAATCGTCGGAGGGCGTGAATCGCGGGCTCGAATAAAGCGCGAGACCCCTGTCGGGCTGCACAGTCAGCCCGGCAGGGGTCCAGGCTCCGAAATCGACAAGCTGTCTGACTGCGGTGCGCCATCGAACGTCTGGACCTCCCTGGCCGCCTGTGGCCCCCCTCCGTCGCGGGGATCTTTCCCAGCGAGCTCTTGAGGATCCGCTGCGCGCAGCCAGTAGGAGACGCGCGATTCGGTCTGGAGACGCACGGTTTCCGGAGTCCCAATCGAGAGTTTCTGGCGCAACCGACGCACCAGGCGCCTGAGAGAGAGACGGTGGCACCTTCCGTCCTCTCCCCAAACGCGCGCCTCGATAGCGCGGAAGGAAAGCGCCGCGCCATTGCCTTCTGCCAGTACCCAGAGTGTCCGATATTCCAGGCTGGTTAGCCGTATCTCGCGCCGCCCCTGGCAGACGCGGGATCTTACCAGATCGAACTGCAGCCCCCCGGGACCTCGCGGCGGCGTGGCACCCCGGCGCAGGCAGCCGAGGTGCAAGAGCCGCCTGATCCGGATGCGGAGGTCCGATGCGTTGAACGGAGTGGCAAGGCAGTCATCGACATCCTGTTCCAATACCTCCGCGATTGCCGCCGCATCGCTATTTTCGGCCAGAGCAAACAAAGGCGCGGCGCTTGCCTCACGGCACGCCCGCACCAAGGTGGGCCAGCCGGTGCGCCGTGGATCGAGCGAGAGGAGAACAATATCATGCCGCTTCTCGACCAGAATCGTTCCGGCCGAGTCGAGATCACGAACCCCCGTGACCGCCCAGCCAGAGGCTGCCAGGGAGCGCTGGATATACCGCAGGCTCTCGGCGTCGCTGTCGATGACCAGCACCGCGGCATGGCCGGTGAGGGCGGTCTGGTGCCAAGAGGACTCGCCCATGACGGACGCTGGCATGGCTCCTCCTCTCTGCCCGTCCTTACGTCACGGCGGGGCGCCGTAGCGGTTCCGGAGAGCCAGGTTCATCTCCAGCACGTTGATGATCGGCCCGCCGAATAGCCCGCCGCCAGGGCTGACGGTACGCGACTGCAGCATGGCCTGGATCTGGCTCTTGATCTCCACCGGATTGCGCTTGAGGTCCTTGGCCCAGGCGTTGGCAACGCGGTTGAGCTGAAATTCCGCGTTGTCGAGCGTGATGTCGGGATCGAGCCCCGAGGCGGACGCTGTCACGTAATCCCCCGGTATCTCCGCCAGCGGCGCATCGGGATGATCCTGGCGCCACATGTCGAAGAAGTCCGCCCGGATATCCGCGCAGTCAGCGGCCGGCGCGATCGTTGTCACGGGCTTGCCGCCGGCGCCCGGCTCTGTCACCGAGCAAGGAAAAGTCCCCGGATGGTCCTTCGAGAAATGCTCAAAGAAGACCACTGCGAGATCGCTCGCTTGCGGGCGGGGCGTGCCGGGATTTTCCTTCACGAACTGAGCGACAATGTCAGGATGCGCCTTCGACCATCCATCCACATAGCTCGCATGCGAAGGGTCGGCAGTAACCCACCCTTGCGCCAGTTCATTGTGAGCGTCCGCCCATTGCGCGACGATACCAGGCTTGCCTTCGAATCGATCGGCGTCGAACCAGGCGTTGATATCCGGCCATACCGGCTGGCCCTTCTTCGGGCCGGCGCTGTAAGTCGCGACGGGACCGATCATGGTCGCGGCCCGGTTGCGCAGCGCGTAGTTGGAAACCGAGAGTGCCGAGGAGGTTCCGGCGGTCGCATCGTACGACGCCGCCGAGGGGCGCGGCCAGAAATACTCGTCCAGTGTGAAGGGCTGGGCGATCAGCGCCGAACCGACGGGCTTGCCGCCTGGCCCCTTCAGAATGCTGCCATTGGCCTGGAATGGAAAGAAGGTCTGGCCAACCCCCCATAACACCAATGGATAGATTCCACACGTGAGTACGACACTGAAAAGCAGCAACCAGAGGCTTTTCGAAGCGGAGCGCAGCATCGCGCATCTCCTCTCTTGATTCGCTCAGGCGACGAGGTGCAGCGCCACCAGGATCACGTCGATCAGCTTGATGCCGATGAACGGAGCGATGACGCCGCCGAGCCCCCAGACCACGAGGTTCCGGCGCAGCAACGCGTCGGCCCCGATCGGTCGATAGCGCACACCCTTGAGCGCAACCGGAATAAGCAGCGGAATGATGATGGCGTTGAAGATGACCGCTGAGAGAATGGCCGAAGTCGGCGAGTGCAGATCCATGATGTCGAGAACTTTGAGCCAGGGCAGAGTTCCGGCAAACAGGGCCGGCACTATTGCAAAATACTTAGCGATGTCGTTGGCGATCGAGAAGGTCGTCAGCGCGCCCCGCGTCATCAGCAACTGCTTGCCGATCTCGACTACCTCGATCAGCTTGGTCGGGTCGCTGTCCAGATCGACCATGTTGCCCGCTTCCTTGGCGGCCTCCGTCCCGGCATTCATGGCGAGACCGACATCCGCCTGTGCGAGTGCCGGTGCGTCGTTTGTGCCATCGCCCATCATGGCGACGAGCTTGCCTTCCGCCTGCTCCTTTCGCAGGAAAGAGAGCTTTGTCTCCGGCGTCGCCTCGGCGAGGAAATCGTCCACACCCACGCGCCTGGCGATCGTTTCGGCCGTCAACCGGTTGTCGCCCGTCACCATCACCGTGTGGAGCCCCATCTGCCGCAGCTGCACGATGCGCGCGGCGATGTTGGGCTTGAGCATGTCCTCCATGACCACGACGCCGAGGGCCCGTGCTCCATCCGCTACCAGGAGTGGTGTCGCCCCCGCTTCCCCCGCTTTGGCGACCAGTGCATGGATCCTGGCCGGCGGTGTCCCTCCGAGTGTCTGGAGGCGGGCGATGATGGCGTCGGGCGCGCCCTTGCGGATCCGCCGCCCGTCCGGCAGATCGATCCCGCTCATCCGCGTCTCGGCGCTGAAGGGTACGAATGTCGCATTCCCGGGGGCCGCGATCTCATTCTGCGGCACACCCGCACCGAGGACGGCTTTGACAATGTTCTGGCCCTCGGGAGTGAGATCGGCCGCCGAGGCGAGCGCGGCCCGCACCTGCAGCTCATGCATTGTCACCCCGTCGAGCGGCAGGAACTCCGATGCATGGCGGGCGCCAAGCGTAATCGTGCCGGTCTTGTCGAGGAGGACGGTGTCGATATCACCGGCGGTCTCGACCGCACGCCCGCTCTTGGTGATGATATTGGCGCGCAACGCCCGGTCCATCCCGGCGATACCGATGGCTGCCAGCAGCGCACCGATCGTCGTCGGGATCAGGCAGACCAGCAAGGCGACGAGCGTCGGCACGTTGGTGCCGAGGCTCTGAAGCGGTGTGCTGAGCCCGAGATAGGAGGCCATGTATTGCTCGGCCATGAAAGCCATCGGCCAGAGCGGCACGACCACGATCAGGAAAATCAAGCTGAACGCCGTCAGCACGAGGGTCAGCGCAATCTCGTTTGGTGTGCGCTGCCGCACCGCCCCCTCGACGAGCGCAATCATCCGGTCGAGAAAGGATTCTCCGAAGCCGGCGACGATGCGCACGACGATGCGGTCCGAGAGTACGGTGGTGCCGCCGGTCACGCCCGAGCGATCGCCGCCAGCCTCACGGATCACCGGTGCGGACTCGCCAGTGATCGCCGACTCATCGACCGAGGCCATGCCATCGATCACCTCGCCGTCACCAGGGATCACTTCGCCTGCGGTGACGACAGCGAGATCGCCCGGCTTGAGATCGATTGAACAGACCACCTCCGTGCCGCCCTCGGGCAGCAGGCGGTTGGCCGGCGTGGCAACGCGGGTGCTGCGCAGCGAAGCCGCCTGGGCGCGGCCGCGCGCCTCGGCGAACGCCGTGGCAAAATTGGCGAACAGCACCGTGAGCCAGAGCCAGAAATCGAGCGCCACGGAATAGCCAAGTGGGAAAGGCCCTTTCGTCGCACCCAGCCAGGCCCGCAGAATGAACGCGAGTGTCAGCGCCGCGCCCACCTCGACCACGAACATGACCGGATTTTGCCACTGGATGTCCGGCCTCAGCATGACGAAGGCCTGCTTCAGTGCGGGGAGCACGAGATCGGACCCGAACAGCTTCCGCTGTGACGCACCCTTTTCCCGCTCGACGACGCTTACGCTAACGTCCATGGTCAGGCTCCGGTGAGAGAGGAGAGGCCGCTGCGCTCAGCCGCCGAACGGTATCGGCCCGAACTGTTCGGCAAGCGGGCCAAGCGCAGCAACCGGCAGGAAGAGGAGCGCACCGATAACCAGGATCGTGCCGAGTATGAGGAACCCGAACGTCCATGTGTCGTCGCGCATGGTCGCAAGGGACGCCGGCGCCGGCTTTTTTCGCCCGAGATAGAAGGCCATTGCCATTGGCGCCAGGATCGGCAGGTAGCGCGAGAACAGCATCACGAGGCCGGTCGCGATATCCCACGGCACTGCTTCCGGCGCCGGGCTTGGGTTGTTGTTCAGGCCATAGGTCGTGCCCAGGCCGTCCATGGCCGATCCGTTGTTCGCGGAAGACGAGGAGAATTGATAAACGATCTCGGAGAAGCCATGCGGCCCGGGATTGGCGACGGCCTCTGTTCCCCACGGGGTTGCTGCGAACACGCCGCTCGGCCCCAGAATAAGCAGGGGATGCACGAGCAAGGCGACCATGGCGAGTTTCATCTCCCTGGCACCCACCTTGCGTCCGAGATATTCCGGTGTGCGCCCCACCATCTGCCCGGCAAGAAAGACGCCGACGATCAGGAAGATCAGGAAGTTGATCATCCCCACGCCTTTGCCTCCGAATATGCAATTGAGCCACATGCCGACGAGCGGTGAGATGCTGGCAATCGGATTGAGGCTGTCGTGCTCCGCATTGACCGCACCGCAGGTCACGTCGGTCGTGATCGCGGCGAACACCGCGCCGGCCGATGTGCCGAAGCGCAATTCCTTGCCCTCGAGATTCCCGAGCGCCTGATCAACCGGCAAGCTCGCGACCTTGGGGACGGTGAAGGCGAGCGAACCGCCAGGCGCATTGGCATCGGCGACATGATACGCATGCGCGACCGGCGTGCCGGTGAAGGCCGGGTTGGGCCTCAGCGTGTCGAAATTGATCGCCCACCAGATCACTCCGATCATCATCGCCAGCATGACCCCGTAGATGACAACCGAGTGGCGCACCCGACGCAGCATGCGGCCGTACATCAGCACCAGCGTGAACGGAAAGATCATCATCAGGAAGGTGGTCTCGAAATTCGAGATCGCCGTCGGGTTCTCGAGCGGATGGGCGGAGTTCATGCCGTAAAATCCGCCTCCGTTCGTGCCCAGCATCTTGATCGGGATGGTGGCTGCGACCGGACCGACGATGATGTGCTGCGGAACCGCCTGACCATGCGAGTCGAGTCCCATCGCACCCGCCTGCAGCGTGGCTACCGAGTGCTGGCTCGCGAAGGTCATCGGCATTCCCTGCCAAATGAAAACGACCCCGGCGATGAGCGCAGCCGGCAGATAGATAAAGACGACGACCCGCCACATATCGACGAAGAAATTGCCGACCGTCGGCTCGCCGCGAAAGCAGCGAATGATCGCCGTCAGCGCGCAGAACCCGACCGAAGCCGACAGGAACATGTTCGGCAGGATGAAGAAGATCTGGCTGAAGTTCGAAAGACTCTGATCTCCCGAATAGTGCTGCAGGTTGGTGTTCGTCATGAATGAGATGACGGTATTGAAGATCGTCGAGGGGGCGAGGATGCCGCGCCCGAGCGGATTAAGGGGCGCAATGGGCTGAAGGCAGAGAACGAGGTAGCCGTATGTGAACAACGCGCCCGTGAAGATCAGCATTGCCACCGCGTACTGCTTCCAGTTCTGCGGCCCGCTATCGAGTCGTGACTGGCACCAGGCGATCACGCGGGGGCCCTTGAGGCGCCCATCCATGACCGACGCGAAATAGCTGCTGAGCGGAATCGAAATCAGGATCGTGACGACGATCAGAAGGATAGGCAGCGTCCACATGGTTTCACCTGGTCGTTCTGCGGCCTGCGGAAACTCCGGAAGCAGTCGTTCGTCTGAGCCAGTTTCTCAGAACCATTCGGGTCGAATCAGTGCGACCCCGAGATAGACAAAGAGCGCCCCGGCAATCAGCGCGGTAACGTAAATCATGGTGCTCAGATCCGATCGCACGCGTCGAGGAAGGCAGCGCACAGAGCGACGCTGGCGATTCCAAGCACGAACAGAGAGGGTAGCCAGATCGTAAGATTCATCGCCATGATTCCTGACCGTGCAGAAAGCCCCAATGACCATCTATCACAGGTGGTGCATGATCCGCGCCAGGTCATTACGAAAGCGTATGCAGGCGCGTTGATCTGCATCGACGGTGCGTACGCTAGAGCGGGCCTGGAAAGTTGTCCATAATAATGGCATATAAGTTATGGAGGCGCGCATATAGCGGCAATGCCGCTCTTCCTCCAAGGAAGTATAATATTCATATGGAGCGTCGCTCGCGATGCGACCGAGCATGTCGATGCGCAAACTATGGACGCGAAGCGCAATCGGCACTTGCAGTGAGGCGGAGACGCTGCGCCCGGAACCGTTGGTTCGGCAACGAGGCAGGCCAGGAGGGGTGATACCGCATGTCAGGCCGTTGCATTCTCGAACGGTAGGAGACAGCGAACTGCGCCTGTTTTTTCGACTTGGAGACGTCACCGAGGGCTTTCCCGCGGGCACAGGAATGCACGATGTCATCCTCTTCACTCGCCGCTGCCGGGTTGCGAATGCGGTGTAAGCGGCGCCATCAGCTCGCGCCTACGATTGCCACCAACACCTGCGCGAACAGTGCGAGCGCGAGACATGCGGCAATCGTCAGGCCGGCCTCACGGAAGAACGCGCCCGGCGTGAATGTTTTGTCTGGCGCGTCGACATCGTCGAATCGTCTATCCGGCGCATGCATGTGCAAAGCCGCGTGCAGCTTTTCCATGAAACCCTCCACAGGCAGACTTGCGGCGCAGGGACGCCGTGCTCAGCGCATTGCCGGTGGGTAGCTGGCGACAGTCCAATATAAAAGCGAGTGGATATGATATGCAGAAAAATATAAGTCTTATACTGCATTGCGCAGGCACCGGGGCTTTGCGGTATTTGCCGCGAGTTGCCCTTAGCTCAGAAACCTTTCCTTGAAGAGGCCGGCCACGTCATATCCGCCATCCTCTCGACCGATGGCCCCTACCTCTCCTGCCGGATGCACGGTGGCGTGGCGCTCGGCCCTGCTGGCCTGCGATATTTCCGGCCTGGGTCCCGCGTGCCCACGCTCGCCGAACCCAGCCCCGCTTTTTCTGCCCACGTGCGTCGAGAGTATTTCTTCAGCTCGCCCGCCGGGGGCGCGCTACGCCGCTGGGTAGCGAGGCATCCGCGCATCGCCAGGACCTTCGCTGCGTGTGAGCCTTATTTGCCGCGCTGGCACGATCGGGCGATCGTCGAAGGCAAGGCGCTAGCTCCGTGATCGTCTTCCAACACCCGAGATGCTCTGAATGACCCTGACCAAGCAACAGCATTGGGTGGCAACGAAGATCGACACCAGGATGCAGAAGCTCATGCGCGCCGGCAAGGATAACCTGGCCATCATGAGGCCGATGGCCGATCACATGCCGGCATTCCACCCACTGCTGAACACCGCTGAGCCGGACGCCGTGGACCAGGGAAGCATCGGAAAGTGTGGGGTGGGGCATGCTGAGGCAGCCTCGGGCGTCGCCCGCTGCTCGCGTCCGCCCCGGGCCGCCGTGCCTGTCGCTTCATCCGCCCAGGCTACCGTTCGCCCCGGCGTCTGTCTCAGCCACCCCACACTTTCCGATGCTTCCCAACGCCGGCTAACCGGAGGGCCGATTAGCCGCGCACCGCGCTCCTGAACGCAGCAGCCAAAGCGGCGAGCGCATCGCGTGGTCGGCTGTCCTTGACCCTCGAGTGAAGCAGCACGGGCAAGCGCGGTAATTCGGGGAGCCCAAGCTTGGGACCCACGTCAACGGCACCAAATGGCAACATACGCGGCGCCAATGCAGCAATGCCGAGCCCGGCCATGACGGCGGCGGCGACTGCCGCAACGCTGCCGCCGACAAAAATTTCTATCCAGGGCACGCCTGCCGCATCGAGAAGCTGCTCGGCTATTGCACGCACGCCGCAGGGGGCGGCCATCGTGGCCAGCGGCAGGGGCTCGCCCCCGCGATGCTGCCAGCCTGGCGCGGCGAACCAGCCGAATCTTTCCTCGGCCAGAATTTCCCCGCCGCTGCGCCCGTCATGCAGGCGGACGATCACGGCATCGAGCTCTCGCCGATCGAAGCTTTGCAGCAGGTCGCCCGATGACCCCATCCGGATTTCGATCACCAGTTGCGGGTCTTGCGCATTCATGCGCGCGATCAGCGCGGGTAGCTCCGGCCCTGCAACATGATCGCTGATCCCGATGGTCAGGCGCTGGCGGGCCCCGTCAATTGCGGCGAGCGCGCGGTCGTGTACCTCCAACAGTTCGCGGGCGTGTTCAAGAAAGGCCGCGCCTCGCGCGGAAAGCTGGACGTACCGGGGCGTCCGTTCGACGAGCCGGCAGCCGAGTCTGGCTTCAAGCCGCTTCAGCTTCAGGCTGACCGCGGCCTGCGTCATCTGCAGTGCCTCGGCCGCACGAGTGAAGCTGGAAAGCTCCACGACGCGGGTAAAGGCCTGAATGGCATCCAGGTCGAGGAGGCGCCCTGTCATTTCAAAACCTTATTACTGATATTAGTTTCCATAGCAAAGAAGAATGGCTACGTATAGATCGGTGATCCGAACCAAGGGAGGTCTTGATGGCTGCTGCCGTTCTTGCGCCACCGCCGGTGCCCCGCGACGATCCGCCCGCAGTGCAGCAACCGGCCGACCCTCGTCTTCCGAGACTCATGGCGGCGCTCCAGAGATATTTGAACTGCATGTATGACTGCGACACCTCGCGTCTCGACGAGGTGTTCCGACCCACCGCGCAACTCCATGGCTTCCGCGACGGCGTGATGCAGGCCTGGCCGATGGACGTCTATCGGGAGGTCCTGAACCGCCGCCAGTCGCCGAAATCACAGAACGCGCTGCGCCAGGATGAAATCCTGTTTGTGGATTTCGCGTCGCCGACGATGGCGCTCGTCAAAGTGCGGGTCCGGATCGCGGCATGGGTGTTTATCGACTACCTGACCTGGCACTGCGAGGGCGGAGAATGGTTGATCACGTCGAAGGGGTTCCACCTGGAGTCCGAGTAATTCCCTCGGCCCGCCAAAGAAGAGCGGGTCGGAAAGCAGCACCAGAGGAAAGCAGGAAGGACCAGAGATGCCGCTCACCCAGATCTCGCTGCGCGCCGGAAAACCGGAAGCCTATCGGCAGGCGATCTTTGACGGGCTTTACCGTGCCATGCGAGAAACGTTCAACGTACCCGAAGACGATCAGTTCATGACCATCACGGAACATGATGCGGCGAACTTTCGCTACAGCGCGTCTTATTTCGGTGTTGCCCGGAGCGAAGACCTCGTGCTGATCCAGATCGCGGCCAACAACACGCGCACCGTGGAACAGAAAAAAGCACTGTTTCGGCGCATCACGGAGTTGCTTGGCGAAAGCCCCGGCGTCCGGCCGGAGGACGTGTTCGTGAACATCGTCGAGGTCGCGAAAGAGAATTGGTCCTTCGGTCACGGCCTCGCGCAATACGCATGAGGCCAGGGGCTCTGGTGCCAATAGGGTGAAGGGCAAGAGGTTCCGCGATCGGTCGCTGGTGTTCTCGGCTCTAGACCGGTGTCGGGCTGCACAGTCAGCCCGGCACGGGTCTAGGAACGCACGAACTGCCACATTTCAGCCATCATGGGCGTCAAGGAAGAATGTTGCTGCAACGACTCGCGCTACCTGCTGCTCGGATGGCAGGCAAATGCAACATGATCAGCCGGTTCCTGAAATAGCCCGAGCCTGGGTTGTCCCGACCCTGGTGCTGATGGTGATTGTCGCGACCTTGACCGCGTGTAGCTCCGGCGCCGTCTACGATGACGCGGTTGCTCGCGGCACCCCACTCTCGCTGGCACCCGACGAGCTGCATCATTCGCGGGACGTTTCCACGGCCGTCGTGATCGGACCCTCGGTCGTAGGCTACGCGTCATGGTACAAGCGTGGCCCGCACCTGGAACGAACCTGCGCCGGGAAACCGCTGTTGGATAATGGACTTTTGGCGGCGTCGCCGACCCTCCCCGTGGGCACGGAGGTGCGTGTGACACTCCTCCATGGTGATCGTTCGGTGATTGTCTGGGTGGACGATTGCATGCCGCCGGGGCGCCGGGTCATCGATCTGTCGGTAGAAGCAGCGCGCGAGCTCGGCTTGCTTCAGCGTGGTGTTGCCTTGGTTCAAGTCACACCTGTCGCCTGGCGGTAGTGCACGGCGCGCCACGAAGATCGCGCATGCGCAATGTAAACCGGCGCACCGGGCACGCGCGCAATCGCCATCACGCGCTCTGCCGCTTCGCCCTCCATCGCCGGCGGCCGCAACAGCGCATGGCCCTCCGGCCCCGTGATTCCCATCGCCAACAATCGTTGCTGCAGATAGAACACTGCCTCGCCGTTCCCGGCATGCACCATGCAAAGCGCGCCCGGCTCGAGCGCGCATGCGAAGCTTTGCGACAGCACGCCGTCATCGACCATGATCGCGCCCTTCCAGTGTCCTGCCCCCGCCGTTTGCTGCCGCTGGCAGCAAACGAAAGGGGATGAGAGGCCACTGAAAATAAAGAGGTGTGTGCCGACCGCTAGGGTGCATCCTACGGTATCAAGCGTTGGAGTCGGCACACTAGGCCATGAAATGCGTGAAGCTGTTCGCTCCATGCTCGCGCGTGAGAATGCCCATCTCCTCGCGTACCGGCTCCGAGCACCACGTCACGGCAACGTGGAAGCTGTGGTCGTCGGCGGCTTTCTCGGCCCCGCCGCGCCGGCTTCGCCAGGCCTCGATCAGCGAGGTGCCGGGATTGGGAATGACGAATTCGACGATCATCGTCGTGCCGCCGGCGGCGTTTCCGACCACCTCCTGCGGCCCGAGACAATTCACCGTAACGAACAACCCGATGCGAGGAAGCCTCGCCAAAAAAGCGGATGGTCAGTTTGCCTTGAGAAGCGCTGCTGCCCTGACTGTTCCGTATAGATCGTCTATGACAGATATGGTATAGGGCGCCCCGCTCGCCGCAATATTGGCGTCGCACGTGTGGCCACGCCGCCACCGCCGGCGAACGAAGGCGGGCTATGCGAAGCGATGCCCTGACTCTGAGGGGGGTGGCCGGGAAATGTCGAAGCGCGCGCTGGGCGGCCTGGGCCTGCTGGTGCTGCTGGCGGCGGTTGTCGCGTGGCGGCTGGGCCTGGATCGCGGCGTCTCGCACGCCAAGGCCGAGACCCCACCACCCGCCGTGCCCGTCACTCCCGGCATCGTCACCGCCTCCAACATGCCGGTCTATCTCCAGGGTATCGGCACGGTCCAGGCCTTCAACACCGTAACGATCGAGACCCGCGTCGGCGGGCCGATCGTCAAGGTAGCCTTTACCGAAGGTCAGGAGGTGAAGACGGGCGACCTGCTGTTCCAGATCGACCCCCGCCCCTACCAGGACGCGCTCGAGCAGGCACTGGCGGCAAAGGCGAAAGACCAGGCGCTGCTCGGGGCCGCCCAGGCGGATCTGGCGCGCTACGCCTCCCTGGTCGGCCACGGTTTCCAGACCCGGCAAAGCTATGACGACCAGCGCGGCCTGGTGGCAGAGCTTCAGGCCGCCATCGAGGGCGATCACGCAGCGATCGCCACCGCGGCACTGAACCTGAGCTACACCGACATCCGCTCGCCGATCGATGGACGCACCGGCGCACAGATGGTGGATATCGGCAACCTGCTGCAGGTGGCCAACAACACGCCGCTGGTCGTGGTCACCCAGATGCAGCCGATCTTCGTCAGTTTCACGCTGCCGCAGGACAAGCTGGACGAGATCCGTCATTACCAGCAGCTCGCGCCCCTGCCGGTAACCGCGCTCAGCGCCGACGGCAAGACCCGGCTCGCTCAAGGCAAGCTGACGCTGATCGACAACAGGGTCAACCAGGCCACCGGCACCGTCCATCTGAAGGCGCAGTTCCTCAACCGCAATGAACGGCTGTGGCCCGGGGAATTCGTCAACGCCCGGCTGACCCTGCGGGTACTGCACGACGTAGCAACCGTGCCGTCGCAAACGGTGCAGCAGGGGCCGGATGGTGATTATGTCTATGTCATCAGTCAGGGCGACACGGTCACACGCCAGAACGTGGTGGTCGCCGATGTCGAGGACGGCCTTGCCGTGATCACCACAGGCTTGAAGCCGGGCCAGCACGTTGTTGTCGCAGGGCAGTATCGGCTGACCGAAGGAGCGCACGTCACGCTGCGGCAGGCCTATGCCGCGGAATCGGCGAGGCGGTAGGCCGGACCGCGCCGCCATGAGCATTTCCGAACCCTTCATTCGCCGCCCGATCGCCACCTCGCTCCTGATGCTGGGCATTCTCGTGTTCGGCGTGGTGGCCTATTCGCTGCTGCCGGTCGCGGCGCTGCCGAATGTGGATTTCCCGACCATTTCCGTCACCGCCAACTACCCGGGGGCCAGTCCATCCACGATGGCCACGGCGATCGCCACGCCGCTGGAGCAGCAGTTCACGTCGATTCCGGGGCTGGCGCAGATGACCTCGCTCAGCGGCACCGGCACGACCACGATCACCCTGCAGTTCGACCTCTCGCGCAATATCGACGGCGCGGCGGAGGACGTGCAGACCGCGATCGCCGCCGCGAGCGGTCTGCTGCCGACGGATATGCCGAGTCCGCCGACCTACAAGAAGGTGAACCCGGCGGATTTTCCGGTGCTGATCTACGCCGTCTATTCCGACGCAGTACCGGTCTATCGGCTCGACGATTACGCCTATACGATCCTGGCGCAGCAGCTTTCGACCGTGCCGGGCGTTTCCCAGGTCGGGGTGTTTGGCCAGAAGCAGTATGGCGCCCGCGTCGAAATCAACCCCACCGAGCTCGCCGCGCGCGGAATCGGCCTGGAGGATGTGCGCAACGCCCTGGTCGCCTCGACAGTGAATGAGCCGAAGGGCGAGATCGAGGGGACGCACAAGGCGATTTCCCTGGATACCAACGACCAGCTCTTCGATGCCGGGCAATACGCCAACGTCATCATCGCCTACAAGGATGGCGCGCCGGTGCGGATCAAGGACGTCGGCACGGCGGTCAACTCCATCCAGAACCTCTATGTCGGCGCGTGGTTCGATAACCGGCCGGCCGAAGGCATCGCCATCGAGCGTGCCCCCGGTGCCAACACCATCGAGCTGGTCAACCGCATCGAGAAGATGATGCCGACCCTGGAGGCGGCGATCCCGCCCGACGTGCATGTCCGCCTGATGTCCGATCGCTCCCTGATCATCCGCGCCGGGGTGCACGACGTGCAGATCACCATGGCGATCACCGTGGCCCTGGTGGTGCTCGTCATCTTCATCTTCCTGCGCACCGTGTGGGCCACCATCATCCCCAGCATGGCGCTGCCGCTGTCACTGCTGGCGACCCTGGCCATCATGTACGGTGCGGGCTACAGCCTCGACAATATTTCGCTGATGGCGCTGACGATCTCGGTCGGCTTCGTGGTCGATGATGCGATCGTGATGATCGAGAACATCGTGCGCTACATCGAGGAGGGGGAACGGCCATTCCGGGCGGCGCTGCGCGGGGCGGGTCAGATCGGCTTCACCATCGTTTCCATCACCTTCTCGCTGATCGCCGTCTTCATTCCGTTGTTCTTCATGGGCGGCATCATCGGCCGGCTGTTCCGCGAGTTCGCGGTCACCGTTTCGGTCGCCGTGATCAGTTCCGCCTTCATATCGCTGACGCTCACCCCCGTGCTGTGCTCCTTGTTCCTGAAACGAGAGGACGAGCAGAATCACGGCTGGTTCTACCGAGGCGCCGAGCATTGCTTCAAGTGGGTGCTGGGCGCCTACGATCGCGGGCTGCACTGGGTGTTCCGTCACCAGCCTCTGATGCTGTTCGCCACGCTGGCGCTGATCGTGGTGACCGGATATCTCTACGTCGTCATTCCCAAGGGATTCTTCCCGGAACAGGATACCGGGTTCATTTTTGGCGAGGTCGATACAAGGCAGGATGCCTCGTTCGAACAAACCAACAAGCTGCGGCATGACATCGTCGCGGTCGCCATGAAGGACCCCGCCATGCATGCCGTGTTCTCTACCGGCGGCACCTATTCATACAACCCGACCGAGAACACCGCCCGCGTGTACATGCAATTGAAGCCGTTTGATCAACGAAGCGTCACGGCCGAGCAGGTGATCGAGCGGCTGCGGGGCCAGGTTGCCAAGGTGGAGGGTGCCAGGTTCTTCATGCAGGCAGGGCAGGACATCAATGTCGGAGGCCGCCTGAGCCGCACAGAGTATCAGTACACGCTGACCGACACCGACCAGGAGGAGCTTGATCATTGGGCGCCGATCCTGGAGCAGGACATGCAGAAGCTGCCGGAGCTGCAAGACGTGGCGTCCGACGAGCAGAGCGCCGCTCCGCACATTGCGATTACCGTCGACCGCGACCAGGCGTCGCGCCTTGGCCTGACCGCTGACCAGATCGACCAGACGCTGTACGATGCATTCGGACAGCGGCAGGTCGCGACCATCTATACCGCAACCAACCAGTACAAGGTCGTCCTGGAGGTAGCTCCGCAGTTCCGCGACGATCCGAACACGCTCTCGGAGATCTACGTATCCTCGCCGACCGGCGCGCAGGTACCGCTGAGCGCGTTCGCCCACTTCACCCGGACGCTGCAGCCGCTCTCGGTCAGCCACCAGGGAGAGTTCCCGGCCGTGACGCTGTCGTTCAACCTCGCTCCCGGCAAGTCGCTGGGTCAGGCGGTCGATGCCATCAATCGGTTGGCGGAAAGCCTCGACGTTCCTCCAACCTTGACCGGATCGTTCCAGGGCACGGCACAGGCGTTCCAGGCGTCACTGGCCTCGATGCCGCTGCTGCTCGCGGCTGCGGTGCTGGTGGTCTATATCGTGCTAGGCATTTTGTACGAAAGCTATATCCATCCCATCACCATTCTCTCCGCGCTGCCTTCGGCGGGCGTGGGCACTTTGATCATGCTGATGCTGTGTGGGTACAGCCTCACGGTGATCGCCATCATCGGCATGATCCTGCTGATCGGCATTGTGAAGAAGAATGCGATCATGATGATCGACTTCGCCTTGCAGGCGCAGCGTCACGAGGGAAAAAGCCCGCGCGAGGCGATCCATCAGGCCTGCCTGCTGCGTTTTCGGCCGATCATGATGACGACCTTCTCTGCCTTGTTCGGCGCCATGCCGCTCGCGTTCGGCCACGGCGCCGGTTCCGAGCTGCGGCGGCCTCTCGGTATCGCGATCATCGGCGGGCTCTTGGTCTCGCAATGGCTCACGCTGTACACGACGCCGGTGATCTACCTGTACCTCGAACGCCTCAGCCGCTGGCTGGGAAGTTCGCAGCGACTGTCGCACGCAGCGGAAGTACTGTCCGACCGGCCGACGCGCGAGCTCGTGCCGGAACGGCAGGTTGCGGAATGAAGGGGCGAGCATGGCGCAGCACTCAGCGATCGGTCGCACGTTCGGCTTCCTGGTGCAGGACGTGTCCCGCCTGCAGAAGCGGCATTTCGAACGCCGGGCCCGGCAGACCGGCCTGCCAATCACCCGCCGCCAGGCTGCGGTGCTGATCCATGTGTCCCGCCGCGAGGGTGTCAGCCAGGCGGAGATCGCCGGTATGCTGGACATGGAGCCGATCGCGCTGGTGCGGATGCTCGACAAGCTGTGCGAGGAAAGGCTGGTCGAGCGGCGCCCCCATCCCACCGATCGCCGGGTGCGCACGTTGTGGCTGACGGAAGCCGCGCAGCCGGTGCTGGAGCGCATCCTTCGGATCAACCAGGAGGTGCAAGCCGAAGCGTTCGTCGGCCTGGAACCGGCCGCCCGCGACGCGCTGATCGATACTCTGGCGCTGGTCAAGGAGAATTTGACGATGGAGGAGGACGTGGCAGCCGAGCCCGCTCGGGCGGCTGACTGGGCCGGTTTCCTGTCATAAAGCTTCTCAAAAGTCGTGCCGGGGATGATTGATCCTTGGCGAAGTAGGTTACGATTCCAACCTCGCTGCGAGCGGCAGGCATACCACCGCGCTTGACGACTGGATCCGCGGGGCCATTGCCTCCGGGATCCAGGCAATGCAGAGATTCGCGCTCGAAGCTGCGCCCTCTCGAGGAACTCGCGTCGCACCAGGTCTGCGCCAGCCCCCCATTCGGGAGATTTCCGGCAATCCGCGGGCATGGCGGGGGCTGTCAAACCAGGGGAGCAAGGCCATTTGCAGGCCGGCGGTTCGGCCCGATGCCGGGGCGAGCCCCATTTCCAACCGTAGCGGAGCCGTGCGAGCGAAGATGCCGAGCTATCAGTACGTTTATGTGATGCGCGATCTGACCAAGGCCTGGCCGGGCGGGCGGGAGGTCTTTCGCGGCATCACGCTTTCCTTCCTGCCGGGGGCGAAGATCGGCGTCCTGGGAGTGAACGGTGCAGGCAAATCGACCCTGCTCAGGATCATGGCCGGGCTCGATTCCGAGTTCGGCGGCGAGGCCTGGGCGGCGGAGGGAGTGAAAGTGGGGTATTTGCCGCAGGAGCCGCATCTCGACCCCGGGCAGACGGTGGGCGAGAGCGTGGCGGAGGCGTTCGCAGCCCTCAAGGCACAGCTTGCACGGTTCAATGACGTTTCGGAACGGTTTGCCGAGCCGCTCGAAGAGGCGGAGATGGAGGCGCTCCTGGCCGAGCAGGCGAGCCTGCAAGAGGCGATCGACGCCGCGGATGGCTGGGAACTGGATCGAAGAATCGAGATCGCGCTCGATGCGCTGCGCTGCCCGCCGGCCGAACAGAGGGTGGCGACACTCTCGGGCGGCGAGCGGCGGCGGGTCGCGCTATGCCGGCTGCTGCTGGAAAAACCGGCTCTCCTGCTGCTCGACGAGCCGACCAATCATCTCGATGCGGAGAGCGTGGCCTGGCTCGAACGGACGCTCAGGGATTATGCGGGCACGGTTCTGGTGGTGACGCACGACCGCTATTTCCTGGACAATGTGACCGGGTGGATTCTCGAACTCGAGCGCGGGCGGGGGGTTCCGTTCGAGGGCAATTATTCCGCCTGGCTCGAGCAGAAGCGCGCACGGTTGTTGGCAGAAGAGAAGGAGGAGAGTGCGCGGGCACGGGCGCTGGCCGAAGAGCGGGCGTGGATCGCCGCCTCGCCGCGGGCGCGGCAGGCGAAGTCGAAAGCGCGGATTGCGCAGTACGAGGCGATGCGGGCAGAGGCGGAGACGCGGGTGGCGAACGGTGCGGAGATCGTCATTCCGTCAGGGCCGCGGCTCGGCGGGGTCGTGATCGAGGCCGAGAACCTGACCAGGGCGATGGGCGAACGGCTGCTGATCGAGGGGCTTTCCTTCGACCTGCCGCCGGGCGGGATTGTCGGCGTGATCGGACCGAACGGCGCGGGCAAGACGACGCTGCTCAGGATGATCGTAGGCCAGGAAAAACCCGATGCGGGGGAACTCAGGATCGGCGAGACGGTCAGGCTCGGCTATGTCGATCAGTCGCGCGATTCGCTCGACGCGACGAAGACGGTCTGGGAAGAGATCAGTGGCGGAGAGGAGCAGATCGTGCTCGGCAAGCGAAGCATGCCCTCGCGCGCCTATGTGAGTGCCTTCAATTTCCGTGGCACGGACCAGCAGAAGCGCGTCGGCAGCCTTTCCGGCGGGGAGCGTAACCGGGTGCATCTGGCGAAGATGCTGAAATCGGGAGCGAACGTGATCCTGCTCGACGAGCCGACGAACGATCTCGACGTGGAGACGCTGCGCGCGCTCGAAGAGGCGCTGATGGCGTTTGCCGGATCGGCGGTGGTGGTGAGCCACGACCGCTGGTTTCTCGACCGGCTGGCGACGCACATCCTGGCCTTCGAGGACGACGGCCACGTGGAATGGTTTGCCGGCAACTTCCAGGATTACGAGGCGGACAAGTGCCGGCGGCTGGGTGTAGCGGCGATCGAGCCGCACCGGCTGAAGTACCGGCCGATCAGCCGATAGGCGGCCGGGTCAGGCAGGAAGGAGAGGAACAGTGCAGAAAGAGCGCCAGGCCGCAGCAGCGGCCCGTGACATGCCGCGCAATGCCAAGCTGATCGCGCAGACGCCAGACGTGCGGATCGTCGAATATACTTTGGCTCCCGGCGATGCGCATCCGTGGCACTATCATTCCGAGGTTTCGGATCGGTTCTATTGCCTTGAAGGAGTGATCGGCGTGGACATCAGGACGCCGCCCGAAAGGCACCTGCTCAGCCCGGGCGAATGCCACGAAGTCCCGCCCGGGACGGTGCATCACGTCAGCAACGGATCGGATTCCACCAGCCGTTACCTGCTCGTCCAGGCGCTCGGCCAGTACGACTATATCCGGGCGGATTGAGGCGGTCAGACCGGCAGGCGGATGCGGGCGCGGAGACCGCCGAGCGGGCTCTGCTCGAGGACGATCTCGCCGCCGTGGGCACGGACGATGTCGCGGGCGATGGTGAGGCCAAGGCCGGTGCCGCCGGCAGCGTCGCTCTGGAAGGGGCGGAAGACGGTCTCGCGCCGCTCAGGCGGGATGCCCGGGCCGTCATCATCGACGATCACCTGCACGCTGCGGCCGGACTGGGTAGCGGCGGCGAGCGCGATGCGGCGGGCGTGGCGGCGGGCATTGTCGACGAGATTGGTGATGGCGCGGCGGACGGCATCGGGGCGGAGCGGGAGCGTCAAGCCGCGTGGTGCCTCGAGCGTGACCTCGGCGCCGGCACGCCTGGCGCCGGCGGCCACTTCCTCGAGCATCTGCGAGAGATCGACGGGGCGCACCTGCTCCGAGCCCTCGCCGCGCGCGAAGGAGAGGTAGCCCTCGATCATCCGCTCCATTTCCTCGACATCGGCGGTCATCGCGGCGACATCGGGGGCGAGTTCGGGGCCGGCGGGCAGGATGGCGAGGGCGAGGCGAAGGCGGGTGAGCGGCGTGCGGAGATCGTGCGAAACGCCGGCCAGCATCTCCGTGCGCTGGGCGAGGAAGCGGCGGATCCGTTCCTGCATGCGATTGAAGGCGGAAGCGGCGCGGCGCACTTCGGCCGCGCCTTCGGGCTTGATCGGCTCCCGGTCGCGGCCCATGCCGAAGGCCTCGGCGGCGGCGGCGAGGCGGCGGATGGCGCGCACCTGGTTGCGCATGAAGAGGGAGGCGATCGCGAACAGGAGAATCGAAGTGCCGACCAGCCAGACCAGGAAGACGTAGATCGTTTCGGCGTACAGCCGCTTGTGCGGTACATCGATTTCGAGCACGCCGTCGGGAAGCTGAATTTTGAGCACGATCGGCTTGGGGTTGGCGGCCCACCGGATGGTGAAGGGCCGCCCGACGAGCTGGCGCATCGCGCCGGCGAGATCCTCATCCGTCGGTCCGAGAGCGGAAGGAGGGGGTGCCGGCGCGAGCAGTGCATCGGGGAAGAAGCGCATTCCAAGCTCGAGATTCCGGCTGCTGAAGTGGAGGATGGCTCGCCGGTCCGAGGAGTCGGGAAATTGTTCGAAGATGTGGGCAACGAATGCGACGTCGCCGGCGACGGCGCTGGTGAGACGGCGAGAAATCAGGCTGAGATGGCTGCCATAGAAGATTTGCAGTGCCACCGCCTCGAGCAGCACGAGCGGGAGCAGGATCATCAGGAGGCTGCGGCCGAGCAGGGAGCGCGGCAGCACGCGGCGGAGAACGCGGTCCCAGCCGGGCGGGGCGAAGCGCATGCCTGATCAGTTCCCCGGCTTCAGGACATAGCCGCGGCCGCGCACGGTGTGCAGGAAGCGCGGCTCGCGCGGATCGGATTCGATCTTCCGCCTGAGGCGCGTGACCTGCACGTCGATGGCGCGTTCGCTGGCCTCGTCCATGCCGAGAGCGGCGGCGATTTCCTCGCGCGAGAGCACCTCGTTCGGCTGGCGGGCGAGGGCGGCGAGGAGCGCTGCCTCGCCGCCGGTGAGGCGGATGGTGCCGCCCTGCGTGGTGAGCGTGCCGCGCTCGGGATCGAAGACGGCGGCGCCGAGCGGGACCGGGCCGGTTGGCGGTGCGAGCGGGGCGGTGCGCCGGAGCAGGGCGCGCATGCGCAGCACGAGTTCGCGGGGATCGAACGGCTTGGGCAGATAATCGTCGGCGCCGGCCTCGAAGCCGGCCACCCGGTCATCCGGGGCGCCGCGCGCGGTCAGGAGCAGGACCGGGATGCGCCGTGGGCGGTTCCGATGCAGGGATTCAACGAGCGAGAGGCCGGATTCGCCCGGCATCATGACATCGAGCACGACCAGGTCGGGCTTGAGGAAGCCGAGCTTTTCGCGCGCCTCGGCCGCATTCTCGGCGGTGGTGACGCGAAAGCCGTGCTCGGCGAGATAGCGGGCGAGCAGGCCGCGCAACCGCGCGTCGTCATCGACGACGAGGATGTGCGCGTTCTCCGCCGTTGCGGGTTGCGGCTCAGGCCGGGCGGGCACGCGGTTCGTGCGCCTCTCGTTCGGCGCCGTCCATGTAGGCGCGGGCGTCATGCTCCATGATGCCGCGCATGACCCGGCGGAAACCCTCGACGGCGGTGCCGCCCGCCTCGCGGTAGGCGCCGGCCAGCCGCTCGCGCTGGCGCTCGAAGAGTTGGCGCTCCAGGCCGGCACCGGCCTGGGTGAGGGAGAGCCGCCGCTGCCGGCGATCCGAGCGGCCGGGGGTCTGCGTCACGTAGCCGCGGCCGACCAGGGTCGAGAGCACGCGGGCGAGAGATTGCTTGGTGATACGCAGGATGGCGAGAAGTTCGCTCACGCTGATGCCGGGATTGCGGCCGATGAAATGCAGCGCCCGGTGATGCGCCCGGCCGAGGCCGAGTTCGGAGAGGACGCGATCGGCGACGCACGTGAAGTCGCGGTAAGCGAAGAAGAGGAGATCCTGGGCCAGGCGCATTTCTTCCTCGCGGAGGAAGAGCAGGCTGGCCAGGGTTTTCGTGTCGGCGGGGGGAGCGGCGGCCGGGCGGGAGGACGGCTCGGCTTTGCGATCGGACATGGCAGGCATACCCGGACCATTACGGCAGTGTCGTTGACATAATATGCGCCCGCTTCTACCGTTCTGCAAGTATGAACAACAATATTGCGGGATAGCAGTCCATGACGCTCGTTCCTTTCGACGACCGCGACGGAATGATCTGGTGGGACGGCGCGCTGATGCCGTGGCGCGAGGCGAGGCTGCACGTGCTGTCGCACGGGCTGCACTACGCGAGCGCGGTGTTCGAGGGCGAACGGGCCTATGGCGGAACGGTCTTCCGCCTCGGCGATCACACGAAGCGGCTGCAAAACTCGGCGCGCCTGCTCGGGTTTTCGATTCCGTGGACCGCCGAGGAGATCGATGACGCGGTCACGGCGGTGCTCGCGGCGAACGCGCTCACGGATGCCTATGTGCGGCCGATCGCCTGGCGTGGAGCGGAGCAGCTTTCGGTTGCCGCGCAGCAGACGAAAATCCACCTCGCCATCGCGGCGTGGCCGTGGCCCAATCTGTTCGGGGCGGACCGGATGCAGGGGGTGAGGCTCGGGATCGCGACTTGGCGCCGTCCGTCGCCGGAGACCGCGCCGACTGCCTCGAAGGCGACGGGGCTTTACATGATCGGGACGCTGGCCAAGCACGAAGCGGAGGCAGCGGGTTTCCAGGATGCGCTGATGCTCGACTGGCGTGGCCAGGTCGCCGAGGCGACCGGGGCGAACGTCTTCTTCGTCATCGACGGGGCGCTGCACACGCCGACGCCGGAAGGGTTCCTGGATGGCATCACGCGGCGCACGGTGATGAGCCTGGCCCGGCATCGGCAGATCCGGGTCGTCGAGCGTGCGATCATGCCCGAGGAGCTCGAGGCGGCGAGCGAGGCGCTGCTCGTGGGCACGGCAGCGGAGGTGACGCCGATCCGCCAGATCGGTGCGCATCATTACACGCCGGGCCGGATCACCGAGACGATCGCCCGGGATTATGCGGAGCTGGTGCGCCTGCCGCCGGAAGAGGTGACGCGCCGGGCGGCCTGAAAGGCGTCAGGCGCTGCGAGACTGGCGGGCGGGGCCGGCGGGGGGCGGGTTGCTCTGGCGCCGGGGGGCGCGTGCTTCGGAGATGGCCTCGGCGATGGCATGGCGAAGCTTGGCCTCGTCGAACGGCTTTTCGAGCCAGACGAACCCGGGGTCGGAGGCGGAATCGGCGTCGCGGCCCGAGATGATGATGATCGGCAGGTCGGGCTTTTTGGCGAGAAGTTCCTCGGCGAGGTCGACGCCATCCGCGTCGGTCAGGCCGGCATCGATGATGACGAGTTCGGCATCCTCGGCGATCACCCGCGCTTCGGCCGCCGAACCGGCGGCGCGGACGCTGTGGCCCATCAGACCGAGAAGCTCGACGATGGTTTCGCGGACCATCGGCTCGTCATCGATCACCAGGACGCGCAGGCCCGGCTGGGGAACGAGGCGGACGCGCTCGCTGCTCGCGGTCACGATCGCTTCGCGTATGCCCTCGGCGAGAGCCGCGCGGGTCCATGGTTTCGGCAGCAGGCGCGCCGACGGACCGAGGGCTTCGACGCTGAGTTCGGGATTGTCGGTGTAGCCGGTGGTGAAAAGCACCGCCAGGCCAGGCAGCATGCGGCGCGCGGCGCGCACCAGTTCGGCAACGCCGAGGGTGCCGGGCATCACCATGTCGGTGAAGAGGACGTCGGGGCGTGCGCCGGCGTTGAGAAGTTCCATCGCCGCGTCGGCGTTTTCGGCATCGATCGTGCGGTAGCCGAGATCGCGGAGCGTGCCGACGGCGACGGTGCGGACCGCCTGGTCGTCCTCGACCACCAGCACCAGCTCGCCGGTCGCGGAGGGCGGCAGCGCCCGGCGCGGCGCCTCGGTGAGGGCGGCGTGCGTGCGCGGCAGATAGAGCCGGACGGTGGTGCCCTCGCCGGGAGCGCTGTCGATGCGGAAATGGCCGCCTGACTGGCGGATCAGGCCATAGACCATGGACAGCCCGAGGCCGGTGCCGCGGCCGCCGCCCTTGGTGGTGTAGAAGGGGTCGGCGGCACGGACGATCTGATCGGGGCTCATGCCGTGGCCCGTATCGGCGACCGCGATCATCACGTACTGGCCGGGTGTGACCTCGGCATGGTGGGCGGCGTATTCCTCGTCGAGCACGCGGTTGGTGACGATGATGACGAGCCGGCCGCCGCCCGGCATGGCGTCGCGCGCATTGAGCGCGAGATTGAGCACCGCGTTTTCGAGCTGCTGGGGGTCGGTGCGGACGGCCCAGAGGGTTTCGCGTTCGTCGAGGGCAAGCCTGACCTCGTAAGTTTCGCCGAGGGTGCGGCGCAGCAGATCGGCGGTGCCGCGCACCAGCTCGCCCGGCTCGATGACCTCGGTGGCAAGCGGCTGGCGGCGGGCGAAGGCGAGCAGGTGGCGGGTCAGGTTGGCGCCGCGTGCGACGCCGGTCATCGCCGCATCGAGCCGCATGCGGACCGGCGCCTCGGCGGGCAGGCGGCTGTTGAGCTGTTCGAGATTGGCCGAGATCACCTGCAGCAGGTTGTTCATGTCGTGGGCAATGCCGCCGGTGAGCTGGCCGAGCGCGTCCATGCGCTGCGCCTGGCGCGCCATCTGCTCGACCTCGACGCGCTTGCTGATGTCGGCGACGGCGAGAATCTGGCCGCCATCCGGCAGCGCGCTGCGCCAGACCTCGAGTATCCGGCCCTGGTGCTGCATCTCGGCCACGATCGGCTCGGCCTGCGGGCGGGGCTCGTCGAGAAGCGGGGGGAACCAGTCGGTGGCAGCGGCGGCGAAGGCGCTGAAGGAGGTGCCGATCTCAGCGAGGTCGGGGGGCAGGCCGGTGACCGGGAGGAACGCCTTGTTGCACAGCACCAGGCGGTCCTCGCGGTCGAACACGGCCACACCGTCACGGATGTGGTTGATCATGGCGGCAAGACGCTCGCCTTCGCGGCGCAAGGTCTGCTCGACGGCGAGCAGGCGGCGGCGGCTGGCAAGCCCGCCGAGCAAGGCCAGGGTGAGGAGCCCGAGCGCCGTCGCCGCGGCGAGCAGGATCAGGGCGAGGGCGGTGCGTTCGTTGGCCCGGAAGCTCGCCATGTGCAGATTTTCCTGCGCCCGCGCCGCATCCCTGGTTCCGGCGAGGGCGGTTGCCAGCGCCCGGGTGTCGGCTTGCCCGGCGGCGGTTTCGTTCGCACCGCCGGGCGCGACGGGCGGCGAGCCTCGCGTTTGCAGCGCCCGCTGCGCGGCGAGCCACAAGGAGGTCAGCCGGTCTTCCGCGAGCAGGCTCAAGAGCCCCATCTGCGGGGCGAGCCAGGGGTGATCGTGGGCGGCGGCTTCGAGCCCGCGATAGATTTTCCGGGCCGAGAATTCCGCCGTCTGGAGCTGGCCCAGTTCGGATGGCTGGCGGAAGAGGAGCACGTTGCGCCCGCTGACCTCGGCGGTCGTGATGGCCAGCGCGAGCGCGTTCGTCCGGTCGTAGATGGCGTGTGCCTGGAAGGCGCGCGCCAGTTCAAGGCGGGAATTCCGGATGGCAATGACCGCGAAGGTGCTCGAGATGCCGATGACGATCCCGGCAGTGAGGCCGATTGCAATGGCCAGCGCCCGCGTGGCGAGGGGGCGGCTCGCTTTCGTGTTCAGCCGCTCTGCCATAGAGGCTTACCCTTCAGGCGGGCAATGAAGGCGGCATGGCGTGCCCGCTCCGCCTCGGTGGGGACGATGCGGCGGGGCACGCGAGGAGGGCGCGCGGGTCCCGAGCGGGCGAGGTCCGCGGCAGCATGAACCAGGGCGAGGCCGCGCTGCCGCCCGCCGGTGAGTTCGAGATAGACGGCGGCAAGCAGGCGGCAATCGAGCAGCGCGTTGTGGGTGCCGCGCTCGGAAAGGTCGATGGCGAAACGGCGGCACAGCGCATCGAGGCTGTTCGGGAGGCTGGGAAAGCGGGCCTTGGCCAGCGCGAGGCTGTCGATCATGCGGGCGCGATCGAGGGGCGGGAGGCCGATGCGGGCGAATTCCGCGTCCAGGAAGGAGAAGTCGAACGGCGCATTGTGGGCGATGATCGGGTCATCGGCGAGGAACGCGAGCAGGTCCGGGGCGATCGCGGCAAAGTCGGGAGCCCCTGCCAGGGCGGCATCGGTGATGCCGTTGATCTCCGTGGCCTCGGCGGGCACCGGGCAGTGGGGATTGATGAGCCGATGGAAGAATGCCCCGCTGGGGAGATCGTTCTTGAGCTCGATGGCGGCGATCTCGATCACCCGATGCCCGAGCAGGGGATCGAGTCCGGTTGTCTCGGTATCCAGCAGAACGCCGCGCATCAGCCGCGAAGCTCCCTGATCAGGCGCCTCAGAACACGCCCGCCGTGATGGCGGGAGAGGCCGGTCGGCACGACGAGATCGGCGCGCCGGCGCTTCTCCCGGTCGGGCATCTGGCGGGCCAGTATGGCGGAAAGCTCGTCGGGTTGCATCTTTCCGCGCTGCCGCAATCGCGCCTGCTGCACGGAGGCCGGCGCCGAGACGACGACGATGCGATCGACGCGCCGTTCGCCGTGTGTTTCAAAGAGGAGCGGGATGTCGAGCACGGCGATAGGGCGGCCGGCCCGGCGGGCGCGGGCGAGGAAATCGCGCTCGGCGGCGCGGACCAGCGGATGCAGGATCGCCTCGAGCCGAGCCAGGCCGTCCCTTTCCGCGAGCACCCGCTGGCGCAGCCGCGCGCGATCCACCGCGCCATCGCGGACGACACCGGGGAAGGCATCGCCGATCGGGCCGACGGCGCGCCCGCCCCTGGCGCCGAGTGCATGCACGATGCGGTCGGCGTCGAAGACGGGGATACCGGCGCGGCGAAACACGGCCGCCGCGGTCGATTTTCCCATGCCCATGCCTCCGGTGAGACCGATGACGACCATGGGAATGGTTATGTACCGAAACGATGCCGGCGGCGGAAGGTCATGCGCCCGGGGAGGACGCTGGCGCGGAGATCCCGAGATCGGCGGCGACGAAGTCGGTGAGGGCGCGATCGACGCTCGGTGTGACGCCGAACCAGGCGGCGAAGCCGGGCACGGCCTGATGCAGCAGCATGCCGAGCCCGGGCACGGTCGTGAGGCCGCGGCGTTCGGCGGCGGCGAGGAGCGGGGTGACCAGCGGGGCATAGACGATATCGGCGACGATGAGGGACGGGGGCGCGCGCGCGAGGTCGATCTCGAGCGGGGGCCGGCCAGCCATGCCGGCCGAGGTGGTGTTGACGAGCAGGGCGAAGTCGGGGAGCGCGGCGGCGCGCGCCTCCCAGGGGAGCGGAGTGAGCGCGGGAAAGAGCCGGAGCAGGCGATCGAGGCGCCCGGGCGTGCGGTTGGCGATGGAGACGGAGGCGCCGGCATCGATGAGGGCGGCTGCGATGTCGCGGGCGGCGCCGCCGGCACCGAGCACGAGGGCGGGCCTGGCCGGATCGACGCCATGAGCGCGGAGATTGGCGAGGAAGCCGGCGCCGTCGGTGCTGCTGCCCTCGATTTTGCCGTCACGGAAGACGAGCGTATTGACGGCCTCGATGCGCCTGGCGGCATCGGTTACGCGGTCGCAGAGCGCGAAGGCCGCTTCCTTGTGCGGCAGTGTCACATTGCAACCGGCGAACCCGGCGGCAGCGAGGCCGCGGATGGCGGCGGGGAGCGAGGCGGGCGGCACCGCGAGCGGGACATAGGCGCCGTCGATCCCGTAGCGCTCGAGCCAGAAGCCGTGCAGGCAGGGCGAGCGCGAGTGCGCCACCGGCCAGCCGATAATGCCGGCGACGCGCGCGCGACCGGAGAGAATGGGCATCGGGGAACGAAACACTGACCAGCCCGAGGATGCAACCGGCGGACAACGGCGTTCCGGGTCGCATTGCGTGGAGCTTCGGGCAGAGGCGGCTTCAGGGCGCGGTCTTGTCCAGGCCGTAGCGTTGGCGGAGGGCGGATGCTTCCCCGGTCTCGCCGAGCGCCTCGAGCGCGTCGGCGGCCACGCGGGTGGATTCAATGGTCCAGGAGTGAGCGGCGTCGAGTGTCGTCTCATGCGCAGCGAGAGCGCGCCTCGCGAGAGAAGCCGCCTCTGCCGAGTGACCTTCCCTGAGCAGAAGCCGGGCCAGGTTGTGGGCGCAGCGGTTTGTGTTCGGGTGCTGCAGGCCGAGCGTCTTCTCGTAGGTGCTCAGGGCGCGCTCGTAGAGCGGGCGGGCGGCGGCGAGGTCACCCTGCGCCTGGAGCAGAAGGGCGAGGTTGTGGCGGCTCGTCGCCGTGTGGGGATGCTCGGGGTCGAGCACCTTCTTGCGGATGGCCAAGGCGCGCTCGAAAAGCGGGCGGGCAGCGGCGAGGTCGCCCTGGTCTTGGAGCAGACGGGCGAGGTTGTTGAGGCTCCACGCCGTGTCGGGATGCTCGGGGCCGAGCGCCTTCTCGCGGATGGCCAGGGCGTGTTCGAAGAGCGGGCGGGCGGCGGCGAGGTCGCCCTGGTCCTGGAGCAGGAGGGCGAGATTGTTGAGGCTCTGCGCCGTGAAGGGATGCTCGGGGCCAAGCGCCTTCTCGTAATTGGCCAGGGCGTGTTCGAAAAGCGGGCGGGCGGCGGCGAGGTCGCCCTGCGCCTGGAGCAGAGCGGCGAGGTTGTTGAGGCTCTGCGCTGTGTCGGGATGCCCGGGGCCGAGCGCCTTCTCGCGGATCGCCAGGGCGCGCTCGTAGAGCGGGCGGGCGGCGGCGAGGTCGCCCTGCGCCTGGAGCAGGAGGGCGAGATTGTTGAGGCTTCCCGCCGTGTGGGGATGCTCCGGGCCGAGCGCCTTCTCGCGGATCGCCAAGGCGCGCTCGAAAAGCGGCCGCGCGGCGGCGAGATCGCCCTGCGCCTGGAGCAGAAGGGCGAGGTTGTTGAGGCTGGTTGTCGTGTCGGGATGCTCCGGGCCGAGTGCCTTCTCGCGGATCGCCAGGGCGCGCTCAAAGAGCGGGCGGGCGGCGGCGAGGTCGCCTTGCGCCTGGAGCAGAGAGGCGAGGTTGTTGAGGCCCTGCCCCGTGTCGGGATGCTCCGGGCCGAGCGCCTTCTCGCGGATCGCCAGGGCGTGTTCGTAGAGCGGGCGGGCGGCGGCGAAATCGCCCTGGTACTGGAGCAGCGAGGCGAGGTTGTTGAGGCTGTCTGCTGTGACGCGGTGCTCTGGGCCGAGCGCCTTCCCGCGGATCGTCAGGGCGCGTTCGTAGAGCGGGCGGGCGGCGGCGAAATCGCGCTGGTACTGGAGCAGAGAGGCGAGGTTGTTGAGGCTCGTCGCCGTGTCGGGATGCTCGGGGCCGAACGCCTTCTCGTAGATGGCCAGGGCGCGTTCGTAGAGCGGGCGGGCGGCGGCGAGGTCACCCTGCGCTTGGAGCAGAGCAGCGAGGTTGTTGAGGCTCGCCGCGGTGTCGGGATGCGCGGGGCCAAGGGCCTTCTCGCGGATGGCCAGGGTACGCTCGAAAAGCGGGCGGGCGCGCGTATAGGCGGCGAGCGCCGCGTGCCGGTACTGCGCAACGCGATTCAGAGCTTCGCCTGCCGCCTTCTCCGCGCCGGCCGGCAGCGCGGCTTCGTTGCCGACCAGCGCCTCGGCGAGCGCATCGAGGCGTCGCGCCTGGGGCCATGCGCGGGGATCGCTGAACGCGTCGTCCGGAAACACTGCCGCCAGCGTCGCGATCAGGGCGCGAAGCGCTGCGTCGCGCTCGGCGGGTGAGAGCCGCGCCGCGGCGACTTGCCGCACCAGGCGGTGCAGGCGGACCGAGTCCGTCGCGATCTCCGGCTCGCGCTCATCCGGGATCCGCTCGCGCTCGAGGAGCCCGAAGCCGCGGAGCGCCGCCACAGCCTCGTCGAGCCCATCCCCGGCGAGAAGCGAGGCGAGGGGCTTGCCCAGGGCCGCAAGGCCCTCGCCGAGCAGGAACAGCGGGATGGGTTCCGGGGCCAGCAGCGCCAGATGAAGGATCAGTTTTTCGGCAGCCGGATGCCGCCTCGCAGCCTCTTCGATACCGAGCGCGAAGGTCTTCGCGACCGTCAGGCCGTCATGATACTCCGCCGGCGCGTAGCGTTCCTTGTCCAGCATCGCGACCGGCGAGGCGGCGAATCGCTTTGCATATTCGCCGAGCGCCAGGTCGAGTTGCTCGCAGTAGGCGGCGGCCTGCTCATGCGCGAGCGGCAGGCCGCCGAGCGCCTCCGAGAGTGCCTCGGCGGCTCCCCGCTCCGCGGCACGGCCGGTGCGGGCGATCAGGTAGTCGGCGCCGACGGATTGGGGCCAGAGACGGATCTCGACCGGCTCGGCGACGTCGCGCCAGGAAGGGGTGTTGGAGGTAACGAGGACGCGGGCGGCGCCGCCGGGCGGCAGGTAGGGCAGCAGGTGCCGGGCGTCGGTCGCGTTGTCGTAGATCAAAAGGATACCCTCGCCCTCGTGGCGCAGCCGCTCCATGACCACGGCAAGCGCCGGGTCTTCCTTGTCGTCCACGCCGACCCATCCGAGCCTGACGCCGAGTGCCGCGAGGTCGGCGCGTATGGTCGCCTCCGTCTCCGCCCGCACCCACCAGGTCGCGCGATAGTCGTTCCGGTGCCGCTCGGCATAGGCGGCGGCGAGCGTGGTCTTGCCCACGCCGCGGAGGCCGTAGAGCGCGGTGACGACGACGCGCCCCTCCTTCCGCGCGAGCGCCTCTCGGATGGCGGCCAGCGACTCGTCGCGGCCCATGAAATGGGCCGGCACGTGGATCGGAATGTTGGAGACGGCGACGATCCGGCCGGGGAAGCGCGCCGGCTCGGGCCTGGCGGGCGCGGCCATGAACTCGCGGAAGCGCAGGCGTGCCGCATCCTCCGGGATGCCGAAGAGTTCCAAGCGGCGAATGTGGTCGCTGAGAGTGGGGAGTTTGCAGGGCTTGACCGCCACGAGCAGGACGAAGCCCGGCCGCTTGCCGGCTGCCTGCCAGAGCGCGGCGTTGCGTTCCAGGGTGGAATAGGGCGCCTTCAGGTATTCGTCCGAGAGCACGCAGAGCATGTGGTCGGCGGCCTCGTGGCGCTCTTCCATCCAACGATAAATGTCGTCCCCGCCCTTGATCTCCCATTCGTGCACATGCGGCACGTGGCCGAGGGATTCGAGTTGCCGGGCGATCCAGTCAGCCCAGTCCCGGTCGCTCTGCGTGTAGCTCACGAAGATGTCGGCCACGCGCACATCTCCGTACGGTTCACCATGAACCGGCGCCGGACAGCATGATGGGCGTTTCGTTATAGGGTGCGCAAGGCGCGGCGGCCGCGCCTGCGATGGAGCGTCGGCAGATGCTGAGGAGGCAGGCGCCGGGCTGGCTCAGGGCGTTCCGGTGGTACGCGAGCTTCCTCACCCGGCGCTTCGCGCCGCCCTCTCGCGGGCAGGCTCAGGCGGGGGCCAAAGCCGGCACGCCGGTGTTGGTCGAGTACTCGAAATGCAGCGCCTGGCCGGGAAAGACGATCGGATGGATGGCGTGCGCGGCCATCGCCGCCTCGGAAAAACCTTGCAGGATCAGCTTCAGCTTGCCGCGGTGGCTGGCGACATCGCCGATGGCGAAGACGCCCGGGCGGCTGGTTTCCAGGGTGCCGGGATCGACGACGATCTGATGGCGCTCGAGGGCAAGGCCCCAGCTTGCGATCGGGCCGAGATCCGTGGCGAGGCCGAAAAAAGCGAGGAGCACGTCGGCGGGGAGAACGCGGGTTTCGTCAGACCCGAGGCGAGAGACCTCGACCGCCTCGAGCGTGCCGCCCCGACCGCGAAGAGCGGAAAGCTGGAAGGGGGTGACGAGGCGAAGCTGGCCCGAAGCGGCGAGCGCGGCCAGCCGGGCGGAGGTTTCGGGCGCGGCGCGGAATTTTTCGCGCCGGTGCACGAGGCTGAGTTCGGCGGCCACGTCGGCCAGTGCGAGCGCCCAGTCGGCTGCCGAGTCGCCGCCGCCCGCGATCACCACCGACCTTCCGCGGAGGGATTCGCGGCTGGCGACGTAATACTGCACGGCGCCGGTGGCTTCGAAGGCAGCCAGACCCGGGAGCGGCGGCCGGTTCGGCCCGAACGCACCGGCGCCGGCGGCCAGGATGACGGCCTTGGCGTGGACCGCCTCATCGTGGTCGGTGACGAGGCGGAAATCGCCGGCCGCGCCCTCCAGGCGGCAGGCGCGACGGCCGAGCAGGCGGGGCGGGGCGAAGGGGGCGATCTGGCGCTCCAGCCCGGCGATCAGGGCGGAGGCGGAAATCATCGGATGGGCCGGGATGTCGTAGATCGGCTTTTCCGGATAGAGCGCCGTGCATTGGCCGCCGGCCGCGGTCAGGACGTCGATCAGCACTGTCTTCATGCGCAGCATGCCGCACTCGAAGACGGCGAAGAGGCCGACCGGGCCGGCGCCGACGATCGCGACGTCAGTCGAAAGGTCTTTCGTCATGGAAGGGCAAACTAGCGGGGGCGGGGTCGCGTTCAAGGACCGGCGGTCGGGCGGGCTACGGCGGCGCCCTGGCGCTACGCGGTCCTGGATGCCAGCCGGGCCGGCCTTGCGTTCCGCACGAGTCGTCACGAGCCCCCGCATCCGGATCGCTCCGCGAACGCGCCCCGGAGGTCCCCGTAAAGCCGGCGGAAAATCGCCCGCCGCGGGCTGAGCGTCGCCGCCAAATCCGACTCCGGCTCCTCTACCCTGACGATCGGCGGCACCGGGCACACCTCCTCAACCGTTCCGGCTCCGGCCGCGATCGCGCCGAGCCGCGCTGCGCCGAGCGCCGGGCCAACCTCGCCGCCCGCGTGATAGAGAAGCCGCCGGCCGAGTGCCGCCGCCAGGATCCGCCCCCACAGCGCGCTCCGCGCCCCGCCCCCCGTCACCGAGAGCGCCTCGATCCGCCCGCCGCTTTCCTCCAGCACCTCGATGCCGTCGGCGAGCGCGAACGCCACCCCTTCGAGCACCGCCCGGGTCAGCGCCGCCCGCGTGGTGCTCCCCGCGAGCCCGAAGAACACGCCGCTCGCATTGGGATCGTTGTGCGGCGTCCGCTCGCCCGCGAGATAGGGCAGGAACACCGGCCCGTGTCGTGCAGCCACCCCTTCCCGCTCGAGCTCGGCAATCAGCACCGCCTCGCTCGAAGCGCCGGTGACGCGCGCGAGCCAGCCGACACACATCGCCGCCGAGAGGATCACCGCCATCCGGTGCCAGGCTCCCGGCAGGCAGTGGCAGAATGCGTGCACCGCGCGCTCCGGCGCCGGGTGGTGCGCCGCGTCGCACACGAACACCACCCCCGAGGTGCCGAGCGAAAGAAACGTCTGCCCCGCCGCAATGCAGCCGAGCCCGACCGCCCCGGCGGCATTGTCCCCACCCCCGCCCGCCACCACGACCCCGTCCGGCAATCGGAAGGCGCGCGCAACGTCACGGCGCAAGGTGCCCGTTGGCTCCGTTCCCTCCACCAGCCGCGGCATGTGCCGCTCCGAAAGCCCGCTCGCCGCCAGCATCTCGGCTGACCAGCGCCGCCCCGCTATGTCCAGCCACAGCGTCCCCGAGGCATCCGACATTTCGGAAACCGCATCCCCGGTAAGTCGCAGGCGGAGCCAGTCCTTGGGCAGCAGCACGCGTGCCGTCGCCGCGAAGATTTCGGGCTCGTGCCGCCTGACCCAGAGCAGCTTCGGCGCGGTGAAGCCCGGCATGGCAAGGTTGCCGGTGATCCGCCGCGCCAGCTTGTCGAGCAGGCGGCACTCGGCAGCCGAGCGCGCGTCGTTCCACAGGATCGCCGGCCGCAGCACCCGATCGGCTGCATCCAGCAGCACCGCCCCGTGCATCTGCCCGCTCAGCCCGATTCCCCTGACCTCCGAGAGATCGGCCTGCCGCCCAAGCTCTGTCATTGCCGCCTGGCTCGCCGCCCACCAATCCTCCGGCGCCTGCTCGCTCCACAGCGGCTTTGGATTCTGAAGCGTCAGCGGCGCCGTCGCCTCGGCCCTGAGGGCGCCCTTCGCGTCCAGCAGCACCGCCTTCACGCCGGAGGTGCCGAGATCGATCCCGATGCTGCCCATCCCGTCATCCTACGGGCTTGTCTGCGCTCAGTCGATCCCTATATCGTGGGTCAGTTGACGCGGGGGAATAAGATGTATCCGCTGGAAGTGCGCAAGGTCGTAGCGGCCCTCGGCGGGGAGCGGACGGTCGGCAGCGCGCCGAGCACGGTTTCCGAATTGGCGGCAGTGGTCGCTGCGGGCCTGCCGAAAATGGTGGTCGGCGAACTCGCGGCCAACGTGGCGCCGGGCAATGCGGCGCAGCGCCGCCGCGTCGCCGCACTCGTCACTTCGCCGGCCAGCCTCAAGCGCCGGCAGCGTCTCACGGCCTCGGCGAGCGCGCGCGCGGAGCGGCTGGCGCGGATCGTGGCCCTGGCGCGGGACGCCTTCGGGGACGCGACGGAGGCCTCCGAATGGCTCTCCTCGCCGCATCCGCTGCTCGGCGGCGCGCCCCCGATCGAGGTCGCCGCGACCGACCTCGGCGCCCGCCAGGTGGAGCGGATTCTGCAGAACATCGCCCACGACCTGCCCGTCTGATCGCGGGTGCCGCCGCCTCTCAAGCTCTTTCGCCTCGGAAGCCAAGATCATCCAACCTGGGACGGCGCGGGCGCGGCCCGCCACGGCGGACGTTGGAATCCGCCCGGCGTGGCGGTGATCTACGCCTCCGGTTCGCAGTCCCTCGCCATGCTGGAGCGCCTCGTGCAGCGGCGGAACCTGGGGCGAACCGTCCTGGTCGAGGCGGCGGTCCCGGCCGGGCTCGAGATCGAGGACTGGCTGGAGCGCCCGCCGGCGAACTGGCGGGCGCTGGCGAGCCCCGAGGCCGCTGCCGCCGGCGGCGCCTGGCTCGCCCAGCGCCGCACCGCCTTGCTCCGGGTGCCCTCGGCGCTGGTGCCGCGGGAGGCGAATTATCTCGTCAACCCGGCGCATCCCGACGCCAGGAGGATCGCGGTCGGCGCGCCCGAACCGCTGACCTGGGATCTGCGCCTGTTCGGCGTCCCGCCGCCGGAGTGAGCCCTCGGGCAGGAAGTCACGAAGAAGCTCGACGTCCTTCCGAGCTTGCAGAGGCGGCTGCATCTCCGTCCAGCACGTGGAGGCGACGAACGGTGAGCTCGTCGATTTCGACCGACCGGAATTTCGCCTTGCGGACCGCCATTCCCCCGATGGCCAGCCTTCCGATTGCGAGCGCTCCGATTGCGAGAGCGCCCAACGCCGCTGCGGCAAGCGCGAGCGCGGCGATCTCTACCGCAGTTGATGTTTCAGACTTGATCGGGGTGAGGCTCATGGATTCGCTTCGCTCGATACCCGGTGTTTATACGAGAGATCGTCCGGGATGCGAGCTTCCGGACCCTTCGCCCCTTCTGCAGGAAGGCCGCAGGCCACTGCTCGCCCGATACGAGGCGAGCTTGAAGAGCTTCGGATCGCTCTCCGAGCGTCTGGCCCGTTGACGGACTATCGGACCGCGGCCGATGTTCTCGCCATCCACCGGGATCTCATTGAACGCTACGGCGCCTGATGGCGGAAGGCGCCGCTCTCCCGGAAAGCTTCTCGCAGAACCACCATTCGGCGATGGCGACAAACGTATAGGCTTTGCGGCGACCTGCGTTTTCCTTGCGATCAACGGCCTGACTATAGTCGCTGACCCGGTGGAGGTTTTTACCTTCATCGACGGGCTGCATTCGACCCGAAGCGATCGTTCGCTTCTGGTGACCTCAACAGCGCCTGCCGCCTCATTCCAGACGGTCGCCTCGTGCTATTTCCCGCAATTGGTCGACCGGCGTGCGCTAGTTCCGGAGGAAACATATCCCTGCTATTTTGTGCGCTCGATTCGGTCCGGAGATGCAGCATGAGACTATGCCAGCAGTTCCACGACTTGCCGCTCCTGGAGCAGGCAGCGCGGTGCGCCGTTGGATGCTGGGTCAATAACGAGAAAGGACTGTGTAGCGCGGTTCAGAAAGCCCAACATCCAAACGAAATATTTCCCGACGGCTGGTTCAGATATTGGTTGGTCGGACGCACACTACGCTTGGCTGGCAATCGACAGGCGATTTACGAGCTCCTTTTTAAGGAGATACCTCGCTTGAAAGCAGCTTTGGCGGACGGACAAGCATGGGAACTTGTTCGACAGTTGGCGGGGAAAATCCAGCCCATGAATTGCGGCGTCCGTCCGACCTCGCTGGTATCCAAATTTGCGTTCTCGTGTTGCCCAAGGACTTTTGCACCGTATGACCGCCTCGGACGTAGGCAATTGGGCACTCACGAACACGATTATGTGGCTTATATGGACGCATTTGCCCAACAGCGGGCGATTGTCGACCAACAATTGCGAGAACTCGTCCGCCCAAACGGGCAAGTCGGCTTCACTGCGCAGAACTTACCGTTAAATGGAGAGAGCATGGACTACCCGCTGTTTTTAGCTCGCACTACCGATTGGTACCTGTTGCTGCAATCGCAGTTCGATCCGATTAAAGCTGGAAATCCCGTATACTGCGACTCAATGACTTAGAGCGCAGCCACGATAGCACAAGCTTGCCGGCCGGGTGGGCCAGCGAGGTTGCCATTCTGCAACAAGCGGCGCACTTGTGGGAAGAAATGCAGCGCAAACGAGAGACGTTTGAACCTGACACGACGAGCCGAGCCACGCCGATACCCATCGCACTTCCCGCCCGAAGTCCGACGGGCGCTGTCGTTCCGGATCGAGCCTTGCCGATTTCTCAGCGACAGCGGATGACGGGAATCGGCGCAACCGGGCCGTCGGGGCGCATGCCGGCGAAGGTCCTGTTTCCGCCCAAAGCCGTCCATCTGCCTGAGGGACCCTGAACCCATCGGCATGAGGGTTGGGCAGCCAGGTGCGCGCAACTCGTCAAAACTTCTGTGCAGGGGTACCAGTCACATCCGGGCATTGCCGCTCACCCCCCGCCCGATCCCGGCCATGCGGCGCAGAACCGTGTGGCCGGAGCAATCAGTCTTACTTCGGTACCGGGATCGGCTTGACGAACGTCGGCTCCGTCCAACCGGCCAGCGCCGCACGCTCCTGAAATCAGCCGCCACCGGACGCCGGCTGTGCAACGTGGTTGCCCACCCATGAGTTCGCCGAGCCGATCGACCGGGAGGCGAGAGAGCGGACGCCCCGATCGGCTTGCCCATCACGGTGACTCCGTGCGAAAGGCTGCTCACCGCATGGAATCAGAACCTCGTCAATTCGGGAATCCCTGAGCGAGTCCCGCGTTCCGTCGGCCCGTATCGCCCGGAGAAGAAGCCATGGACCGAATCAGGCGCGTCGAGCTCAGCCTCTTTCATTTCGATGTCGCTGGGCTCGGGTTGCCCGGACATGGCGCCGCCGGCGTCGGGAATGTCATCGCCAGAAAAGGGCAGAGCCTGCGCTGCCAGCGCTGGGCCGTGCGGATCGAGACCTCGGAGGGCATGCGCGGCGAATATGTCACGCACTGGGTCGGCACGGCCTCGTCCTTCGGGCAGGCCCTGATGCTGGCGCCGCACCTGATCGGACGAGATCCGGATGCGCGGGAAGCGATCTGGCAGGACCTCAAGCGGGAAGTGCGCGCCTACGACCATATGGGGCACGGCCCACTCGATATCGCGCTCTGGGATCTCGCCGGCCGCCGGCGCAACGTTTCGATCTCGACACTGTTGGGCGGCTTTCGCGACCGGCTTCCCGTTTATGCCAGCACGTATCACGGTCAGAGCGAGCCCGGCGGACTGGACTCACCCGAGGCGTTCGCCGAATACGCCCGGGCCTGCCGTGATCAGGGATTCAAAGGTTTCAAGATCCACGGTTGGCACGAGGGTGATGCGAAGCGCGAGGCTTTCAACCTGCTCGGTGTGCGCAAAGCCGTCGGTGACGACTGGGCGCTGATGATCGACCCGGCATGCGAGCTCCGCACCTGGTCGGACGCGCTCTATGTCGGGCGCGCCTGCGACGAGGCCGGGTACTTCTGGTACGAAGACCCGTACCGCGATTCCGGAATCGCGCTGGAGGGCCACAAGAGGCTCCGCGAGAGGCTTCAGACTCCCTTATTGGTCTCCGAGCACATCCGCGGCATCGAGAGCAAGGTCGCATTCCTCGTTGGCGGAGGCTCCGACATGATTCACGCCGACCCGGAATACGATATGGGAATTACCGGAGCGATCAAGATCGCGCATTGCTGCGAAGCTCTCGGCCTCGATGTGCAGTACCATGCCTGCGGGCCGGCGCACCGCGCGGTGATGTCCGCCACCCCGAATACGCATTTCTATGAGATGGCGCTGATGGGTCCCGCCATGCCCAATGTGATTCCGCCCGTCTATACCTGCGGATATTCTGATCAGCCGGAACGGGTCGGGGCAGACGGGTGCGTGCCGGTGCCGGCCGGGCCGGGGCTCGGTGTCACCTACGATTGGGAGTTCATCGAAGCGCACCGCGGCGAGCATCGGGTCTTTTCCTGATCCTGGCCAGCCCGCGATCGCCGGAGACGGAATCGTCGGAGGGCGGGAATCGCCGGCTCAGGCGGCGGCAGCCTCGACGTCGCGCGTTGCCTTGGTAATCGTCAGCATCACCAGCTCGCTGATCGGGGCATACTCGCCGCTGTTCGCAATCTCGGCCAGCAGGCGGAAGTCTCCCATCACCAGGATGCGATCGGCGAGCTGCACGACCTCGCGCAGATCGCTCGAGATCAGAAGAATGGCCGAACCGTTCTCGACCAGTTCGACGATCAGCCGGTGCATGGCATCTTTCGCCGCCACGTCGATGCCCACCGTCGGCTCGTCGAAGATCAACAGCTCCGCTTCCGCGGCGATCCACTTGGCGGCGCTCACCTTCTGCTGATTGCCTCCGCTCAAGCTGCCGGCCGGCTGCGAGATCCGCTGCATCTTCACGTTCAGGTGCTGGAGCGGAGGTTCGACGGACGGGCGGGTCCGTTGATCCGAGATCCAGCCCATCCACCGCTCGATCCGCTGCCACACCGTGATCCCGACATTGCGGCTGATCGAGTGGCGGAGAATCAGGCCTTCGTCCTTGCGGTCCTCGCTGACATAGCCGATCCGGTGGTGGCGGAGAGCATCGTAGGGGTTGCGAATCCGTGCCGGCTTGCCGTTGACGACGATCTCGCCGCCGGTGATCCTGCCGAGGCCGATGATCGAGCGCGCCAGCTCGGTGCGGCCCGCACCGACGAGCCCGTAGAGGCCAACGATCTCGCCGCGGCGGATGGTGAGGTCGAGGCCGCGGTGCCCGAACTCGGTCGAGACGTTCCTGAGCTCGAGCCGGGGCGCTCCCGCTCGCGCGTTCCGCCGGCCGCCGGCGGCAAATAGCTCGATGTGACGCCCGACCATCGCCCGCACGATCTCCTCCTGGCTCACCGCGGCGACCGGCACGTCGTTGAGAATGTTGCGCCCATCCCTGAGCACGGTGATGCGGCTGCACAGGGAATACACCTCCTCCAGCTTGTGGCTCACGAAGACGATGCTCGTGCCCCCGTTGCAAAGCTCCGTCAGGATCACTCGCAGGTGCTCGAACTCGGCCTCGGTGATCGAGGAGGTGGGTTCGTCCAGCAGCAGCACTTCGCACCGTCGCGACAGCGCCTTGGCGATCTCGAGCAACTGCGCCTGTCCGGGGCTGAGGCTGCTCGCCTCGGCAAGGGGATCCAGGTGCAGCCCGACCCGTTCCAGCCACGGGCGCGCCTCGGCGGCCATCTTCCCGTAGCTCACCACGCCGCCCGTCAACGGCTGGCGGCCGAGCAGCAGATTCTCGGCGAGGGAGAACTTGCGGACAAGGTTGCGTTCCTGGTGGACGACCGAGACGCCGTGCTCGGCGGCCGCTCCCGGCGTGGCAAAATGCACCTCCCGCCCGTGCATGAGGATGCGGCCACGCTCGGGGCGATGCACGCCGGTCGCGATGTTGATGAGCGTACTCTTCCCCGCCCCGTTTTCCCCGATCAGTGCGTGGATCTCGCGCGGCCGCAGCCTGAGCGACGCCCCCGACAGCGCCGTCACGCCGCCGAACGACTTCCAGACATCCTCGAGTGCGAACGCGGCCGGCGTTGTCTCCCGGACGTCGGGCGGAGCTTGTTCACTCGTCATGGAGGCCCTGGTCCTCTGCGAGCCGGGTGCGTGACCAACCGCTCACGGACCCAGGCTGCCCGCACTGCGCAGCGGCCTGCCCCTGCCCGGAGACGCGCGGCCGACGCTCTGGGCGAGCTTGCCTGACATCACCGCCGCGAAGATCAGGAGGCCCTCCGCCATCTGCACCGCTTCGGTGTTGACATTGAGCACGATGAGCACGTCGTTGATCGCAGCCAGCACCAGGGCGGCGACGAAGCAGCCTGCGGCGGGCGCGTCACCGCCGACGAGCGCCGTGCCGCCGATGATCGGAACCGCAAACGAAATGATCAGCCACTCGCTGCCGGTGGCCGGAGTGGCACTCTCGAGCACCCCGATATACATCACCGCCGCGATCGCGGCCAGCAGCCCGGACAGCGCGTGGGCAACCAGCATCGCGCGTTTGTGGCGTATCCCCGCGAGGAGTGCTGCCTCGCGATTGCCGCCGACCGCCAGGATCGCTCTGCCGATCGGCAGCCATCGGAAGCCGGCGCCGACGGCAATGCTCATCGCGATCGCCGGCACCAGCAGATAGGAGAAGAACGAAGCCCTGCCCTGGCCGAGGCTGACCAGCACCGGCGGAATGTTCGAGTACGGGATGGCACTCGTCACGCCGTAGGCGATCCCGGTGAAGGCGGTGCCTGTCGCCAGCGTCACGATGAAGCCGGACAAATCCATTTCGGCGATGATGAGCCCGTTCACCAGCCCGCACACCAGCCCGAGCACCAATCCCGCCACGATGGCGGCACCGATCGGCCAGTGCTGCACCCCGTAGAGTCCTCCCACCGCGATCGTCACCAGCCCGGCGATGCCGCCGACGGCCAGGCTCATATCGGCGATCGCCAGCACGACCATCTGCGACAGCCCGATCGCGGCGTAGATCGCGGTCGTCTGCAGGATCGTGTAGATGTTGAACGCGGTGCCGAATTGCTTCGTCGCCAGGCCGAGCACGATCCCGGCGACCGCCGTCGCCGCCAACAGCGGTGCCCATTGGGTGCTGAAAAGCCGCCTCATGAAGGAACCGCCGCCGTCCCGGGCTCCGTGCCTCGGCTGCGCTCGAGCGGCCTTGCCCGGCGCCGGCGCGCCTGGTCGAGCAGCACCGCCGCGAGCAGGACGAGGCCCTGTGGCAGCTCGATCCAGTAGCTTGGCACATTGATGATCGTGAGGCCCGATTGCAGGCTGTCATAGAAGAGGGCGGCAAGCAGGATCCCGGCCACCGAAATTTCGCCGCCGGTCAGCGCCACGCCACCGAGCACCGCGGCGATGAACGATGGCAGCAGCCAGTCCGCCCCGAAGCCGGCGTTGACGTTGAGCTCGTAGGAGGCGTTCATGATCGTGGCGACGCCGCAGAGCAGGCCGGATAGCGCGTACGCGGCGAGCACGACCCCTGCAACATGCACCCCCGACGCTCGCGCGGCCCGTTCGTTGGCGCCCACCGCCAGCATCTTCCACCCCAGGCTGTTGCGGAAATAGAGCAGCCAGCAGAGCACGCCGCAGACAACGGCAACCGCCACGAGCGGGCAGATCGCGGGAGAGAAGAGCGTGCCGTTCCCGAGCGCCTGCAGCTCCGGCGAGGTGATCTGGAACTGGCGCCCGCCGGTGGCCAGCACGGCACCACCCCCGTACACCGAGAGGAAGGCGAGCGTGACGATGAAGCTCGATAGCCCGGTCGTCAGCTCGGTGAAGCCCATCAGCAATGCGGCGAGCACCCCGACCACGCACACCAGCACGACGGCGAGCCACAGCGGTGTGCCGGCAACCACGAGCAGGTAGCCGAGGAGCGAGGTGCACACCGCGCCGATCCCGCCAACGGCGAGGTTCATCCGCGCAACGACGATCAGCATCGCCTGCGCCATCCCGAGCACGGCGTCCCGGGCGGCCAGTTGCACGATGCTGTAGAGGTTGAAGCTGCCGAGGAACCCGCTGCCGCCGATGCTGGTAAAGCCGGTCCACGTCAACGCAATCAGCAGCACCAGCCCAAGCGCACTCGTCTGGCTTCCGAGTACGTCACGCAGACGCGCGGGCGCAACACCCATGAGTCCTCGCACGCCGCGCCCGGCCCCGCCTGCCACGAGCCCGCGATCGCCCGAGGCGGAATCGTCGGAGGGCGTGAATCGCGGGCTCAAACGATGTTCTAGCCCGCGATCGCCCGAGGCGGAATCGTCGGAGGGCGTGAATCGCGGGCTCAAACAATGATCAGACAAAGGGGAGCGTGTTCAGTCAACCTGAACACGCTCTCGGCGCGGCGATCTCCGGCTGCCCCGCTACGGGCAGGACAGGATCTTGTCGGTCTCGCCCAGCACCTGGTTCGTGACCGCCGGGATGCTCGCCATGGTCCCGGAATACTGCTTCGCCAGGTCCTGGCTGACGAACAGATATCCCGAATTGATGAAGCGGCTCGTGTTGCCCATCTTGGTGAACGGCGCGTTCGGGTTGACCGTGCACCCGTCCGCCAGCATCTTGTAGAGCAGGTGCGCGGCGACGATTCCCTGTCCGTAGGGATTCTGCAACATCGTCCCGTAGATGGCGTGGCTCAGGAGCGCACTCATCACCGTCGGGTCGTTATCCTGCCCGATGAAAAGAATGTGGCGAAACTGCGCGTTCTTGCTCAGGATCGAGGCGGCGGCGACCGAGGGATAATAGTCGGTAGCAAGCATCCCCGTCAGCTCGCTGCCCTTCGAGGCCAAAAGGCTCTCGACCGCCGGCGGCGCGGCACTCGGGCTATCGATGTTGGATACGATCTGCGCCAGCTCCACCGCTCCGTTGGTCTCGGCAACCCCGGCCTTCACCCCCTGTTCGCGCAGCACCGTGTTGGCGTCCGTGAGCAGCCCGGTCAGGAAGCCGATCTTCCCCTTGCCGCCCATCGCCCTCGTCAGGACCTCGGTCTGATACTTCGCCGAAGCCTCGACGTTGGTGCCGAAGCACAGCACGGCGGGCGTCGGGTCGCTGGTGCAGCCGGCCAGGTCGATAATCGGGATTCCCCGGGCCTTGAGACGGTTATAGAGCGGAACGATCGAGGCTTCGCCGTCCGGGAAAATCGCGAATGCGTTGTAACCCTTGGCGACCAGCGAATCGACCGTGCTCATTTCGACGGAGGGCTGGAAGGTCGGCGTCGGCGGCACGACGTAGCTCACCGTGACCCCGAGCGCTTTCGACGCCGCCTTCGCGGCCTCCGCCCATGGCGCGAAGTAGACGTTCGGGCCACCCGGAACCAGCGCGATCTTGATCTTCGACTTGGGCAAGGTGGTCGCGGCCACGGCCGGCGCCACCATCCCGGCGGCCATGGCGGCAACGCCGAGGCCGAGAACCGCGGTGGCGAAGAGGCGCGTTGCGAGCCTCCCTCTCCGCGACTGGATGCTGCGTTTCATATTGGACGACCTCCCTCATTGTACCGTGTCGAACGTGGTGAGGCTATCGGTTCTGGCCGCACGGTCAAGGTGGACCCGCCCCACCCGGCATGGCGGGAAAAAAACGACGAGCGGGATGATCGAACATCATCCCGCGCGAGGCGCATGCGCGTCCCACCAGCGCAGGATGTCGAGCCCGTTCCAGTGCAGCACGCCGGCATGGCGGTTGATGTAGTCGTATGTCTCTTCCAGGTAGCGGATGCGGTGCGGCTGGCCGGAGATGTAGGGGTGGATCGCGATCGCCATGAATTTCGGCCGCACCGCGCCTTCCTCGTACAGCCGGTCGAACGCGTCGCGGCAGCGCTGCAGCCAGTAGGATGATTCGTGGTGCTGCACGGCCATCACCGCAATGTCGTTGAGCTCGACCGTGTATGGCAGGGTGACCAGCGGCCCATGCGTGGTTTTGATTTCGGTCGGCTCGTCGTCATAGACCCAGTCCCCGATATAGCGGACGCCGGAGGCGGCCAGCAGGTCCGGGGTTTCCTCGGTCTCGGTGAGGCCGGGGCCGAGCCAGCCCACCGGGCGGCGGCCCGCGAATCTCTCAATGGTGGCGAGGCTTTGCTCGATCATCGCGGCCTGATCGGTGACCCGGTGGATCGGGATCTGGTCCCAGGCATGCCCCATGAACTCCCACCCGGCGTCGCGCGCCTGGCCGGCGACACGCGGATAGTCCACGCACACGCGCGCGTTGGTCGAGAGGGAGGGGCGAATCCCGAGCTTCTCGAACAGGCGGAAGAAACGCCACACGCCGACGCGCATGCCGTATTCGTGCCAGCTCCAGTTCGGCACATCAGGCAGCGGGCTCTGCCCGCTCGGCGCCGGCATCACCTGGCGCGCCATCGGGCGGGCGATGTCCCATACTTCCAGGTTCACGATGCTCCAGACGACGATGCGATTCCCTTCCGGCAGCCGGATCGGCGGGCGATCGACGATCGCCGAATAGGTGGCGCGCTCACTGGGTATCATTGCCGGCTCCTGGCTGTGGGAGGCTCCGGCCGCGCGATGCACGATCGCGCGGCCGGGATGAGAGAGCGACTTACTTCGGAGCCACGGTCGGCTTGATGAACGTCGGATCCAACCACCCGGCCGGGGCCTTGCAGTTGACGCAGTTGACCCCCGGCAGGCTGCCCTCGTACCGAAGCGGCTGTAGTTTCTGGATGGTCATGCCAGGCACGGGTGCACCCGTCTGCACCGATGCGAGGTTCAGCTCCGGCAGGTACGTGCCATCGAGCGAGGTGTCGATGAACGACGCCGGAACCTTGCTGGCCGGGAAGACGTTGCAGCCATTGACGAACGAGTCGCCGGTGCAGACTTTGATCTTATCGTATGGCACCCATGGCATCGGATAGGAAATATTGTGTCCCGTGGGCTTCAGTTGCCCGGTCAGCACCTCCATCATCACCTTGAAGGCGTAGGGACCATCCGCCGGGCCCGAGCCGGCGCTCAATCCGATCAATCCCTTCTTCTGCAAAGCTGGATCGCCCATCGCCAGCCGGTATCCGTTGTTCGATTGCCCGGACATCACCGCCAGCCGATTGGGCCGGTGCTGCATCAGTGCCTGCAGCACGCCCCAATTGCCGTCCTTCGACCAGACCGCATCGACATTCGGATCAGCCGCCAGGATCTTCGCCATCGCTTCCTGGGAGATCGCGTCGTTCCAACTCCCATAGAACTGCAGGATATGGATCCCGGGATACTCGCCGAAGACGTGCAGCAGTTGGCGACTCATGACCTCGGTCAGGGCGGTCCCGGCGACGCCGTGATTGATCACCACGGTGCCCTTCCCACCCAGTTGGTTGATGATCCACTGCGCCGAATTGGGGGCATAGCCCTGGCTGAGACTCGCGACATTGTAGGCACAGGGTGCGGTGACGGAGCTGTCATACGCAAACATCAGCACGTGGCGCTTGCAGCCCTGCTCGATCACACGGTTCAACCCGGTCCCCGACACCGGATAGAACAGGATCGCGTTGGCGCCTGCCGCGATCATGCTCTGGAGATCGGAAATCTGGTGCTGCACATCGGTGCCGGAAATCACCTCCTTGAAGGTGACCTCCTTGTCATAGGGCGGCGTATGAGCCAGCGCCGTGATGCCGTTGGCAGCCTCCGCCTGCCAGACGTTGCCGCTGTAGCTCAAGTCCAGGAATACCTTGTAGTGAGCACCCTGCGCATGAGCCGGCAACACGAACCCGGCCGTTGCCGCCAACCCGCCGGCGGCACACAGCACCGGCCGCAGCCATTTCTTGAACCGTACTGATAGCCCATTCATAGCGAAACGTCCTCCTTTTTGCTCACATTTTTCAGAGCCGAAACGCATCGCCCGTGCTGCATCGGCAGTGCACGAACGACGATAGTGCCGGTGACGATGGTGCGCACGCCCCTCGTTGTCCGCAACGCGACACCTGGGGTCTTCCGGGTGCGCTTCATGGGCCGTCTCCTCCTCCGGGCGCCATCGCTCTTCAACCGCGCGCGACGCGCCAGCGTTCGCTCTGCAGCAGCAGAGCAAAAACGATAATCGCGCCCTCGATGATGTCGCGCACTCCCTGGGAGAGGTTGAGCACCGTGATGATGGTCTCGAGCGCACTGAGGAACAGGGCGCCGGCGAAGGTGCCGAGATAGATGCCGCGTCCGCCGACCACCCGCGCTCCCCCGATCACCACCGCCGCGATCGTCGGCAGCAGGAGCGGATCTCCGATATCGATCGTCGCCGCCGAGGAATAGCCGGCGAGCAGGATGCCGGAGATGCCGGCGCACAGCCCGCTCAGCGTGTAGACCAGGATGTTGAGCCCGGCGATCGGCAGCCCCAGTACTCGCGCCGCCCCCGGGCTGGACCCGAGGGCGTAGAGCTTGCGCCCGTCGCTGGTGCCGTTCTGGAAGATGGTGGCGATGATGACGAAGCCGAGCAGGATCAGCACCGGGATCGGCACGCCGGCGACCCGCGCGTTCATCAGCGCGACCAGGCCTGGTGCCACCGGCCGCTGCGCGAGGCCCGTGGTGAAGGCCAGACCCACGCCATAGAAGCTGATGCCGGACGCGAGCGTCATGATGAACGGCGGCACCCGCGCCAGCGCCACCCCGAGCCCGTTCACCAGGCCGATGAAGGCGGCGAAGCCGAGGGTCGCCGGCACGACCCAGAGAATCGCCGCGTTGCTCCCGTTGGTCAGGGTCGAAACCATGATCGCGGCGAGGCCGACCACCACCCCGATGGAGAGGTCGATGCCGCCGAGCAGGATCGTCAACCCCTGGCCGAAGGAGGCGACGACCAGGAAGATCGAGGTCACCAGTACGGCGTCGAGCTGGGGCACGAAGCTGGAGCCGGGGTTGAGCAGCGTGCTGGCGACGATCAGCAGTACCGCGCAGGCCAGCACCACCGCCGCCGGCAGGAGCTCGGGGTTGATCCGCGGCGCGCGCGCGCGTCCCGCAGGCTCAGCCATGGTGGGGACGCCCGGCGGTGCCATTCACGCCACCCGCTGCCGCCGCACGCGGGCGAGCAGCTCCGAGGCGTTGCCGATGAAGATCGCCACCAGCATGATGATGCCGCTGAAGATGCTGGTGTAGAACGAGGCCGCGCCCAGCGCGAACAGCATCTTCTGCATCACCGACAGGATGCCGGCGCCGAACAAGGTGCCGAACACGCCGCCGCGCCCGCCAATCAGCGACGTGCCGCCAATCGCCACCGAGGCGTACATGTAAAGCAGCAAGGTGTCAGAAGCGCGCGGGTCGCCGCTGCCGGTCTGGCAGCTCAGCATGAAGCCGGCGAAGGCGTAGGCGACGCCTGCGAGTACGAAGGCCAAAAGCTTGGTGCGCTCGGCGCTGAGGCCCGACAGCCGGGCCGCCATGGCATCGGTGCCGACGGCGTAGAGCGCGATGCCGAGCCGGGTGCGTGCCAGCACCAGCCACACCAGCAGCACGCCGGCGATGATCACCAGCGCAACCGGCACCACCTCCAGCACCTCCCCGGTCAGCGCATCGACGATGGCCTGGTTCACCGCGCCGCCGGGGGCGGGGAGCAGCAGCAGCGCCGCCCCCTCGCAGGCGATCATCGTGCCGATGGTCACCGCCAGCGACTGCAAGCGCAGGGTAGCCACCAGCCATCCGTTGAGCAGGCCGACGGCGGCGCCGATCACCAACACCAGGATCAGCGCGCCGAACCAGCCGAGCGTGCCGACGCTGGTCGTCGCCATCACCACATTGGCGATGGCGATCACTCCGATCGGCGAGAGGTCGAACTCCCCGGCCAGCACCACCAGCGTCAGCCCGGCCGAGGCGATAGCCAGCACCACCGTGTTGTTGAACAGGTTGGTCAGGCCGAACACCGAGGTGGCGTCGGCTTCGCTCGCCGCGTAGATCGCGTAAAGAGCCAGGAAGATCACCACCGCGACGACCGCCCCGCCGGTTGGGTGAAGCCGGCCGAGGCGTCTCAGCGCGGCGCTCATCGCCCGCTCACCGCCGCCCGCTCCAGCCCGTGCCCGGCGGCCACTGAAAGCACCAGCTCCTGCGACAGCGCCGGACCTTGCAGTTCACCGACGATGCGATTGCCGTAGAGCACGAGGCAGCGGTCGCACAAATGCACCAGTTCGTCCAATTCGGTCGAATAGAACAGGATCGCGCCGCCGCCGCCCACGAAGGCGCGCATCATGCGGTAGATGCTCTGCTTGGCGCCGACATCGACGCCGCGCGTCGGATCGAACAACAGGAGGCAACGCGCCCGTGCCATCAGGGCACGCCCCAGCACCGCCTTCTGCTGATTGCCGCCGGAGAGAGCGGCGATGGAGAGCGGCAGAAAATGCTCGGGCAGATCCACATCCCCGATTACTTGCCCGACCAGGGCCCGTTCGCGCCGCCGGCTCAGGAAATGCAGCTTGCTGGCATGATCGATCGCCGGCAGGGAGACGTTCGCGATGGTGGTGAGGTCCTTGAAGATGCCCTCGGTCTTGCGTTCTTCCGGGACCAGCACGACGCCCGCCGCCCGCGCCGCGCGCGGCGAGCGCTGAGGGCGCACCATCCGCCCGTCGCTGGCGACCTCGATCCGGCCGCTCCGCAGCGGATAGAGGCCCACCAGCGATCTGAACAGGCGCGCCTGGCCCTGCCCTTCCAGGCCGGCAACGCCGAGGATTTCGCCCGCCATCAAGGTGAAACTGATGTCCTCGAGGCCATCACTGGAGAGGTGACTGGCGCGGAGCGCCGGTTGCGCATCCGCGCGTAGCGCGGAAGGCGCGGCGACGAAGCGCTCGACCACGGAGCGCCCGGCCATGCTCCTGAAGATCTCGTCGTCGCTCATCTCTGCGACCGGGCGGTCGAGAACCTTCTGCCCGTTGCGCAAGATGACCGAGCGGCGGCAGAGGCGACGAATCTCGTCGAGCTTGTGACTGATGTAGAGAATCGCGGTGCCTTCGGCCAACCTGTTGCCGACCAGGTCGAACAGCCAGTCGCGATCGGAGAGAGCGGCGGTCGGCTCGTCGAGCAGGAGCAGGCGCGGGCGGCGGAACATCGCCCGCACGATTTCGAGCCGCTGGCGCTGCCCGAGTGCGAGGTCACCCACCAATGCGGCCGGGTCGATTTCGCTCACGCCGTGCGCCGCAAGGATGCGCGCCGCCTGCCGTTCCAACTGGCGCATGGCGACCAGCCCGGCGCGGTTCACCGCCGGGTCGGGCAGGAACAGATTGACCGCAACCGAGAGTGTGGAAACCAGGCTCAGTTCCTGAAAGGCGGTGGCGACACCCTGCCGGCGCGCATCGTTCCTGTCCCGCGGACGGTATTCGCTCCCGGCGAGAAAAAGCGCTCCGGTGTCCGGCACTTCAACCCCGCTCAGCGTCTTGACCAAGGTTGATTTGCCGGCGCCGTTTTCGCCGAGGAGTCCGCAGACCTCGCCGGCGTTGAGCACGAACGAGACGTCGCGAAGCGCGACCGTGGCGCCGTAGTGCTTGCTGATGCCGCGGACTTCCAGGACGGGCGGCGTGCTGTTCATCGCGCTGGCTTCTGTCCCGAGTGTCAGGCCTGGAGCTGAATGCCGATCCGGTCGGCCGCCCGGATGATGTGGAGCTGCATCATGTAGGCCGCCCCGTCGGGGTCCCGCTGCTCCAGCGCGTGCAATACGTTCTCGTGCTCCTTGACCGGTTCCCAAAGCCGGTTGTGGCGCGCCAGCGGCAGTTGCTGGCTGGCCAGTATCGCCTCGCCGTTCATGTCATGAATCTCCTTGAACAGGCGATTGCCACTCAGCGTGACGATGATGTCATGGAACTCAAAGTCCTTCCGCGATGCCGTGAAAAGATCGGCGTCGCGAATCGCAGCCTTCATCGCGGACAGAGAGGTGGTCAGCTCGGCCAGCGTTTCCGGCGTCACCCGGCCCGCGGCCAGCCACGCCGCCCGCGTCTCGAGCAGAAGCCGCACCTCGAACACGTCCTTCTCGCTGTAGCGACTGGCATAGCGCCAGCGCCGCGCGATGTTGTCGCGAACGCCGCTGGCATCGAGAACACGCGTCCGCTGCCCGGGGTCCCCGGAGACCAGCCCCAGCGTCTCCATCACCGAAAGCGCCTCGCGGAGCGAACTGCGGCTCACGCCAAGCTCGAGCGCGAGCGTCCGTTGGGCCGGCAACGCGGCACCCGGCCTGAGATCGCGGCGGCTGATCATATCCTGAAGCCGCCGGACGACCTGGTGCGCCACCGGCTCCCGCTGATCGACCGGCAGCACCCGCTTGCGCTCGCTCGGTTGCGGGCGGCTCGGCTTGACGCTCTTTCGTCGCGGTGATACCCGGTTCATGGTCTGGTCCGACCATATTGGACGGACCATCGCCGGCCCGCAAGATGGCCGGAAAGTTTCAATGCGGGTCGGCCTGATGCGTGGCCGCGGCGATGAGGCGGATGCTTCCGTGGAAGAAGGATTCGGGATGATGCCCAAGAGAATCGACTGTGTGTTCGGCGTGGATGTCGATGCCGTTGCCGGCTGGCTCGGCTCCTATGGCGGCGACGACTCGCCCTCCGACATCCAGCGCGGCGTATTCGCCGGCGAGATCGGCACGCCCCGGCTGCTCAAGCTGTTCGACAAGTTCAAAATCAAGACCAGTTGGTTCATTCCCGGCCATTCGATCGAGACCTTCCCCGAGCAGACGCGGATGGTCGCCGCCGCCGGGCACGAAATCGGCGCCCACGGCTACTCGCACGAGAACCCGGTTGCCTTGACGCGGCGCCAGGAAGAAGACGTGCTGAAGAAGTCGATCGAACTGATCGAAAAATACAGCGGGAAAAAGCCGCGCGGCTATGTCGCGCCCTGGTGGGAAATGTCCGCCGCGACGGCCGAGCTCCTGCTCAAGAACGGCTTCCGTTACGATCACAGCCAGGCCTACAACGATTTCCTGCCCTTCTACGCACGCGTCGGCGATTCCTGGACCAAGATCGACTACTCGAAGAACGCCGCCGACTGGATGCACCCTCTCAAGCACGGCAAGGAGGTCGATCTCGTCGAGATCGGCGCCAACTGGTACGTGGACGACCTGCCGCCGATGATGTTCATCAAGAAGGCGCCGAACAGCCACGGCTTTGTCAATCCCCGCCACCTCGAGGAAATGTGGCGCGACGAGTTCGACTGGGTCTATCGCGAGATGGATTACGGAATCTTTCCGATCACCATCCATCCGGACGTCAGCGGCCGGCCGCAGGTCTTGATGATGCTGGAGCGGATCATCGGCCACATCAACGCCCATGACGGAGTCCGCTGGGTGACGATGGAGGAAATCGCCGAAGACTTCCGCAAACGTCACCCGTTCAAGGCAAAATAGCGGGATCGGGCCAGGCATCGGGGACCCGCCGATGTGCGTGCTGTGCGGGCAGTTGTTCAGCGAGAGCCACTGGTCGGAGCGTCTGCTCGATGCCAAGGCAGTGAGCCGGGGCGCGGATGAAACCACGCGCCGGCAGAGCCGCCACGCCCGCACCCGGCTGATCGCCACGGTACTCGCCTGTTACGGGCTCGAGGTCAGCGACGACTTGAGCGCGCTCAACTACGTACTCGGCGATCGCAAAGGCCGCCGCGAGGTGGTGGCGAACCTCGCGGAACTCTGGCGTGCCGCCGGCCGGATGGCCGGCCGGCCGCTCGATCCGCTCGATCCCGCCCTGCTCGATTCGCTCCGCCGCATCACCCCGTCCACATGACGGCCGAGTTGGCGCAGAGGCGGAGAGATCAGGTAGCGCGCGGCAAATCAGCGCTTCGCCTGCTCGCGTCTGAACTCTCTAAGCCCGATCGTCCGCCGTTCCCACTCGGTTCCGAGAACCCGGCGAAGAAGCCCACGGTCTGCCGTCACCAGCGCAGCATCCCGCTGTTCCGACAGCGCCAGGTAAAAACAGTCATAGACGGAGTGGCCAAGCCGGCGGAAAATCTGCACCGCGCGCGGCGCGAGCGGCGCCATCGCGGCCAGTTCGTCAAAAATCGCCGGCAGCCTGAACGCGGCATGGTCCTGCTGCTCGTGCACCATGGTGCCGCTCATGACAGCCTTCCAGGCCGCATTGCACACTTCCGCAACGATCAGATCAGGGGCGATCAGCAACCCGCCTGTCACGAGCAACTCGGCGGCGTCCTTCGAACCCTCCTCTTCGACGAACCATTTGAGTGCGACACTCGCATCCACCACCAGCATTATCTCTCGTCCCGGCCCTCCCGAACGAGATCTTCAGCCAGCCGTCTCGCGCCTCGGGGCGTCTTCGCGCGCACGGCGGCAAGTTCCTCGACCAGATCCGCGCGGGGATTTCCCGCCGCCCTGGTCAGGAGATCCCGGAGTTCGGCCTCCAGCGAATGTCCGCGCGCCGACGCACGCGCCTTCAGCGCCGCGATCACGGCGTCATCGAGATTCCGGATCAGCACCTGGCCCATTCTGCGACCTCCGCGCGCTGTGCTATCACTACTGATAGCACGCCTCCTGCAATCCGGCCAGGACGCATGACGGACGATTCGCGCCGGCCGGTCACCGTCCTTTCGGGCTTCCTCGGCAGCGGCAAGACAACGCTCCTCCGCCGCTATCTCGCCGCGCACCGCCGTGGCGGCATCGCCGTCGTCATCAACGAATTCGGCGCCGTCGGCGTCGATCATCACCTCGTCCGGATGGTCGAGGAGAAATCGGTCCTGCTCGGGGGTGGTTGCGTCTGCTGCAGCCGCCGCGTCGATCTCGTCCGCACGCTCCGCGAACTGCTCGACCTCGAAGGAAGCGGCGCGCTCCCGCCACTGGAGCAGGTCGTGATCGAGACCAGCGGCATCGCCGACCCGGTCCCCATATTGTTCACGCTCGCCACCGAGCCGATGCTGAAGCATCAGTTCGTCGCCTCCTCCGTGGTCGTGACACTCGGTGCCCTCAACGCCGCCGGCGAAATCGAACGCCACCCGGAGGTCCGGAAGCAGATCATCGCCGCCGATCGGGTGGTGGTTACCAAGGCCGACCTGGCCACTCGGGACGCGATCGCCGCCTGTCGCATGCGCGTGAGCGCGCTCAATCCAATGGCCGATATCACGCTCTCCTTCCTTGGCGACGGCTGCGAGGTGTTGGCGCCGGCCGCGCGCCCGGACCATGCGTACGCCTCGCCCCTCGGCGCCGATCCCCGCCCCGCCCCGCCGCATCCGGACGTGCAATCCACGGCGCTCGGCTTCAGCGGCCCGCTCGACTGGCCCGCCTTCACCGTCTGGCTCGGCATGTTGCTCGAGGCGCGCGGACCGGACGTGCTGCGCGTCAAGGGCCTGCTCGATATCGGCGATGCCGGGCCTGTTGTGATGAATGTCGCCCAGCACGTCGTGCATCCTCCCGAGCATCTCCGGGCCTGGCCCGCTGGCGCCGATCGCCCTTATCTCGTTTTCATCACCCGCGGGATCGACCCGGCACTGATCCCGCAATCGTTTGCCGTCTTTCAGCGGGCCGCCGGCCGGCCCGACCTCTCGATCACGGGACTCGCCTGATGCCGCCTGTCGCTGCCACGTCGTGCGAAAAGAGCACGCCCCTTCCTCGCGTGACCGTCTTTGCAACCGGCGGGACCATCGCCTCCGTGCCCGGCGCGGGCCCCGCGGCCGTGCCGACCCTCACCGCCGAGGACCTGGTGGCCGCCGTGCCGAAGCTCTCCGAGGTTGCCGAGGTGACGGCGCTGCGCTTCCGCCAGGTCCCCTCCTCCGACCTCGTTCTGACCGACATCATCGCGCTCGCCCACGCCATCGAACGAACCGTCGCCGACGGCGCGCGTGGCGTGGTGATCACGCAGGGTACCGACACGCTCGAGGAAACGTCCTTCGCTCTCGATTTGCTGTGGCAGGGCGATGCCCCGGTCGTGATGACCGGCGCCATGCGGAACCCGGCTCTGCCCGGCGCCGACGGGCCTGCAAACCTGCTCGCCGCCACGCTCCTGGCGGCCAGTCCCGTGGCAAGCGGCATCGGCGTGCTGGTGGTCTTCAATGACGAGGTGCATCTGCCGCTCTTTGTTCGCAAGACGCACGCCTCGAATCCGGCGACCTTCCGCTCCGCTCCCGCCGGTCCGATCGGCTGGATCGCCGAAGATCGTCCGCGCATCGCGCTCCGCCCCCTGCTTCGCCACCATATCCATCTCTCGTCCGTCCCCGAGGCAGCACCCCCCGTCGCACTCCTGAAGGTGGCCCTCGGCGACGATGCGCGCCTTCTCCCCGCCCTCGTCTCCCTCGGCTACCGGGGCCTCGTCGTCGAGGCGACGGGCGGCGGCCATGTGCCGCGCCGCATGGCCGAAGCGCTGGGCGATCTCGCCCGGCATATGCCCGTAGTGCTGACCTCGCGCACCGGCGCCGGCGAGGTGCTGCGGCGAACCTACGGTTTCCCCGGATCGGAGACCGACCTCCTGGCCCGCGGCTTGGTCCCGGGCGGCCTGCTGACCGGGCCGAAGGCGCGCCTCCTGTTGGCACTCCTCCTGATGGCGGATGCGCCGCCCGAGGCGATCACCAGGGCCTTCGCAGCCATCGGCAGCCCATCCGCCGAGCCCGCGTTCCGCTGGTCCGGGCTGTAATCGAGGCTGTTATCCCGCTGTTCCGCCCGCCGCGCCCACTTCGTACAAATCCAGTTTAACGCTGGAAAATCTTCGCACACGCACACCGCCGGCCGCTGTTCCGCCGCTGTTCTGAGCGCTGTTCCGGGCCGCTGCGGCGCACGGTATCGCGGGTGGGGGTACGCGATGTATCATGCCGCTTCCTGTGACCGGGTTCGCCCTGATGAAGCGCGTCATGTTCGTCACCATCGGCCACTCGCCTCGCCCCGACATCGTGCCGGAGATGCGCGAGCACATTCGTGCGCCGCTCGAGGCGCACGAGCTGGGCGTGCTCGACGGGCTCGATGAGCAAGAGATTGCCGGCATGCAGGCGAGCGATGGCGCCGCCTGTCTCGTTTCGCGCCGGCGCGACGGGCGGGAAGTGGTGCTGGACCGCGCGGCCGTCGAAGCAAGGCTCGGCACATTGCTCGACGAGATCGACCGGGAAAAATTCGATCTGATCGTGCTGCTCTGCAGCGGGCATTTCCGGCGCTTCCGCCTCTTAACCCCGTTCATCGAGCCGCAGCACGTGGTGGATCATTTCGCGCAAGGATTGGCGTACGGCACCGGGCGGATCGGCGTCATGTTGCCGCATCGGAGGCAGGTTGTGGATTTTCCTGCCATTCCCGGGATCGAGACCGCATTCGATGTCGTCTCCCCGTACGAACGCGATGGCGAGGCAAGATTCCTGAACGCGGGTCACGCGCTCCGCGAGACGGGGTTCATCGTCATGCACTGCATGGGATACACGGAGGCAATGCGCAAAAGCGTGATGCAGGAAGCGAGACGGCCGGTGCTGCTGGCGCGGCGGCTGGCATCTGCCGCCATCGACCTGATGCTCTTTTGAGCGCCGCTCCGGAGGCTGGCATGGCGGCGAGCGAACTCTTCACCCCCGACTTCAAAAACCGGCCCTATTGGTGGGATCGGGCCGCACCTCAGCCGGCGGCCGAGGTCGAGCCGCCGCGCCAGATCGACGTTGCCATCATCGGTTCGGGATTCACCGGCCTCTCCGCGGCACGCACTCTGCTCGCGGCCGGGAAGAGCGTGGTCGTTCTCGACGGCGAGGATCCGGGCTACGGCGCCTCGCGTCGCAATGCCGGCTACCTCGGCCGGACACTCAAGAAGAGCTTTCCGGAACTGATGGAAGCGCACGGCCGCGAGCACGCCATTGCCGTGTATCGCGAACTCGATGCGGCATTGGAAACGGTACGCACCATCATTGCCGAGGAACGGATCGAGTGCCATGAGGTGCGCTGCGGCCGGTTCATCGGTGCCACATCACCGGCGCACTATGCGCGGCTTGAGAAGGAGCTCGAGATCACGCGCCGGCATCTCGGTTTCGAGTACCACATGCTGCCGAGATCGGAACAGCACCGCGAGATGGCGACCGACATCTATTTCGGCGGCGCCGTCATCCCCGATCTCGGCGCCTTGCATCCCGGGCTTTATCATGCCGGGCTGCTGGACCGCGTGCAGAGCGCCGGCGGTATCCTGTGCGGACGGACGGCGGTCAGCCGCATCGCAGGCGAAGCGGGCCGGATCGAGCTTGCGACCGCCGCCGGCGCCATCGTCGCGCGCGATGTCATACTCGCCACCAATGGGTACACGCCCCGCGCGTTTTCCTGGCACGCGCGCCGGGTCATCCCGTTTACGGCCTACATGGCCGCCACCGAACCCTTGCCCGAGCCGCTGCTCGCCACATTGCTGCCGAACCGGCGCACGGTCATCGATTCCAACGTGAACATTGACTTCGTCCGACCGGCGCCCGATAGCCCGCGCCTCTTGTTCGGCGGGGCCACCGGGAGCAACCTTGCCTCGCCAGAGGCGATCGGGCGCCGGTTGCGGGCGATTCTCGGCCGTATTTTTCCCGATCTCGCCGCTGTTCGCCTGAGCCATGCCTGGACCGGCCGGTGTGCCGGTACGTTCGATCTCATGCCGCACATGGGATGCCGGGACGGGATCTGGTACGGGCTAGGCTACAACTTTGCCGGCGTGCCGATGGGGAGCTATTTCGGCGTCAGGATCGCCGAGCGAATCCTCGGCCGCGCCAACGAGCAGAGCGTCTTCGAGGACGGGCGGTTTCCGAGCCTCCCGCTGTACAACGGCAATCCATGGTTCGTGCCCTATGCCATGCGCTACTTCGACTGGCGCGACCGCCGCTTCGCAACCCGCCCCGGACAGCGGGCAAGAGCGGCCCGAGCGTCAGCGGGGGAGCGGTAATCCGACCCGGATTTTTGCTGAAAAGTCAGGATCGTCGCCGGCGCGCAACGCCCTTTCGCGGATTCGCGCGAGTTCCCGGAGTTCTGTGAATGGCATCGTCGTATCGAGAGCGCCGACGTCATAGGCGTAGTCGGGCAGAAATCCTGAAAGCAGGATGCGGGGGTCCAGTGGTAGGCCAGGATGGATGGCACGCACCATCGCGAACACCAGGGTGGTGCAATTGGCGGTCAGCGTATTGTAAAAGCGAGGGCGTCGGGCAAGCTCGTTGAGCTCGGCGGCGTACTCGAGGAGCAGCTTTCGCGCATTCGCGGGCGTCATGCGCAGGCGAAAGATGCGAACATCCTCATCGCGAATGTTGCTGCGCACCCTGACGATGTCACGTTCGTCGGCGGCGATGAGCGCCAGTTCGTATTCCTTGAAGAATCCGGCCAGCGCCGACCAGGCCTGACCGCGCTGTCTTCGGATCTCGATCGAAAACGCGAGCCAGGAGCCATTATCGAACCCGAAACTGATGATCGTATGGGCAATCGCCTCGCTGCCCCAGTAGGACATGATGAGATCGACGCTGGCCACCTGGGAGAGATCGTATGTCCGCCGCTCCCAGCGCTGATCGAAATCGGTATCGCTGCGCCAGGTGAAGTTCCGTACGTTGTCGAGCACAAGCCGGTCTCCCTCGATCGTCGCGGTGGCGACGCGAGCAAACTCGGGCGCCCAGTCCCGGTCATTCGACGGCTGGATTGTCGACCACCAGGCGAGGAGGATGGCCACGAGCACGGCATAGCCGGCGAGCGCACGCCACCGCCAGGCCGCGAAGAGGCTGGCCACGGTCGCAACAGCCAGGACGAACGCCGCGCCGGCGATGAGATCGCGGAGGATCGCACCGGCGGGAAATCGGAACCAAAGCGCGAGCGCACACCAGGCCCCGATCAGGAGGATGGCAAGAGCGAGCAGGCCGAATCCGGTCCAGCGGCCGAGTTGTCGGATGATGCGCTTCACCTTGCGGGCTCTGATACCCTCTCCGACAAGGCCACGCCTGGCGGGAGTTGCGCGATCTCGCCGCTCGGCCCGGCGGCCGGCGGCGGTTGGTGCAGCGGAGCACCCGGCGCGCAGCCCTGCGGGCAGGTTTTTGCCAGATGCAGCAGAAGAATCCGACGCACCTCGGCAACGGTATGCGGGTTCGACTGCACGGAATGGCCGTCTCGTACGACGAGTTCAGACGCGACTCCCGCGAGGTGGGCACTCTGATACGTCACGACGCCATCGCTGCCCGTCTCGATCGGCCCGTTGCCCCTGACCGCAATGATGGAGTGGGCGCTCACGGCAGGCGAGATGGGAATGGCGGCAAGTGCCTGCACGGTTGGATTGCGCGGCGTCATCGACCAGACGCTGCCGAAGCCTTGAACACCCCGGTTCACACGCAGGGCTTCAGTGTTGCCTTCGATGGCCTCGGCCATGGCGTTCGTCAGCCCGATCGGCAGGGTGACAAGGCGCGCGATCAGGTGCGCCAGCCAGGACCCGGCAACGTAGCTGCCGCGATGCGGTGTGGCGATGAAGATCACGCTTCGCACCTCTGGCAACGGGGTGACGAACAGCGTCCGACGCAGGAGGTCGCGGGTTTGCGCCGAGACGCGAATCTCGTCCAACGGCTTGGAGCTGACGGCATCCCAGAGTCGGGACCCGCTGTCGATCACCAGCATCTTGGCCAACAGCCCGCCCTGGCTGTGCCCGATCAGCACCATGTCATGCAGGGCGGGATCCTGGCCCGCGGGATCGAGCTGGTGCAGGGCCGCCTCGAGCGCGGTCCTGAGTTGCAGCGCCGAGTAGGGCACCGGATTTCCGGTATTGTAGGAGAAGAGCCAGAACTGAAAGTGGTGGCGGATCGTGGCGTCACTGTGCAGGTCGTTGATCAGATCGGCCCAACGGCCGGCGCTGGATGCGGTCCCGTGAATGAACACCACCGGAATTTCGCCCGCTACATAGGGTTGAATGCCAACCAGTTGAGAGGCGGCGCGATCGAAGAAATCGCCACGGAGGAAGCCCGCGAATTCGCTTCTCCAGATTTGCGGGTCACTCAGGCTATAGGCGAATACGGCAGTTGGATTGGACTCCAGCGGCACCGACTGGCCGCGAATGGTGACGGGGCTAAGCTCGTAGCCCGGATAGAGATCGATGCGCCCGTCGAGATGCCCGCGAGCCAAGCCCTCCGGTGTCAAATCGATTCTGAGCAATGCCGTCACCGGAACTTTCAGGCGCGGTGAGACATGAAACCCGGTCTCCTGGACGCCGGAGGAAGCATCCGCGGCGAGCGCGGCACCAAGCCCGGACTGACGGTAGCGGTTCTTGAGACCGATCACCCGCAATTCGTCGGCCGGGGTGTAATTCGACAGAGCCAGGTTGTCCCAGCGGGCGGTCGCCGAATCGAACGTGATCGCCAGCGTGCCGAATGGCAGAGCGAACGTGCCCGAACTGAAGGCGACCTGTGTGCGGTCGGCGGAAGCGAAGGCCGAGGTCAGGCTTCGATTGTAAATATCGCTCGCGGTCCGGACGCGGGGGTCGAACCGGTCGGGCCGTTCAGCCGGATCATCGGGGAACAGGAACGCGAAGGCATAGACGGTGGCGGCAAGATAGTAGGGCCGCTGGTCGCTGTTCTCCGCATAGCGGAAGCACATCTCGGCGAGGGCGAACAGGGTATGAGGGCCAGCCGTACCGGCAGCAACGGTGCGGTGGAGAAGCGCGATCGCCGCCTCGGGATTGCTCCGGTAGAGGTTCCAGAGGTCATTGCGCCTGAGGACGATTTGCGTCGCCTCGCTGATCCGGCCGGTGGAGATGACGTTGCTGGTCAACTCGCGCTGTACTGCGCGGGGACCGACGCGCTGGACCTGAACCGGAGTGGCGCACCCGGCGAGCAGCAGCAACGCCAGCCAGGCGCTCAGCGCGGCGCGCCGGCAACGGTGGTTCGGACGGGGCGCCGCGGCTTTCAGTTCACGTCCATGAAGACGGGGTCATGGTCGCTCGGTTCCATCGGAGCGGCCCAGACCCGGCCGGACGGGGCGTTGCCTTTCGTCATGATCACGAAAAAGTCGAGCACGTGCCCGCTGTTGTGGGTCGGCATGTCGGGCAGGGTATGGCAGACGACGGTATAGGAGGTCCCGCCGCCCCGCGTCGCTGCCATCATGGCGATCATCATCTCGACGTTCGAGGAGTCGGTGTTGAAATCGCCGCCGATGATGATGATGTTAACGCCATCGAACGCGAGCTTCGCCTGGCACTCGTGCAGCAACTGGCTGGTATCCGAGTTGTCGCCGGCGGAGATGGAGTGCCAGGAAACGAAGATCGTATCGCCGATCTGAATCGCCGCCGGCCTCCGCCCGGCGATTCCGCCGCCAACGCTGCTGAAGCTGATCTCCTTGGCGTTGACGTTCCAGTACTTCTGGTTGACCAGGACATCGTTCGTGCAGCGCTCGTTTTTCGCGCCAACCGGCTGCCCCCGGATCGTGTGAAAGAGGCCGTCGCTCCAGACTTTGTCCACCCCTCCCTCCTGGAGAAACAGCACATCGGTTCCGTCGTTGATCTCGCGGACGATGGCCTGCTTCTTCCCCTCCATGAATGAGCCTTGCGTGTTCCAGGTGGCACCCCGCATCTCCGCCTCCGGCAGTGATGTCCCATTGTTAACACGGCGTCAGGACTGCGGGGGCCCGGCGGAGCGGTGCGGCATGCCGACTGTTCTTCGGGCTGGCAGATTCCGGATCTCCCTTTACAGCCACGAGCCGAGCGAACCGCCGCACGTCCACGTTGATCGCGGCGGGGCCTCGGCCAAGATCCGGTTTGGATGGTATCGCGCTCGCAAGCAACACAGGGTTCCCGGCAAGAGCGCTCGGGGACGTGCTACGCTCGGTGCGCGCGCAGCAGGCGCGGCTCCTGGGGGCATGGCATGGCTTCTTCGGCACGGATGGAGGCGCCTGACATCAGGGTGCGAAGCGTGTCGGTCACCGATGCGGAATGGTCGGTGGCGTTGATGGACGGGCGGACCATTTCCGTGCCGCTCGCCTGGTATCCCCGCCTCGCAGAGGCCATTGCAGAGCAACGCTCTCACTGGGAGATCGCCGGGGGTGGTCTCGGTAGTCACGGGCCTGACATCGATGAGGATCGAGGCACCGAAGGGTTATTGCGTGGGGCGCGCGCACCTCGCGGCTCCGGTGGATGGTGCGACGGACTTGCAGGAGGATAGGGCGATCTGCCATTGTCGGGCCGCACATCGGGAGGTTGCCCCGCAGCCCTTGGTCCGCAGGATCGTCTCTTACTCCCTGGCCTGCCTTTCCGGCGCGCGGGAGAGCGTGTGAGCGTCGGCGGGGGTGCACCGCAGCGCCGCGTCCATGTCGTGACGTGGGGCTGCCAGATGAATGTCTATGACAGCGAACGGATTGCCGACGTGCTGGCAGCCGACGGCTGGCAGATGGCCGAAGATGCTTCCGACGCGAATCTCGTCGTCCTCAATACCTGCCACATCCGCGAGCGGGCAGCAGAGAAGGTCTTTTCCGAGCTCGGACGGCTCAGGAGGCTGAAGGAGGCGCGGGCTGCCGAGGGCCGGCAGTTGCGGCTTGCCGTTGCCGGCTGCGTCGCCCAGGCCGAGGGAGAGGAAATCCTGGCACGGGCTCCGTTCGTCGATGTCGTGCTCGGGCCGCAGACCTACCACCGGCTGCCCGGCCTGCTCGCCAGGGCGGAGCGCGAGGGGGCGGTGATCGACACCGATTTCCCGGCCGAGACGAAGTTCGACTTCCTGCCCGAGGCGCGGGCGAGGACGGGCGGGCCGGTTGCCTTCCTCGCCATCCAGGAAGGCTGCGACAAGTTCTGCAGCTTCTGTGTCGTGCCCTATACGCGGGGCGCCGAGATGAGCCGCCCCGCCGCAGCGGTGATCGCGGAAGCGCGGACGCTGGTCCGCCGCGGGGCGCGGGAGATCACGCTCCTCGGCCAGAACGTCAATGCCTGGCGGGGCGAGGCACCCGGCGGAAAAAACTGGTCGCTCGCCGAACTGCTGCGGGCCTTGGCCGGGATCGAGGGCGTGGCGCGGCTGCGCTATACGACCTCGCACCCGCGCGACATGGACGAGGGCCTGATCGCGGCGCACCGGGATCTTCCGGCACTGATGCCGTTCCTGCACCTGCCGGTGCAGTCGGGCTCAGATGCCGTGCTCAAGCGGATGGGCCGCAAGCACCGGGGGGCGGATTATCTCAGGATCGTCGAGAAGCTGCGTGCGGCGAGGCCGGATATCGCGCTCTCCTCGGACTTCATCGTCGGGCATCCGGGCGAGAGCGAGGCGGATTTCGAGGCGACGCTGGCGCTGGTGCGTGCGGTCGGGTTCGCGCAGGCCTTCAGCTTCAAATACTCGCCGCGCCCCGGCACGCCGGCGGCGAATGCCGCCGACCAGGTGCCGGAGAAGGACAAAAAGGCGCGGCTCGCGGCGCTGCAGGCGTTGCTGCGCGAGCAGCAGATTCGGTTCAACCAGGCGATGGTCGGGCGGCGCATGAGCGTGCTGTTCGCCGGTGCCGGCCGAAAGGCGGGGCAGGCGGTCGGCCGCTCGCCGTACCTGCAACCCGTGCATGTCGATGCTCCGGCCGGGCCGCTCGCATTGGTCGGGCAGATCCGGGAGGTGCGGATCCTGTCAGCACTTCCCAACTCTCTTTCCGCAACCCTTGACAGAGAGGAGCCAGCCTTCGCTTGTCAAACCTAGCTGCTTCCGCCCTCGCCCCGGCGCCGGGGAGGACCCTGACGCTGCATTTCTCGGACAATGCGCTGCTGGCGCTCCTGCTCGGCGAGCATGACCGGCACCTCGTGCGGCTCGAGCAGGCGCTCCGGGTCCGGCTTGCCTGCCGCGGCAATCGCGTCGCGATCAGCGGGGAGCCGGAGCGCGTGGCGACGGCCGAAGCGGCGCTCACGGGGCTCTACCGGCGGCTGGAACGGGGCGAGACGGTCGGGGGCGCGGCCATTGAGACGGCGATCCGTGCGGCCGAGGAAGAGGCTGACCCGCGGCTGCCGCTTTCCGATCGGCCGGCGATTCGCACCCGGCGCGGGGTGGTCGCGGCGCAGAGCCGGGGCCAGGCCGCCTACATGGAGATGCTGGCCGAGAGCGAGATGGTGTTCGCGGTCGGACCGGCGGGAACCGGGAAAACCTATCTCGCGGTGGCGCAGGCGGTCGCGATGCTGCAAAGCGGGCGGGTCGATCGGATCGTGCTGTCGCGGCCGGCGGTGGAGGCGGGCGAGCGGTTGGGCTTTTTGCCGGGCGACATGAAGGAGAAGGTCGATCCTTATCTCCGGCCGCTCTATGACGCGCTGAACGACATGATGCCGACCGACCAGGTGATGCGGCGGCTTGGGAGCGGGGAGATCGAGGTCGCACCGCTCGCTTTCATGCGCGGGCGGACGCTCGCGCACTGCTTCGCGATTCTCGACGAGGCCCAGAACACGACCCCCGTGCAGATGAAGATGTTCCTCACCCGGATGGGCGAGGGCACGCGCATGGTGGTGACGGGGGATCTCTCGCAGATCGACCTGCCGGCGGGCACGATTTCGGGCCTTGCGGACGCGCTGGCAACGCTCGAGGGCGTGGAGGGCCTGGCGGTGGCGCGGCTCGATCGGCGCGACGGGGTGCGCCATCCGCTGGTCGGGCAGATCGTTGCCGCCTACGAGGCGCGGGGTGAGGCCGGCCGGCGCGAGCGCGGCAAGCGGGACAGCGATGGACCCGCAAAGTAGCCGCCCCGCGCAAGCGGGGCGGATGGCTTATAAACCGGCGGTCATCGTTGCGGATCCGGCCTGGCGGCGGCGCGTGCCGGGGGCGGTGAAGATTGCGGCCCGTGCGGCGGCGATGGCGGGCGCGGCGAGGCCGACCGTGGTGCTCGCCTCGGATCGGATGGTGCGGCGACTGAATGCCCGGCACCGCGGCCAGAGCCGGGCGACCAACGTGCTGAGCTTTCCGGGAACCGGAGAGATCGTGCTGGCGCTCGGCGTTGTCTGCCGCGAAGCCGAAGCGGCCGGGCGCCGGCCTGCCGGGCATCTCGCGCATCTCGTTCTGCACGGGATGCTGCATCTGGCGGGCCACGATCATCATGCGGCCGGCGAGGCGCGGCGGATGGCGCTCGAGGAGACGCGGTTTCTGCGCAAGCTCGGCCTGCCCGACCCCTGGCGGCGCGGATGAACGGAACAGGCCTGCTGCAACGGCTGGGCAGCCGGTTCGGCTGGAAGGGGGAGTCCAGCCTCCGCGAATCGATCGCCGAACTGATGCAGGAGGCAGCCGAACCGCCGCCGCCGGGCGAGGCGCCGGAACTCGACAGCCAGGAACGGGCGCTGATCGCCAACGTGCTCAGATTGCGCGGCACCAGCGCCTATGACGTGATGGTGCCGCGCGCCGATATCGTGGCGATCCGGGCGGACGCGACGCTGGAGGCGGCGCTGGCGCTGATCCGCCGCGAGGGGCATTCGCGGCTGCCGGTCTATCGCGATCAGCTCGACGAGATTGCCGGCATGATCCACATCAAGGACGTGTTCGGCTATGTCGGCAAGCCGGAGGAATTTCGCCTGCAGGAGATCCTGCGCCAGCCGCTGCTGGTAGCGCCGCAGATCCCCGTTCTCGACCTGCTTTTCCAGATGCGTCAGAGACACATGCATCTGGCATTGGTCGTCGACGAGTACGGTGGCATCGACGGGCTGGTCACGATCGAGGACCTGGTGGAGGAGATCGTCGGGGACATTGCCGACGAGCACGACGAGGCGGAGGCTTCGATGATCACCGAACGGCCGGATGGCGCGCTCGATGTCGATGCCCGGCTCTCGATTGCGGCGCTGGAGGAAAAGCTCGGCCCGATGCTGACGGCGGAGGAGCGGGCGGCGGACCTCGATACGGTCGGCGGGCTGGTTGTTACGCTTGCGGGCCGGGTGCCGATGCGGGGCGAAGTGGTGCGGCATCCGGCCGGGCTCGATTTCCGGGTGCTGGATGCGGATGCGCGGCGGGTCAGGAAGCTGCGCATCCGGCACGCCCCGGCCGGGGCGGATTGAGGCACGCTTTCAGGACTCTTCCGGGGCGGGCTCGTCGGAGCCGAGGTCGAGGAGGGCTGAGGCCGCCTCGGTATCCGGCGCTTCGACGGCGCGGAGCTTCGAGCGGACGACGCGGGTGCGGCGGCGGGCGGCTTCGATGGTGCCCGACATCGTGCCGGTCTGCTTCGCGAGGCGCTCCAGCACCTCGTCCATCTTCACCATCTCGACCTTGGTCGCGCCGAGCAGGCGGCGCACCTCGTCCGCCTTCTGTTCGAGGGCGAGGGTGACGAACCCGAGCTGGATCGTGCGAAGCAGGGCGGGGAAAAGACTCGGGCCGAGAATCAGGACCTTGTGGATGCGGCCGAGTTCCTCGATCAGACCGGGGATGCGCGCGACCTCGGTGTAAAGACCGTCGGTCGCGAGATAGAGGACTGCGAATTCGACCGTGCGCGGCGGGTGGATGTATTTCTCGGCGATCTTGCGGGCCTCGTCGCGCACGCGCCGTTCGATGCCGCGGCGGGCAGCACGCTCGGCCTCGGTATCGCCTTCCTCGGCGGCGAGCAGCATCCGTTCGTAGTCCTCGAGCGGGAATTTCGCATCGACGGGCAGAAGCGGCTTTTCCGCGCCGCGAGCGGGCATGTGGATTGCGAACTCCACTGCCTCGTCGCTCTCCTCGCGGAGCTTGCAGTTGGCTTCGTAGGCGCCGGGCGGAAGGAGATCGTCGAGCATGGCGCGAAGCTGGGTCTCGCCCCAGCCGCCGCGCGTCTTGACATTGGCGAAGATGCGCTTGATGTCGCCGATCTCCGCGGTCACGGCCTGTACCTCTCCCATCGCCTTCTGCACGGCGGCGAACTGCTCGATGACACGGGAAAAACTTTCATCCATCCGCTTCTGCACGCTCGCCTGCAAATCCTCATTCACGGTCTTCTGGATTTCGGAGAGCTTGGCCTCGTTACCGAGGCGGAGTTCGGCCAGTTTCTCCTCGGTCATCGTGCGCAGCCGTTCGAACCGCTCGCCCTGGTCGCGGCCGGTGCGGTCGGCCATTTCGGCCAGGGCGAGGCGGAGTTTTCCCTGCTCCTCGGCGAGTGCGGCGCGGAACTCGCCGAGGCTCTCTGCAAGCTGCACGCGGAGCCCCTCCTGGCGCTCGACGATCAGCGCGGTGAGGGTGCGTTCGGTATCGGCCAGGCCCCCACGGCCTTGGTCGATGGCGGCGCGCGTCGCTTCGGCGAGCATCTTGAGGCGGGTGAGCGCGCGGCCCTGAACGACGAGGGCGACGAGCGCGAGCAGCAGGGCGAGGCCGAGGAGGATTGCGGGAAGGACGGGCGGCATCGGCGGTCTCCGGGGAGGCTCGGCCTATTATCCCAGTATTTGGGTGGGCAGGGGAGGGTGGCGAGGATCCTGCTGGTTGGCGGGCCGGCGGCGGGGGTGCAGCATTCGGTGCGAAGAGCGAGGCTGCAGAGGAAGTGCGATGGGCGGATCGGCAGGGGTGGTGCGCGAGAGCGGGTTCGCGGCGTGGCGGCGGAGGCCGCTCGGCCGGCCGGGGAACGTGTGGCGGCCGGCGGCGTTCCTGGTCGTGATCTGTCTCGCGGCGACGGTGCTGTCGCCGTCGTTCCTGACCGTGCGCAACCTGCTCGCGGTGCTGACGAGTTCGAGCTTTCTCGTCGTGCTGGCGGTGGGCGAGGCGTTCGTGATCCTGGTCGGGATGATCGATCTCGGCGTGGAGAGCGTGCTCTCGGCCGGCGGCATGTTCGTGGCCTGGCTCACGGTGCTGCATGGCGTGGCCTGGCCGCTTGCCGTGCTGGCCGGGCTGGCGGCAGGCGGGGCGTCGGGCTTCGGCGTCGGCCTCCTGGTGAGCCGCGGCGGAATTCCCTCCTTCATCGTCACGCTCGGCACGTACTGGGGCATCCGCGGCGTGGCGCTTCTGTTCAACGCCGGGAATTACATCAGCCCCGACGCCGTGAGCCCGGCACGACCGTTCGGGTTCGCGTGGATCGCCGGCAATCTCGGCGGTGTTTCCGTGCTCATCGTGGTGGCGCTCGTGGTGGTGCTGCTGGGCCAGGCGGTGGTTGCGGCGACGCCGCTCGGGAGTTGGATCAAGGGTGTCGGCTCGAACGAGAACGCGGTGAGAGCGGTTGGGCTGCCGAGCGGACGGATCAAGGTATTCGTGTTCGTGGTCTCGGGAACGCTGGCGGCGCTCGCGGGGATCATGCTCACGGCCTGGCAGCAATCGATCTATCCGCTGAGCGGGGAAGGCGATTCGCTGGCCGCGATCGCCGGCGTGATCCTCGGCGGGATTCCCTTCACGGGTGGGCGGGGCAGCATCATCGGTGCGGCGCTCGGCGTGCTGGTGATCGGCGTGATCAACGACGTGATCGTGCTGCTCGGACTGCCCTCGCTCTATCAGTACATCTTCGTTGCCTGCATCCTGATCCTGGCGGGGTTGCAGGCGCGGCTGCAGCAGGCGAAGTGACGGGGCAAGGCGCGCGATGCGGCAGGGCGATCTTGTGCCGATGGGCACCACCCGCTGCCGCATCGGGAATGCGCGGGTGGATCTGGAACCTTCAGGGTTCGTCGTGCACGGCGAGCAGGTGGGAGAGGCGGGCGGCACTGGTACCGCCGTTGCGCATGATGAGGATACTGTCAGGTTCGGAGACGAACCAGGCGAAGGAGTTCCACGCAAGCTGGCTTACGGTCTTGCGGAACCCGGCCGACGAGCGGTCCTGATAGGCAGTGAGGAAGGCGATTTGGGAGCGTTTGAAGCCGGCGGCATCGGTGATGGCGTGCATTGCCGCCTGACGGCGGGGTGTGATTGCGCCGTCAGTGGCAACGACTTCGACGAACACAATGAGTGGCTCGATTGGGCCAAGATCCGCGAGGATGATGTCGGGGAGATTTTTGTCCGGTTCGATGTTGAGGCCGATCGCCTTGGCGATCTGATCGTCGCGCAGGACGACTTTGTTGTTACTTTCGCTGAGCCAGAGTACGGCGGGTTGTTCGAGGTATCGGGTGGCAAAACTTTCGATGACAGCGCATGAGATGACGGCGCTTGGGCCGGGTGCGAGCTGTCGGGTTTCCCGGTTCGGGAAGGTAATGTAGACGCCCGCGCTTGCGGCTGCAGCCCCGGCGCGCATGATCGAGATGCGAGCGAGTGCGCTTTTGCTGAGGTGTCGGGCCTGGAAATTGCGAATCGCGGCGGCAAGGGCATCGCCCTCGAGAGTGGGATCGAAGAGGGCTGCGAATTCGGCCTTGAGAGCGTAACGCGGCTGGCCGGAGGTGGTCGGCAGGTCATTGCGGCGGAGGACCGCGCCGATGGCAACGAGGCCGTCGCGGAGGGTTTCGTCACGGATCGGCTCGCGCGTATTGTCGGCGTACCAACGGGTGCCCGGGATGGTGGCCTTCTTGCGGAGGACCTGCTGGGCGTAACCCTCGCGATCGGCCCGGCTCGAACGAGCCGCCTGTTCGCTGGTCATCCGGTAGACATGCACTGGACCAAGAAAGCGGCCGGTGCTTTCGACTGCGCCGATGTAGAGGGCGGCGAAGACGGTACTCGCCGCGAGCTCGCGCACGCAGTACGTGCGGTTCGGTGTTCCCTCCGGGAAGATCAGCGGCAAGCGCTCGGCAATGAGATCGCGAGAGACATAAGGCGGCATCAGGGCGTCAGACCGTACAGGCGAGCGCAGGCGTCCTCTATGCACTGCTGGCGCGCGCCTTTGCGGACGAGCGCATGCAGTTCGTCGAGCGCGTCGGGGGAAGGCAGTGGCAGTGCCTCCAGCTCATAGGCAGAGACAGCGACGCTGCCGCTGATTGAGCGGAAGGCGCGATCGCTGGTGGCGCTGTTGAGGAAGGCGGCGAGGAGGTTGGCCGCGACCGGCGGGTCGGCGGCGAGTGGCAGCAGCATGTTGAGATGATTCTCGACCACGACCGCGCCGTGGCGAGCGAGAAATTCATCGGGCAGCGCAGCCGCAATGAGGCGGCGTGTCTGCTCCTTTGCAGTTGTGCGTTGAACCAGCACGCAGGGGCGGTCGAGGATCAGCCATTCGTCGCCGCGTCGAAGCTCGAAGTAGGGGGCGTGGTTCCGCTTCTCCGCGCGATGAATGAAGCGACCGTCGGTCGTGACGGCCTCGGCCCAGATCAGCGGAAACCGATTGCGGCCCGGGCCCTGGGCGAGTTGCTGCTTGTGGCGGTTCCAGACCAATGGGCCGGTGCTGACTGCGTATCCCCAATCGGAAAGTCGATGTGGCGTCGCAGCGAGGCGCGCGACAAGCGGGGCCTCCAGTGCGCTGCGGGGGAGAAGCCAGGGCCGAGAGGGGTCGGCTGGCAGGTTGATCTTGCCGACTGCGGTCGTCGTCAGGCCAGAGCCGTTGGCGGGCGCGATCTCGTGCACCGTGACCCGTGCGGGGCGTGCGTGCCGGCGGTAGGTGGCAAGAAGGGTCTCCTGGAGCACATCCTCGAAGACACCCTTGCGAATGGAGACGAAGTCGATGGTCATGGGGGGTGCGTCACGGCCAAGCAAAGCACGAAGGTTCTTGAAATATTCGCCGGCGAGAAAGCTGGTCGGGGTGACGTAGGCAACGATGCCACCAGGCTTGGCGTGGCGGAGGGCAAGGTCCGTGAAGAGCCCGTAAAGATTGGCATGGCCATAGAGGCTGCGCCTGAAGCGTGCCCGGTCTGCCGGGGGCAGCGTGACGCGCGCATAGGGCGGATTGCCAATGACGAGGTCGAACGGTTCCGGATCAATATCTCGGCCTAGTGCGTCGCAGACCGCGACGAGAGCTGGCAGGCGGTGACCCGTGACGCGCGAGAGGGGCAGCACCGCGGCGTCGAGCGAAACCTGGGAAAGCCATGCTCCGAACGGGTCGAGTTCAGAGCCGCGCAGGCGAGCTGCAATGGCCTGCATCACGATGTGGGGATTCGAGCCTCGGAGAGCATTGATGATGCGCTGGGCTACCGGGGCAAGGAAGGCGCCGCCGCCACATGCCGGATCGAGTACTCGGGCCGTCAACCAGTCGGTGCCCGCCTCTGTTGCCTGAGCAATCAGGCGGGCGGCGAGGGGTGGGGGCGTGTAATAGATGCCTCGCGCAGCCCGGAGTACATCCGGCAGCATGCCCGTGTAGGTCAGGCCGATCTGATAGGCGGCAGCTTCCGATCCGAGTTCCGCCGCGGCCGTGCCGATACTTGCGGCGAGAGCATGCGCGGCTTCAGGTAGCTTTTCCGTCGCAAAGCGGTGCAGCGGTTCGCGGAGAGGTGTGGCTTTTGCGCCGGTGGGCGTGAGTGCCTGCCAGAAGGCCTTGACAACGCCGCAAGCGAAACTCCGCGCGAGCGTCAGGCGGGCGCGTTCGGGAACCGAGGCGGCCAATGCACGGCTCATGACGCGCCCGGCGACCAGTGTCTCCATCGGCGGGTCGGGTAACCCCGGCAGGGCAAGTTGTGCAGTCCTGACATGGGCCATGCTCTTGCCGTGCATTCCTGCCGTGATTGCCTGGCGTCCGGTTGACGCAGCAGGCGGAGTGGCGAACACAAGCGGAACATACGTGTTCTGGCAGAGTCGGTCGAGAGCGCTTTTTGGCAAGGGCGGAAATGGGATGGTGGCTGCGGCAGGGCCGGCTCAGAACATGGCGTGAACGAGATCGGCGACGCCGAGACCTTCGTTTGCGAGCACGGTGCGGATGGTACCGTGGAAGAAGACCGCGATCCGGTCGGCCACGGCGAGCAAATCTTCGAGGCGGTGACTGACCAGGAGAACGGTCTTGCCGGCGGAACGCAAGCGCCGGATGAGATCGAGCACATCCGCGACTTTCTGTACCGAGATCGCCGCGGTCGGCTCGTCCATGATGACCATGCTGCGCTCGAAGAGAAGCGCGCGGGCGATCGCCACCACCTGCTGCTCGCCGCCGGAGAGTTCGGAGACGACGTCGTTCGGGCGGATTTTGGTGTTCAGCGTATCCAAGACGGCGGCGGCGCGCGCCTGCATGGCGTGGCGCGAGGCGAAGAGGCCGAAACGGCGCGGCTCCTCGCCGAGGAAGAGATTCTCGGCAACCGTCAGATCCGGCGCGAGCTCAAGCTTCTGATAGATCATCTCGATCCCGAGCAGGCGGCGGGCGACGGCAGGAGAGGAAATGCGGACGGGCTTGCCACGGTAGAGGATGGTGCCGGAATCGGGGCGGTGGAAGCCGGTGAGGAGAGAGAGGAACGTCGATTTGCCGGCACCATTGTCGCCGATGATGCCGAGTACTTCGGCCGAGCGGATGTCCAGGCTGATCCCGTCCACGGCGTGGACGGGACCGAAGGTTTTGACGAGGTCGCGCACCGCCAGGAGCAGTGCGCCGGCCGGTTCGGGCAAGCTACTTGGCGACGGGGTGGGCCTCGGAACGGCCGTAGGGAAGCGGCGGGATTTCTTCGGGCGTTCCCCAGGCGGCGATGGACGCGGCGTTCTTCTGGGTGACGAGCGTCATCGGAATGATGACGTTACCGTTGGGAAAACGGTCCGCCGGCGGCTTCAGGCCGCCGGCGAGATAGTTCTGCATCGCTTCGACGGCCCAGAATGCCTCGACGTACGGCGAATGGGTGACGGTGTCGATCTGCGTTCCGGCCTTGACGGCATCGAGGCTTTCCGGCTGGGCGTCGGCACCGGCGACCAGCGTGGCGCTGCCGGCCGCGATGCCGTGGTTCTTCAGCGCATTGATCACGCCGAGTGCCATCGCGTCATTGGCGCAGGCAACGAGCTGGAGGTCGGTGGTGCGGGCAAACAGCGTTCCCATCATCGACTGCGCGGTGGCGGTCGCGAAATTGGCTGACTGGTTGAGGACGATCTGCACCGAGCCGTCCTTCACCAGCGGACCGAGCACGCTCATCGTGCCGTTCTGCCGGCCGATGGTGACCGAGGCGCCGAGCGTGCCCTGGAGGACGACGACGTGCCAGGGCTTGGCAACATGGCGATCGGCCAGCGTCTGGACGCCGAACCGGGTCAGCTCCTGGCCGAGGGTGAAGTCATTATCGCCGATGAAGGCGATGCGGGCGGCGGGGTTGGAGACGTCGCGGTCAACGGTGACGATCGGCACACCCTGGTGCGTGGCTTCGAGTGCGGCGGCAGTGACGGATTCCTGGACGGTATTGAGGATGATGCCCTTGGCGCCGGCGGCGACTGCCTCCTTGAGGTCGGCGATCTCCTGGGTGGCGGAGTTGTTCGCGTTGACGATGCGGATGCTGAGATCCGGGGTAAAGGTAGCGGCCTCTTTCACGGCCGCGGCCATCGGTGCGAAATACGGATAGGCGTAGCCGGTGAAAATGAAATAGACGAGCTTCGGCGCCTGAGCGCGCGCGACCGGCGCGGCGAAAGCGAGCGGGGCAAGTGCGCAGAGGGCGAGCAGGAAGCTCGGGGCTCGGGGCTTCATCCTGGATTTCCTTTCCTCCCTGGGTGCCGATGGTCAGGCTGCGAATGCACAGTCTATGGCCGTGAATCGCGGCGAACAAGCTGCGATCAGTCGCGGTGGCGGGTAATGGACCAGGAGGTGATGTCCCAGGCATTGCGGATGCCGACGAGGAGAAGGAGCCCGATGCCGCAGGGAAGCACGGTGAGGCTGAGTGGGCGCTCGGCGAAGAGCAACGCCGCGGTGGCGATGAGGAGGGCATAGGAGAGGGCGGGAAGGGCTGCGTACCAGATGCGGTCCTCGAGCTCGATCGTTGCGATCAGGCCGAGCCGGATCATGGCGCCCCAGATGACGGCGGAGTAGGCGAGACCGAAGACCGCGAGACCGCCTTCGAGCAGACCGAGCAGCGGCCAATGCCTGACCGGTGCGAGTGCGGCGAGCGAGAGCGCGAATGCACTCGAGAAATGCACCACGCTCGGGGAGACGAAGGCGCGGAAGGCAGGGCGCCGTTCTTCCGTGAAGAAGCCGGAGCCCAGGGAAGCGGCGATGAAGAGCAGGCCGACGAGGGTCGCACCGGCGGTGCCGGTCAGGACATAGAAGTCGTGCCAGGGCGCGAGCAGATCGGCAAGATTCGGCGGCTCAGCGCCGATAGTCTGCGCCTCCGCGCTCGACGGTGCGCAGTAGCCCTTCCCATTCCTTGACGCCATAATCGGCGCCGGCGCGCCGGCGCTTCATCCATGACGCGGCGGCGGCAACGACGTGAGGCGCGATTTCCACCGGCCCGACATTCATGGTGCGGGCGATCAGCTCGAGCTCGCATGCGCGCTCGAGCATGTAAATCCGGTGCAGGGCAGCGGGAATGGTCGCCCCGAGCGCGAGCAGGCCGTGATTGAGAAGCACGATGCAACTGCCCTGTTGCGCGGTGCGGCCAAGGGCCTCGCACTCCTCGGCTGAGGCGGGCACGCCGTAGGTGTGATAGGCGACCTCGTCGAGGACGTGCAGCGCATCCTGGCTGATCGGGCGCAGTCCGTTCGGGATGAGGGAGATGCCGGCGCCGGCGCGGGTGTGGGTGTGCATGACGCAATGGGCGTTCGGCCGCGCCTTGTAGATGCCGCTGTGGATGGTGAAGCCGGCATCGTTGTAGTCGCCCGTCGTGCCGAGCACGTTGCCGGAGAGATCCATCTTGATCAGGCTGGACGCCGTAATCTCGTCGAACATTTCGCCATAGCGGTTGATCAGGAAGCAGTCCGGTGCATCGGGGATGCGGGCGGACATATGTGTGTTGATGAGATCGGTCCAGCCGAGAAAGTGAACGATGCGATAGAGGGCCGCGAGATCGCAACGCGTGCGCCATTCGGCGTCGGTCATCTCGTTCGCTCGCGGCTGCAACGGTGCCGGCATGTCTCTCTCCTGCCTGCAAGACGGTTCGCCCAGCATCCTGCGGCAGGACGGGGGCGGTGGGCAATGGCTCCGGGCCTGGTCGAGTCGCTGGTCACAACACCTTTGCCAGGAACTGGCGGGTGCGATCATGGCGCGGATTGCCGAACACCTGCTCGGGCGAGCCGGCCTCGGCGATGCGACCATCGAACATGAACACCGCGTGGTCGCCCACTTCCCGAGCGAAACCAACTTCGTGAGTAACTACGATCATCGTCATCCCTTCCTTCGCCAGCGCGCGCATGACGTCCAGCACTTCGCCCACCAGTTCCGGGTCGAGGGCGCTCGTCGGCTCGTCGAACAAAATCAGCTTCGGCTCCATCGCCAGCGCCCTGGCGATCGCCACCCGTTGCTGCTGGCCGCCGGACAGCTCGGCCGGGTAGTTATTCGCCCAGTCGGCCAAGCCGACGCGTGCCAGGAACTGCCGGCCGCGTTCCATTGCCGCAGCGCGCGGGATGCCGAGCACGTTGACGGGGCCTTCCAGGATGTTCTCGAGCGCCGTGCGATGGGCAAACAGGTTGAAGCGCTGAAATACCATGCCGATGATGCGCCGCTGCGCTGCCACTTCCCGCTCGTGCAGCTCGTGAAGTGCGCCGCCCCGCAGGCGATAGCCGATCGGCTGTCCGTCCACCCAGATTTCGCCGCGATCGATACGCTCGAGGTGATTGATGCAGCGCAGGAGAGTACTCTTGCCGCCGCCCGAGGGGCCGAGCAGGCACACCACCTCGCCACGCCGCACCGTCATGTCGATGCCACGCAGCACCTCGCGTCCGCCGAAGCGCTTGTGGACGTCGACGATCCGCACCAGTGGCGCCTCGGTTGCAGGCATCTCCTGATTAGCGTCCGGCAAAGGGCATGGTGGCGAGAGCCTTGCGTGCCGCCTGCAACGGCTGTGCGCGGCCGGCCTCTTTCGTCCCGCCGGCAACAGCACGCTCCAGGTAGTGCTGGCCGATGCTCGCGATCGTGACCAGGAGCATGTACCAGATCGCCGCGGCCAGCAGTGTCTCCATCACTTCGAGATTGTGGGAGGCGATGTTGTTGGCGGCCTGGATCAGTTCGACGTAGGAGATCACCGAGACGAGCGAAGTCTCCTTCAGCATGTTGATGAAGTCGTTGCCGGTTGGCGGAATGATAACACGCATCGCCTGCGGCAGGATGATCCGCCGGAGTGTCCTGGCCGGGGTCATGCCGATGGCGTGGGCAGCCTCGATCTGCCCCTTGTCGATGCTGTTGAAGCCGGCGCGGATGATCTCTGCCATGTAGGCGCTTTCGTTGAGGCCGAGACCGAGCAGGCCGGCGACGAACGGTGACATGACGGTGTTCGTGGAAACGCTGAACAGGCCTGGAATGCCGATGACCTTGAAGGCAAGAGCGAGATTGTACCAAATCAGAAGCTGGAGCAGCACCGGCACGCCGCGGAAGACCCAGATGTAGACCGCGGCGCTCACCGAAGCGACCGGATTAGCGGATCGGCGCATGATCGCAACCGCAAGCCCGATCGCGATGCCGGCCGCCTGCGCCACGACGGCCAGCACGACGGTGTGCCACAATCCTTCGAGCATGACCGGGAACAGGAAGAAAGTCGGCACATCGTGATAGGCGATGTCGGCGTGGCCGAGCACGAAGAGGACCGCCAGCACGAAGACAACGATCGCAGCCGCGGAAAGCCAGCGTCCCCAGTGGCGAAGCGGCACGATGGGAAGAGGCTGATGCCGTTGCCCGGTGCCGGTTCCACTGTCAACCGACATGCGGGTCACATCATGAAGGGCGCCGCTCCGCTCCGGCTATCCGGCGTTGGTGGTCGCCTTCGTCACGGCGCCGGCCGACATGCCCCAGGCCGAGAGAATCTTGCCGTAGGTGCCACTTTCGATCAGCCTCTCCATCGCCTCCTGCAAGACGGCGAGCAGCGCGGGATTGTTCTTGGCGACCCCGATGCCGTAGGGCCCGCCGTTGATGGGGGGATAATCGATGGCCTCGAACAAGTTGCCGTTGCCGGCGACCTGGGCGGTGTAGATGGCGGTCGGCGTGTCGTCGAGAACCACGGCAAACCGGCCGGTGCGCAGCGAATTTTCCTGCTGTGCCGTCGAACTGCCGATGACGATTTCAACTGGCTGCTTGCCGGCTTTCTTGCAAGCGGCGCTCTGCGATTCGGCGAACGCCTGCTGCGTGGTCCCGGCCTGGACGCTGACGGCCTGACCGCAGAGGCTGTCCGGCCCGGTGATGTGGTCGGGATTGCCCTTCTGGGCGAGCATGGTGATACCGGCGTTGAAGTAATCCACGAATGAGATCGTCTTCTCGCGGGGTTTGGTGTCGTTCATGGCGGACATGGTGACGTCGACGCGCCCGGAGGCGAGGGCCGGAATCAGCGCGTCGAATGCCATTGCGCGGTACTCGACCTTGAGGCCGAGCAGGCGGGCCAGCGCATGCGCCAGATCGACCTCGAAGCCGACCGGAGTGCGACCGTCGGCGGCATAGAAATCCTCCGGCAGTTGCTGCAGCGCCGCACCAATAACAAGCGTGCCGCGGGAGCGGATGGCGGCGGGGACTTTCGCGCTGAGTGTCGCATCGGCTTCAACGGAAGCGGCTACGGCCTGACCGGCGGCGTCGTTGCGCGCGGAGGGAGAGGCGGGTGCGGCCTCCGTCCTTCCGGCTGCGTAACCCAGGGCGAGCAGCCCGGCGAGAGTGATCGCCGAAACACGTCCGAATGCCATCGCGCATCTCCCTTCCCGCTCCAAGGGTGTCGATCATTCATCCGATCAACCGGCGCGTCCAGCGAGAGAGACGAGCCGTGAAGTGAAGCTCAATCTCCGGGCAGCGCGGGAAGTGTTGCCTGGCCGGCGAGCGAGGGGAGGAGAGGAAGCAGGAGAGCGAGGTCGCGCTCGGCCACGCAGGCGAGGTAGCGCGGCGCGTGAATGGCGGGCTCGGCCGCGGGCAGGCCGTCCGCGCCGAGCGGCAGGATGGCCAGGCCGAGATCCGCGTAGGTTGCGAGGAGATCGGGGCCGGCGCCCCAGATGGCCGGATCGTAGCCTTCCTGAGCCGCGAGGTCGCGCAGCCGCCAGAGGGTGGAGATTCGATCCGAAGTCGGGCCGACCGGATCGCCGAGGCCGAGCAGGATGCGCCCGACACGGCGGAAGGCGATCGCCGATTTGCCGGCCTCGCCGAGCATCAGCCCGTCGGCCGCCGCCGGCGGCGTTGCGCCGAGGGATGCATAGCGCTCCCACGCCATCCCGTCCCAGGGAAGGTACGCGACCCGGCCGGGCCGGACGAGCCGCCAGAGTGCGATGGCGGCGACCGCCATCGAGAGGGCCACGCTGAGGCGAAGCGGACCCGGCAAATTCGGCGACAGGATGAGTTGCCACCACGGTCCTTGCGGCAGTGAGGGGACGTGGCGGGCGAGCGAGGCGAAGACGATCGTGACGGCTGCGAGGGCGAAGAGCGCCAGTGCGGTGGCTGGCGAGAGCGGCTCGGTCAACAGACGGGCGCGGCGATAGAAGGCTGCCCGATAAGGGGCGAGCAGGAGCGCGGTCAGGATCAGCCAGGCGGGTACCCACCAGGGTTCGCCTTCGAGCGCGGTGGCGGCAGCGGCGGCGGCGAGCAGTGCCATCGTGCTGCTCCAGGCGAGCTTGACGCGGCGGGTGAGGCCTACCGCGAGCACAAGGAGGGCGGCACCGACGAGCGATGGAATGAAGGGGCCGGCGAGCGCGGCCATGCCGCCGATGTCCGCGATTGCCTTGGGCAGATGCGGGCGGGGCTCGAGCATGGCGAGCGAGAGCAGCAGCACGCCGGAGAGGGCGACGGCGGCACTCGCCGCGGCGACGGCCAGCGCCGTTTCCCCCAATGGCCCGGCCGAACGTTTCCGATGCAGGAGAAGTTCATGCCCGACGAAGAGGCCGCCGGCAATGAAGAGCGGGACGATGTAGTAGCAGAGCCGAAAGACGGCCAGCGCGCCGAGGATGCGCGGGGTCGAGAGGAAGGGCGAGAGGCCGAGCAGCATGCCGGTGTCGAAGACACCGATGCCGCCGGGAAGATTGGTTGCGAGCCCTGCCGCATAGGCGGTGAGATAGATCGCGAGGAAGCGGAAGAAGCCGAGGTCATGCGCCCCGGCAAGGAGGACATGGAAGATCGCGGCCGTGAAGGCGAGATCGACGGTCGCCAGCACCACCTGCGCGAGCGCCATGGCAAGGCCCGGGAGGGCGATCTCGTGGTTGAAGATGCTGATGCGCGGAACGAAACGTGCCAGCGTCACGTAGGCGATCACCGCGGCCCAGAATCCGGCACCGATGGCGCGGAAGACGAAATCCGGCACGGTGTGGCCGAGGAACGGCACCCAGCCAGGTGCCAGGAGGAGGATGCCGCCGCCGAGAGTCAGCGCTCCGAAACCGAAGGTGAGGCTGCAGAACGCGATCAGTCGGGCAATCTCGGCGGGTGTGAGGCCCCAGTGGGCGTAGAGGCGGTAGCGGACGGCGGCGCCGGAAACAACCGGCAGGCCGAGGCTGTGGGCGAGGGCATAGGCGCAGAACGAACCGAATGCGACCCGGGCGTAGGGAACCGGATGGCCGGCGAAGCGCGTGCCGAGCCAGTCATAGAGGGTGAGGAGCCAGTAGGAGAGCACGGTCGCCCCGATCGCGAGCCAGACCGAGCGGGCCGGAATGGCAGCGATGGCTCGGGTGACATCGGAGAGAGCGAGGTTGTCGAAGGTGGATTTGAGCGTGTAGACGGCGGCGACAAGGAGACAAAGCCCGAGCAGAGCGGGGACGTGCCGGGCAAGCCGCGCGAGAAGAGCCGGGAGGCGCCTTCGGTCCACCTATGCGGCGTCGGCAGGGCGGGCGAGCACCGCCTCGATCAGGGCGATCGTTTCGGAAATTCCATAGAGCGCGATGAAGCCGCCGAAGCGGGGGCCGCGTTCCTGGCCGAGCAGCACCTGGTAGAGAGCGGTGAACCAGGCCAGCGCCACACCCTGCCTGCCGTCCTGCTGGGTCTCGAGAAAGGGCGGGCGGCGGCCGGCATCGTAGACGATCGCCTGCAGCCGCTCGGCGCGCTCGCCCGGTGGGAGCGCCTCGAGAGCAGTGCGATTTTCGGCCAGCTTGCCGGCAAGTGCGGCGAGAGCGGCGCGTTCGTCATCGGTGGGGGCGCGGAAATGCTTCGATGGGCGAACGAAATCCTGGTAATAGGCGATCGCGTGCCCGACCAGGCGATCGAGGAACGGCATGGTCGCGGGCGAGGCGTGGGGCTGGTAGCGGCGGAGAAAGCCCCAGAGCATGTCGGGCGTTTCCGCGTTCACGACGGCGGCAAGCTGGAGCAGCATGCTGAAGGGAACGGGGCTTCCGGCATTCTCCGGGACCTGGCCGCCGTGGATGAACCAGGCCGGGTTGCGCCGATGCTCGTTCTCGGGCTCGCGGCGAAGACGGGCGGTGTTGGCGAGATAGTCGTCGGTCGAGCGGGGGATGACGTCGAAATAGAGGCGCTTGGCGCGCTCCGGCGCGTGGAACATGAACTGCGCGAGGCTCTCGGCCGGGCCGTAGCGGAGCCAGTCCTCGATCGGCAAGCCGTTGCCCTTCGACTTGCTGATACGCTGGCCGTTTTCGTCGAGGAAGAGTTCGTAGGTGAAGCCCTCCGGCGGCGGGGCGCCGAGGATGCGGCAAATCCGGCCGGAGAGGCGGACGCTTTCCATCAAATCCTTGCCGGACATTTCGTAATCGACGCGAAGGGCAAACCAGCGCATCGCCCAGTCCGCCTTCCATTGCAACTTGGCGGCGCCGCCGGTTACGGGGGTTTCCCAGGCGCGGCCGGTTTGCGGGTCTTCCCAGAGGACGGTGCCGTGTTGCGGATCGGCGTGCCGGATCGGCACCTGCATGACGCGCCCGCTTTGCGGGTGGATCGGCAGCACCGGGGCGTAGGTCAGGCGCCGTTCGGGGCCGAGGGTGGGCAGGATCACCTCCATGATCTCGTCCCAGGTCTCCAGCACGCGGAGGAGTGCCGCGTCGAAGCGGCCGGATGCGTAATAATCCGAGGAGGAGGCGAATTCATAGTCGAAGCCGAACTGGTCGAGGAAGGCGCGGAGGCGGGCGTTGTTGTGAGCGCCGAAGCTTTCGTGGGTGCCGAAGGGATCCGGCACCCGGGTGAGCGGGCGGCCGAGATGGGCGGCGAGCATCTGCCGGTTCGGTACGTTCTCCGGCACGCGGCGCAACCCGTCCATATCGTCGCTGAAGGCGAGCAGGCGGGAGGGAAGGCCGGTGAGTTCGGTGAAGGCGAGGCGGACCCAGGTTGTGCGCGCGACCTCGCCGAAGGTGCCGATATGCGGCAGGCCGGAGGGCCCGTAGCCGGTTTCGAGGAGGGCGGCCTGTTTGCTCTGGAGGGCGAGGCGGGCGGCCAGCTTCCTGGCTTCGGCGAAGGGCCAGGCGCCTGCGGGCTCGGAAGGCGGCTCAGGGGAAGGCATCAGGGCAAGCTAGAAAGGGCGGAAACCGCGGTCAATTCGCGGCCTGACGGCATCCCTGTTGTGCCAGGTTTCGGGCGCGTTCAGGTCTGGCGCCAGCCGAAGCGGCGACCGAGCCAGCGTCTCAGCGCGAGGAGCGTTGCGGCATCGGCGGCGACGGCCGTGGTGCTGGCATTGGCAGCAGGGCCCGATTCCGGGCTGAGGCCGGCGCCGGCGGCGAGCCCGCGCACGGTGGCGGCTTGTACCAGTTGCTCACCGACTTCTCTCCACAACGCGACAACGTCGGTTGGGGTGAGTTGCGGCAGGACGAGGGCGAAAGCGAGCAACGTGGCGGCGGCAGCCGCGCGCCATGCGTCAACCAGCGGCCCCTGTGGCTGATGGCCGAGCAGCGTGAGGGAGACTTCTTCGAAGGTCGGGATACCGGGGAGGAGTGGATCGCGCTGCCAATGGCCCGTCGCGTCAGGGCGGCCGAAGGAAAAGAGCGCGCGTACCCCCGTCGAAGCGAGATTTTCCATGCGGCTCGGAACGTCCTCGTCGTGCAGCAGCACGAGATCGACGCTGCCTGCCGCGAGGGATGCGAGCGCTTGCTGTGCGGTGTCCAATCCGAATACGGGTACTGCATTGGCTTCGAGCAAATCGAGCGCGATCAGGACCGGCAGTTCCGGGCCCGTGGGGCCGGAGGCAGCGACGCGCGGCGTGGTGCCGGGCCCGAGGGCGGAAAGCGGCACGCGGCCCACCACGACGGCGGGACCGACGGCGTCCATAACAGGAACCCAGCTTGCGGTGTCGAAATGAACGCGTGGCTCGCCGACGAGCCACGCCGTTGCTGCGGCGCCGGGCACGAGGAGAGCGGTCGCGCCGTCGGGTGCGGCGCGGACGGCGAACTGGTTGGCCCCCGTGACGCCGTCATTGCCGATGGCGTTCTCTTTGAAGACGCGAGTGCCCGGCGGCAGCAGGCGGCCGAGAATGGGCGTGAAAGTATCCGCCCACCAGTCGACCCGTTCGCCGGGGGTGCCGGCTACCAGCAGCCGTACGCCATTCGGGAAGGGTTGGCTCGCCATGGCGGTTGCGGCGCGTGCACGCCTTGATCCCGCGAACAAGGCCAGCCCGCCGGGCAGCATGAACAGTCGCAGTGCCTGGCGGCGCGAAGGGCAATGTTGCGCCCGCATTTCCTCCCCCGTTTTGAGGGCCACCTCTAACCTCCTGTCGGCGCCTGTCAAATCAATCCGGCTGTTGTCAGTGGTCGAACGTCATCAGGGATTCAAAAGGAACGTCGAGCCGGCTGCGGCCGTTGAGGAAGGAAAGCTCGATCAAGGCGGCGGCTGCCGGGACCAATGCGCCGACGTGGCGCAGCAGGATGATACCCGCGTTCATGGTACCTCCGGTTGCGAGCAGGTCGTCCACGATGACGACGCGCTGGCCGGGGGCGACGGCATCTGCCTGGACCTCCACGCGGTCGGCTCCGTATTCCAGTGCGTAATCGTAGCCGACGGTGAGGCCCGGGAGCTTGCCCGCCTTGCGCAGCATCAGGAATCCGCAGCCGAGCTTCAGTGCCAGTGGCGCCGAAACGAGGAAGCCGCGCGATTCGATGCCGGCGAGGAGGTCGGGCTGGTACGGCCGGACGAGCTCGGCAAGACGCTCCATAGCCGCCTGCCAGGCTTCGGCGTGACGGAGCAATGTCGAGATGTCACGAAACAGGATGCCAGGCTTTGGAAAATCCGGAATGCTGCGGACGTGATCCCTGAGGTCCATGCGCTTGCTCCCGTTTGACTGATCGAGCCGTATCGGGTCCCGCACGAGCATCTCATTCGACCCGGAGAAGATGGACGTCGACAAGCGGCCGCTTGCCATAGCGGCGCGCGAACGCCCGGCGCAGAGCGGAGCGGGCGGCTTCGGCGAAGGAAGCGTCGTTCACGCGCAGTTCCCGGGGCAGATCCTGAAGTGCCTGGGCGAACTCGTCGCCGAGTTCGGCGACCTCGGGATCATCCTCCTCGAAGAGTCCGGGCGCGCTGACACGCGGGCGGCCGAGAACGCGGTGCGAGCGATCGACGGCGAGGCTGCCGAGTACGATCCCGTTGCCGAGCATACGCCGGCGTGCCGTCATGACCGGGCCTTGCAGCGGGATGAGCCGGTTTCCGTCCAGCACGAGGCGACCCACGGGCGCGGTATCGACGACCTTGGGCGCCTCGGGGGCCAACTGCAGGATTTCGCCATCCTCAAGCAGCATGGGCCGGATACCGAGTTCCTGGGCGAGACCGGCATGGGCGGTGAGGTGGCGCCATTCGCCGTGCACCGGAACGGCCACAAGCGGTTTCACCAATCGGTAGAGCTTGCGCAATTCGTCGCGTGCCGGATGGCCGGAGACATGGACCATATGGTCGGCGTCCGTCATCAGCCGCACGCCGCGGCGGACCAGGTTGTCCTGCACCGCGCCGATGGCGCGCTCGTTTCCGGGAATGACGCGGCTGCTGAAGACGACCGTGTCGCCCTCGCCGAGGGCGATGCGCGGATGGGTATCGGCGGCGATGCGCGAAAGCGCGCTCCTCGGCTCGCCCTGGCTGCCGCTGACCAGAAGGAGGAGGCGCTCGTCCGGTGTTTCGTTGGCCTGATCTTCGGACAGGAAAGGCGGGATCGTTTTGAGATAGCCGCATTCCCGGGCCGCTGCCTCGAGATTGCGGAGCGAGCGCCCGGCGATGGCGACACTGCGGCCGGCGCCCAGGGCGGCGAGAGCCACAGATTCGACGCGCGCGACGTTGCTTGCAAAGCAGGTGACGGCAATGCGACCCGGCAGGTCCCGGATCAGCGCAGCGAGCGTGCGGCGGACATCGGCCTCCGAGCCGGAATGGCCTTCCACCATTGCATTGGTGGAATCGCAGACCATGGCGAGCACGTTTTCCGCTGCCAGGGCTGCGAATCCGGCCTCGTCGGTTGGCGGCCCGATGAGGGGATGCGGGTCGAGTTTCCAGTCGCCGGTGTGCAGAACCGTGCCATAGGGTGTGCGGATCACCAGAGCCTGCGATTCAGGAATGGAATGCGCCACGCGCAGGAACTGGAGCGAGAAGGGAGGGCGTGCAAAATTTCCGCCTGGCGGTACGATCTCGAGCCTGACCTCGGACAGGAGGCCGGCTTCGGCAAGCTTGCGGGTCAGCACGGCCGCGGCGAACGGAGTCGCAAAGATCGGACAGCGAAGTTCCCGCCAGAGCCAGGGCACGGCGCCGAGATGGTCCTCGTGCGCGTGAGTGATGACAAGGCCGACCAGTGCCCGGCTGCGCTCGGCAATGAAACCGGGATCGGGCAGCATGATTTCGGCTTCCGGATATTCGGCGGCGCCGAAGCCGATGCCGCAATCGACTGCGAGCCATTTGCCGTTGCAGCGGTAGAGATTGAGGTTCATGCCGATCTCGCCGGTGCCGCCCAGTGGCAGGAAGGCAAGATCACCCGCCTTGTTATCCATCACGTGCTGCCCTGCCGGCGCGTGCGGGCGCGCCCAGGCGCGGGGCGTGGATTGCGGGCCGCGAGAAGGCGGAGCCCGTGCAGCGTGAGTTCGAGGTCGGTGCCTTGGATCAAGGTCGTGCCTTCGGCAAAGAGCGGCGCCAGGCCGCCGGTGGCCAGCACCTTGAGGGGGCTGCCGAATTCGGCGCGGATGCGCGCGACCAGCCCCTCCACCAGGCCGACATATCCCCAGTAAATCCCGGACTGCATCGCGGGGACGGTGGCGCGGCCGATCACCGACTGCGGCCGGGCGATGCCGATCCGCGGCAACTGTGCGGCGGCGTGGTGCAGGGCCTCGATGGAAAGATTGATGCCCGGTGCGATCACCCCGCCATGATAGGCGCCGTCGGCGCCGATGACGTCGAATGTGGTTGCGGTCCCGAAATCGATTACCACCAGCGGGCCGCCGTAAATCTGGTGGGCGGCGAGCGCGTTCAAGAGGCGGTCTGCGCCGACCTCGTCGGGGCTGTCGACGCGGATCTCAAAACCCCAGTCGAGGCCGGCGCGGGCGATGAGAGGCTCGACAGCGATCCAGTCGCGGCACAATCGCCTGAGATGGTAGAGTGCACTCGGCACCACGGTGCCGATCGCCGCGTTGTCGATGTCGGCCGGCTTGAGCCCCGCATGACCGAGCAGCGCGAGGAGCCAGACGGCGTATTCATCCGACGTTCGCTCCGGTTCGGTTGCGATGCGCCAGATGCCGCGCCAGCCGGCCCCATCATGCACGGCGGCGACGACGTTGGTGTTGCCGGCGTCGATCACCAGCAGCACACGGCATCTCCCGGTCCGGCTGGCGCCTCACGCATGGCCGGGCTTCTTGAGGTCAACCGAAGAGTACCTGGGCTGCCGCCTGAGCCGCGGCCACGATCGGGGCGGAGAAGAGGACGAAAAAGACCGTGAAGAGGCCGGTCGCTGCCGCCACGAACGAGACCATCGCCGGCCGCTGATCGATCGCCGGCGCCGGCGCGTCCATGAACATGACCTTGACGATGCGGATGTAATAGTATGCGCCAACGACACTGGTCAGCACACCGATGATGGCGAGAGTCCACATGCCTGCCTGCACCGCCGCCAGAAAGACGTAGAGCTTGCCGAAGAATCCGGCGAGCGGCGGAATGCCGGCCATGCTGAAGAGAAAGACCGCAAAGGCGAGTGCCAGGGCGGGATCGGTGCGGGCGAGGCCGGCGAGATCGGAAATCTGTTCGAACACACGGCCGTGGCGGCGCATGGCGATGATGCCGGCGAAGATGCCGACATTCATGAAGACATAGACGACGAGATAGATCAGCGCGCCACGCAGGCCCGCTTCGGTGCCGGCGGCGAGCCCGATCAAGGTGTAGCCCATGTGGCCGATCGCGGAGTAGGCCATCAGGCGCTTGAAGTTGGTCTGGCCGATTGCGGCCAGCGCGCCCAGGATCATGCTGCCGAGCGAGACCAGTTCGATCAGGAGCCGCCAGTCGAGAGAGAGATGACCGAATGGGGTCGAGAGCGTGCGCAGGAGGAGCGCCATGCCGGCCACTTTCGGAGCCGTGCCGATGAAGACGGTGACGGGGGTCGGCGCACCCTCGTAGACGTCGGGCGTCCACATGTGGAACGGCACCGCGGAGACCTCGAAGACGAGACCGGCGATGACGAAGACGATGCCGACGACCAAACCGGGCGAGGCGCCGCCGGGCGCGTTGAGCGCCGAGGCGAGGGCGGCGAAGGAAGTCGAGCCGGCGAAGCCGTAGACGAGGGAGATGCCATAGAGGAGGAGGCCGGAGGCCAGCGCGCCGAGAACGAAATATTTGAGCGCGGCCTCGCTCGAGCGGATGGCGGTGCGGTTGAAGGCGGTGACGACGTAGAGCGAGATGAGCTGCAGCTCGAGCCCGAGATAGAGCGTCATCAGGTTCGCCGCCGAGACCATGGTCATCATGCCGACCACGGCGAACAGGATCAGCACCGGGAACTCGAAGCGGGCAATTCCTTCGTGGCGGTTGTAGTCGAAGGACAGCATCAGCGCGAGCGCGGCGCCGGCCAGGATCAGGATCTTCACGAACCGCGAAAACGCATCGACGACGAAAAGGTCGCCGTAACCGCTGCCGTCCGGCGTGGAGAGGACCAGGAAGGCTGCGACAAGGAAAGCGCCGAGCGTGAGCATGTTGCAGGGAACGCTCGCGTCACGGCGGTACAGTACACCGAAAAGGAGGATCGCCATGCCGGAAAGGGCAAGCACGATCTCGGGAAGGGCGATCTGCCAGTTCATCGCGGGAGCATCCCGGCGAGATGCACGCCATGCAGCATCGCCATCTGGTGGTTCTGCACGATCTGGCCGATGCTCGCGGCCCAGAAGCTCGTGAAGCTCGCAGGGTAGATGCCCATCCAGAGGGTCAGCACGACGAGCGGGGCGAACACCGCGACTTCGCGGGGGCTGAGGTCGAGGAAATTCTTCAGGTCGGCGTGCATAATGGTGCCGAAAATGACGCGGCGGTACATGTAGAGCATGTAACCGACGCTCAGAATCATGCCGGTGCCGCCGAGCAGGGCGAGCCAGAAATTGACCTGCAAGGCGCCGATCATGACCAGGATCTCGCCGACGAACCCGGAGGTTCCGGGCAGGCCGACGCTGGCCAGGGAGAAGAACATCAGGATCAGCGCGTAGAAGGGCATGCGGTCGATCAGGCCGCCGAAGCGATCGATCTCGTGCGTATGCAGCCGGTCATAGAGGACGCCGACGCACAGGAACAGGGCGGCGGAGACGACGCCGTGCGAGAGCATCTGGAACATCGCGCCCTGCAGCCCCTGCTCGTTGAAGGTGAAGGTGCCGATGGTGACGAGGCCCATGTGCGCGACCGAGGAATAGGCGATCAGCTTCTTCATGTCGTCCTGTGCCAGGGCGACGAAGGACGTGTAGATGACCGCCATCACGCCGAGCGCGAACATCAGGGGCGCCAGCGTGGCGGAGGCCACGGGGAGCAGGGGGACCGAAAAGCGGAGGAATCCGTAGCCACCGAATTTCAGCAACACGCCCGCGAGCATGACGGAGCCCGCGGTCGGGGCCTCGACGTGGGCATCGGGAAGCCAGGTGTGCACCGGCCACATCGGGAGCTTGACGGCGAAGGAGGCGAGGAAGGCGAGGAAAAGCCAGATCTGCATGGAGGCCGGGAGCTTCGTGTGCAGCAGAGTGGCGATGTCCATGGTGCCGGTCTGGTACCAGACGGCGAGGATCGCCAACAGCAGCAGCACGGAACCGGCGAGCGTGAAGAGGAAGAACTTGAAGGCGGAATAGATGCGCCTCGGCCCGCCCCAGACCCCGATGATCAGGTACATCGGGATCAGAGTGCCCTCGAAGAACATGTAGAAGATGATGAAATCGAGCGAGCAGAAGGTGCCGACCATCATCGTTTCGAGGATCAGGAAGGCGAGCATGTACTCGCGCACCTGGTATTTGATGATCTCCCAGCTTGCGAGCACGCAGATCGGTGTGAGGGCGGTCGAGAGGAGGACGAAGAGCACGCTGATGCCGTCCACCCCGAGGTGATAGGTGAGGCCGTATTCCGGCATCCAGGGAACGTTCTCGACGAACTGGAAGCCGGGATCGGAGGGGTTGAACTTCACCCAGAGAACGAGGCTCAGGCCGAACACGATGAGGCTGGTCCAGAGGGCGGCCCAGCGGGCGTTGCGGGCGACGGCTTCCGCGTCGCCGCGGATGGAGAGGATGATCGCGCCGCCGACCAGCGGCAGCCAGGTGACCAGCGAGAGGACGGGGAAGCCGGCGGCGTTCATCGGCTTACCGGAACAACAGGAACACGGCGACGAGGATGACGACGCCGAGCACCATCGCGAAGGCATACTGGGCGACGGAGCCGGTCTGCAGCTTGACCACCTCGCCGGAGGAATCGGTGGTCAGAGTGGCGATGCCGTTCGGCACGCCGTCGATGACGGCGACATCGCCCACCTTCCAGAGCAGGCGGGCCAAGGCGAGCGCACCGCGCACGAAGATCGCATCGTAGATCTCGTCGAAGTACCACTTCTTGACCAGGAAGACGTGGATGGGGCGGAAACGGGTGGCGAGCCAACCTGGAATCCAGGGCACGAGGATGTAGAAGAGAAGCGCGGTGGCGAGACCGGCGAGCCCGACCAGGGTCGGGATCCATTTCACGACGCCATGGATGCTCTCCATGTGCGTGAACGGATTGCTGCCGGGCAGGGTGACGATGCTGGCGCCCCAGAAGCTCTGCCAGTGCAAGCCGATGAAGGTGCCGTCCAGGGAATAGCCGACGATGGCGGAGCCGACGGCGAGCAGGATCAGCGGGACGGTCATTACGGCCGGGCTTTCGTGTACATGCTCCTGCACATGCGGCTCGGCGCGCGAAGTGCCGTGGAAGGTCATGAAGAGGACCCGCCAGGAATAGAAGGCGGTGAGGAAGGCGGCAGCGACGCCGGTGATATAGGCATAGAAGGCGACCCCGCCGGGCGTGCCGAGGGCAGCATCGAGGATCGCATCCTTCGAGTAGAATCCAGAGAAGAAGGGGATGCCGGCCAGCGCCAGGAAGCCGACCCACATCACGGAGTAGGTGATCGGGATCTTGTTCCAGAGGCCGCCCATGCGGCGCATGTCTTGCTCCCCGGACATGGCGTGGATCACCGAGCCGGCGCCGAGGAAGAGGAGTGATTTGAAGAAGGCGTGCGTGATGAGATGGAAGATCGAAATATCGAAGGCACCGACGCCGGCGGCGGCGAACATGTAGCCGAGCTGCGAGCAGGTTGAGTAGGCGATCACTTTCTTGATGTCGTCCTGCGCGCAGGCGATGGTGGCGGCGAAGAAGGAGGTCGAGCCGCCAATCACGGCCACGACGGAAAGCGCGATGGGCGCGTATTCCATCAGCGGCGACATCCGGGCAACGAGAAAGACGCCGGCGGTCACCATGGTTGCGGCATGGATCAGGGCCGAGATCGGTGTCGGGCCTTCCATGGCGTCGGGCAGCCAGGTGTGCAGGAAGAGCTGCGCCGATTTGCCCATCGCGCCGATGAAGAGGAGGACGCCGATCACCTCGAGCACCGGCAGCGATGCGCCGAACAGCTCGTAGTGATGGGCGGCGTGGCTGGGGACGGCGGCGAAGATGTCGCTGAACGAGAGCGTGCCGAACTGGAAGAAGAGAAGCGCGATGCCGACGGTGAAGAAGAGGTCCGCCACGCGGTTGACGACGAAGGCCTTGATGGCGGCGGCGTTGGCGGCGGGCTTGTAGTACCAGTAGCCGATCAGGAGGTAGCTCATCAGGCCGACGCCTTCCCAGCCGAAGAAGAGCTGGAGGATGTTGTCGGCCGTGACCAGCATCAGCATGGCGAAGGAAAAGAGCGAGATATAGCTGAAGAAGCGCCAGCAGGGCCGGTCTTCGTGCGCCATGTAGCCGACGCTGTAGACGTGGATCAGCATCGAGACGGTGCTGACCATCGCCACCATGACGGCGGAGAGAGTATCGTTGCGAAGCGCCCAGGAGACGCGGAAAGTGCCGGCGGAGATCCAGTTCGTGATCTCGATCGTGCCGGGCTCGGTGGCGCCGATGCCGAGCAGGACGGCGGCGGCGATGCCGGCCGCGGAGGCGATGACCATGCAGAGGATGCTGACCACCTGGCTTGCCCGATCGCCGGCGGGGCGGCCGAGCAGGCCCGCGAGGGCCGCGCCGAGAAGGGGGAAGAAGACGGCGATCGCGGTCAGCATCTCAGCCCTTCATCATCGTCACGTCCTCGACCTCGATCGAGCCACGGTTGCGGAAATAGACGACCACGATCGCGAGCCCGATCGCCGCCTCGGCGGCGGCGACGGTGAGAACGAACATCGTGAAGACCTGGCCGACCAGATCGCCGAGCGAGGCGGAAAAGGCAACCAGGTTGAGGTTGACCGAGAGCAGGATCAGCTCGATCGACATCAGGATGATGATGACATTCTTGCGGTTGAGGAAGATGCCGAACACGCCGAGCACGAGCAGGATGGCGCTGACGGCGAGGTAATGTCCGAGCCCGACCGGCATCAATGCGGCTCCGCGGCGTGCGGCAAAGCGTGGCTTTCGGCGCCGACGGGTGCAGGGTCGGGCAACGGGCGGAGGATGCCGATCTCGTCGATGCCGGCGCCGAGTGCGACATTCAGCATCGCGAGCGTCTCCTCGGGCTGGCGCGCGTTCTGCCTGCCGATCCGCTGGCGCCGGGCGGTGCCGCGTTCCCTGTGTGTCAGCACGATGGCGCCGATCATCGCCACCAGGAGGATCAGGCCGGCGAGCTGGAAGAGAAAAATATAGCGGGTATAGAGGACATTCCCGAGGGCGGCGGTATTGCTGAGCGCGGTCGGGGTCGGGGACATGCGGATCTCGGCGGCACTCGGGGCGAAGTGCCAGCCGGTGAGAACGAGGCCGAGTTCGAACAGCAGGATGAGGCCCACCACCAGCCCGACCGGGGCATAACGCTGGACGCCCTCACGCAACTCGGCGAAATTCACGTCGAGCATCATCACCACGAACAGGAACAGCACGGCGACCGCGCCGACATAGACGATGATCAGAATCATCGCCAGGAACTCGGCGCCGGCGATCAGGAAGAGAGCGGCGGCGTTGAAGAAGGCGAGGATCAGGAACAGGACCGAATGCACCGGGTTGCGGGCCGTGACGACCATCGTCGCGGAGGCGAGCAGGATCACCGCGAAGACGTAGAATCCGATGGTTGCAATCACTGACTGGCCTCGTCCGGAAGAGCGGGGTCGGGTTCAGCGGTAAGGAGCGTCGAGTTCGAGGCGGCGGGCGATCTCCGTTTCCCAGCGATCGCCATTCGAGAGCAGCTTCGCCTTGTCGTACATCAGCTCCTCCCGGGTCTCGGTCGCGAATTCGAAGTTGGGGCCCTGGACGATCGCATCCACCGGACAGGCTTCCTCGCAGAGGTCGCAATAGATGCATTTCGTCATGTCGATGTCATAGCGGGTGGTACGGCGGGAGCCGTCCGCGCGTGGCTCCGCCTCGATGGTGATTGCCTGGGCCGGGCAGATCGCTTCGCAAAGCTTGCAGGCGATGCAACGCTCTTCTCCGTTCGGGTAGCGGCGCAGCGCGTGCTCGCCCTTGAAGCGCGGACTGATCGGGCCTTTTTCGTACGGATAGTTGATGGTGGCCTTGGGGCGGAAGAAATAGCGCAGCGTCAGGGCCAGGCCTTCAACCAGTTCGCCGAGCAGCAGCGTGCGTGCGGTGCGGTCAAGAAACGCCATCGGCCCCTCCTCCGGCGCCCGAGGGATAGCCGCAACAGAGTTGGGCATCAAGACGACACATGCGGGACCCATCCGGTTGCCAGCAGAACGCCCGCGGTGAGGACGAGCCAGCCGAGCGAGGCGGGGAGGAACACCTTCCAGCCGAGGCGCATGAGCTGGTCGTAACGGTAGCGGGGGAAGGTCGCCCTGACCCAGAGGAAGACGAACAGGCAGAACAAGATCTTCAGGATGAACCAGATCGGCCCCGGCAGCCAGGTCCAGCCGAACGGACCGAGCCAGCCGCCGAGGAAGAGAATGGTCGTGAGGGCGCTCATCAGGATCATGTTGGCGTATTCGCCGAGATAGAAGAGCGCGAAAGCCATGGCGCTGTATTCGACGAAGAAGCCGGCGACGATCTCGCTTTCTCCTTCCGGCAGATCGAAGGGCGAGCGGTTCGTCTCGGCCAGGGTCGAGACGAAGAAGACGATGAACATCGGGAAGAGGGGAATGAAAAACCAGATATTCCTCTGCGCCAGCACGATGTCGTTCAGGTTGAGGCTGCCGACGCAGAGCAGGACGGAGACCATGACGAAGCCCATCGAGACTTCGTAGCTGACCATCTGCGCCGCACTGCGCAGGGCGCCGAGGAAGGCGTATTTCGAATTGCTGGCCCAGCCGGCAATGATGATTCCGTAGACGCCGAGGGAGCTGATGGCGAAGAGATAGAGGATGCCGACATTGATATCGGCGATGCCCCAGCCGTCGTTCACCGGGATGACGGCCCAGGCGAGGATGGCGAGGCCGAAGGTGATCATCGGCGCCAGCACGAACAGCACGCGATTGGCGCCGGCGGGAATGATGGTTTCCTTGAAGATCATCTTCAGAGCGTCGGCGAACGGCTGCAGCAGGCCGAACCATCCGACCACGTTCGGGCCCTTGCGAAGCTGCACGGCGGCCAGGACCTTGCGCTCGGCGTAGGTGAGATAGGCGACCAGGATCAAGAGCGGCACGATCAGGGCGAGTGCCTTGAGGAAGGTCAGAATGATCAGGCCAACGATGGTGTGCAGGAAGAAGTCGGCCATCACGCTACTCCGCGGCCATGGCGAGGCCGGGGTAGTAGGTCTCGGTGCAGCGGACCATGGTCGGGCTGGCGCGGCTGATCGAATCGGTCTGGTAATAATTGGCGATCGGAAAGGTGAAGGGGTTCGGCAGCATGGCAGCGGGATCCCCGCCCGGGCCGGACTGATCCGTGCAGCCGGCGGCGGGAAGCGCGCCGACGCGTGCGAAGACGGGGTGCGTTGTGGCGAGTTTTTCGCGCAGGGTCTTCAGATCGTCGTAGGGAAGCGGGCGGCCGAGCACGGCTGAGAAGGCGCGGAGAATTTTCCAGTCTTCGCGTGCTTCGCCAGGAGGATAGACGGCGAGGCGGCCGCGCTGCGCGCGACCTTCCGTGTTCACGTAAGTGCCATTCTTCTCGGTGTAGGCGGAGCCGGGCAGGATCACGTCCGCGCGTTGCGCGCCGCGATCTCCGTGATGGCCCTGGTAGACGACGAAGGTCGTGGGCGGGATGCGCGCGACCTCGAACTCGTCGGCGCCGAGCAGCCAGAGAAGATCGACGGCGCCGGCGCGCATCGCCCAGAAACCCTTGGCGCCGGGCGCGGGAAGAAAGCCGAGGTCGAGCGCACCGACACGGGCTGCCGCCGTGTGCAGCACGTTGAAGCCGTGCCAGTCGGCGTGCAGCATCCCGAAGCGCTGAGCGAGTTGCCAGGCGGCGGCGAGCACGGCCTCGCCGTCTGGGCGGGCGAGGGCGCCCTGGCCGAGGATCAGCATCGGCTGTTTGGCGACCTCGAGCTTTTCCGCGAAGCTCTGCTCGCCGGAAAGGAGCGAGGTGAGCACGGCCGGCCCAACGCCTAGCCATTCCGCAGCGTAGGTGAGATCGACAGCGGGGCCGATGGCGGCTACGGGAACGTGGCCCGAAAGCCAGCGCTTGCGGATGCGGGCGTTGAGAATGGGGGCCTCGCGCCGGGGATTGGTGCCGATGAGGAGGATCGCATCCGCCCGATCGATACCGGCGATCGTGGTGTTGAAAAGATAGAAGTCGCGCCGGGCGGCATTGAGGCGGGCGCCGTTCTGGCGGCAATCGAGGTTGTGCGATCCGAGTGCGGACATCAGATCCTTGAGTGCCAGCATGCTTTCGGCACAGGCGAGGTCGCCGGCGAGGGCGCCAATTTTTTCTCCGGGCAGGTCTTTCATCCGCGCGGCGATCGCGGCGAAGGCTTCGTCCCAGCTTGCCGGGACCAGCTTGCCATCGCGCCGGACCCAGGGGCGGTCGAGCCGTTTGTGTTTCAGTCCGTCGATCGCGAAGCGGGACTTGTCGGCGAGCCATTCTTCGTTCACGTCGTCATTGATGCGAGGCAGCACGCGCAGCACCTCGGGGCCACGCGCATCGACGCGGATGTTGGCGCCGACCGCGTCCAGTACGTCGACGCTGTCTGTCCTGGTGAGTTCCCAGGAACGGGCGACGAAGGCGTAGGGCTTCGAGGTCAGTGCGCCGACCGGGCAGAGATCGATGATGTTGCCGGAAAGCTCGGAGGTCAGCGCCTGCTGCACATAGGTGCCGATCTCCATGTCTTCGCCGCGGGCGGTGGCGCCGAGTTCGGGCGCGCCGCCCACCTCGGCGAGGAAACGGATGCAGCGCGTGCAATGGATGCAGCGCGTCATCACGGTTTTCACCAGCGGGCCGAAGTCCTTCTCCATGACCGCGCGCTTCGGCTCACGGTAGCGGGAATCGCCCCAGCCATAACCCATCGACTGATCCTGCAGATCGCATTCGCCGCCCTGGTCGCAGATCGGGCAATCGAGCGGGTGGTTGATCAGCAGGAATTCCATGACGCCGCGGCGCGCATTGCGCACCATCGGGCTGTCGGTCTTGATGACCATTCCTTCGGCGACCGGCCAGGCGCAGGAGGCGACGGGCTTGGGTACCTTTTCCACTTCGACCAGGCACATCCGGCAATTGCCGGCAACCGAAAGCCGCTCGTGATAGCAGAAGCGCGGGATTTCCTTGCCGGCGAGTTCCGCGGCCTGCAGGACCGAACAGCCGTTCGGTACTTCGAGAGCAATGCCGTCGACGGTGAGCTTGACCATGGTGCTATTCCGCTGCCAGCGAGACGGAGCGCTGGCGGAAGGCGCTGATACGCTCCTCGATCAGCGGGCGGAAGTGGCGAATCAACCCCTGCACCGGCCAGGCTGCGGCGTCGCCGAGCGCGCAGATCGTATGGCCTTCGATCTGCCTGGTCACCTTGTCCAGGATGTCGATCTCCTCGATCTCTGCGCGTCCTTCGACGAGGCGGTCCATCACGCGCATGAGCCAGCCAGTGCCCTCGCGGCAGGGCGTGCACTGGCCGCAGCTTTCGTGCTTGTAGAAGCGGGACAGGCGCGCGATCGCCTTGATGACATCGGTCGAGCGGTCCATGACGATGACGGCGGCGGTGCCGAGGCCGGACTTGACGGCGGCCAGGCTGTCGAAATCCATCAGCACCGTGTCGCAGATGGATTTGGGCAGCACGGGGACGCTGGCGCCGCCGGGGATGACGGCCAGGAGATTGTCCCAGCCGCCGCGCACGCCGCCGGCATATTTCTCGATCAGCTCGCGCAACGGGATGCCCATCTCCTCCTCGACATTGCAGGGCTTTTCGACATGGCCGGAGATGCAGAAGACCTTGGTGCCCGAGTTCCTCGGCCGGCCGAGGGCGGAGAACCAGGCGGCACCGCGGCGCATGATGTCGGGCACCATGGCGATCGTTTCGACATTGTTGACGGTGGACGGGCAGCCGTAGAGGCCGACGGCGGCGGGGAACGGCGGCTTCAGGCGGGGCAGTCCTTTCTTGCCTTCGAGGCTTTCGAGGAGGCCGGTTTCCTCGCCGCAGATATAGGCGCCGGCGCCGCGATGGATGAAGACGTCGAAATCGTAGCCGGAGCCGGCGGCATTCCGGCCGATGAGGCCGGCCTCGTAACATTCGCCGCGGGCGGCTTCGAGGTGCCGGGCCTCGTTGTAGAATTCGCCCCTGATATAGATGTAGGCGGCGGTGGCGCCCATGGCGAAGCCGGCGATCAGGCAGCCTTCGAGCAGCTTGTGCGGATCGTGGCGGATGATGTCGCGATCCTTGCAGGTGCCGGGCTCGCTCTCGTCGGCATTGACGACGAGGTAGGCGGGCCTTCCGTCGGACTTCTTCGGCATGAACGACCACTTGACGCCGGTCGGGAAGCCGGCGCCGCCGCGTCCGCGGAGGCCGGAAGCTTTCGCCTCCTCGATCAGGTGATCGCGGCCGCGGGCGAGGATGGCGGCGGTATTGTCCCAGTCCCCGCGCGCGCGGGCGCCGGCCAGCCGCCAGTCGTTGAGGCCATAGAGATTGGTGAAGATGCGGTCCTTGTCGGCGAGCATCGGCTCAGCCTTTTCCGTCGAGCAGGGTCAAGGGCCCGCCGAGCGGGGCCGAACCCTGCCGGCCGATGGCGGAGCCGGGAGGCGGAGTTTCGCCGCGGCGGAGCGCTTCGATGAGGCGCTCGGTCGCCGGCCCGTCCATATCTTCGTAGAAATCGTCGTTCACCTGCAGGATCGGCGCGTTGACGCAGCCGCCGAGGCATTCGACCTCGGTCATGGTGAAGAGCCCGTCGGCGCTGGTCTCGTGCCAGCCGGCAATGCCCGTGGCCTTGCGGCAGGCGGCCACCACTTCGTCGGAACCGCGCAGCCAGCAGGGAGTGGTGGTACAGAGCTGGAGGTGGAACTTGCCGATCGGGCGGAGGTTGAACATGAGGTAGAAGGTGGCGACCTCGTAGACGCGCACCGGGGGCATGGCGAGCCGTTCCGCCACGACATTCATGGCGGCGGTGGGGATCCAGGCGGAGCCGGTCGTGCGCTGCATCTGCCGCTGTGCGAGATCGAGCAAGGGCAGCACGGCGCTGGCCTGTCTGCCGGGGGGATATTTGGCGAGAATCCCCGGAATCGCCTGTTCGCTCTCGGCGTCGAAGGCAAAGTGCTCCGGCTGAACGAAATCCGGTTCCTGCTCTGCGCTCATTGCTATCTGTCGATCTCGCCGAATACGACATCGAGAGAGCCGATGATCGCCACCACGTCGGCGAGCATGTGGCGGCGGCCGAGCACCTCGATCGCCTGGAGGAACGCGAAGCCGGTCGGGCGGATCTTGCAGCGATAGGGGCGGTTCGTGCCGTCCGCCACCAGATAGACGCCGAACTCCCCCTTCGGCGCCTCGACAACGGTGTAGGTGGCGCCGGCCGGGACGTGAAAACCTTCCGTGTAGAGCTTGAAATGGTGGATCAGCGCCTCCATCGAATGCTTCATCTCGGCGCGGGTCGGCGGGGTGAACTTGCGGTCCTGCACCTTGATCGGGCCGGGGCGCATATTCGCGAGACACTGCTTGATGATTTTCACGCTCTCGCGCATTTCGCCCATGCGCACGAGGTAGCGATCGTAGCAGTCTCCGTTGCGGCCGACGGGGATGGAGAATTCGACGCTGCCGTACATGTCGTACGGCTGGGCGCGGCGGAGATCCCATGGCACGCCGCTGGCCCTGAGGCACGGGCCGGAAAATCCCCAGGCGAGAGCGTCCTCCGCGCCAATGACGCCGATGTCGACGGTGCGCTGCTTCCAGATGCGGTTGGCGGTCAGCAACTCCTCGAGCTCGTCGATGAACTTGGGGAAGGATTGGGCCCAGTCGGCGATGCGATCGGCGAGGCCGGCGGGAAGGTCCTTGGAGACGCCGCCGGGGCGGAAATAGTTGGCGTGGAAACGCGCGCCCGACGCCGCCTCGTGGAATTCGAGCAGCTTCTCACGCTCCTCGAAGCCCCAGAGGATCGGCGTGATGGCGCCGACATCCATCATGTAGGACGTGATGTTGAGGAGGTGGTTCAGGACGCGCGTGATCTCGGCGAAGAGCGTGCGGATCCACTTGCCGCGTTCCGGCACCTCGATGCCGGCGAGCTTCTCGACGGCGAGGGCGAAGGCGTGCTCGCAGCACATCGGGGAAACGTAGTCGAGGCGGTCGAAATACGGGACCGCCTGGATGTAGGTCTTGTGTTCGATCAGTTTCTCGGTGCCGCGGTGCAGAAGGCCGATATGCGGATCGGCGCGCTCGACCACTTCGCCGTCCATCTCGAGGATCAGGCGCAGCACGCCGTGCGCGGCCGGATGCTGCGGGCCGAAATTCATGGCCAGACTGTCGATGGTGACGAGGCGCTTGCCGGCAGCGGTTGTCTCGCTCATTTCTCCCGCTCCTGGTGCGCCTTCTCATCGCCGGGGAGGGTGGTGATCCCCTCCCAGGGCGAGACGAAATCGAAGTTGCGGAAATCCTGCACGAGCTTCACCGGTTCGTAGACGACGGACTTGCGATCCTCGTCGTAGCGCAGCTCGACATGGCCGGTGAGGGGGAAATCCTTGCGCAGAGGATGCCCCTCGAAGCCGTAATCGGTGAGGATGCGGCGGAGATCGGGCTGGCCCGAGAAGGCGATGCCGAAGAGATCCCAGGCCTCGCGTTCCCACCAGGTGGCGGAGGGCCAGACGGCGGCGACCGAGGGAACCGGACTTGCCTCGTCGGTGGTGATGATCACGCGCAGCCGCTGGTTCAATGCGACCGACAGCAGGTTGTAGACGACATCGAAGCGCTCGGTGCGCTCCGGCCAGTCCACGCCGCAGATATCCATCACCTGCGCGAAGCGGAGCAGCGGGTCGTCGCGCAGGCGCGTCATCAGGGCAAGCAACGTGGCGCGTTCGGCATGGGCGACGAGTTCGCCTTTTTCCGCGGTGACGGACTGGACGCCTGGCAGGGCGGCGATGTGCTCGCTGAGGCCCGCGAGGCCCGGCTTGTTCTCGGGCATGATGCCTCAGCCTCTGAGGATGGTGCCGGTGCGGCGAATTTTCTTCTGCAGTTGCAGGATGCCGTACACCAACGCCTCGGCGGTGGGCGGGCAGCCGGGGACATAGATGTCGACCGGGACGATGCGGTCACAGCCGCGCACCACCGAGTAGGAGTAGTGATAATAGCCGCCGCCGTTGGCGCAACTGCCCATGCTGATCACCCAGCGGGGTTCGGCCATCTGGTCGTAGACCTTGCGCAAAGCGGGGGCCATCTTGTTGCAGAGGGTGCCGGCGACGATCATCACGTCGCTCTGGCGGGGGCTGGCGCGGGGGATGATGCCGAAGCGGTCGAGATCGTAGCGCGGCATGTAGGAGTGCATCATCTCGACCGCGCAGCAGGCGAGGCCGAAGGTCATCGGCCACAGGCTGCCGGTGCGCGCCCAGTTCACGACGCGGTCAAGCTGCGCGACGAGGAAGCCGCGGCCGGCGATCTCGCCGGTGATGCCTTTCACGACCGCTTCCTGTTCGGCGCCAGGCGGCAGGCCGTCGCGGTTCCAGGCGATGGCAGCGGCTTGTTCGATGGGCATCCCTACTCCTCTATTCCCATTCGAGAGCGCCCTTCCGCCACTCATAGATGAAGCCGACGGTCAAGACTGCAAGGAACCCGACCATGGAAAGGAAGCCGAAGAGGCCGATCGACCAGAGGCTGACGGCCCAGGGGAACAGGAAGGCCACCTCGAGATCGAAGATGATGAAGAGGATCGCGACGAGGTAGTAGCGGACGTCGAAGCGGCGGCGGGCGTCGTCGAAGGGTTCGAAGCCGCATTCGTAGGCCGAGAGCTTCTCGGCATAGGGCTTCTGGCGGGCGGCGATGAGCGAGCCGCCAACCAGCGCGCCGCCGATCACGCCGGCGAGGACGAGGAAGGCCAGGATCGGCAGATAGTGCACAATGACCGGCTGCATCGCCCGTCCTTGCCTCCGCTCGGTTTGCCCCGCGGCCGGTTTGGCATTGGCCCGGAAGTCAAGACCCTACGCTGATCTTCGCAGTTGCGCCATAGCCGGCCGCCACCGGGGCAGCGTGGCGGATGGGCAAGTCCGGCCATGGCGCGAGTGACGGGACTTGAACCCGCGACCTCCGGCGTGACAGGCCGGCGCTCTAACCAACTGAGCTACACCCGCGGAGCAGGGCGGAGGAGAAAGGCGGCGTTTAGGCCGGGTGTCGGGGAGCGTCAAGGAGAGCGGGCCCGTCCGGGGACGGGCCGAGAGAGGTGAAGGCCGGGTCCCGGGGGGCGGCTGGCTGCCCGGCCGTTCAGGAGGGATCGGGCGGCGGGGAAAGTGCATTTGAAGCAACAGGATGCTCTGCCGGAAATCCTCGACGGCCGGCCTCGCGGGGGCGGCAGAGAGCCGGCGCGCGACCGGCGTTCTCATGATTCGGCGGCGGCGGCTATTCTTGCCATCCTCGTCGTCTGCCGGGAATAGCCAAGATGTGTGCAATCGCGGAGTCCGAGAGCGACACCAACCTTTCCTCCCGCCGTGCGGCGTGGCAGGCGCGCGCGCTCGGGGCCGGCGCGAGGGCGCTGCTCGCGCGCGATGCGCGGGCCTTCCTGCACCAGTCGGTCTCCACGCCCTGCCTGAATGCGATCGTGCGCGCCGAGGGCATCTGGATCGAGGATGCGAGCGGCCGGCGGTACATGGATTTCCACGGCAACAACGTGCATCACATCGGCTACGGGCATCCGCGGCTCAAGAAGGCGATCGCGGCGCAGATGGATTCGTTGCCGTTCGCACCGCGCCGCTACACCTGCGAGACGGCGGTCAGGCTGGCCGAAAAGCTCGCGGAAATCGCCCCCGGGAACCTATCCAGGGTGCTGTTCACCACCGGCGGATCGGACGCGGTGGAGGTGGCGGTGAAGATCGCGCGCGCCGCGACCGGGCGGGTCAAGACGCTTTCGTTCTGGGATGCGTTCCATGGCGCGGGGTTCGGCGCCGCCGCGCTTTCGGGGGAAGCGCTGTTCCGTGCGGGGCCTGCCGCACCGCTGGTGGCGGGTGCCCAGCATGTGGCACCCTTCGCCTGCTATCGCTGCCCCTATGGCCATGCGGTTGACGAGAACGGCAGGCCGCGTCTTGATCTCTGCCACATGGCCTGCGCCGCGATGGTGGAGTACGTGCTCGGGCGCGAAGGCGACGTTGCGGCGGTGATTGCCGAGCCGGCCCGCGCCGTTCCCTACCTGCCGCCGCCCGGCTATTGGCAGCTTGTGCGCGAAGCCTGCCATCGCCATAGCGCTCTCCTGATCTTCGACGAGATCCCGACCGGCCTCGGCAAAACGGGACGCATGTTCGCCTGCGAGCACGATGACGTGGTGCCCGATATCCTGGTGCTCGGGAAGGCGCTCGGCGGCGGCATCCTGCCGATCGCGGCCGTGGTTGCGCGCGCCGACCTCGATGTGGGCGGGGACTGGGCGTTCGGCCATTACACGCACGAGAAGAACCCGGTCACCGCGGCGGCGGCGCTGGCGACGATCGCGATCATCGAGGAGGAGCACCTGGTCGAGAACGCGGCCAGGGTCGGCGCGCTCGCTCTTGCGCGCATGGAAGAGATGAAGCAGCACCTCACCGCGATCGGAGATATTCGTGGCCGCGGCCTGCTGCTCGGCATCGAACTCGTGAAAAGCCGGGCCGACAAGCTGCCCGACAAAGACCTTGCCGAGGCCGTGCTCTACCGGGCCCTCGAGGCCGGCCTTTCGTTCAAGACGACGATGGGCAACGTGCTGACGCTGACGCCGCCGCTCACCGTGACGGAGGCAGAGATGCTGCGTGCGCTCGACATTATCGAGGAGGCAATCGGCTCCGGAGCGTGAACCGAACCGCCCTCCGCAAATCGCCACCCCTGCGGACCCGCTATTCCTAACACTTCAGACGACAGGCGCCCCGCCGTCAGGGGCCCGGTCTCGCGCTTTATTCGAGCCCGCGATTCACGCCCTCCGACGACTCCGCCTCGGGCGATCGCGGGCCGGCCGATGATAACGCGGCCGCTCCTCAGCGGGTGACGGCGTGATCAGCGCTGAGACCCCGATGCTCTCCCAACGAAGCTCATCCGCAGCCGGGATCACGGCGGCGCAAGCTGAACACCAATACCTCCGTCAACGAAGATCGTCGTGCCCGTGATAAAGCCACATTCGTCGCCGAGGAGAAAGGCGACCAGGGCGGCTATTTCCTCCGCCGTGCCTGCTCGGCGGAGGGGGTGCTGCGCGGCCAGCCGCACCCTCTCCGCTTCAGGGTCGGCAAACTGCGCAAAGTGCTTCTCGGCCAGCGGGGTCAGAACCAAGGCCGGTGCGATCGCCACCGCACGAATGCCGTCCGCGCTCCATTCCAGGGCCAGCGACCGGGTCAGGGCGATCAGCGCCGCCTTTGCGGCGTTATACGGGAAGGAACCCGCCACCGTGCGTTCGGCGTGGATCGAGGCGATGTTGATCACGATCGGCCGGCGGGCAGCTTTCAGGGCCGCGTATGCTTCCTGGCAAATAGCCCAGGCGGGGTAGAAGTCGAGGCGGAAGCAGCGCGCGATGTCCGCCTCGCTGCTGCCCATGACACCGTGAAAGAAGTTTGCCCCGGCATTGTTGACGATGCCGTCGAGGCCGCCGAGCGTCTCGATCGCCTCGCGGACGAACGACCGTGTTGCCATGAGGTCGGTCAGGTCGAATGCGCTGAAGAATGCATTTCGGCCCAGCGCACGGATGGCTTCCGCAACCTCCTGGCACGCGGCCTCGAGCGCACAGAGAGCAAGGTCGGCCCCAGCGCGGGCGGCTGCCAAAGCCACAGCCCGGCCGATGCCGCTGCTGGCGCCGGTGACGAGCACCCGCCGGCCGCGAAGCGTGCCGCTCATCCAGGCCGGCCCGGCGGCGCCGCTGCAACGGAGCGCCGGAGATCCGCTTCGAATTGGGCAAGGTGCGCGATCATTGCCCGGCGTGCCGCAGCCGGCTGCCCGAGGGCAATGCGCTGCTGAATACGCACGTGGCCGGCGAGCGAGACGCATGCGCCCCGACGATGCACCGCGATATAGTGCCGGTTGGTGAGCAGGCGCGCCGAGTACAACACCGCGGTCAGCGGCTGCAGCGCCTGACGCAGCAGCCGGTTGTGAGCGGCAGCCAGCACGCTGTCGTGGAACGCGACGTCGAGGGCGGTGAACTGCTCGGCGTCGGCGAGCGCGGAGCGCATCGATGCGCACAGATCCTCCAGCCGGACAAGATCGGCTTTCCCGCGCCGGACGGCGGCCAGCGCTGCGGCCTCCCCCTCGAAGATTCGGCGCAGCTCAGTCAGCTCATGCACGAGATCGACGTGGTGGCCGCTCTGCATCAGCTCGAAGAGAAGCATCGGGTCGAGCAGATGCCACCGTTCGCTCGGGGCGATGCGCGTGCCGCTGCCCTGCCGCACCTCCACCAGCCCCCTGGCCGAAAGAACGCGCATCGCTTCGCGCACCACGGTGCGGCTGACGCCGAAGCGGAGCGCAAGTTCATCTTCCGTTGGCAAGCGCTCGCCTGGCCCGAACCGGCCACGGGCGAGGCTGCGCACCACTTGGCGGACGATGCCGCTCGGAAGGGGGTCGGTTGCGGCAGGGGTGAAGTCAATGACCTCGCCTCGGCGGCTGGCCGGTCCTGGCAGGCTTGACGACCCCGGGACATTCATCATATCATTATACCTATTCACGCGACCAAAAACAGGAGGAAATCGATGTCCGCCTGCCGTTCGCTGACCGGGTTCGCCGCGAGCCTGTTCCTGATTTTCTTCGCTTTCGCTGCGCCCGCGCGTGCGGCCGGCTGCACCGGCAAGCCCGTTCACCTCAGTTTCGCCAACTGGGCGTCCGCCGAAGCCGCTACGGCCAAGGAGGTTCAGGCCGCTATCGCCGTCTTCGAGCAGGCGAATCCGTGCGTGCACATCGACAGTATTGCCATTCCCTACAACAACGTGGTGACGCAGCTCACCGTGATGAGCGTCGGCCACAACACGCCCGATGTGATGCAGCTCTCCAGCGGCATGCCGGACCTGCTTGCCGCGCAAGGTGCGTTGGCTGATCTTTCTCCTCATCTCACCGCACAATTCCGGCAGGACAACTATCCGGCGCTGCTGCAGGACGGACAATTCAAGGGTCAGCAGGTGGCTCTGCCTTTCGCCCTGACCCCGCACGGCTTCTGGTTCAACAAGGGCTTGATGGCCAAGGCGGGGCTCAATCCTGCCCAACCGCCCGAGACCATTACCGCGCTTGATCAGGCCATGGCCGCGGTCAAGGCCAAGCTACCGGGCGTCTATCCGTTCGGAATCATGGACAGCAAGGCGCCCTACACCGTGGTGGTCATGTGGCCATGGCTGCAGGCGTTCTGCCGGACGACGCCGATGAGTGACAACCACCTGGGTTGGACGCAGCCTTGCGCCGAGCAGGCGTTTGCCTGGTTCGCGATGCTGGCGAGGAAGGGCTACACCCCGGTCGGCAACGACATCAAGGATAACCGCCAGCTTTTCGCCACCGACAAGATGGTGTTCAAGGTGGACGGCCCGTACCTGCGCGGAATCATCGCCTCCATCAGCCCGCAATACGCTGCGAACGATGCCTTCGCCGCTGCCTTCGGAGCCGGCCCCGTTCCGGCCGGGCCGGCGGGGTCGTCGCGCACTGCGATCGACATCCACCTGATCGCCATGGGCGCACACAGCGCGCACCCCGAGGAGGCGTGGAAATTCCTCCATTTCATGATCGCAAGCCCCACCTCGGTGAAGGATTTCCTGATCCCACAGGGAACCATTCCGCCGCTTAAGAGTTCACAGGCAGCCTTTGCCCAGTTGCTCGATCAACCCTATCAGAAAGTGTGGGTGCAGCAGATCATTCCCGAGGCGCAACCGATCCCATACAATGCGAAATGGTACCAGGCCTCGAACTTCATCATCGACGCGTTGCAGGCCGTGATGAACGGCTCCCCGGTCAAGGCCACGCTCGCACGCCTGGAGGCGAACCTCAAAGAGGTCTACCCCGACTATCAACCATGACGCCCGGCCGCCGTGCCGCAGCGCGCACCGCTCCGCGATGACCGGTGCGAGTCGGCTTAGCCGGCTCGGGATGCGGCGGCGCGAGCGCCTCTTCTTCGCCGCCACCGTGCTCCCGGCGGTCTCGGTCATCGGCTTCGTGATCGTCGCCCCGCTCCTGATCAGTATTTCCTACAGCTTTACCGATTTCAACCTGATCGAAGGCACCCATGCCTTCGTCGGGCTTGCCAATTACCGCCGCCTGCTGGCCGACCCGACTTTTTACCAGTCCCTCTGGAACACGCTGCTCCTCGGTGTGAGCCCGGTGGTCGGGGCCTTCTTCGTGGGATTCGGCCAGGCGCTCCTCCTCAATGAGGCAGTGGCGGGCCGCAGCCTGATGCGCGGCCTGACGTTGTTGCCCTGGGTGATTCCGCAGATCGTCGTCTCGTTTCTGTTCCTGTTCATGTACAACCCTTCGGTCGGCGTCGTGAACGTGCTGCTCCGCGATCTCGGCGTGATCCACCAATTCGTACCATGGCTGGCGCTGCCCGCCACCGCCCCGCCTGCGGTCGCCATTGCCTACGTCTGGACCGAAGCACCCTTCTTCATGCTGATGCTTCTCGCGGGACTGCAGACCATTCCCCCGGAAATCGTCGAAGCGGCAGTGGTTGATGGTGCGAGCTGGTGGCAGCGCCTGCTTCACATCATCGTGCCGGAGCTCCGGCGGATCATCGCCATCAGCACGATTTTGATGGTGATCTGGAACTTCAACAATTTCACGATCATCTGGCCGCTCACCGAGGGAGGTCCGGTCAACGCCACGCTGACGTTTGCGGTTTGGGTCTATCGCCAGGCCTTCCAGAACTTCGATCTCGGTACTGCCTGCACGATTGGCGTCGCCTGGCTGATCCTGCTCCTCGTCGTCACCTTCTTCTATCTCCGCGTGGTCGGCGGGGAGGAACCCGTGACATGATGAGGGCGCGTCGCGGGCGGCGAGGGGCTGTTTTCGTGCCATTGCTCGGCCTGTCGCTCGCATTTTCGCTGCTGCCGATCATCTGGATGACCTTCACGTCGCTGAAGACGGCGCACGCGGTATTCGGCGCGCCCGGGCGGTTGCTGCCGCCGGTGTGGACGCTCTCCGCCTATCATATCGTGCTCGGAGACGGTCACTTCGTGGTCTATTTTGCCAACAGCCTGTTCGTGAACGTAGGCGCAAGCATCGCCACCGTAGGCCTCGCCACACTCGCAGGTTACAGCTTCTCGCGCCTGCGGATGAAGGGGAAACAGGGCGTGATGCTGGCGATCCTGGCCACGCAGATGTTTCCATCGGCGGTGTTGCTGATTGCGCTCTACGTCATCTTTCGCCGCCTCGGCATGCTGGATTCCTACGCTAGCCTGATCCTCTCCTATGTGACGCTCGGGCTGCCTTTCAGCGTCTGGATGATGCGCGGGTTTGCCGATGCCGTGCCGGTCGACATCGAGGAAGCGGCGATGATCGATGGCTGCGGTCGGCTTCAGTTGCTGTGGCGGGTGGTGGTGCCGTTGATGTTGCCCGGCATGATCGCGGTCGCGCTCTTCAGCTTTCTCGTCGGCTGGAATGATCTCATCTGGGCGCTCACTTTGACCACCTCGCCCTCGATGCGCCTCATCCCACCGGGCTTTGTCGCGACGTATGTCGGGCAGTTTCAGACATACTGGAATCAGCTCATGGCGGGCTCCGTCCTGGTCAGTCTTCCGACGATCATCATCTTTACCTTGCTGCAGAAGTACCTCGTTCAGGGGATCACCTCCGGGGCGGTCAAGGGATAAGCGCTGCGACCGCGGAGAGAGACCAGGGCAAAAACGGATCAGGAACAGGCGGTCGTGAAAATCAGAAGCGTGCGCAGCGTCGTGGTCAATGCCGAGATGCGGAATTGGATCTTCGTGCGGGTTGAAACCGACGAGCCGGGCCTCTTCGGCTGGGGCGAAGCGACGCTGGAATGGAAGACCGGTGCCGTCGTCGGTGCGATCAACGATCTCGCACCGTTCGTTCTCGGGCAGGACCCGCGCGACATCCGCCGGCTCGTGCGCATCATGATCAAGCATGGCTTCTGGCCACCGGGCGTCATCGGTCGCAGTGCGATCAGCGGCATCGAGATCGCGCTCTGGGACATTCTCGGCAAATCGCTCGGCCAGCCGGTTTGGCGACTTCTCGGCGGCGCGGCACGCGACCGGGTGCGTGTTTACACGCATCTCGGCCTTGGCGAGATGCGGGCGGTCTATGAGACAACGGGCGCGGCGGAACTGGCGGCGCGGGCGCATGCCGTGGTTGCGCGGGGCTACCGTGCCGTGAAGGTGGTGATCGTCCCCTACACGCACTATACGGCCTCGCCGACCCAGATCGGTCATGTCGGCACGATGATGAAGGGGCTGCGCGATGCAGTGGGCGAGGAGGTGGAGATCATGGTCGATTTCCACGGCCGACCTGCATCCGTCAGCGCCGCGCTTGCCTATATCGAGGCTTTGGTGCCCTATCGGCCGATGTTCGTGGAAGAGCCCGTGCAGCCTGGAGATCCGCAGGCGATGGCCGCGGTGGCGCTGCGCTCGCCTTGCCCGATTGCCGCCGGCGAGCGGCTGGTAGACCCGCGCGAGTTCGCGGCACTGTTCGATCGCCGCGCCATTCATATCGCCCAGCCCGATCTCTGTCACTGCGGCGGATTCTCCGAAGCCGGCAAAATCGCCGCCATGGCGGAGACCTGCGGAATCGGCCTCGCGCCGCATAATCCACTCGGACCGATCGCGACGATCGCCGCATGGCATTTCGACATCGCGACGCCTGGCGTCGTGATCCAGGAGGAGATGTCCGGCGCCGTGCCCTGGTTCGCGGAAGTGGTTTCGGGTCTGCCGTCCTTGAGCGATGGATACTGGCTCAAACCGCAAGGGGCCGGCCTCGGCGTCGAAGTCAACGACAAGGTGGCGGCTCGTCATCCCTTTGCGCCGGAGGTCCTGCACGCAACCAACGCGGTGCTGGAAGATGGCACGATCGTGGATTGGTAAGAAGCTCCCCGCCTTGCCCCGGTCTGAGCCGCACACTCCGAGTGTGCCCCTCACTGTTGGCGCCGCCGCCGATGAATCCCTGAAAGCTCCTGCGGCGGACCGGAATCGCTTCGCGATTCCAGTCCGGCCACTGAAAATAAAGAGTAGTGTGCCGATCGCTAGAGTGCATCCTACGGTGTCAGGCGTTGGAGTCGGCACACCAGGGTTACGCGGGCAAAGCCTGGGCTGCTCCATCGCCACCTTCGCCAGCCCGCTCGACGGCTTGGAGCAGGCCGCGCAGGTAGCCGATGGCGAAGATGTGCCCCTGCATCGCATAGCCGTCGTTCGTTGCGGCCTCGTCGGTCGCGAGCAGGGGGGCATGATCGCTGCGGACGTACCCGGTGTAACCGACGCGCCTGAGTTCCTGGAAGACGGCGAGCAGGTCGGTCTGCCCGTCATCCGGGAATGTCTCGATGAAGTCGTCCAGCGTGCCGCGTACGTCTCGCACGTGCACGAAGCCGATGCGGGCCGAAAAGCGGCGAACGAGCTCCGGGATGTCGCAGCCGCGTTCGGCGAAGCAGCCGACGCATAGCGTCATGGCGTTGCTCGGGCTGGACGAAAGCGCGAACAGTCGCGCAAAATCCTCGGGCGAGCCCATGATCCTCTGGTAGCCGCAGATCGGGCCATAGGGCGGGTCGTCCGGGTGCATCGCCAGGCGCACGTTGGCGCGCTCGGCCACGGGCAGCACGGCTTCCAGGAAACGTTCCAGCTGCGACCACATCGCCTCTGCCGGGAGCGGCCGGGCCAGGCCGGCGAAGGCGTCAGGCGAAACGTCGGCGGTCCGGAAAGAGCTCGTCAGCGCGCCGCCGCGCGTACGCGCGTCGAGCCTGGTGCGCACCACCATCGCGTCGTCGCCGAGTTGCGGCATGAAGTTGTAGGCGATCACTTCCACGCCCAGCTCGCCGAGCAGCGGCAAGGTTCGGCGCCATGCCGCGACCTGCTCCTGCCACCCTTCGAGACCGAGTACGATGCGGTCGATCGCAGGGCCGGATTCGCTGATCTTCCAGGCCAGGCCGGCGTTCTCGTAGAGGCGCCCGATGTCGACCAATGCGGTGCGATCGTTTGGCAGCCCGTGCATGTCGTAGTGCACGGCGTGCTCTATGCCCAGTTGAGCAAGCTGCGCCAGGTGCCGGGGCGTGGGCGGGTGTGCCACCATCGTCAGTTTCACGGGCGAGCCTCTCCCGAACCGCTGTCGGCGCGTCCAACTGCGTCCCGCCGTCGCAAGAGCTTGGCTTCGATGCGGCGCGCCGCCGCCATCACGCATTCGCTGACCTCGAATTCCCGCGTTCGCGTTACCCGGTCCGATTGCAGGGAGACGCTGATCGCGGCGATGGGCACGCCGCGACAATCGCGCACGGGGACACCAAAGCAACTGTAGCCCGCCTCATTCTCGTCCCGGTCCACGGCGTAGCCGCGACGCCGTACCTCGCGCAGCTCGGCAAAGAGACGCTCCTTGTCGAGGATCGTATGATCGGTCAGTCGCAGCAATTCCTCGCGCAGATGGGCCGCGCGGAACTCGGGGCTCTGGAACGCCAGGATGGCTTTGCCAAGCGCCGTGCAATGGAAATAATCCCCGTCGCCGACCTGGGCGATCCCGCCGTTGTCGTCGGCGCCGGCGAGGATCGAGAGGTAGTAGACGCGCCGGCCCTTCGGAACGCCGAGATTGACCGTCTCGTGCAGCGAGCTGTTGAGCTCACGGATGACCGGCTCCGCCACCGCCCGGACGGTGTGGTCGCGCGCGTCATCGGTCTGCAGGGCGTGGACGGCCGGCCCGATCTCGTAGCCGCCGCCTGCCGCCACCTGCAGATAGCCGAGGAACAGAAGGGTCTGGACATAGCGGTAGACCGTCGTCTTGTTACGCCCGCATCCACGGCCGATCTCGCCGACCGAGACCGGCTTGGCGCTGGCGAAAACGAATTCGAGCGCATCGAACGCTCCGACGACCGGCGCAATGACGTAGTTGTCGTTCTGGAGCGCCATCGTTTCCACTCCGGTCCTTTGGCTTGCCTGCCCCCCTGCCAAGCCACCCACGGCGGCATCGCCTCAGATGTCGTCGAGAGGATACAGCGGCCGCGTGGCATGATGGAAGAGAATGCGCCGCATGTCCCCGGAGGTCGGTCCCGGCGTGTCGGCGAGCAGGATCCGCGACGCCAACGGGCCGAACGAGGCACGGAAATGCGACGGCGATTTCACGAACACCAGCGCCGCCTGCCGTGGATCCAGCCCTTGCGAGAGATACATGGCGGTATCCCACTCCGTTGACGGATGGCTGCGCACCAAGAGGCGGATCGAGCCGATGGCGAGCACCGCCGTCGGTCCCATAGAGATGGCCAAGCCCTCGGTGCCCTTGTCCTGCATCACGTACTGGCCGTCGGAGAGATGGGCCACCGTCGCCGTGACCCCGACCGGCGTGCCCGCGCTGAAGGCATGACCGAGTGCGAGCGACACCGTCGCGCCGAGGCCGGCCCGGTGGGCGGCCGCCGCCGCGGCGGGGTCACATAAGGTTGCCAGCGACAGCCGCGGATGCCCGACGGCGCCGCCCGCCAGGAGGCCGGCCAGCACGGCCGGGCTGTCGGCAGCGGCGCCCCCGGTTGGTGCGTCGCCGGTGTCGCTGACGACGGTGACACCGGCGGCGGCGAGCCCCGTCGCGATCACCTGGTCGAGCGGCAGCAGTCCCGGCGAGAAGTCCCCGCGGCGGTGCCACAGCTCTTCGGCAAGGCGTTCTGCGGCGTCCCGCGCGGCCGTGGCATCCCCGTCGGCGCAGACCAGGCTGGCGAAACCAAGACCGGGCACGTCGATCCAGGGCTGCACCGGAAAGATCGAGGCGTGCAGCACGGTGCCGTCCGCTTCCATCCGCCGCGCTGCGTCGGCGACCGGCTTCAATGGGCCATCGGTCGTGCGGGCGACGACCGGCGACACCAGGACCGGGCGCTTGGCGAGTGCCATGACCGGCCGACGCCGCCCTGCCACGACGTCGAGCATCAGCCGGGCCGTGCGCTCGCCGGTCTCGTAGATGTCGGTGTGCGGGTAGTTCTGATAGCCGACCAGGAACGTGTTCGGTTGCAACATGCGCGGCGTCATGTGGCCATGCAGGTCGAGACTGACGCCGATCGGCTTGTCCGCGGGCAGGATGGCGCGCAGCCGCTCAATGATCTCGCCCTCGCCATCCGGTTCGTCGACCAGCACGAGGGCGCCATGCAGGGCGAGCAGCAGCCCATCGAGCGGGCCGGCCGCGCGCAGGCGCGTCTCGATCTCGCCCATGAACTCGTCGAACGTCTCGCGCGTGCAGGACCCTGCGGCGGCGGCGTAGGCGGCGAACAGCGGCACCGGCGTCGCACTCGCCTCGCGCATCACGGCCAGGAAGGCCGGCACCTCGACACGCGCGGCACCATAGCCTTCCAGCAGTTCGTCACCGCGCAGGACATAGAAGGTTTCGAACACCTCCCGCGTGGTGGGGATCGGCGAGAACGTGTTCGTCTCCTGCATCAGCGACGCGATTGCAATCCGCGGCGATGTCGGCTCGGTCACGGGCCCGCCCCTCTTCCTCTTGCGAGATTCCGCTGCGTCCCTGGCAAATTCGGCGGATTGGCGATGCTGCGCGCCAGCCCGCCGTGCAACGGATGTTCGGAGAACGGTGTTCCCCGTTCCACGGCCCGTCAAGGACGCGGCATTTCGCCTCACGAAACGTTCCCAGATTGTCCGGCACTGCGCCGCGGTGCATTCTGCTTCGTCCTTTGGCCGGCGGTGCCGAGGCGCGTGGGAGCGTAATGGGAGGGTACGACTACATCATCGTCGGCGGCGGAAGCGCAGGCTCTGTCGCGGCTGCGCGGCTGGTGGGGGAATTCGGCGCGCGGGTGCTGCTGCTGGAAGCGGGCGGCGACTACAAGAGCTGGGTGCTGAAGGCACCGGCGGGATTCAGCCGCATCCTGGGCGGCACGAAATACCTGACACAACATCGCACGGTTCCCCAGGAGCAGCTCGGCGGGCGCGTGCTGACGATTCCGCAGGCGAAGGTCCTGGGCGGCGGCAGCAGCGTCAACGCGCAGGCGTATATGCGCGGCCGCGCAGCCGACTACGACGCATGGGGCACGATCGGGCGGACCGATCTGTGGTCGTGGGAGCGCATTCTGCCGCATTTCGTGCGGGTCGAGCGCAACCAGAAATTCAACAACCGCTTTCACGGCTGCGCCGGCACGCTGAGGGTCTCGGATCAGGGATTCATCTGTGACCTTAGCCACATCTACGTGCAGACCGTGCAGGGCATGGGGATCCCCTTCACCCCTGACTTCAACCAGGGCGCGCCCGCCGGGGTTGGCTATCCGCAAGTGACGGCGGGCGGTGGGCGGCGTTGCGGAGCGGTGGATGCATTCCTGCGCCCGCTCGTCGGCAATGCCAACCTGGTCGTCGAGATCGGTGCGTCGGTGCATCGGTTGCTGATCGAAAGCGGCCGCGCCGTCGGGGTCGCCTACCGGCGCCACGGCGCGATGCAGGTGGCGCGCACGGAGGGCGAGGTGCTGCTGGCGGCGGGCGCGCTCATCTCGCCAAAACTGCTGATGCTGTCCGGCCTCGGCCCGGCGGCGCAGCTACGCGAGTTCGGCATCGCGGTGATCGCCGACCTGCCGGGCGTCGGCGCGAATCTGCAGGACCATTGCGGTGCGCCGCTGGTCGTGGCGGGCAGCTTGGGCCTCGGTTACTTCCGCCAGGACCGCGGCTGGCGCATGCTGGCCAACGGCCTGGAATACGCGCTGTTCCGGCGCGGCCGGATCACCACCAACGGTGTCGAAGCCTGTTCCTTCCAGGTGCCGGAGGACGGCAGCGGCGATCCGGTTGTGCAGATCTACTGCGTGCCGTCGACCGGCTATGTCGATGCGACGATCCGCGGCGCCGGCAGCATCGACGGGCTGACGTTGCACCCGGTGCTGATGCGGCCACGCTCGGTCGGCTGGGTGCGCCTCAGCTCGGCCGATCCCGAAGCCCTGCCGCTGGTCAACCCCAACTATCTCGGCGACCCGTGGGACATCGCGCAGCTACGCGAAGGGCTGCGCGTGGCCCGCGGCATCCTGCACGCGGCCCCTCTCAGCACCGTGGTGCGCAGCGAGCTGATGCCTGGTGCCGCGGCCGACAGCGACGCAGCGCTGGAGAACTATCTGCGTCACGCCGTGCGGACCGACTATCATCCGGTCGGCACCTGCCGCATGGGACACGACGGCGATCCGCTCGCCGTTGTCGGGGCGGATTTGCGCGTGCGCGGCATCGACGGGCTGCGCGTCATCGACGCCTCGGTGATGCCGCGTATCGTCACGGCCAACACCAACGCGCCAACCATGGCCGTCGCCGATCGCGCCGTCACCCTCATGCGCGCGACCGCACCGCCCTCGCCACCACCCGCGGCGTCGTCTGGCGATCTCCTTGTGACGGAGACGACCCAATGAACAGGATTGGCCCTTTCGCCACGCGGAGCCTCGCCCGGTTGGCCGCTCGGACACGGCGCGAGATCGGGCGCGTGCGGACCGGATTGGAGGCGCATGCATGAATATGCGGGACTTGAGCGAAACCCTCTACGCAGCGGTGCTGTCGGACGTGTTGGACAGTCTCGGTTACAGGGGCCAGGCCATGCGGCCCTTCATCCGCCCGCTCGATCCCGAGCGCACCCTGTTCGGCCGGGTGCGTACCGGATTGTTCGAGCCGCGCGACGGCGAACGACCGGGCGAACACCCCTACGACACGGAGATCGCCCTGATCGACGACCTGCAACCCGGCGACGTTCCCGTGCTTGCATGTGGTGGACCAACCGAGACTGTCGTGCCTTGGGGTGAGCTGCTGACGACGGCGGCGCGCCGGCGCGGCGCTGTCGGCGCCGTGACGGACGGGCTGCTCCGCGACGCCCGAACGGTGGTGCGTATGCAATTCCCGGTATTCCACGGCGGCCACCGGCCGCTGGATTCGAAGGGTCGGAGCAAGATGGTTGCACGGGACATCGAGGTCGTCTGTGGCGGCGTGACCGCCTGCCCGGGCGATCTCGTATTCGGTGATCGGGACGGCGTGGTCGTGATCCCACGGTCGATTTCAGACGAGGTTATTGCCAGGGCCGTCAACAAAATCAAAGGCGAGAACGTGACCCGCGACGAGCTCCGAGCAGGAGCGACGCTGGGCGAGGTCTATCGCAAATACGAGATCCTCTGATCGGGGCCAGGCATGGATCCCAGCGCCACACCACCGCGATCGGAAAGCCGCCGGCCGGCGGCGATCACGGCGCTTGCAATCCGCAAGCAGTATGGACACGTCGAGGCGCTACGTGGCGTGTCGCTCAGCGTGGGCCTTGGCGAGATCGTTGCCCTCGTCGGCGACAACGGTGCCGGCAAATCCACGCTGATGAAGATTATGTGCGGTGCGATTTCGCCGGATGCCGGCGAGGTCGTGCTCGGCAACGACGTGCCGGTGGTGGCCGGCCGCTTCAACGCAGCGGAGCAGGGCGTGGGTGTGGTCTACCAGGACTTGGCGCTGGCGCCGCACCTTACCGTGCTGGAGAACGTTTACCTTGGACATGAGGTGCTTCGTACGGACAGGCCGCGCTGGCTCGGCCTGTTGGACCGGCGGGCCATGGCGCTCGAGGCTCAGGCCGCGTTGCAACGGCTTGCCATCCGCCTCCCCACCGTCCGGGTGCCGGTGAGCTTGCTCTCCGGCGGCCAGCGTCAGGCGGTCGCCATCGCACGGGCGGTGAAATGGGCGCGGCGGGTCGTGCTGCTCGACGAGCCCACTGCCTCGCTCGGCACGCGGCAGGCCGATATCGTGATGAACCTGATCCGCAACGTGGCTCAGCAGGGTTTCGGCGTGCTGCTGATTTCGCACGATATGGAGCGCCTGGCGCGGGTCGCCGATCGGATCGTGGTCATGCGTCGCGGCACGATCGTGGCCGAGTTCCCAGGCGCGTCTGCCACGCTCGCACAGATCGTCGAGGCGATGCTGGGCGGCGCGCCCCGGCTCGCTGACCCCCGAGCGGGGGCACCGGCCGCATGACTGTGGACGCAACGGCGGATCTGACTGACCAGGAACAGGACGACGCGCTCGCGCTGCCGGCCAACTGGCAGCCGCGCACGGCGGGCGCCGCTCTCAGCATTTTCGGGGTCGATGTCGTCGCCGTGCTGATCTTCTCGGCGCTGTCGCATTTCGTGTTCCTTACACGGCAAAGCCTGAGCAACATTGCGCTCGACGGCAGCGAGAGCGTGTTGCTATGCATCGGATCTGCTTTCCTGCTCGGCGCCGGTGAGCTCGATATCTCGATCGGTGCCAACGTCATCCTGTCGTCTGTGGTCGGGGGCAAGACGATGGCGGCGTTCGGCAGCCCGTTAGCCGCCAGCCTCATCGGCGCGTGTGCGTGCGTCTTTTGCGGTGTCGCCGTCGGCGCGTTCAACGCCGCTGTGGTGACGCGGCTGCGCGTGACCTCCTTCATCACGACGCTGGCAAGCCTGGGGATCGTCACCGGCATCGCCTATGTGCTCACCAATGGCTACAATATCTCGGACGTACCGCTCGGCCTGCAATCGTATTTCGGCGTGGCCAAACTTGGCGGTCTCCTGCCCTATCCGGCGCTGCTCGCGTTCGCCTTCGCAGTGGCCGCCTGGTTCGTGGTGTACCGCACCAGGTTCGGGCTTCACACCCTGGCGCTCGGTTCCTCGCGCGAGGCGGCGGTGCGCGCGGGCATCAACGTGCGCGGCAGGCTGATGGCCCTGTTCATGCTGGCTGGCGGCTCTGCCGGTGTGTGCGGTTTCATCGATCTGAGCCGCTACGCATCGACCAACCTCAGCGGCCATCAGACCGATGCTCTGGCGGCGATCGCCGGCGCGGTGATCGGCGGAACCAACCTGTTTGGCGGTCGCATCTCCATTGGTGGGGCGGTGTTCGGCGCGCTGCTTGCCGTGATCCTGCAGGACGGTCTCGTGGTCGTCGGCCTCGCGGCCTTCTACCAACTGATCGCCGTGGGTATCGTACTCATCACCGCGGTTTCTCTGCGTGAGTTCACCCAGAGTGGCGACTCGAGCACGCCGCTCTCCAGCAGATTGATGGGCTTGTTGCTCGGCCATGCCTGAGGGAAGGCACACACATGGGGCGGGAACCTGCGGGTGTGAGGGTCTCGTTGCCATCGGCCAAGAGAGAAGGCGCCGCGAAAGGAACCGAAGCGCAAACGTCGGAAAAAGGGGAATCGCTATGACGAGTTCGAAGAGCCTGCCGAGGAACCATCTCCGTGGTACGGGGATGATGAAGGGATTGCAGACCTCCGCAACAGTTGCGTGCGTCGCGATGGCTGTCGCCGCCGGCACCGCGCTCTCGGCCGGCGGCGCATGGGCGCAGTCAGACCAAAAGCTGAACATCGCCTTCGTCGTCGCCGACTCGGCCGACCCGTTCTACCTGACCATGAAATGCGGCGCCATGAAGGCGGCTGCCGAGATGAACGTCAATCTGTCATGGCAGGGCAGTACGTCCGTCGACTATGCACCAGAGCTCAGCATCCTGCACGCGGTGGACCTCAAGAAGCCGCAGGGCATCGTGCTCGCGCCCTTCAGCCCCAACGCCTTTATCGCGCCCGTGAAAGCGCTGATGGATGCCGGCACGCCAGTCGTCACCGTAGACGGAGACCTCGCCCAGAAGGTCGAGCTGCAGAATATCCACACGGACAATGCCGGCGCCGGCGCGTCCGCGGCCGACATGCTGGGCGAGGCGCTACACGGCGAGGGCACGGTCGGGGTGATAACATTCCAGCCAGGCATTCCGGTCGAGGTCGCGCGCGTGGACGGTTTCGTCAACGAAATGCACAAGCGCTTTCCACACATAAAGGTATTGCCGACGCAATATGGTGGTGCCGACGCCGGCAAGTCGGCGACAATTACTTCCGGCCTGCTGGCGAGCAACCCGGATATCGCCGGCATCTACGCCACCGATACCAATGATGCTGAAGGTGCGGCCTCGGCGGTGCGGGCGGCCGGCGACGCGGCGAAGGTCAAGGTGGTGGCGTACGACGCGGCACCCGAGGAGGTGAAGGCGCTGCGCAGCGGCCTGTTCAGCGCTCTCGTGGCGCAGGAGCCATATCAAGAGGGCTACCGGGCGGTCGCGCTGCTCGCCAAGTACCTGCGTCACCAGATCACGAAAGAGCAGATCCCCTATCTCGATCAGACCGGCGCCGTGGTGGTCACGAAGGACAATGTGGACTCGCCGACCGTTGCCCACACGGTACTTTATAGCACCACCTGTTCGTAGTTCCGGTCCGACCGCCGTGGCGCCCTCTCAGAACGGCTATCGATCCGTCATCGCGGGCCGACGCGAGGGGGTGAGGCGACCATGCGAAGGTGGAACTGAGCGGAAAGGGAGACCGAGGACATGAGTGAAGACGAAGGACCCGCCCGGATAAGCCGGCGCGATTTGCTCCAGTACGGTGGCGCGCTGGGCGCAGCGGCTGTTGCGGGCTCGGCGCTGGGAGGTTTGTCGCCCGCCGACGCCGTGGGGTCGCCGGGCCAGGGCGGTCCCGGCGGCGGCATGAAGATCGCGAGGCTGTCAGAGCTGGCGTCGTTCAAGCCCAGCTCGGTCATCGGCACCAAGCCAAACCTGCCGCACCGCATCGCGTGGGCCAACTCGTCGAATGCTGAGTTCTTCATCGAACTCGGCGACTCGATCAAGGCCGCCGCTCACGAGCGGGGCCTCTCGTATGTGACCGCGATCGCCAACAACGACTCGGCCACCAACATCGCGCAGATCAACAGTTTCCTCCAAGTCGGCATCGCCGCGCTCTGCATCCAGCCGATCGACGCCGCCGCCCAAGCGATCGTGATGCAGCGAGCTATCGACCAGGGGATCGACGTCATGTCCCTCGTGACGCCGCCGAGCACGATCCAGTGCGTGGCCAACCAGTACGACGTCGGGTACGCACAAGGTGTTGCCGCTGCGACCTGGATCAAAGAGCATCTCGGTGGCCAGGCGAAGGTGGTCATCTTCAACCTGGATACGATCTCGGTGCTGATCGCCCGTGACCAGGGTGTGCGGGCGGGGCTGAAGACGGGTGGTCCCGCCATCCAGATCGTCGAGGACATCGAAACGCCGGAAGAGACCGAGCAGAGCGCCGAGCAGACGATGGCGACGATTCTGCAGGCCCACCCGGACGTCAATGTGATTCTCGGGACCGCAGGTGACACCTACTCGATGGGAGCGCTGGCCGCGCTTCGGTCGGCCGGCACCGATACGACCCATATGTACATTTCGGGTGTCAATGGTGACGCCGACGCGCTCGCCGAAATCGAGAAGGGCGGACCGTACAAGGCGAGCTTTGCGTTCGCCTACAACCTGATGGGATATGCCTGGGGTCAGTTCGCCGCAGACTGGCTTGCGGGCAAGCAGGTACCCCAGGTGATGGTATTCGGCGCCATTTCGTTGAACTCGAAGGAGACGATCAATGAGTTCAACCAGGCCATGTCGTTGACCGGGGTGAAAAGCTCGTACCTGCAGAGCAGCAAGTACATGACGCTGCTCGGCAACATCAGCTACGAGACGCGTAACCGCTACATCACGACAAGCCCGTACCACTAGACCCTTGTCGGTCTGAGTGGGCCGTCCGACAAGGGTCTAGGACATTGTTTGAGCCCGCGATTCACGCCCTCCGACGATTCCGCCTCGGGCGATCGCGGGCTAGTCTCCGTTGGATGGGCCGGAAGCGCCGCTGCGACGCACTGGCCGATCCCGCTCGTTCGATCAATCGCGGACGGGGAGATCGTCGTGTCGGATGACCTCTGCGGCATCAAGTGGCGGGACGCCCGTCGATCGATCCGGCACGCCCAGACGCCCGGAGAATCGACGAACCGGATCGGCCTAGCGCTCCTCCTCGGCGCGCTGCTCGTGCTGTTCGGACTTCTCTACTATCCCCGGTTCTGGACGACCTCGAATCTTCTCACGATCCTGCTCAACAGCTCGGGGATCGGCATCGCCGCTGTCGGCGCAGGGGCACTGTTGGTCACAGGGAATGTCGACCTGTCGATCGGGGGCCAGTTCGCCCTGATTTCGGTGCTCGTCGGGATCACCGAGCGCGACACGCAGAGCCTGCCCTTGGCCGTGCTCGTCGGCATCGGCGCGGGGCTCGGGCTCGGCCTCATCAACGGATGGCTCGTGCGGGTGCTGAAGATCTCGCCGATCATCGTGACCCTCGGGACGATGTCCATCTACGCCGGGTTCGCTTACGCGGTGACCGGCGGTCTCGACGTCCACAATTTCTCCTCGTCGTTCCTGTCATTCGGGGTGCTCAAGATCGGTCCGATCCAGCTCGAGACGGTGGTGGCCGTCGTGGTCTTCGTTGTCGGCGGCATCGCGCTCACACGGACCGTTCCGGGACTGCATGCCTACGCGATCGGCGGCAATCAGGATGCCGCCCGCTACAACGGCATCAAGGTCGACCGTATCGTCCTCGCACTGTACGTGCTGATGGGTCTCCTGATGGGCATCGTCAGCGTGCTCGAGACGGCGCGCCTCGGCAGCGCCACTGCCGAGGTTGGCACGACCACCGCCATTGACGCGCTCACCGCAGTGCTGCTCGGCGGGGTCTCGTTCCTCGGCGGAAGCGGCAGCCCGGTCGGCATCGCGCTCGGCGTCCTGACGATCGGGGTGATCAACGCCGGTCTGATCTTCGCCGGCCTCTCGGATTGGTGGCAGCAGATCGCCAAGGGCACGTTGCTGCTGCTGGCGCTCGGCGCCGACCAGTACGCGCTCTACCGGCGCAGAACGCAGAGCCGTCCGGGTAACGAGCCCGTGCCGAGCGGGCCGGGCGAGTCGCTCGTCGAAGTCCGCCGTGCCCCGCGAGCCCTGAGCGAGTTGGCAGCGACGCAGCCGGTTTTTGCCTGCCGGGGTTTGGCCAAGTCCTATGGGCCGCTCCGGGCGGTGCAGGATCTCAGCTTCGAGGTGAGGCGCGGGGAGGTCGTCAGCCTGGTCGGGGATAACGGTGCCGGCAAGTCGACCGTTGTCAAGATGATCGCCGGCGCGGTCGAACCAGACGCGGGATTTCTCGAGGTCGACGGGCGGCAGGTGCTGCGCGTGCGCGATCCCGGCGATGCCCGGCGCCTCGGCATCGAGTGCGTCTTCCAGGACCTTGCCGTGTGCCCGAATCTCAGCGTGGCCCACAACATCATCCTCGGGGAGGAACCGCGCTGGAGGATCGGCCCATTGCGGCTGCGTGACGACAGCGCGGCGATCGAGCGGGCACGGAAGCGCCTGCGCCGTCTCGGCATCCACGTGCGGGACATGACCGCGGCGGTGCGCTCGCTCTCTGGTGGCCAGCGCCAGTGCGTCGCCGTCGCCCGCGTGTTGAAGCCCGGTGCCAAGCTCATCCTGCTCGACGAACCGACGGCAGCCCTCGGGATTAACCAGACGCGCATCGTCCTCGATCTCGTGCGCACCGTGGCTGAAGAGGGAGCCGGCGTGATCTTCGTCAGCCACGACATCGAGAGCGTCTTCACGGTAGCCGACCGGGTCGTGGTGCTGCGTCACGGCCGCAAGGTCTTCGACGGGGCGGTCAGCGAAATCAGCAAGAGCGATCTCGTCCACCTGATGGCCGGTTTCACCCTGCTGGAAGCACGTGGGGTGGCGACGTGAGCGCCGCCCGCCATGCGCGCGTCGGACGCCGTGCCCGACTGCGCCGTCATCATGGGGGCCGACCATGGGACCGCGTCGCTCCGCCTCGAGCGATCCAGGACAACGGGGGTGATCGTCATCGGGGCTGCGACGTATGCGGCGATCGACGTCGCCGCAGCCGCGGCGTATGGCGAAGGCCAGAGCGACCTCGTCTCGAGCCCTGCGAGCACAAAGCGGCCCTCTCCCGCGCTGCGGAAGCCTTCGAGTTGGCTGCCTCGGGAGCAGAAGTGAAGGTTCGGCTGGTGGACCATGTGTGACCCCGGGCGCCCCAGCGCGAGGCGCGAGGTGACCCGCGGTGCGGTCCGATCGTTCGGAGCCAAAGAGGTAGCCAATGATTGAAGACCCGACGGCGACTCCCGGGGCGACGGGGCAGCGCGAGAGCCGGGTTGCGATCGTGACCGGCGGCGGGACGGGTCTTGGGCGCGCTACCGCCGAAGTGCTGGCAGAGGCGGGCGCTCGCTGCCTGGTCGTCGGGCGCCGGAGCAAACCGCTTCACGAGACCTCGGCGTCGGTGCCACGACCGGCGACAATCCTGCCGCTGCAAGCCGACGTCGACTCGCCAGCGGACCGGCGACGGATCGTCGACACAGCGCTCGACGCGTTCGGGCGGATCGACATCCTCGTGAACAATGCCGGCATCTCGCGACCTGCGCCGCTGCTTGCCTACGACCTCGAGCGGTGGCGTGCCGTGCTGACGACGAACCTGGAGTCTTGCTTCTTTCTCGCCCAGGCCGTCCTTCCCACGATGAAAGAGCAGCACTTTGGCCGCATCGTCAACGTCGCCTCCGTGTACGGATCCCTGGGCCTGAACGCCTCCCTCTATGGCGGGCTGTTCCGGCCTGATGTCGGAGGCGGGCCGGAACGCAACCCGGCGTACCACAGCTCAAAAGGGGCGCTTCTCAATCTGACGAGGGATCTTGCCATCGCCGTCGCGCCCTGGGGCATCACCGTGAACGCGCTCAGTCCCGGGATGTTCCTCACCGAGCAGTCGGAAGGCATCGTCAACGACGAGGTGATCGCCAATCTGTCGAGGATGACGCCGATGGGCCGGTTCGGCGAGCCACGGGAGGTCGGCCACGCCATCAAGTTCCTTGTCTCCGACGAGGCATCGTTCGTGACCGGCGTCAACCTGATCGTCGACGGCGGCTGGTCACTGTGGTGACGAGCCGTGTCCCCATCAAAAATCTCATCCGGGCTGACGCCGGTGTAGCAGTGGGCTGAGCTCGGGCCGCGGTGATCGACGTCCTGAAGTTGGTTGGCGCCGTGCTGCTCCGGATGTTCAGATCACGTGCGGCGCTGCAAGCGGAGAACGTATTCCTCCGCCGGCGGCTTGTCGTTCTGAAGCGCTCTGCATCGGCAAGGATCCGGTTGCGCAATCGCGATCGGCTGATTTTTGTCTGGCTCTCCAGGCTGTTTCCGTGCCTTCTGGACGCTTGGGTCATCTTCCAACCCGAAACGCTGCTGCGCTGGCGTCGCAATGGCTTCCGACTGTTCTGGCGATGGAAGTCCCGCCGTTGGGCGGGAAGACCGGTACTGCCGGCCGACATCCGCAATCCGGTGCGGCAGATCAGCCGTGAGAATCCCCTCTGGGGCGCGCCACGCATTCACGGCGAACCGCTAAAGCTCGGCGTCCACATCGCCCAGTCGACAGTCGCCAAGTACATGACCCGCCGTCGTAGTCCGCCCTCGCAACGGTGGAGGACGTTCCTGCGCAATCACACCTGCGCAATCACACTGGGGACATCGCGGCGGTTGATCTCTTCATCGTTCCCACTGTCGGCTTCAGACTTCTTTATGGACTGGTGATTCTCTCCCTGAAGAGGCGCCGACTCGTCTGGACCAACGTGACAGCGAACCCGACCGCAGAGTGGATCGCCCGGCAGATCACCGAAGCCTTTCCGTAAGATGAGGCACCCGGCTTCCTGATCCGTGACCGCGACAGCTCCAACGGTGCCATCGTCACACGTCGGCTGCCAACCATGGGCATTCGAGATCGGCCCATCGCTTCGCGAGCGCCATGGCAGAACGGCCATGCTGAACGACTGATCGGATCGATCCGACGCGAGTGCCTCGACCATGTCCTGGTCCTGGGGCAGGAGCAGCTTCGTCGGCTGCTGGCAAATTACGCCACGTACTACAACGGAGTGCGTACGCATCTTGCCCCGGACAAGGATGTTTCACTTCACCGACCCGCTCAGACGATCGGCCGCGTTACATCGGTCGCCTGGATCGGTGGTCTCTACCATCAACACCTCCGGCCGGCATAATCGGCAGGCACGCGTGCGCGACAGTTTGCGGAGAGAACGGAAAAGTTAATGATATCAAGTAGCTATGGCGGAGCAGGCAGTTCGCAGTGAACCGCTCTCCGCAGGCAATTTCCCTGTTATGCAGGGAAGATTCAGGGAATATTTGCGCTCAGAGCCCAAAAGTGGCGAAGTTGCGGGTCAGAAGCCCAGCTGGATCAGCTGCCTAGCGACAGAATTCCCTACGCGAAGGAACAGGGAGTTTCTCCGAGGGCACCAGGGAAATAAATCGACCGAACAGGGAATTAAATCGGCAAAGCAGGGAATGCCGTCATCCGATTTACTTCGTGATCGGGCACCCGGGCGCGGCCAAGCGGGCTCGCCGCCGAGGGTCGTGCCGCCGAGTACTGTCACCGCACGTTTTGGTGTTGGGATAGATATGATGGTGGTCGCCTGCGACCGGCCAACGACCTCGAACCAGCCTCGGGTGGAGCGCCTTGCCCGGTTTCAGTGCGGTCTCCAAACGACCTTGTCATGCCGGCGTGTGAATCGGCGCCGAACGGACCCACATCCGCGCTTATTTCCACCGTAATTTCAAGAAATTGGCGCAAGTTCTACCGGCATTTCGCTTCAGTGCCAATTGACGGCTAGGGTCCGGATCTTCTCTCACCTCTGTGCAGCCGCCGACCTCAAGGCTTGCGACCCCTGTCGTGTCGTGCGGGTTCTAGGTCGGACGGCAGCCGGCGAGGAATGGGCAGGTCCTCGCCATGCTCGCCGTGCCCACGCGCGCGTTCCTTCCGTGCGGCTATGCATGGCTCCGACCCTGCGGCGCCTGGTCAGTCCTCCCGGCCCCGCTCTGCCGATGCCGGGTCCGGTCCGCGTCGCGCCTTTTACGCCGGCCGCCTGACGCCTGGCCGCAATGAACCGCACCCAAAGACGAAAGACGCAGGCATGGGGCCTGCGAGCCCCATGGAAGTTGAGAAATCCGAACATGGTCGCGGAAACCGCCGAGAAATCCGCTCAGAAGCCCGTCCGTGCCCCGCAGCGCCGCAAGGCGATCACGCTCGGGCTCGTCACCAGGCTCGCCGCGACCGCCGTTCAGGCGGAAACGATCACCACCTGCTTGGCCCTCGACCTAATGGACTACGACGGCATCTGCGAGGCGACCGAAGAACAGATCGGCCCCTCCGCCAAGGAGTTGCAGCCGACGCGGAACGAGACGGCGCTTCGCATCCACCTTCAGCGCGTCGTCGGGACCTCCGTCAGCTCGGCCCACTGCGCTGCCACGTTCTATGACATCAAGGTCACCCAGGCCCGCGACCTCACCTTCAGGCTTGCCTACGACGAGCGCGACGAAGACCGTGAGGGCGTCACCGGCTTCGAGTCCCGTGCGCGGCCCGCGCCCGTGCCTTAGACCCGTGTCGGGCTGACTGTGGAGCCCGACACGGGTCTCGCGGTTTGTTCGAGCCCGCGATTCACGCCCTCCGACGATTCCGCCGCGGGCGATCGCGGGCTAGCTGCCGCGGCGGGTCTCACCCGCCTACGCCCTGCTCGCCGCCGTCACCGGCGCCGTGCATGCCTACGCCGAGATCACCGGCGAGACGTGGCAGCCCTGCGAAGGGCCCACTGCCTCGGCCAACGGCGTCGGCCGCCAGGCCTCGGCTGCCGAGCTGGAGGCGTTCGGCTGAGAGGACCGGGCGGGAGCCGCATGGCTCCCGCCTTCTCCTCATCCTCGACGGGAACGGCTGAGCTGGGCCCGTGTCAGTGAACTGATCCCCGGCGGCGACTATGTGCGCGTAGTCAAGCACGACAACAACTACGTCGCGCCGGTCACCGTACTCAGATCGTACGGCTCATCGCGGAAGGGCACCGGGCAGCGGCGCGCGTCAAGTAATCACGGATGGAAGTAAGTATTCATGGGCAAAGTCTGCGCGCTGTAGACCCAGTCCTGGACGCGCTTTGTCATCGCTCCATCTCTCAAGAGTTGAGCGTCCGACAATCCCAGTACGGTTCACTCTGAAAACGCCGCAGGTCCATCAACCATCACTTATGGGAACCGTGGCAATCAGTCTTGGACAAGGGCTCATGGGGCTGACACACTAACATGACTCCTGTCCGTGCCCCGGGACATCCCCGTCTTGGACAAGCTAATGGGTTTGGACTAGTCTCGGAGGTGGACGAAGCGCGAGATCGCCGAGATCGCGACGTCTTGAGGGGAAACGGTGGTGGCTCGCTTGCAAACCATGCGCCATTAGAGCGTGAAGATGGATATCGCGGTGAAGGAGAATGCGAACGAGCGGAATTGGCTTGGCGGCCTCACGCCCGTCGACGACTCGCCAGCGCGGACTCCGAAGCGGTGATTGAGACGGCGGTCTTCGACCGATGGCGGGCATGAGGAGTCGCACTATCGTGTCGTGCTGCCGAAAACACGGACGAGCGAAAGGATCACATTTTCTCGAAGAAGGGACCGGCTGCATCGTTTAGTGAAACTACGGAGGAGGAGGGTTCAATGGGGCACGGCAATATTCTCGCGGGCAAGCTTGCGTCCGAGCGGATCTGCCGTCGCAGTTTCGTGTGTCAGTCGGCGGCGGCCTTGGCCGTTTCCTCGGTGCCGGCGTTCGCGAGCAGAGCCGCGCTGGCGTCGTCCAAGGAAGTGAGCATCGCCAGTTATGGCGGCGTCATCAACCAGAACATCCACAATGTTTTCGTCGTCCCCTTCGAAAAGGAGACGGGCATCAAGGTGAATCTCGGCACCAACACATCCCTGGCGCTCGCCAAGCTTCAGGTCGTCTCGGGTGGAGCGGCGCAATGGGACATCGTCGAGCTCACCGGCTCGGAGTATGAGGTTGCCGTCAAGGAGAACCTGCTGGCTCCGTTCGACTATAAGATCGTCGATCGGACGCATCTCGACCCCGAGTACTGCGCGCCCTATGGCGCGAAATACACGCTCTATCTTTTTGTCATGGCCTGGGACCGCCGCAAGATCCCCGACGACAAGGCACCGAGGACCTGGGCCGACTTCTGGGACACCAAGCGATACTCCGGCAAGCGCTCGCTCGATGCGAATATCAGTGACGGGTCCGTTCTCGAGGCGGCACTGCTTGCGGACGGGGTCCCTCTCGACAAGCTCTATCCGCTCGACGTCGAGCGGGCGCTCAAGAGCCTCGAGCGCCTCGGCAAGAGCCACATCATCTGGCACACGACCAACCAGGAGCCGATTCAGCAGCTCGTCTCCGGAGAGGTTGCGCTCGCCACCGTGTTCGATGGGCGGGTGGTCATCGCCGACCGCGGGGGAGCACAGATCGGGTTTACGCCCGATTACTCCGCGGTGAGCGGCGACTACCTCTCCGTCGTCCGGACGTCCGCACACAAGCGCGAAGCGTTCGAACTGCTCAGCTACATCTTCACCAATACGAAGGCGGACGTCGACTATATCAAACTGACCACCTACGCGATGCCGAACATGCAAACCCTGAAATATCTGCCGAAGAATCTTGCCGACAGCCTGCCCACGAGCCCGACACTCAAAGACAAGGTGTTCGTGAAGAATGACGCGTGGTGGGGCGCCAATCTGGAGAAGACCCTGACCCGGTTCAAGGAATGGCAGATCGAACAATGACCGGCCGTGGTCGGGCGTGCCTGACTGCACGATCCATAAGGGGATGGTGCTGAGATCGGTGCGGGCTGGGGAACGGTAGACGGCGCGGATCGCATGCAATGGTCGGCAAAGCGAATCGCGCGGAGCCCGCTTTGGCTGTTGTTCCCGATTGGAGTGATCTACGGAACGCTGGCGGTGATGCCGCTGGCGCTGATTGTCCGCTTCAGCTTCGCCGGCGGCTTGAAGCAATACCGCGCGGTGCTGGCGAGCCCGCTGCTCGCGCGAATCGCCGAGAACACGGTTGTGGTCAGCATTATCACCACCGTGGTCGCGGTGCTGCTCGGCTATCTCCTGGCCGCCGCGCTCTGGCGATCGGGCCCGCGCTTGCGCGTGCTGCTGTTCATGCTCGTGCTGCTCCCGTTCTGGACCGGCGTGCTCGTGAAGAACTTTGCATGGGCTGCGCTGCTGCAGGACAATGGCGTATTCAACGAGCTATGGCTGGTCATCAGCCCGACGCATAAAGCGCTACCGCTGCTGCACAACAGACTGGCGGTGATCATCGGAATGGTCCACTACGTCCTCCCGTACGCGGTATTTCCGATTTATACCGTGATGTTGTCGATCGATCAACGGCTCGAGCGCGCAGCCAAGAGCCTCGGCGCTTCCGACTTCTCCGTGGTCTCGAGGGTGATCGTGCCGCTGACGCTTCCTGGCGTCTATGCGGCGGGGCTGCTCGTCTTCATCATATCGACCGGCTTCTTCATCACCCCGGTCATCCTGGGCGGCCCGGCGGACATGATGATCGCCAATCTCGTCGATTTCTATGCCCATCAGCTTGTCGATTTCAATCGCGCTGCCGCGTTGGCGGTCCTCATCGTCGTTGTCGTCTCGGTCTTGGTTTTCATCTATCAGTGGTGCCCGAAGGAAGGCCAATATGGCAAGGCGTGAGGCGTGCGAATCCGGGCGTACGCCTCTTTCTTCCCCGGCCTCCTATCGGGGACTTCGGGTATCCGGGAGATGCTTGCTGCTGCTCGCCTGCATACCGGTCTTCATCTACCTCATGCTGCCGACGCTGATCATAGTCCCGATGGCGCTGACAAAGGGGCAGATCATCCAGTTTCCCCCCATCTGGATCTCGGTGCACGCCTTTGCCGACTACTTCAAGGATTCGCAATGGATCGACTCGACGATCATCTCGTTCAAGGTTTCCATTCTGGCCGTGTGCATCGCTTGCGTTGCCGGCTCGAGCGCGGCAATCGCACTGCACGGAAAGACCTTTTTCGGCAAGGGCGCGGTTGTCGGAATCATATTGACCCCGATGGTGATCCCTCTCGTCGTGCTCGGTTTGGGTGACTATCTCTTCTTCACATATGTGCAACTTGGCGAGCGCTGGCTCGAGATTGGCCTCGCCTACAGCGTACTGGTGACGCCTTATGTGTTCATCACCGTGCAGGCGGCGCTCGCTGGCCTGAATCCGCTGCTCGCCCGTTCGGCGCGCAGCCTAGGAGCGGGGAGCGCCTCGGTCCTGTACCACGTGCATTGGCCGACGATTCGGCCCGGGATCGCCGCAGGCGCCATCTTTGCCTTTGCGGTCTGCTTCGACGAGGTCGTCATCGCGCTGTTCCTGCAATCGCCGGATGCAACCACCTTGCCGGTGCGGATGTTCACGAGCATCCAGTACGAGCTGACGCCCAAAATCGCGGCGGTGGCTTCCTTGCTTCTCAGCCTTGCCAGCCTGGCGTTGCTGGCGCAGGCATTCCTGCCGCGGCAGAGATTGTCGCCGCGGTAGCGCTTGAAGACGGCGAAGCAATGGTCATGGACATCGTGATCCCAGGCCTCGATGACAGCGCGAATCGGGAAGCTGGCAAGCGGCTGGCTGGCCGCCATCTCGACGTAAGAGGAGTGTGGAAGGCCTATAGCGCCAATCAGTACGTCGTCCGGGACGTCACCTTCACCTTGAAGCCCGGGGAGCTTCTCACCCTGCTCGGGCCGAGCGGCTCCGGAAAGACTACGAGCCTTATGATGGTGGCCGGATTCGAATTGCCGGATCGGGGCGAAATTCGCGTGGATGGCAAGAACGTCGCCTGGCAACCGCCGCAGCGCCGCAATTTCGGCGTCGTCTTCCAGGGCTACGCCTTATTCCCGCACATGTCAGTGCTCGAGAATGTAGCGTTTCCTCTCAGGATGCGGCGATTTTCGTCTTCCGAACGTCGCCGCAAATCCCTCGACATGCTCGAGAAGGTTGGCCTTGCGGAGTTCCGCGATCGCAGGCCGGCCGATCTTTCCGGTGGCCAGCAGCAGCGCGTCGCCCTGGCACGCGCGCTGGTCTTCGAACCGGATGCACTGCTGCTCGACGAGCCGCTGGGCGCCCTAGACAGAAACCTCAGGGAGGCGCTGCAGCTCGAGATCAAGGAGCTCCAGCGTCGCATCGGGATCTCGATCTTGTTCGTGACTCACGATCAGGACGAAGCGATGATGATGTCCGATAGCATCGCGGTCATGAACGAGGGGCGGATCGCGCAAATCGGCTCGCCACGCGACGTCTACCTGCATCCGCGAAGCCCGTTCGTGGCGGGCTTTCTCGGCGAGACGAACCTTCTGCGCTGCACCGATTGCGAATTCGACGGAAGCTCAGCGCGGCTGCGCTTCCACAATGGCACCGTGGGCCATGCACAAGCGCCGCAGGAAGGCTATCGCCGGCAATCGCCGCACGCCTTGGTCTCGGTTCGACCCGAGCGCATCCGGTTTCTCACCACCGAGGAGACCATCGAGAACGTCATCGATGGTATCATCGTCGACTGTACCTTCCTAGGAAATCGCTCCCGGTATGTCGTCCACGCCCTCGGACAGAAGCTAATTGTCAGCAGTACGGATCCAACTCTATCTCAGCACGCCTGCACTGGGGACTCGGTACGGCTGGGTTGGGCGCGCGACGATGCCCAAGTTCTTTCCGAAACCGACAATTGACGAAGCAAACGAACGAGGACTTATTTTTCCAAAATTGACCCTGCGTGCACGTCTCGCCGTTCGAGCTCGGAAATGACCGCATCGCAATCGGAAACCGTGCAGTAGCGCCTCTCCATATCGAGCAGGTTTTGCCGATGCGCATGCTCGTCGTGATCGCCCACGCAATCCTCAGGCACGATCGTGCGGAAACCGAAGCTGAAGCTGTCGGTCACGGAAGCGCGGATGCAACCGCTCGTAGTGACGCCGGCGATAATGACCGTATCGACCCGTTCCTTGACGAAGAAGGAGACGACGGGCGTCATGAAAAAGATCGACGGCCCCGATTTACAAACTGCGATATCATAGGTCGGATCGTAGATCCGCTTATCGAGCTCCGTTCCCGGATGGCCATGGATAAGCTCGCTGACCGCGCCGATCTTCCAATAGGGCATTCCCCGACAGCTTGAGTATGCCTCATAGCAGCAGGCGACGGGTAAGCCACGGCGGCGCGCCACACCTAGCAGCCGAGCGGTATTCCGAACTGCGCGCTCGATATGGTCCCCGCCGCCCATCGGATAGGTCGGTTCAGTAAATGCCAACTGGAAGTCAACGACGGCTATCCCCAGCCTGTCCCCGAAGCCGACCGGAATCGTGCCATAACTTCGCTGCCGATAGGGGTCTTCCATCGCACGAGCACCATTGGGCCATCCGAACCGTCCCGCTGCTTTTCTCGGGCTATCTTTCGATTAGCGAGGCTATCGCGAGAGGACAGGTCACGATTGAGAATAGCACTGCAAATCGGGAATGAACAGGCCTTGCTAATCGGGCCGCCGAGGCGATGAGCGCTTCGGTCACGATCGCAACCGGTTCGGTACAAAAGAAGGGCATATGGAGAGCACCTCGCAAAACCGGGGCAGCTGGGCGGAAGCGTGGTGACTCGCCGAACCAGGCGGACACATCGAAGTACCTCGCATTTTCGGCGGGAGTTTGATTCTATGGTGTTGTGATCGGCGAGGGAGCCGTGATGCGAGGCCAAGGGGGGCCCTGGGCGCTCCTTCCGATGTTAATGTAAGGTGCCCGGCCGCGATCTTTGCCGAGACCTTCGAGCCACTTTCCGCTCTGGCCGAGCACTGTTTGCGGCGCGAAAGCAGTGAGATGTTGCGGCTCACCGGTGCCACGCCGACCCCTCCTGTAAATCTGGTCAGCTGGGCCGGCCGGAATGGCAGAACCCGAGGGCTGAAACTGCGCGTGGTGGACGATCCGGCGGCCGATCAACCGAGGTGGATAGCCATCACCCCATCGACCATCAATGATGTGCTGGTCGGTGAGCAAGTGCTACCCGAAACCGGAGCCACCTACGTTGTTGACAAAGGCTACTGCAATTATTCGTGGTGGACACGCATCCATGCCACTGGCAGCTTCTTTGTCACCCGGCCGAACTCCAATGTGAAGTTGCAGGTCGTCCTTCGGCGCGAGGTTGAAGCAGCCCAAGGTGAAGGCTTCACCGTGCTGCGCGATGCCGAAGTCAAACTGGAAACCGAAGTCCATGCCAAGCCTGCCATTCCGTTGCGGCGTGTTCGCATCAAGCGCGAGGCCGGTGGCGTTCTGACGTTCTTACGAACGATCTACAGCGCGCGGCGGTGGAGATCGCAGTGATCTATAGAGCACGCTGGCAGATCGAACTGCTGTTCCGCTGGATTAAGCACCTTAAGCTCAAGAAGTTCAGAACGCGATCCGAAAACGGTGTCCGATTGCAACTGATTGCCGCGATGATCGCCTACCTGCTCCTTCGCCTGGCGGCCCGGGAATGTCGTCTCGTCGTGCCGGCGACCCGCTTCGCACACCTCGTCAGATGCTGCCGTTTCATCCGCAAGCCGGTCGCCAAAATCGATCAACCTCCAGACGTTCATCCGTTCCACAAGCGCAGCCCCTCTCTCCTCACCCGGCTCGAGCGGACCTATGCCTGAGTTCCCCGAACGCCTCTGCGAGGTGTGGAAGGAGCAGCCGGCAAAGCTGGGACAGAAAAATCACGCCCCGCGCTGGACCGTCAAGTTCCCCAAAGCTAAAGTCGATGTGGAGAGGAAGCTGTATAAACGTGACATCGCGGTCCCGGCGTTGCGAGAACGAATGGATCAGATGGAATACCGGTCAACTATGTGTGGCGCGTGAGCCGGGGCGATCCGCCGGAGGCTCTAATGTGTCTTGGAGACGACGGAATGGAAAAGCAAGTGTTCGATTGGCCTGACGGCAAGAGATGTGCAGCTTCAATCTCGTGGGATGTCGACGCCGAGAGCGGCTTGACCTACAAATATAGGGATGGCGTGGAAAGGTTTGTCGCAATGCGGTCTTTTCTCCGTTATGGGCCGACCATAGCGCTGCCTAGGCTAATCAACGTTCTCGAGCAGCTTGGTCTGAAACAGACGTTTTTCGTGCCTGGATGGGTGATCGATCAATATCCTGGAGCAATCGAGCAACTCGCTGCGCACGGCCACGAAGTTGCCCTGCACGGCTATCTGCACGAGCGCACATATGATCTGACAGCGGAGCAGGAGGAAGAAAGCTTGCTTCGGAGCATTGACTCCTATGTGAGGGTCCTAGGTATGCGGCCCGACGGCTGGAGGGCTCCGGGTTTCGCGTTTTCCGATCGCACTGCGGCGTTGCTGATCGAGAATGGATTTAAATACGATTCGTCATTGATGGGCGACGATGTCCCCTATCTGCTGGGGCGTGGCAACAAGACACTGGTGGAAATTCCCATAGGCTGGCGTCTGGACGACTGGCCGCAGTATATGCACAGTCGCGAGTTCGAATTCATGATGCAGATCGCCTCGCCAAGCCGCGCGATGGAGGTGTTCCGGGCTGAGTTTGACGCGGCCGTCAAATATGGGGCCATGTTCGTCACCGTATGGCATCCGTTCCTGTCGGGGCGTCTGGCACAACTCGACAAAGCGATCGAATTCATCAATTACGTGAAAGGTGTCGAGGGCGCATGGCTGGCGACCGTTGGGCAGATTGCCGAACACGCCAGCAAGGTTCTGGCAAGTACCCCGGGAAGGGAGTTGTAGGAAGGCAGCAGAGGATTGGGTTTTGGCCTGGCGAAACTTCAGCGTGGATCGAAGGCTCAATGACCTCATTCCCGCCTTGGGCGACACCAAGTATGGCAGTGCTACTTGCAGGGTTACAGCGGCAGTCATGGAATATGAAATTCCACAGTCTGGCTGGAGTCGCGCATTTTCACGCAGCTAGGGTCAATATAGGCCACGGGCGGTGCGGTTTCTGGAGGAGAGCGCCAGGTTGGTAGACAACGTGAATGCGGATACCGCCATCATCGGAGCAGGGATAGGAGGATTGGTCCTAGGTGGTCTGCTCGGCAAGGCGGGAATAAGCTACAGCATATATGAGCAGGCGCCTAAGCTGGAAGCGCTTGGGGCGGGTATTAATTTCCACGCCAACGGCATCAACGTTTTTGAATACCTGAGTGGTGACCGGATCAGTTCTGCCGGTGTCCGCGTGAAGCGGCGACTATATCGGCGGTGGGACAACGGCGACATCGTGAAGACCTTCGATATGGCGGACCGAGCTATAAGATATGGTGCGGCTTCCCGGGCGTTTCACCGGGGTGAGTTGCACGCGGCCCTGCTCAAGTGTGTCGCGCCTGAGAGGCTGAATCTGAACAGGCGTCTTTGCAGCTTGTACGCAGGCAGCGACGGTGTGGAGTTGAAGTTCGAGGAAGGGCCGAGCGTTCGCGCGAAGCTTCTAGTCGGAGCGGACGGGCTGCACTCGGTGGTCAGGCGCCATATCGAAGGCTTTCCGCAGCCGCGTTTCTCGGGACGAGTTGCCTATCGCGCGATCGTTCCTGCCGAGGCACTCGCTGGGCTGCCAGAGATTGCCGATTATATGCGGTGGTGGGACCGGCATGGCAGCACTGATAGATATGTGTTGTTGTATGCTATGGACGAGGATCGCCACAGATACTGCATGGTTGCCGTGCATTCGGAGGCTTGGCTCGGCCGGGAGATAAGCCCCCATGTTGTTGATCGGGACACGCTTACGGAGCGCTTCTCAGATATCGATCCCAAGCTGCTGGCCATACTTGGGCAATTGGAGAACATCATCAAGTGGCCCTTAATGGTGGCCTATCCGGGCAATCCGCCGTGGTACGATAGGGCGGTTACCCTCTTGGGAGACGCGGGTCACCCGATGACACCACATATCGGGCAGGGGGGTGGAATGGCCGTAGAAGACGCTGCGATACTTGCACGCTGTCTGACGGAAGCGAAGCCCGGCCAATACGCGGTCGCACTCCGGCGCTATGAGCACACACGCTACGAGAGGCTGACCCGCGTACAGAGCGCTTCGGACAACAATGAGATCGAGGGCGGTAATGACTGGCTCCTCGGTTACAATCCGCTGACAGTCCCCCTTAGTGCCAATTGAGCACATCAGGATCACGCGCTTGGCCGTATCTGACACAGTGCGCGGGTGAAGTGGACCCGTGGTTTGGGACCGGCGGTTTGATTGGGAGTGCAGACCGTTCTGTCGTGGTAGAAGGAGCGGACGATGACGAAAGCGAGACGAAAGATAGACGCACCGTTGAAGGCGCAGATCGTCTTGGAAGCGTTGCGCGAGCAGATGTCGGTAGCGGATCTGGCCCGGCGCTACAAGGATCACCTGAAGCCAGATTTACGCCTGGAAGAAGCAGTTGCTGGCTCGGGCTGTGCGGGCGTGTGACCCCGGGGGGTGGGGCTGGATGCCGAGATGAGCCGGGAATGCGAGGTTGAGAAGCTGCACGCCAAGATCGGTCAACTCACGGTGGAGGTTGATTTTTTAGCCAAAAGGTCCGGAAGATGAACGCGCCGGACCGGAAAGCGCTACTCGACCATGGCCATGCGCAGTTGGACACCTCGAACCACCTCGCATTTTCGGCAGAAGTTTGATTATATAGTGTTGTCAAGTACCTCGCATCACGGCTCCCTCGCCAATGCTGGTGGCGTACCGTGCAGAAGGTGTCATCGGCGAGGTAGCAGCGCTTCTAATCGCGGCGACCAGTGCGGCCTTGCTGACAGGAGCGGAACATATCAGCGCCGACGCGATCGAGGCGGCAGAATATCAGTCGCCCTCCGTCCGTCGTTACCTGCTCGAGCGCGAGCTGTGATGATGCGACGATGGCACCTGCATCGTAACCATTCGCCGAGCACCGTGGGTCGGACATTCGCCGGCAAGGTCTGGGATGCTCAAGCGGCCAAGCTACGGCGCTCGTTCGGCCTCGGCCAATGCCAGGGCAACAGCTCGTGGAGGCGGGAGGCGGGATGATCGGCGATCCGCGCCAACACGTCGGCGAGCCAGGCGCGCGGATCGACCTCGTTGAGTTTGGC